>NZ_BAAGPM010000027.1:0-596676 GCF_054784135.1 Kribbella swartbergensis
TCCCACCCCCCGACACCCGCCCAACCCCCGGCACCGTCCCACCCCCCGACACCCGCCCAACCCCCGGCACCGTCCCACCCTCCCGATCGCCCGCCCAAGCCCCACCGCCAGCCCACTCCTAACTGCTATCCGGTCCCGGGCGGCTGTCGGGTCCCGGACTCCTGACCTCTCCCGGCCACCTGACCTGACTCTGGGGGCTCGCGGGTCTCGGGTATTTGGTCCGTGGCGGGGAGCCGGCGGGTCAGGGCCAGGGCGATCGCGGCGATCAGGCAGGCGCCCGCGACGGTCAGGATCAGGGGCCGGTAGCCGAACGCCTCGGCCAGCGCCGCCCCACCGAGCGGCCCGACCGCCTTGGCGATGGTGACCGGCGTCGTCAGGATGCCGGAGATGGTCCCGAACCCGTCGGCGCCGTACCGGTCGAGCAGAATCGCCGGGGTCGCGATCGACGACACCCCGAAGCCGAGCCCGAACAGCGTCAGGCACACCACCGCTCCGCCAACCTGCCGCCCGACCACCGGCAGCAGGGAGATCGCCACACCCTGGAGGCCGAGCACCACCGCGGTGATGGTGGCCATCGGCAACCACCGCGCCGCCACGCTGGTGACCAGCCGCCCGGTCACCGACAACAACCCGAGCAGCCCGGCCAGCGTCGCCGCGGTCGCCGGTGGGTGCCCGAGGCTGATGAGGTACAGCACCAGGTGAACCGAGATCACCGCGAGCGCCGCGCTGTGCACCAGGAACGCACCGGCCAGCAACCAGAACCCGGGATCCCGCAGCACCCGCCTCGGTGACCGGGCCTTCTGCTTGCCGGGTTCGGGCCGCGGCTTGGTCCGCCGTACGACGACGGCATGCAGCGGGATCGTGATGACTGCCAGGACGGCGGCAAGGATGACGAGCGTGTCTCGCCAGCCGTGCTCCTGGTTGAGGTACCCGGTCAGCGGAATGAAGATCGAACTGGCCAGCCCGCCCACCAGCGTGATCGACAGGATCGCGTTGGTGCGCGTCTCCGGCCGGGTGACCGCGACCACGACCGCGAACGCCGGCGGATACAGCACCATCGCCGACGCGATCCCGATCGCAACGAAGGCGCCGTACAACTGGACGCTGTTCTGGACCTGGGACCATCCGAGGACGGCGGCGGCCGCGAGGATCGAGCCGGTCGTCATCAGCCCGCGTCCGCCCCTGGCGTCGAGCCAGCGGCCGACCGGGACCGACATCAGGCCGGAGACGAGTACGGCGACGGTCGAGGCGCCGACCGCGGTGGTCGTAGAGATGCCGAGCTCTCGGCTCATCGGCCCGAGCAGCACGCTGAACGCGTACGTCAGCACGCCGTACCCGACGGTCGTCGTGATCGCGAGCGCCGCCACGACTCGCCCGCGTCGGCCGACGGCCGGGTTCGAATTCATCAATTGCAGTATTTCACTCGCGGCACCGGCGGCAACCGGGAACGGTCCAGCCGCTGGGACGGCGATCCGATGTGACGTACACCATGCGCCGTGGACGGACCCCCCGATATACCACAAGGCGGGTAGACATTTTGGGGGTGTCTCAGTGGGTGTCGGGGTGGAATGACCGGGGGTGGGGGTGGTGTTGGGTTTCGGAGGCGGGCGAATCCGTTCTGCCGTGAGCTACGTGTGTGAGGAGACAGTTGTGCGCGCCTTCAGCGCCTTTCGACGGGTTGTCGCGGTGGGAGCCGCCGTCACGCTGGCGGTCTCGATGGTTGCCTGCGGCAGCGATGACGAGCCGGCCGCGAGCGGTCCGGACCTGGGGCTGATCAAGCCGGGGACGTTGCGGATCGGGACGCTCACCGACGCGCCGCCGAACGTGTACGTGAAGGACGGCAAGTTCACCGGGTTCGACAACGACCTGATCACCGCGGTCGCGGCGAAGCTGAACCTGAAGCCGGAGTTCGTCGGCACCGACTTCTCCGCGCTGCTGTCGCAGGTGAACGGCGGCCAGTTCGACCTGGGCAGCTCGTCCATCACCGTCACCGAGGCCCGCAAGAAGACGGTTGCCTTCAGCAATGGGTACGACTTCGGCTACCTCGGCCTGAACACCACCAAGACGTCCGGCATCTCGTCGTTCGACCAGCTCCAGGGCAAGCGCGTGGTCGTCGTCCAGGGCACGGTCCAGGACGACTACGCCACGGGCAAGGGCCTCGACCCGGTCCGGGTGCCGAACTACAACGCCGCGCTCGGCCAACTCAAGGCCGGTACGGCGGACGCGTGGGTCTCACCGGCCGAGATCGGCGAGAAGATGGCCAAGGAGCAGGGCGGCGGCACGGTAATCCTGGCCGCCAAAGAACTGAGCGAAGCACCGATGGCGTTCGCGGTGGCGAAGAACAACGACGCGCTGCGCGAGGCGGTGAACAAGGCGCTCGACGAGGTGATCGCCGACGGCACCTGGACGAAGCTGGTCGAGCAGTACTACCCCGGCCGCGCGGTCCCGGCGAACTTCAAGCCGGGTAGCGGTTCGGTGAAGTTCACCCCGCCGTCGGCAGCCGCGAGCACCACCCCCGCCGCCGGCTGATGGACATCTGGTCCACGCTGAACGACACCTTCCTCGACTGGGAGTCGATGAAGGCGGTCCTGCCCGAGATGCTCAAGGTGGGACTGGTCAACACCCTCATCCTGGCGGCCGCCTCGGTCGTGCTGGGCACTCTGCTCGGCATGATCGTGGCGGTCCTCGCCTTGTCGAAGAAGCGCTGGCTGCGTTGGCCGGCGAAGGTCTACACCGACATCTTCCGCGGCCTGCCGGCGATCCTGACCATCCTGCTGATCGGGCAGGGCCTGTCGCCGATCACCCGGCACTGGTGGGGACCGAACCCGTACCCGCTCGGCATCCTCGCGCTGTCGCTGATCGCGGCGGCCTACATCGGCGAGATCTTCCGCTCCGGCATCCAGAGCGTGGAGAAGGGCCAGCTCGAGGCGGCCCGCGCGCTCGGGTTCACCTACACGGCCGGGATGCGGCTGGTCGTCATTCCGCAGGGGGTACGACGGGTGCTGCCGGCGCTGGTGAATCAGTTCATCGCGCTGGTGAAGGAGTCGAGTCTGGTCTACTTCCTCGGACTGCTCGCGAGTCAGCGGGAGCTGTTCCGGATCGGCCAGGACGCGGCCGCGACGAACGGGAACCTGTCGCCGTTGCTGCTGGCCGGGATCTTCTACCTGGTGATCACGGTGCCGCTGACCCACCTGGTGAACTACTTCGACAAGCGGCTGCGGGAGGGGCGTCCGACCGGCGAGTCGCCCAAGGAAGACGTCGTACTGGAGGAGCTGGCGCATGCAGACCACCGTTGAGGCCGCGAGTCTCGAGGTCGAAGGGGTCGAGCTCGCCTTCGGCAGCAACAAGGTGCTGCGGGGTGTCGATCTCGCGGTTGCGGCCGGGCGTACGGCGTGCGTCATCGGTCCGTCCGGATCGGGTAAGTCGACCTTGCTGCGGGCCATCAATCGGTTGATCGAGCCGGATGCCGGCGACGTCCGGCTGGCCGGAGAGTCGGTGCTGAAGAGCAATCCGGACGCGTTGCGGCGGCGGATCGGGATGGTGTTCCAGCACTTCAACCTGTTCCCGCACAAGACCGTGCTGGAGAACATCACGCTGCCGCTGCGCAAGATCAAGAAGCTCGGCCCGGACGAGGCGCGGGCCGCGGCCCTGCAGCAGCTCGAGCTGGTCGGATTGAGCAACAAGGCCGAAGCGCGACCGGGCACGCTGTCCGGTGGCCAGCAGCAGCGGGTCGCGATCGCGCGGGCGCTGGCGATGAAACCCGAGGTCATGCTGTTCGACGAGGCGACCTCGGCACTCGACCCGGAGCTGGTGAAGGGTGTTCTCGGCTTGATGGCGGATCTCGCGCAGGCCGGGATGACGATGGTCGTCGTGACCCACGAGATGGGGTTCGCGCGCGAGGTCGCGGACCAGGTCGCGTTCATGGACCACGGGGTCGTGGTGGAGTCCGGCGTACCGGAGCAGATCTTCACCGCGGCCGAGTCGCCGCGGCTGCAGCAGTTCCTGTCCCAGGTGCTGTAGGCGTCCGGTATGCGTTGATTGCTGACGCGGCAGCGGCGTGGCCACTGGCTTTTCGCCGGATCGTCCCGATCGTGGGGTGAGGAAGTGAGCCCACCACCGCCCTGGGGGACACATGGCTTTGACACGCTCCGGCAACCGCCTGGTCGGCTTGGCGATGATGATGGCGATCAGCGCCGTGATCGGCACGGTGGTGGTCGCGGCTGCCCGCACGCCCAGCCAGCCGCCTGCGGCCGCAACTCCGCCTCCCCCGTCGGCCGCGGCGCAGGTGGCGCTCCCCACGAAGTACGTCGTCCTGACCTTCGACGACGGGCCTGACCCCGTCTACACCCCGCAGATCCTCGACGTGCTGGCGAAGTACGACGCCAAGGCGACGTTCTTCGAGGTCGGCCGGAACGTGGTGAAACACCCGGCCCTGACCAAGCGGATCCACGCCGCCGGACACAGCGTGCAGAACCACACCTGGACCCATGCCGACCTCCGAACGCTCTCGGCGGCGGCGTTCCGCACGCAGATCCTGTCGACGGATCGTGCCATCAGCGCCCACACCGGCCAGGTTCCGCGCTGCCTCCGGCCGCCGTACGGCGGGTTCAACCCGGCCGTCACCCAGCGGGCGAAGGCCCTCGGCAAGGACCTGATCGTCTGGCACGTCGACTCGCGCGACTGGACCAAGCCCGGTACGGCGGCGATCGTGAAGCGGGTGCTCACCGGCGTACGCAACGGCTCGGTGATCCTGCTGCACGACGGCGGCGGCAACCGCAGTCAGACCGTGGCCGCGCTGCCCGCGATCCTGACCACCCTCAAGGCCCAGGGCTACGGCTTCCGGACCCTCACCTGCTAGGCGAGCGCCTCGACCAGTGGTACGACGTCGGCGATGGACTCCACGATCCGGGTCGGGCGGTACGGGAACCGGTCGACCTCGTGCTCGCTGGTCGAGCCGGACAGCACCAGCACGCTCCGCAGCCCGGCCTCCAGGCCGCTGATGATGTCGGTGTCCATCCGGTCGCCGATCATCACCGTGGTCTCGGAGTGCGCCTCGATCCGGTTCAGCGCGCTGCGCATCATCAGCGGGTTCGGTTTGCCGACGAAGTACGGCGCCACGCCGGTCGCGCGGGTGATCAGAGCGGCCACCGAACCGGTCGCGGGCAGCGGCCCCTCGGTCGACGGGCCGGTCGGGTCCGGGTTGGTGGCGAGGAACCGGGCGCCGTCGGAGATCAGCCGGATCGCCTTGGTGATCGCCTCGAACGAGTAGGTGCGGGTCTCCCCGAGGACGACGTAGTCCGGCGCCCGCTCGGTCAGCACGTACCCGATCTCGTGCAGGGCCGTGGTCAGGCCGGCTTCGCCGATCACGTACGCCGTACCGCCGGGGCGCTGGTCGTCGAGGAACTGGGCGGTGGCCAGGGCACTGGTCCAGATCGCGTGCTCGGGCACGTCGATGCCACCGGCAAGCAGTCGGGCTCTCAGGTCGCGCGGGGTGAAGATCGAGTTGTTGGTCAGCACCAGGAACCGCTTCCCGGACTTCTGCAGCGAGCCGATGAACTCACTCGCTCCGGGGATGGCGCGCTCCTCGTGCACCAGCACGCCGTCCATGTCCGTCAGCCAGCTCTCCACCGGCTTGTGCTCGGTCATCCACGCTCCTAGGTCGCCGACCGGCTCATGCTACCGAGCGCTCGAAACTGTCGGTGGCGGGAGTGAGAATGCCGCCCATGGAGCTTTCCGGGTATCGAGAGCTGTGGCGCACCCGCGGCGTGATGGCTCTGCTCTCCGCGTCACTGCTGGCGCGGCTCCCGGTGCTGGCCACGATGGTGCCGGTCGCGTTCCTGGCCAAGGACGTGGGCGGCTCGTTCCGCTGGGCCGGCATCGTCGCGGGTGCGTACTCGATCGGCATGGCGATCGCCGGTCCGCTGTGGGCCAGGACGGCCGACCGGCGCGGCGCCCGCGGGGTCCTCCTGGCGACCGGGTTGTCGTGGAGCGTCGCGCTCGCCGCGCTCGCCGCGCTCCCGGCCGGGCTCTACCGGCTGATGCCACTGCTGACCTTCCTCGCCGGCGCGCTGGTGCCGCCCGTGATGCAGACGCTGCGAGCAGCCTGGCCGAGAGTCGTCCACGGGCCCGCGCTCCGGACGGCGTACGCGGTGGACGCGACCGCGCAGGAGTTGTTGTTCATCGTCGGTCCGATGCTCGGGGCAACAGCGGTGAGCGTGGCGAGCCCACGCCTCGGCGTCCTCCTCGCCGCAGCGATGTCGGCCGCCTTCATCTGGTGGTACGCATTGCAGCAACCGCCGCCGGTCCAGCACGACGACGGGAGCGGGCCACGGCTGACCGCTCGTCAGCTCCTCTGGCACCGCCACCGGCTGCCGTTGATCCTGTCGTTCGGCCTGTGGGTGATGGCGTTCAACGGCATCTCGCTCGGCATCGTCGCGTTCGCGGACGAACACGGTGAGCGGTTGCTCGCGGGCATCATGGAGGCCGTCTGGGCCTTCGGCAGTCTCGTCGGCGGCGCGGTGGCCGGTGCGTTGCCGGGCCGTCGTACGTCGTACCTCTGGCGAAGGGCGGCCCTGGTCACGCTGGGCATGCTGCTGTGCGTGTTCGCGACCTGGTCGCCGGTGGCGCTGGGCATCGCTCTCACCGTGTCCGGCCTGACGCTGGCGCCCGCGATTGGGGCCTTGTACGAGCGTCTGGGCGCGCTGACTCCGGATACGGTGCGCACCGAGGTGTTCGGCTGGATGGGCAGCGCGGCGATGGGCGGAGCCGCGATCGGGGCAGCCGTGTCCGGCCAGGTCGTCGAAAGCTTCGGCGTTCGCTACGTCTGGCTGGTCGCCGCCGCGCTCGCGGCGGTGTCGTTCGGTCTGCTGCTCAGAGTCCCGCCGGAACAGCCCGCGGACAGCGTGTCAGCCCGTGGCCTGCTCGGCGAGGGTGCGTAGCTGCTCGACCATCGCGTTCGGGTCGTCGGCCGCGTAGACGGCCGAACCGGCGACGAAGACGTCGGCGCCCGCGTCGGCGCAGCGCTCGATGGTCTCCACCGAGACGCCGCCGTCGATCTGGACCCACAGGTCGAGGCCGTGCTTGTCGAGGAGCTGGCGGGTCCGGCGGATCTTCGGCACGCAGACGTCGAGGAACTTCTGGCCGCCGAAACCCGGTTCGACGGTCATGATCAGGATCATGTCGAGCTCGGTGAGCAGATCCTCGTACGGCTCGATCGGGGTGGCCGGCTTGAGCGCCATCGCGGCCCGGGCACCCTTGGCCCGGATCTCCCGCGCGGTGCGGATCGGCGCGCGGCACGCCTCCACGTGGAAGGTGACACTCGAGGCGCCGGCCTCGACGTACCCGGGCGCCCAGCGGTCCGGGTCCTCGATCATCAGGTGGCAGTCCAGCGGGGTGTCGGTCGCCTTCGCGAGCGACTCGACCACCGGCATGCCGAGCGTCAGGTTCGGCACGAAGTGGTTGTCCATCACGTCGACATGCAGCCAGTCGGCGTTCGACACGGCGGCCGCCTCGTCGGCGAGCCGGGCGAAGTCGGCGGACAGGATGCTCGGCGCGATCTGAATCCCCATGGGCGTCAATCTACCGACGGGCCTTGACCCACTCGACGACGCGGTCCACCGAGTTCACCGCCTCGGCACCGTCCGGCAGCGGCGGCCGCCGGATGAGGACGACCGGTACACCGAGTTGCCGCGCGGCGACGAGCTTCGCCGAGGTTTGTGGACCGCCGCTGTCCTTCGTCACCAGCACGTCGATCCTGTGTTCCCGCAACACGCTCAGCTCACCGGCCACGTCGTACGGGCCGCGGTCGAAGAGCAGTTCACACCAGGTAGGACGAGGCTCCGGTGGCTCCACGCAGCGGGCGAGCGTCCACAGGCCGGTGGTGGCGAAGACCTGCAGACCTTGGCGTCCAATGGTGAGGAAGACCCGGTTGCCGAGGGTCGGGAGCACGGCTGCCGCGGCCCCGGCGGTGTCCGTCCAGTGCCAGACGTCGCCCGGCTCGGGGGTCCAGCCCGGGCGCCGGAGGATGAGATGGGGCACACCGGCGGCTCGGGTTGCGGTGACAGCATTCGCGGTGATCGTGGCGGCGAAGGGATGGGTGGCGTCGACCACGGCGTCGACCGGATGTTCGCTGAGCCAGGCCGAGAGGCCCTCTGCGCCGCCGAACCCACCCGACCGCACCTGACCGGCTGGTTGCAGGGCCTCGGAGGTGCGCCCGGCCAGCGAGGAAACCACCTCGACCCCCATCGACAGCAGGAGGTCGGCAAGCTCCCGCGCCTCGCCCGTGCCGCCGAGCAGGAGGACCTTCATCGAGCCCGCGTGATGGAGTAGAGATGGCTGTCCCGGAACGCGGTCGCGGACAGGACCTTGCCGACGATGATGACCGCGGTACGGCGGATGTCCGCGGCCCGCACCTGGTCGGCGATGTCGGCGAGCGTGCCACGCAGAACCACCTCGTCGTCGCGGGACGCCCGGGCGACCACGGCGACCGGGCAGTCGGCGCCGTAGGACGGGGTGAGCTCGTCGACGACGCGGTCGATCGCCTGGACGGCAAGGTGCAGCACGATCGTGGACCGGCTGGCGCCGAGTGTGGTCAGGTCCTCGCCCGGCGGCATCGCGGATGCCCGGCCCGCGATCCGGGTGAGGATGACCGTCTGGCCGACCTCGGGCACGGTCAACTCCCGGCCCAGAGTGGCCGCGGCGGCGGCGTACGCGGGGACGCCCGGTGTCACGTCGTACGGGATGCCGAAGTCGTCGAGGCGGCGCATCTGCTCGGCCATCGCGCTGAACACCGACGGGTCGCCGGAGTGGAGCCTTGCGACGTCGAGTCCGTCGGCGTGGGCGGTGGCGAGTTCGGCGATGATCTGGTCGAGGTTCAGGTTCGCGGTGTCGACCTTGCGGGCGCCGGGCGGGCAGTGGTCGAGGAGTTCGACCGGGACCAGCGCGCCGGCGTACAGGCAGACCGGTGAGGACGCGATCAGGTCGCGGCCGCGGACGGTGATCAGATCGGCGGCACCGGGACCGGCGCCGATGAAGTGCACGGTCACGGGGCCTCCCGGTCTGGACTGAGGAGCGAAGCGACGAGGGAAGACCGGGAGCCACAGCCCCGTGACCGGCCGCGCGGCGGCGCGGCGTTCAGTAGTACCGTCACTTGGTCACGCTCCAGATCGTCACGGGCATGGCGGGGCGCCAGCCGGTCATCGTTCCGACCGGCGAGGCGCGCTGGACGTCGAGACGGATCAGGTCGCCGCCGAGCTCGCCGTACCAGCGGGCGATCAGGGTCTCGGTTTCCAGCGTCACGCCGTTCAGCACGAGCCGGCCGCCGGGTGCGAGGGCGTTCCAGCAGGTCTCGATCATGCCGGGTGCCGTCGCTCCCCCGCCGACGAAGATCGCGTCGGGCGTCTCCAGACCCTCCAGCGCGGCGGGCGCCTTGCCCAGCACGGTCCGCACAGCCACGCCGAGAGCGGACGAGTTGCGGTCGAGGCGTTTGGCCCGATCCGGGTCGCGTTCGATCGCGATCGCACGGCAGGTGGGGTGGTGACGTGACCACTCGATCGCGATGCTGCCGGCTCCGCCGCCGACGTCCCACAGCAACTGACCCGGCACCGGTGCGAGTCGTGAGAGCGTCACCGCCCGGACTTCACGCTTGGTGAGCTGGCCGTCGTTCTCGTAGGCGTCGTCAGGCAGTCCCGGCACTGTCGAGAGCAACGGGGCATCCGCATCCGCCTCGCACTGCACTCCGATCACGTTGAGGGCGTCAACGTCGTACGACCACTCTGCTGCTGGAGCGGTCCGCACACGCTCCGAGGGTCCACCGAGCTGTTCAAGCACAGTCACTGCGCTGGAGCCGTAGCCACGCGCGACCAACAGTCCGGCAACCTCTGCAGGTGTGTGAGCACCCCAACTCAGCACGACCAGCCGACGACCGGGCTGAATATGCGGGTGCACGAGTTCCACCGGCTGCCCAACCAGACTGATCACTTGCACCTGGTCCTGCGGCCAACCCAACCGCGCACACGCCAGCGAAACACTCGACGGGTGTGGGATCACCCGTACTGCGTCCACCCCCAGCAACCGCGTCAGCGTCGTACCGATGCCATGGAACGTCGGATCGCCGCTGGCAAGCACCACAACCTGCCGGCCACCGTGCGCCTCGAGCAACCCCGGCAAGGCCTCTGACAAAGGCGACGGCCAAGCAATGCGCTCCCCTGCGACGTCGTCGGGTACGAGCCCCAACTGCCGCGTGCTGCCCATCAGCACCTGTGCCGCCACCAGAGCCCTCTGCGCAACAGGTGACAGCCCCTCCCACCCGTCGGCTCCGATTCCCACCACCGTCACAGGCTCAGGCATTGCCGAGGACCTTTGTGATGGTGATCTCGATGACCACGCGCTGTGGGTTGACTCTTGGCTCCCTGTAACGCTTGGCATACCGCCGTACGGCGTCCGCGACGCGCTCCGGATCGTCGCTGACCACCGCACGACCCTCCAGCGTCGACCACCGCCGCCCGTCCACCTGTGTCACCGAGACCGATGCGACGCCGGCATTACGGATGGTCCGAGCCTTGTGCGACGTACCCGAGCAGATCACCCGCGCGAGCCCCGCCTCGACGTCCACCGTCACCCCGACCGGCGTGGAGTGCACCGTCCCGTCGGCCCGGACAGTGCTCAGCACACCCAGATGCCGCTCGGTCCAGAACTCCACCGACCCATCGCTCCAAGGCACCCCGTGATCGTAGACAGAGCGGCCCGCCCGGCGATCAGCCGGGCGGGCCCGGGGGTGGCGAAACCCTCAGCCGGCGCTGTTCTGTCAGCCGATGTCGCGGCGGCGGAAGGTGGCCAGTCCGGTGAGGGCCAGGGCCGCGGCGAGCGCGGTCAGCCAGATGACCGGGGTGGCGGAGAAGTCGCCGCCGGGCAGGCGTGGGGTGTGGCCGTAGGGGCTGAGGTTCGTCACGGCCTGCGGCAGGTCGAAGAGGGAGCCGAACTGGCCGATCAGCAGGAAGAGGCCGAACAGGACCCACGCGCCGGTGACCAGCTTGGGAGCCAGGCCGAACAGTACGACGACCAGTCCGGTGACCAACCAGATCGCGGGCAACTGTACGGCCGCGGCCGCAAGCAAGCGCGGCACCTGACGACCCATGTTGCCCAGCGACGCTCCACTCGAGATGCCGGACCCAAGCCCGGCAACCAGGATCAGTACGCCGGTGCCGAACAGGGCCATCAACATGTGGCTGCCCAGCCACTGCGCCCGCGTGACCCCGGTGGCAAGCAGCGGCTCGGCCCGCAGCGCGGTCTCCTCGGAGCGCAGCCGGAGTGCCGCCTGGATGCCGTACGCCGATGCCAGCAGGCCGACCATCCCCATCTCCGTCGACAGGAACGCGTCGGTGATGCCGTTGACGCCACCGAGCTTCTCCACCATCTCCTTCGCACTCTCACTCGTGACGAATCCGTCCACGTTGCTGGCGATGTTGCCGACCAGCAGACCGAGCAGAAGGAACGCAAAACCCCAGCCGTACAGGGAACCTCGGTGCAGCCGCCACGCCAGCGCAAGCGGCGACCGGAGCGTCGGCGACGCGGTAGCAGGGCCTGGTCGCGGCCGTACCAACCCCGCACCGACGTCACGCCGCCGGATCAGCGCCAGCGCACCAGCGACCAGTACGACCATGAACACGATCGGCAGCAGCAGTACGACGTACCGATCGCCGGCGTACGCACGGACCTGCTGTGACCAGCCGATCGGAGACAGCCACGACACCCACTCGGACTTGCCGTCGGTGGAGGAGTCACCGATGGCCCGCAGTACGTACGAAACACCCAGGACGATCGCCGTGAACCCGTTCGCCGCCCGAGCACCCTCCGTCAGCTGCGCCGTCACCGCAGCCACACCCGCAAAGGACAAACCAGCCGCCGCCCACTGCAGTCCGAAGGCGAACGAGCCCGCCGCAGGCAATCCGACACCGATCAGCGACAGCGCGGTCAGCAGGCCCAACACCACAACGGTCGCCGACGCCACGATCAGTGCCGCGGTCACAGCGGCGTACCGGCCGAGGACTCCGGCGCTGAGCAACTCGAGCCGCCCGGTCTCCTCCTCGGTCCGGGTGTGCCGTACGACGAGGATCGCGCCAGCAACCCGACCAGCGCCGCACCGAACGCGGTCAGCTTGAACAGCGACAGCTCACCGAGCGAGGTCTCGTCGAAGATCCGGCCGTACAACGACACCAGCGCCGGCGACGAGTTCGACGTACGGGCCGCCTCGACCCGGGACTCGACGTCCGGGTAGAGCTCGATCGACGCCTGGGCCGACCCGGCCGCCATCGTCACGAACACCAGGATCCAGACCGGGATCAGGATCCGGTCCCGGCGCAGCGCCAGCCGGACCAGGGTTGCGGTACCGACGAAGTCAGTCATCGCGCGGCCGCCATCGGCTCGACTTCTTCCTCGTAGTGCCGCAGGAACAGCTCCTCCAGCGTGGGCGGCTGCGCGACCAGGCTCTTGATCCCGCTCGCGGACAACTGCCGCATCACCGCATCCAGCTCCGCGGTGTCCACCTCGCACCGCACCCGGTTGCCTTCGACATCGAGGTCGTGGACCCCGGGCAGTGACGCCAGCCCGTTCGGGGAAGCGGCCAGCTCGGCGTGGATCGACGTCCGGGTGAGGTGGCGCAGGTCCGCCAGCGTCCCGGACTCGACCACCTTGCCGCGCCGGATGATGCTGATCCGGTCACACAAGGCCTCGACCTCGGACAGGATGTGACTCGACAGCAGCACGGTGCGGTCGCGCCGCCGCTCCTCCTCGATGCACTGCCGGAACACCTCCTCCATCAGCGGGTCCAGGCCGGACGTCGGCTCGTCCAGGATCAGCAGCTCGACATCACTCGCCAAGGCCGCGACCAGCGCGACCTTCTGCCGATTGCCCTTCGAGTAGGTCCGGCCCTTCTTGGTCGGATCCAGGTCGAACCGGCGCAGCAGGTCGTCCCGCTTCTTCGGGTCGAGGCCGCCGCGGAGCCGGCCGAGCAGGTCGATCACCTCGCCGCCGGTCAGGTTCGGCCACAGGTTCACATCACCCGGGACGTAGGCGAGCCGGCGGTGCAGCTTGGCCGCGTCGCGCCAGGGGTCGCCGCCGAGCAGCGAGACGTCACCGGCGTCGCCGCGCAGCAGCCCGAGCAGGACCCGGATGGTGGTGGACTTCCCGGCGCCGTTCGGGCCGAGGAAGCCGTGCACCTCACCAGTCGCGACGTCCAGGTCGAGACCGTCGAGGGCGTGCGTACTTCCGTACGACTTGTGCAGTCCAGAGACCACGATGGCTGATGTCATGATTCATAACGTACACTTCATTCAGAAGATTGTGAATCTTACTAACACGCTTCTCACACAGCCGGTGGTTCGGTCACGGAGAGGAGATGATGGGGCGGTGAGTGCACAACGAGACGACGAAGCCGTCAAGCGGTACGCCGAACAGTTCGGCAACCAACTGGCCGATACGGGCTGGCCGCGGATGGCCGCCCGCGTCTTCGCCGCCATCCTGGCCAGCGAGGAGGGGCGGATGACCGCCGCCGAACTGTCCGAGCGCCTGCAGGCCAGCCCCGCCGCCGTGTCCGGGGCGGTCAACTACCTGCTCCAGTTGCGACTGGCCAGCCGGGAGCGGGAGCCCGGCAGCCGGCGCGACGTGTACGTGGTCCAGGACGACTTCTGGTACCAGAGCATGATGCGCCAGGACCAGGCGCTGAGCCGCTGGTCCGACTCGCTCAACCAGGTCCTCGCCGCCGCCGGCGAGGGCACCGCCGCGCACCGCCGGATCCGCGCCTCCCTGGGCTTCATCGAGTTCATCGAGGAGGAGGTCCAGGGCCTCAGCGAACGCTGGGTCAAACGCAAAGCCGAAATCGACGCCACCCTCGACGCCGAATACGGCAAGTGAAAGGGCCCGGCGGAGGTTCCGCCGGGCCCCTTCGGCGGCCGGTCAGCGCAGGGTGCCGGCGGCTACTGTGTCGAGGGCTTGCTGGAGGAGGGGGTTGAGTTTGTGGTTGCCGGGCTTCGACTTCGGGAGGCGTACGGCGTTGCCGTCGACGGGGCCGTCGACCGGGTAGACGGACAGTTCCGCCGGGAGCGGTGACGTGCCGCAGACCTGGTTCTTGCCGGGGAGTTCGCCGGTGAAGACGTAGGTGTCACCGATCGCCTCGGCGCAGGACGAGGCCGAGCCGACGTACTGGCCGTGCTGGCCCTCGTCGTCGATGCCCACGAACCGGGTCGCCCGGGCGGTGTCCTTGTGGGTCCGCAAGGCGCCTTCGTACGCCGTCGCCGGGTCGAGCTCGCTCTGGATCATCAGCATCCGCGGCGAGCCCTTGAGGTCGAGCTTGCGGTCCTGCGGCTCGTACGGCCAGAAGGCGCAGAACGGTACGCCGTTCATGTAGCCGAAGAAGTCGTACTTGCGGGCCATCCGGTCCGCCTCGCGCAGGTAGAACCGCGGGTCGCTGTTCCACTTGGTGTCGTTGCAGCGGACCGTCGTACCGATCGAACCGAGGTTGACCACGGCGTCACCGCGCGACTTGGCCGCGGCCGCGCGGGCGTCGGCCAGGATGGACCGGGTCGAGTCGATCCGCAGGGCCGCCGCGGTGGTGGAGGCGGCCGGCGTCACGCCGTACCGGGCCCGCATCGCGGCGAGGGTCTCGAACGCCTGCAGCTCCGGCGAGATCCGCGCCCAGGCACGGTCGACGTGGCGCAACTCGATCTGGCCGGACTCCGACGGGTCCTTCAGGTACTCGTCGTGGATCAGGATGTCGAGCGTCGCCCGGATGAACCGGACGTTGCCGTACTGCGTGCTGTAGATGATGCCGTCGAGGTCGTCACCGCGCACCGCCGACGTACCGGCCTTCACCCGGGCGACCAGGCCGGCCCGGATCCCGTTGTACTTCGCCCGCACCTCGGTGAACGTGCCACCGAGGCCGTCGATCTGGTCGGCGTGCCGGGCGATCCACGGGAACAGCTGGGTGTCGCGGCGGCGCTGACCGGAGAACGGGTCGAAGTTCACGTTCTCCCACTGGGTGTGGGTCCAGTCCATGTTCGAGTCGAGCACGAACCGGCCGACCTTCGACGGATAAGTGTCGGCGTACCAGCCGCCGAGCCAGGTGCCGTAGCTGTAGCCGATGAAGTTCAGCTGGCGCGCCTTGAACAGGGCCCGGAGGAACTCCATGTCGTACACGGTCTGCTGGCTGCTGACGAACTGACCGAACTCGGTCGCCGAGCACGCGTCGGCGTACAGCTTGGCCTCGGCCACCTCGACCTGGTGGGTCAGCCGGGTGCGCTCCTTGTAGTCCGGGGTGGACGGCAGCGCGTTCAGCTTCTCTGTCGTGGTCAGGCACTGCAGCCGGGTGCTCTGGCCGAACCCGCGCGGGTCGAAGCCGAGCAGGTCGAAGTCACTGAACAGCTGGGGCTTCTCGACCCCCAGCGAGGCCGACAGGGTCAGGCCGGCGCCACCCGGTCCACCCGGGTTGGTCGTCATCAGGCCCTTCGACGTACCGGTGGCCCTGCTGTAGGCGATGGCGACCTCGACGTCGGGGTGCGCGTCCGGGTTGGCCCAGTCCATCGGGACCTTCACCTTCGCGCAGTTCGTGGTCGGCGCCTGCGGGTACAAGTTCTTGACCGCGGCGTCGAACGAGCAGACCGACCAGGTGATCGGCTGGTCGAGGTACTTCTGGGGGATGGACGGGACCGGCGGATCCACCGGACCTTTGGCCGCGGGCGCCGCCGAGGCCGAGCTGATGGCCATCTGGGGTACGACGAGTGCCGTCGCCAGGGCCAGAGCGATCTTGGGAAGTCTGGTCACGCTGCCAACTCCTGTGTGTCCGGGCGGGTTCAGGAGACAGCAACCTATTCCGGATCAGGGCGTCAAGAACACCCACCAAAGGAAGATCAAGGGCAATCCCTAGAGTTCGTAGACGGTGAAGATCGTGCAGTACATCGGCGGCGACTCCAGGCCGGGGTAGTACAGGCGCCCGGCATCGTCGGTGATCTTGAAGTACGCCGTCGACGCCCCGACCTGTGACGGCGCCTGCAGCGTCATCGACACCGTCACGATCTCCCCGGGTACGGCGTCCGGCAGCGGAGCGCGATGTGGTGACCTCAGCCACCCCGGCGTACCGGCGGCGCCCTGCCTGGTCAGCCAGCGACCGCGCCAGGGCCGCTCACCGCTGTTGCGGATCTCCCAGGTCTTCTCGAACTCCTCGTCCCGGCACACCCGCGTCCCGTCCGGAATCGTCTCCCCGACCAGCTCGGCCCGATCCTCCGGGTGGTGGTCGATGGGCACGGACCCACCGAGCAGCACCGGTTGGACGTGCCGACGCATGTCCCGCAGCGTCATGTCCCGTCCGGCCCGTACGGCGGCCTCCAGCTCCGTCAGCTGGTTGACCAAGGCCTGTCCGGCGCCGAACGAGGCGTCGTACCACTCGATCAGCTCGCGGCTGGGTTTGGTGTGACCGCGCTCGACCCGGGACAGGTGGCCCTTGTCCCAGCCGGACTGCGCGGCCGCGCGCGACAGCGGTACGCCGGCCGCCTCCCGGAGCTCACGCATCCGGCAGCCGATCACAAAACGAGCCTGTGCTGGCCTCACGGCGCACTCCCGGATCGAATCGTTGCCTACTGCGACAACACCGTAACTCTCTGATTCTCTGAAAGTCAGTGCCAGTTCGCCACCAACTGAGCGAAAAGGACCGACATCATGCGTACCGCCCTCCTGCGCATCACCGCCCGACTCACCGCGATCACCCTGCTCGGCACCGGCGCCCTGGTCGGCACGGGCACCCTGCCCGCGAACGCCGCCACCGGCACCGTCGTCACCGACTCCGGCGCCGGCGTGACCATCCGGTCCGGCAACGCCACCAGCTTCGGCGCCGTCGGGACCCAGCCGAACGGCCCGGTCGAGATCGACTGCCAGATCTACGGCGAGCCGGTGACCGGCAAGTTCGGCCGCAGCCTGATCTGGGACCACATCCCCGGCAAGGGGTTCATCTCCGACGCGTACGTCGACACCGGCAGCTCCGGCCTGGTCGCGCCGCTGTGCACCAGCAACCCGCGCGCCGACAAGGCGATCGCCTGGTACTCGGCCCGCAACGGCTCGACGGCGTTCCAGGGGTACTGCGAGATGGCCGCCGAGAACTCCTACGGCAAGACCGGGATCTACGCCTCCGCCAAGGCCAACTGGAACGACGCCGTCAACCGCGGCGCAGCCCACCGCGGCGACCTGAACCCGCCGAAGGGCGCCCTGGTCTTCTGGGACATCGCCGCACCCTACGGCCACGTCGGCGTCGCCCGCGGCGACGGGTACTTCTGGGCCACCAGCGTCAACGGCCGGATCGGCCTGGCCAAACTCCCCTACTACTCCAACTACCTCGGCTGGGCCTGGCCGAACTTCTGACCCCTCGAACTTTCGAGCACCCGGACGCGCGTTCCGCCCCTCACGCGTCCGGGTGCTCGATTCTGTCCAGCCAGTCGGCCACCAGGGCGAGGTAGACGGCCAGGCTCCGGACCGGCAGTTCATGACCCTCGTGGTCCAGCACGACGTAGGTGGCCCGAGGGTAGTCGTCGAGGATCGACCAGGCGTCCGCGTAGCCGGTCATGGTGTCCTGGCGACCGGTCACAATCAGCGTCGGGCCCTCGAAGCGCGCAGCCGGGTCCTCGCGCAGCGAATAGGTGGAGACACCTGCCTGGATCCGTCCGAGGAAGGCCCGGTCCGCCTGCGCCTCGGCGACGTCGTAGTACTTGCCCTGCTTCTCGTACCACTCGGGGGACTTGCTCACCTCTTCCGTGGGGAGGGTCCGCCGGGCACGATCCACCACGATGCCGGGGACCCGGAGCAGCAGACCGAGGATGCGGGACGGGTCGCGCTTGACGATGCCCCGCGAGTGCAGGCCGCCGGCCGACGTACCGGCCAGGGCGAACCGCTCGGCGCCGACGACCTCGTCGATCAGCTCGACGATGGCCGCGAGCATCCCGTCCTGGTCGACGATCCCGGGCGCCGAGGGCGACTTCCCCGTTCCCGGCGGATCGACGTAGATCCGCCGCCAGCCGTTGCGTTCCGCGAACACGGGCTCGTGGATGTCGCGCCCCTCGCCGGCGTCGCCACCCCAGCCGGGCAGGAAGACGATCGGCCGTCCGTCACCGAAGGATTCGTAGTACACGCGGCGACCATAGTCACTGCCGGTCGCGATCAGCGTGGCTTTCTCTTCCGGGCAGAATCCGGCGGCCGCTCACCCGAGCCGCGCTGGATCAGCGCGCAGGGCAACACGGTCCGCTGCGGCGGCCGGGTGTCGGCACCTGAGGCACGGTCGAGCAACAACTGAGCCGCTGTGCGACCCAGCGCCGCGATGTCGGAGGCAACGACCGTCACCGGCGTCGGCAGCATGTCGGCAAGCCGGAAGTCGTCGAATCCGACCACGGCCGGCTCCTTCCCCACCGCCGCCAGCGCCCGCAACACACCCTCGGTGAGGAAGTTCGTCGAGGCGAACACCGCGGTCGGCGGATCGGGGCGCACCATCAGATCGAGCGTCGCCTTCTCCGCGGCCTCGGCGTTGCCTTCCGGCAGTTGGACGACGAGCGACTCGTCGACCTCGACCCCCGCCGACCGATGCGCCCGGCGGTACCCGCGCAACCGCCGTCCGGTCGTGTAGTACGACGGCGCCAGCAGGATCGCGATCCGCTCATGACCCTGCTCGAGCAGGTGCTCGGTCGCGAGCCGGCCGCCGCCCTCGTTGTCGACCATCACGATGTCGGCCTCGATGCCGTGCGCCGGCCGGTCGACGAACACCACCGGTACGCCGGCGCCGGCGAGGAACGAGTGGTCGCCCTGATCCGGCACGATCATCAACCCGGCGACCTGACGGCTGACCAGTTCCTGGATCGCCCGCTTCTCCCCCTCCGGGTCCTCGTCGACACTGCCGAGGACGACGGCGAACCCGGACTGCCCGGCCACCTCGAGCGATGCCTTCGCGATCGTCGCGTAGAACGGGTTGGTCAGGTCACCGAGCACCAGGGCGAGACTCGACGACTTCTTGCCCGGCCGCAGCGCCCGGGCAACCTCGTTGCGCTGGAAGCCGAGCTCGGCGATCGCGGTCCGGACCCGTTGGGCGGTCTCCTCCCGGACACCGTGCCCGCCGTTCACCACCCGCGACACCGTGCCGAGACCCACCCCGGCCCGGCGGGCCACGTCGATCATCGTCGGGCGGCTCGCCTCGGGCGGTATCGGCCCGGAGAGGGTTGGAAACGTTTCGGACACGGGGTTGACTTCCTTTTCACGACACGGCATCGTCACCCAACAGTAAATCTTGGAAACGTTACCGTCCAGGAGGCCCGATGAATACTTCGTCGAGCGCAGCGGGGGAAGCAATCAGCACCGCCCCAGCGCGGCGAGGCAAGCGATGAGCAGACTTCGAGCGCAGCCAGCGAAGCCGACGAACCCAGCGCGAGCGCAGCGAGCCGAGCCGACGAACAAGGTGCGAGCGCAGCCAGCGAAGCCGACGCGCAAGGTGCGGGCGCAGCGGGCCGAGCCGACGAACAAGGGCACGCTGGTCGCCTCGACCGTGCACTTCGCGAACCGGTACTGCAACGAGATGGTGCGAGCGCAGCGAGCGGTGCTGTGAGCCGAGGCGCTCGGAGTGGGCTGCACCGGACGCGCCGGAGTGGTGGCGGGATGAGCCGCAACGCGGGCTCCGACACCAAGGCGGCGTACCTGTTCATCGCCCCGGCGATCATCGGGTTCACCGTCTTCGTGGTGTATCCGCTGATTCGCTCCTTCTACCTGTCGCTGACCAGGTACAACGGCCTGACCGACCCGGTGTTCGTTGGCCTGGGCAACTTTCGCCGGCTGTTCACGGTCGATCCGGCGTTCTGGCCGTCGCTGCGGGCGACGGCGTACCTGGTCATCCTCTACGTGCCGTTGTCGCTGATCCTCGGGCTGGCGCTGGCGATGTTCTGCAACCAGCGGTTCGCCGGCGTGCGGATCGTCCGCACCCTCGCCTACCTGCCGGTGGTCCTGCCCGTCGTCGCGACGATCACGCTGTGGAAGTTCATCCTCAACCCGCAGGTCGGCCTGCTGAACACGATCCTGGACCGGCTCGGCCTGCCGACCAGCCTGTGGCTGCAGAGTCCGACGATGGCGATGCCGTCGATCGTGCTGGTGATGCTGTGGGGTGTCGGCGGGACGATGATCATCTTCCTCGCCGCACTGCAGGCGGTGCCGACCGAGCTCTACGAGGCGGCCCGGGTCGACGGGGCGGGCCCGTCGTCGGTGTTCTTCCGGATCACGCTGCCGATGATCAGCCCGATCATGCTGCTCCAGGTGATCCTGCAGACCACGGCCGCGCTGCAGACGTTCAACCAGCCGAAGATCCTCACCGGCGGCGGACCCGGCTTCAGCACCAACGTGCTGATGCTGGCGATCTACAACAACGGCTTCTCCAACCTCGGCCGGGTCCCGCAACTCGGGTACGCGTCCGCGCAGGTGTGGGTGCTGTTCGTGGTGATCATCGCCGTGATCGCCTTGACCGCGAAGTTCTCCTCGCTCTGGACCTACAGTGACAACACTCCCGACTGAAACCGCCGCCCCGCTGGTCCCGACGACGACGGACCAGCCGGCGCCCCGCCCGCCCAAGAAGCCTCGCGTCGTCGGTACGACGGCGTGGTACGTGACCGCGTTGTTCATCTGCTCGGTGATGATCGTCCCGCTGCTGTGGATGATCACGATCGGCCTGAAGAGCAAGACGGCGGTGTTCGAAGTACCGCCGAAACTGCTCCCGACCGAGTGGAACTGGAGCAACTTCGTCGACGGCCCGCAGGCCATCCACTTCCCGCGGCTGCTGTTCAACTCCACCGTCATCACCGTGCTGAGCGTGCTCGGCGGAGTAATGACATCGATGATGGCCGGGTACGCGCTGGCGCGGTTGCGGTTCCCGGGCCGCAAGGTGTGGTTCTACCTGTTCGTCGGCAGCATGCTGCTGCCTGGTGTGGTCGGCCTGATCCCGTTGTTCCAGCTGTACAAGAGCATCGGGTGGTACGACACCTGGCTGCCGCTGATCGTGCCGGCGTTCTTCGGCGGCAACCCGCTGTTCATCTTCCTGGCCCGGCAGTACTTCCTGGCCATCCCGTACTCGATCGACGAGGCGGCCAAGATCGACGGCGCCGGGCACTTCCGGATCTTCACCCAGGTGATGCTGCCGCTGACCCGTCCGGCCTGGATCACGATGGCGATCCTGGCGTTCCAGGCGTCCTGGAACGACTTCCTCAATCCGCTGGTCTACCTGTACTCCTCCGAGAAGTGGCCGTTGTCGGTCGGGATGGCGTCGTTCATCTCGTCGTTCGCGGGCCAGACCCCGGACTGGAGCTACTACATGGCCACCAACCTGCTCTACATGCTGCCGCCGCTGATCATCTTCTTCGCCGCGCAGCGCTACTTCATCCAGGGGCTCGGCGCTCTCGGCAGCACGAACCAGAAATAGAGGGGATCCTCCAGTGAAACGCACCTACCTCGCGACCACCTTGGCGTGTGCCGGGTTGCTGACGGCAACGGCCTGCAGCGGTTCGGACTCCGGCGGTACGGCGGACGGCCCGGTCACCGTGACCGTGATGACGTGGGAGTCGGTCCAGACGAACGCGGCGATCAAGAAGGCGCTGGCCGAGTTCAAGGACGACAACATCAAGGTCGAACTGCTCGAGACCCCGAGCGGCAACTACGGCGACAAGCTCGCGTCGCTGACCCAGGCGAAGAAACTGCCGGACCTGTTCTGGTGCGGCAACGACACCGAGCAGCAGTACACCAGCCAGGGTCTGCTGGTCGACTGGACCGAGAAGATCCAGAACGGCGACGGCGACTTCAAGGCCGACAAGTTCGTCCCGTCCGCGATCGAGAACTGGAAGACGGCCGACGGCCAGATGGGCGGCCTGCCGTCGCTGATGAACGTCTCGGGTGTCTGGTACAACGCGGACGCGTTCAAGGCCGCGGGTCTGCCGGAGCCGAAGGCCGGCTGGACGTGGGACGAGATGTACGCCGCCGCCGCGAAACTGACCGGCAAGAACGGAGCGAAGTACGGCCTGGTGGCGGACCAGCTCACGTCGCTGGACGGTCCGTTCACGATGAGCACGTACGCCGTCTCGGCCGGCGGAGCGCCGTTCACCGACAACGTCAACCACCCGACCAAGGTCGAGGCCGACGCCAAGTTCACCGAGGGCGTGCAGAAGCTGGCCGACGCGATCAAGGCCGGCCATGTGGCACCGCCCGGGTACGACGCCTCGAACGTGCAGGGCCTGTTCGCCGCCGGCAAGGTGCCGATGATGTTCGGCGGGCAGTGGCTGGCCTCCGGGTTCCAGACCGACAAGCCGAAGGTCAAGTACGGCTTCGCGCCGCTCCCCCAGGTCGACAGTCCGGCGACCCTGTACGACGCGGTCGGCGTGTGCACCCCGTCGTACACGAAGGACCAGGACGCGACGTACAAGGTGCTGCAGTTCATCAACACCGACGTGTGGAACGCCGTACTCCCGGCGTCCCCGGTGGCGCCGCCGGCGTACACCCCGGCGCAGGCGAGCTACTTCGACGCGCTGACCAAGGCGCAGCAGCCGACCGTGGTCGAGACGGTGAAGGCCGGACTGGCCGCGGAGAAGACGGTCGGCGTCCGGTTCACCACACAGTGGGCGCAGCAGGTCTCCGACCTGACCACGGCGTACTACCAGCCGATCCTGAGCGGCAAGAAGCCGATCTCCGAACTGCAGCCGTACGTCGGCAAGGTCAACGACCTGATCAAACAAGGCGGCTGAGCTTCACCTGAAGGCTTTACAGAGTTAAGAAAGGCAGTAGATCCTGGGCGGGCGCGTCATTCCGCCCCGAATGACCCTCGTCGCGCCGGGGGTCGCCCCGCCCAGGAGGCCGCTGTGAAGTTTCGCCGGATCTCGCTGAGTCTGGTCGGCGCACTCGTGCTGACCGTTGCCTTTCCCTCCGTCGCGCTGGCCGCTCCACCACCGGCGCTGCCGGCCAACGCGGACGGTCTCGAGCAGACGTTCCAGCCGGCGTACGACTACGACACCGACGGCTGCTATCCCACTCCCGCGATCGGTCCCGACGGCACGGTCGCGCCCGGGCTGGCGCTCGGCGGCGACGTCAACGGTCAGTGCCGGGATGCGTGGGACCTCGACAACACCAACGGGTACGCGCGCTACAAGTGCAACAACGGGTGGTGCGCGATCATCTACGGGCTCTACTTCGAGAAGGACCAGGCCGCGCTCGGTCCGGGGTCGGCCGGGCATCGGCACGACTGGGAGCACGTGGTGGTGTGGGTGCAGAACAACACGGCGCAGTACGTGTCGACGTCGGCGCACGGGCAGTTCGCCAAGTACCCGGCGTCGCAGGTGCGCTGGGACGGGACGCACCCGAAGATCGTGTACCACAAGGACGGCATCAGCACGCACACGTTCCGGATCGCCAACGCGAACGACGAGCCGCCGGAGAACCACTACCACTTCTGGCAGTTCCCCGACCTGGTCGGCTGGAACGGTTACCCACCCGGCATCCGCGACACCCTCACCAACGCCAACTTCGGCTCCGCCGTCTTCGGCCTCAAAAACGGCAACTTCGAATCCCACCTGTCCGCCGCCAAACCGTCCGGAATCCCCTTCGACCCCTACGGCTGATACGTCTCCGGGTCAGGTGGCTTGCCAGAGGGATAGGGCGAAGCGGGCTTTTGTGTCTGTCCACCAGGTGGTGGGGGTGAAGGCGGCCTTGGTGAGTTCGGCTTCGACGCCGTGGCGGTGGAACTTGGCGGAGATCTCGGTGCTCAGTTCCTCGCCTTCGGCGAACTCGACATCGAGGTGGATCTCCGGGATGAGGACCCGCATGGCGCGGTCGGCGCGCAGGTGCATCTCGATCCACTCGTTGTCCGGGTCCCAGATCGCCACGTGACTGAACGCGTCGACGTCGAAGTCCGCACCGAGTTGGCGGTTGATGACCCGGAGCACGTTGCGGTTGAACTCCGCGGTGACCCCGGCGCTGTCGTCGTACGCGGCGACCAGCGTCGCGGGGTCCTTGACCAGGTCGGTGCCGAGCAGGAACCACTCGCCCGGCTCCAGGACCTCGCGGACCGACGCGTAGAACGCCGCGCGCTCGGCCGGCAGCAGGTTCCCGATGGTGCCGCCGAGGAACGCGACCACCCGCGGCGCCTCCCCGGGCAGCTTGTCGAGGTGTGCGGTGAAGTCGCCGACGACACCGTGAACCTCGAGCCCCGGGTAGTCGGCGGTGATCGCATCCGCCGCCTCGCGCAACGCGGACTCCGACACGTCCAGCGGTACGAACGTCGTCAGCGTCCCGTGGTCGCGCAGCCCGTCGAGCAGCAACCGGGTCTTCTCCGACGACCCGGAACCGAGCTCGACCAGCGTGTGCGCCTTGGTGATCGCCGCGATGTCCCCCGCCCGGGTCCGCAGGATCTCCCGCTCGGCGCGGGTCGGGTAGTACTCCGGCAGGCGGGTGATCTGCTCGAAGAGTTCGCTGCCGCGAGCGTCGTAGAACCACTTCGGCGGCAACCACTTCGGATCGGCGGTCAGCCCGGCCCGGACGTCCTCCCGCAGCGCACGGGCGGAGTAGTCCGGGGTCAGATGTACGTCGATCTGGGTCACTGGGGTCCTTTCATCGAGGTGATCCGCAACGTCGTGGCGGTGGCCACGAGCAGCGAGTACTCCGGTACTTCGTCCCAGCCGCCGTCACCGAACGGCTCGGAGGCGACCGTGGTGGAGTCGCCGGTGTGACGGACCCAGAGCGAATGCGTCCAGGTCGTGCCGACAATCTGGTGGCCGTCCGTCAGCAGCACGTTCAGCCGGGAGCCGGGCGCCGTCGACTCGACCTCCTGCAGGACGTCGGCGACCGCGTCCGGGGCATCCACGTCCTCGCGCAGGCGATGTGCGATCAGCGTCCACAGGAAGGCCGAGTCCACAGGTGCGTCGAGTTGGAGAAGGTGAGAGACCGGGAGCCGCTCGGCCAGTTTCAGCGTCGACTCGGGCCACCCCGGGATCCGTCCGTTGTGGCTGAACAACCAGTTCCCGGACTTGAACGGCGCGACGGCCGCCTCGCCGTACGGCATGCCGACGGTCCCGTTGCGCACCGCGGCCAGCACAGCCCCCGAGCGAATCGACCCGGCCAGGTCCACCAGGTTCTGATCCGTCCAGATCGGCACGTCCCGCCGGTACCGCACCGGGCCGCCGTCGCCGTACCAGGCCAGGCCGAAGCCGTCAGCATTGACCGTACCGCCGCCGCGCATGTCGTGCGGAGCCCAGCTCTGTTCGTAGAGGGAGTGCGCGGGCTCGAGGACCAGTGAGGCCAACGTGACCGGCGGGCCCAGGTAGGCCAGGTGTCGGCACATCAGCTGTGCAGCTCCTCGGGCCGTGGGTCGCGGGCGCACCGGAAGCCGGCGAAGATCTGCCGCCGGATCGGGTAGTCCCAGTTCCGGAAGGTGCCTCGGGCAACGACCTCGTCGGTGCCGAACGAGCCGCCGCGCAGCACCTTGTAGTCGGTGCCGAAGAAGACCAGCGAGTACTCGTCGTACGGGAACGCGCGGAACCCCGGGTACGGCCGGAAGTCGCTCGACGTCCATTCCCAGACCTCGCCGATCAACTGCTCGACCCCGAGCGGCGACGCGCCCGCCGGATACGCCCCGACCGGAGCCGGGCCGAGGTGCCGTTGACCCAGGTTCGCGTGCTGCGGACCCGGATTCTCGTCACCCCACGGGAAGCGCCGGGTCCGCCCGCTCGCCGGATCGAACCGCGCCGCGAACTCCCACTCCGCCTCGGTCGGCAGCCGCTTCCCGGCCCACTTCGCGTACGCCTCGGCCTCGTAGAAGCAGACGTGCATCACCGGCTCGTCCAGCGGCAACCGCTCCCGGTGCCCGAACCGGACCCGCCACCACTCGCCGTCCGCGAGCTCCCAGAACCGCGGCGCGACCAGCGACGCCTTCCGCACGTGCGCCCAGCCGTCCTCGGACCACCACCGCGGATCGTCGTACCCGCCACCGAGCACGAACCGGAGGTAGTCCCCGTTCGTCACCGGCGCGGTGTCGATCACGTACGGCGCGACGCGTACGGCGTGCGCGGGCCGCTCGTTGTCCAGCGCCCACGGCTCGACCGACGTACCCATCTCGAAGAGCCCGCCCGGCACGAACACCTCGGGCGCAGGCAACCGCCGGCCGGCAGGCGGCGCCGGAGCGTCGAGCACCGGTACGCCGACGCGCAGCTGATGTGTCGCCAGCATGGTTTCGTCGTGCTGCTGCTCGTGCTGAGCGATCATCCCGAACGCGAACGCATTGTCGACCAGCTCACGCCCGCCGTCGAAGGTCACGTGGTCGAGCACGTCGAGCACCTTGTCGCGCACCTCACCAACGTACGCACGAGTCTCCGCCGGGCCGAGCAGCGGAAGCGTCGGCCGCTCCGCCCGGGGATGCTGGAACGCGTCGTACAACTCGTCGATGTCCTGTCGGACCGGCTCGCGGCCGCCGACGTCGCGGACCAGCCAGAGCTCCTCCTGATTGCCGACGTGGGCGTAGTCCCAGATCAGCGGGGACATCAGCTTGGAGTGCTGTTTGACCAGGTCGTCGGTGTCGACCGCGTCGGCCAACTGGACGGTCCGGGCCCGCGACCGCTCGAGCTGCTCGGCGACGTACGCGCGCAGGCCTTCGGCGGACAGGTCGGACAACTGGTGAATCATGAGGCTCGCCTTCCATGGGTGTCGTCGACGATGCGATGCAGCCGGGTCGCGACCTGATCGCTGAGTTCGGGGTGTACGCCGGTCCGGTCCAGCAGGCCGGCGCCCAGCTCGACCACGGCCCGCGCGGCCTCGAGCACGAGCTTGTCCTCGAGTCCTTCGCGTGCGGCCGCGAACCAGCGCCCGGCCGCGGGCTCGGCCGCGGCGAGCACCTGGTCGATGGGCACCGCGCCGGACATCAGCGCGGTGAGCAGCAGAGTCGGGGTGATCCACGCGTCGCCGGTCTGCGCGTCGAGGTATCGCACCTCGAGATAGCCGCGCGGCCGCACCGGCGGGAACAGCGTGGAGAGGTGGTATTCCAGGTCGTCGTACGTCGGTCTGTCGCCGGGCATCTCGCCGTCCGCCCAGGCGCCGAACGTCAGTCCGGCCGGGGCCTCCCAGCTGTCGCCGCGGCGGAAGCACAGGACCGGCGCTTCCATCGCCATCCGCGCCCACGCGGCGGCCGGATCGCCGTCGAGCGGCGGCGGCTCGGTGAACGGGGCGCAGGTGCCGAACGTCGCCTCGGTCCGTGCGGACGCCCAGCCGGTGTCGGCACCGGCGCGGCGCCGGGAGTTGGCGAACAGTGCGACGAGCGCGGGGCCGAGGTCGTGCAGGGCGCGCCAGCGGAGAGCGGTCTGATCCACTTCACCGGCGTCGAGGCAGATCTGCAGGCCGGCCGTACTGCACATCATCCGTGGACCGTGCGGGCCGAGGCGCTGGAATGCGGCCTCCATCGCGGCGTAGCGGGGAACGGTCAGGATGCGGCGGGGTGGGCGGAACGCGTCGAGGCCGTGGTCGCCCGGGACGAGGCCCGCGTCGAGCAGAAGGGACGTCAGTTCGGCCGCGTCGGCGGCGGTGTCCTCGATGAGCCGGGGAATCGACTCCGAGGCGGGGCCGGAGATCTCCACCTGGCCACCCGGCTCCACCGTGACCAGTGCACCCCGGCCGAGCGGCAGCTGCGGGCTGCCCCGGACCAGGGTGGCGGGCGCATGGGCGCCCAGGGCCTTGCTCAGTCGATCGGGATCGAGGGGGCGGCGCGGATCCTCCGCGTGATGCACGGTCCACTCCAGCTCGACACCGTGCAGTCGGGGAGGACCGTGCTTGAAACACACCATCGCGACGAACCCCTCCGCATCGGCCCGCGAGCCGATCGGAGTCATCGCCGAAGCACCACCGGACGAGGTCATGGTCGCGAACCTAGCTCCGGTCCTTCGGCCGGACAACCGACGCAGGGTTACCCGTCGATGACGCACTACCTGTTGGAAAAGTCATGCGAGCCATCGTCCCCGGCCCCACCGACAGTTTTTGGAGGTCAGCGAAAACGAGGGCAGGTGGAGCAGGCGTTGACGTTGGGGAGCGCGTAGAGATAGCAGCACGACGTGCGAAGTTTCTGGTCCAGCGAGACGTCGAACGCGGTCGCGGCCTGTTCGGCGTACGGCGCCGTCTCAGGCAGGCGGATGGCCTGCCGAACCTCGTCCTCCACCGCGCCGAAGCGCTGCAGGGAACCGATCTTCACACCTGGGCGGTAGGAGTCCAGGAAGGCCGTCGTGTGTCTGTCCAGCTGGGCAGCAGCCTCAGCGACTGTGACGACCCGCTCGGTGAGTAGAGCGACCTCGACCGGGTAATGCGCGGTCGGATGGCGCCGGAAGGCCAGAGAGCCCGGCGATACATCCGGCGACATGCCGGTCACAGCGGACGTCACTCCCGCCACCAGCGACGGCACTTGGACGTACCACATCAGTATGAACATCGCAGCGACCTGCACTGGCGGCTCGATCGCGTACTCACGCCCGTAGTCGTCCTGCAAGGCCTTCCGCCACCCGTACGTCGGGTCACCGCCGGCCTGCTGTTCCGCGAGCAGCTCCGCGCACGACACCCACTCCGGTCCAGGCACGGAGTCCGTCGTACGCACGGACAACCAGGTGACGGAGTCGGCCAGGATGTCCGCGAGCCTGCTCACGGAGTACGTCACCCAGCCAGCCTACGATCGGGTACGACGACTGGCGCGCCTCCGACCTCCACCACGGTGGCCTGCAGCCCGAACACGTCGTCCAGCAGCGCCTCGGTCAGTATGTCGACGGGCCGGCCCTGCGCGGCGATCCTGCCGTCGCCCATCACCACCAGGTGGTCGGCGTACTGGGCGGCGAGGGTGAGGTCGTGCAGCACCGTCACCACCGTCCGACCGGCCCTGGCAGCGGCGTGGACCACGTTCATCACGTCCACCGCGTGAGCGAGGTCCAGGTACGTCGTGGGCTCGTCGAGCAGCAGGTGCGGCGTACCCTGCGCAAGCACCATTGCGATCCACACCCGCTGCCGCTGACCACCGGACAGCTGGTCAACCGGTCGCTCACGCAGTTCGGTCAGCTCGACCGCCGCCAGGGCGTCGTCGATCGCGGCGTCGTCCTCAGCCGTCAGCCGTCCGAACAGCCCACGGTGCGGGTGCCGACCGCGCGACACCAACTCAGCGGCCGTGATTCCCTCCGGTGTGACCGGGCCCTGCGGCAGTACGCCCAGCTGACGGGCCAGCTCACGCGCCGGCAACCGGTGGATGTCCTTGCCGTCCAGCAGCACCCGACCGCTCTGCGGAGTCAGCAGCCGGCTCATCCCACGGAGCAGAGTCGACTTCCCGGAGCCGTTCGGGCCGACCACCGCGGTCAGTTGCCCCGCCGGCACCTCCAGCGTCAACCCGGACACCACCGGCGCGTCGGCGCCGTACCCGAGGGTGATGTTCTCGACGTGCACGGTTCAGCGTCCCTTCTGCTGACGACCGATGAGATGAAGCAGGTACGGCGCTCCGGCCGCTGCCGTGATCACGCCGACAGGCAACTCGTGCGGCCCGACCTGTAACCACTGCAACCCGTTCCGCGCCACGAGATCCGCGAGAACGACGAACATCGCGCCGAGCATGGCCGTGGTCACCAGCGGCGGCCGTTCCATCCGGGCCAGCCGCTGCGCGATCTGCGGCGCGACCAGTGCGACGAACGCGATCGGCCCGGCTCCCGCGGTCGCCATCGCGGCCAGCACGGTCGCGATGATCAGCAGGGCCAGCCGGATCCGCGCCACCCGCACCCCCAGCGACGACGCGACATCGTCGCCGAGCACCAGCGCGGACAGGTCCCGGTTGAACATCATTGCCACCGGCAACAACAGCAGCACGGCCAGTCCCACCGGTACGGCGTCGCTCCAGGCGCGGGCGTTGAGTGAACCGGCCAGCCAGGCGGCGGCCCGGCCCGCGTCGTTCACGTCGCCGATCACCAGTAGCCACGCGACGAGCGAGTTCGCCGCGGCCGCGACACCGACCCCGATGAGGACGACGCGGCCGGCGTCGACCATGCCGCGCTGGATCGACAGCACACCGACGATCAGCGTCGCGACGAGTCCACCAAGCGCCGCGGCCAGCGGGATGCCCACCGTGGCCGCGACACCCGAGATGTTCCCGCCGCCGGTGCCCGCGAGCACGATCACCGCCACAGCCCCCGCGGACGCACCCGAGTTGACCCCGACGATGTCCGGACTGGCGAGCGGGTTGCGGGCCAGGGTCTGCAGCAGCGCGCCCGAGACGGCGAACGCGATCCCGACCAGCAGACCGGTCGCCACCCGGGGCAGGCGGAGTTCGAGGACGACGAGCCGCATGCCCCGACGGCCGCCGCCGAGAAGGACCTCGACCACGTCCGTCACGGGCATCTTCGTCGTACCGACGCTCAAGGAGACCAGGGCGACGGCAACCGCGAGCGCGGCGAAGACGATGCTGAGGGTGACTGTCCGCGACTTCACAGCGCCACCGCCCGGCGTCGTACGACGAGGACGAACAAGGGCGCCCCGACGATGCCGAGAACGACGCCGGCCTGGACCTCGCCGGCGCCACCGACGAGGCGACCGACCAGGTCCGCCAGGACCAGTGAGGTCGCGCCGACCAGACCGGCCGCCGGCATCAGCCAGCTGTTGCGGGCGCCGAAGATCCGCCGCGCGACGTGGCCGGCCAGCAATCCGAGGAACCCGATCGGACCGCACGCAGCGACTCCGGCCGCGGTCAGCAACCCGATCGCCGCCAGCCCGACCAGCCGCGCCCGCCGGACCGACAAACCGAGTCCCGCGGCGACATCGTCGCCGAGCGCCAGCAGGTCCAGGTCTCGAGCATTGACCACCGCGAGCAGCAGACCGACCACCGCGAACGGCAGCACCTGCGCGGCGACGTCCAGCCCGCGACCGGCCACCGAACCGACCGCCCAGAAGCGATAGCTGTCCAGCGTGTTCGCGTCGAGCAGCACGATCGCGGAGGTCGCGGCCCCGAGCAACGCGGCCACCGCGGCACCGGTCAGCGCGAGCCCGACCGGCGACGCGCCACTCCCCCGCGACGCCAGCCGCTGCACACCGAAGGTCGCGAGCAGCGCGCCCACGAGGGCGGCCCACACGGTCGACGACACCGACTCGACCAGACCGAGTTGCAACCCCAGGACGACCGCGAAGGCGGCGCCGGAGCTCACGCCGAAGATCCCCGGCTCGGCCAGCGCGTTCCTGGTGTGGCCCTGCATCAACGCCCCCGCGATGCCGAGGCAGGTCCCGATCAGTACCGCGACCACAGTGCGCGGGAACCGCAGGCTGCGAACGATCACGTCCGCGTCGGAACCGCTGTCGGCGGCCAGCGCGTGCCAGAGTGCGCCGGGCCCCAGCCACCGCGAGCCGAGCGCGAGACTCGCCGCGAAGGCCAGCACCAGCACCGCGACGAGAACGAGCAGCGCGGCGGTACGTCGTACCGGCGGTCCGGCGACCGGACGTGCGGCAGGGGCATCGGAGCGCATATGGTTAGGGTTGCCTTACTTCACTAGGTGGTGAGCCACCTTAACCTGCGACCCGTCCTGACCAGGAGAACCCCCGTGCGCCTGACCCGTCTGACCGCCCTCTTTGCTGCGACCGCCTTGTCAGCCGCGACCGCCCTGACCGCGTGCGGCAGCTCCGCCGACGACGCGGCTCCGGCCGCGGCCGGAGCCTCCGAGGGCTTCCCGCGGACCGTCGAGCACGCCATGGGCACGACCGAGATCCCGGCCAAGCCGAAGCGGGTGGTCGCGCTCGACGCGAGCTTCGTCGACGCCACACTGATCCTGGACACCCCGGTCTTCGGCTACACCGACTACCGCAGCATCAACGGGAAGCTGCCGGACTACCTCGGCGAGGACCGGACGACGTACGCCGCCGAGGCACAGCCGGTCGGCACGCTGGCCGAGCCGAACCTGGAGAAGATCGCCGCCCTCGACCCGGACCTGATCATCACCGCCAAGGTCCGGCACGAGAAGCTCTACGACCAGTTGTCCGCGATCGCGCCGACGGTGATGTCGGAGACCACCGGCCCGACCTGGAAGGACAACATCCGGCTGGAGGCGAAGGCGCTCGGCGAGGAGGAACTGGCCGAGAAGGAGATCGCGGCGTACGAGAAGGCCGCCAAGACGGTCGGTGACGCGATCAACGCCAAGGCCGGCAACCCGGCCATCTCGATCGTCCGGTTCGTCGACGGCCCGACCCGGCTGTACCAGAAGAAGAGCTTCTCCGGCATCGTGCTGAAGGACGCCGGCCTGGCCCGGCCGAAGTCGCAGGACGTCGAGGACTTCGCGCTGGAGATCAGCCCGGAGCGGATCAAGGAGGCCGACGGCGACGCGATCTTCGTCACCGTGTACGCCGACGAGAAGGGACTGAGCGCGAAGACGGCGGCCCAGTTCAAGTCCAACCCGCTGTGGAAGCCGCTGGCGCCGAAGGTGCACGAGGTCGAGGACCTGACCTGGATGACCGCGGTCGGCCTGCAGGGCGCCTGGGTCATCCTCACCGACCTCGCCAACACCTTCGGCGTCCCCGCCCCGGTCAAGGCCGCCTGAGGCGGTCGGCCAGGGGCGGTCGGCCAAGGGGCGGTCGGTAGGGTCGGAGCGTGACGGCTCTGACGCGGTGGCATGTCGGTCCGTGGACGACGCGCGGCAGCCGGCCGGGTGAGCCGCTCGAGCCAGGCCGGAAGCGGACACCGGACGAGTTGAACTTCGACGTCGTCGGCCTGGCCCGCATCCTCGGTCGGCGACTCTCCGGCCGGGAGGAACTCCAGGTCCGGCTCTGGCAGAACGAGCTTCGTCCGACGCACACGCGCATGTGCGGCGTCCACACGCTGGCGGACCCGGACAACGCCCAACTCCTGCGCGAGACGGCCGGGGAAGCCCTCGCCTGGCTGGCCGAGCGTGCGCCGGCGGGGTACGAGTTCGTCCTCACCGACGCGGTCGAACTCCGCCCGCTTCTCGACCTCGACGCGGACGTCGTCGCGGTCGAGGCCGTCATCGAGTTGGCCGGCGGCGCCCACCTCCCGGCCGCACGCCTGGCGGCGGCTCACGTACGACGCTCCTCGAAGGGCGACTGGTACGCCGGCGACGCCGTCTGCAACTGGTCAGGCCCCCACGAGACCGTGGACGCCGCCGTAGCCGCCGTACAGGCTGCTCGGGACGAACTGGTCGACCAACTCCGCGCAGCCGGCCGCGACGACCTGGCCGACACCGCCGACCGCTGGCCGCCCGTTCCTAGGTGAACACCGCGACGAGGTAGCCGACGCCGTAGGGGGCGGTGTGGTGGGTCAGGTGGCCGGTGAGCTCCGGAGCGAGGGCACCGGCGAGGACCTGCCAGGGTGCGCGCCCGGCGGCCTGCAGTTCGGCTGCCAGGTCGGGGTCGAGGGCGGCGAGTACGGCGGAATCCGCGCGGTCGAAGGCGTTGGCGACGGTGGTGTCGAAGATCTCGGCTCGCGGGTGCAAGTGGACCGGAGAGTGTTCGCTGCGGCGGGCCGAGCCGTCACCCATCACCAGCAACCCGATCCGGTCGTTGCCCTGAGCTATCTCTCGCCCGCGTCGAACGCAGGCGGCCGGAGACTCGTCCGGCGGCACCGCCAGGTAAGTGCGCGGCAGCCCGGCCGCCTTCGTCTGATCAACCAGCCAGGCACCCATCGCAAGCGACAGCGGCAACACCGCATCGCCCGTCCCCACTCGCACACCGGGTGCGCCGTATGCGCCGAAGGAACCGCCGGCCGACTCGTCGTACTCGCGCTCCGGCCCCGAGCCCACAACCAGGAGTCGCTCCGCGGCGGACAAATGGTCGATCGCGGCCAGGCAGGCCGCGCGGAGGTCGTCCAACTCGGGTGCCGCGCCGGAGGCCACCTCGGGCACCAGCAGCGGCGGATGCGGGCAGACCGCGGCGCACACGACCGGCACGCCTACGCCTCCCGCATGTAGCGGAGGAACACATACCCGTCCTCCGCCGTGATGACGGACTCGAGCTTCATCCGCCGGGTCAGCGTCGTCTGCGGGCCGGCGGTGATCCGCCCGGAGCCTGGCCCGGCCAGCAACGGCGCCAGCGTCAGGCACAGCTCGTCGACGAGATCGACGTCGGTCAGGGAACCGAGCAGGTGCGGCCCGCCCTCACACAGGATCTGGGGCATCCCGCGGTCGCTCAACTCCTTCACGACCGCCGCCAGGTCGACCTCGGCCTCGCCCAGGACCAGTACTTCGGCCACTTCGGCCAACGCCGAGCGCCGGTCCGGCGGCGATGCGGAGTGGGTGACCACGATCGGCCGCACCGCCGACTGGAAGATCGGGTTCACCGGGCTCAGCTCCAGCCGCGACGAGACGACCACGAGAGTGGGGTTCTCCGGTAGTCCGGCCCCACGGCGCCACTCCCGGCTCGTCGCCGACAGCCGCAGCGGGTTGTACCCCTCGTCCCGGATGGTCCCGGCGCCGACCATCACCACGTCGGACAGCATCCGGAGCCGGCTGAACAACCGGCTGTCCGAGTCGCTCGTCAGCGCCTTCGACTGGCCGTCGATCTCGACCGCGCCGTCCAGGCTGCTGACGAAGTTCGCGCGCAGGTGCGGCACGGACCGATCGGACGGCTCGTAGGCCGCGGCCAGTTCGGCGTCGGTGAGATCGTCCAGTCGGCGCATCAGGCAAGACTCCTTCGGGTTCCGGCGGGCTGTGCGGTGCCCCGCAGTACGGCGATCAGGTCGAGGGCCTGCCGTGCGGCGGGGACGTCGTGGACGCGGAAGACCCGGGCGCCGAGCCAGGCGGAGACAGTGAGCGCGGCCAGTGTCCCGTGGCCGCGCTGCCCCGGGGGCAGCTCCAGGGTCTCGCCGATGAAGTCCTTGTTGGACACGGCCACCAGGACCGGCCAGCCGGTGGCGGCCAGTTCGTCCAGGCGGCGGGTGAGCTCGAGCGACTGCAGGGTGTTCTTGCCGAAGTCGTGCGTCGGGTCGACGAGGATCCCGTCCGGCCGGACCCCGGCGGCGACCGCACGGTCGGCGAGGGCGGTCGTCGTACGGATGACGTCGGCGACCACGTCGTCGTACGCCATCCGGTGCGGGTCGGTGCGCGGGGACAGGCCGCCGACATGGCTGCAGACCAGCCCGGCGCCGAACTCCGCGGCGGCCGACGCGACCTCCGGGTCGGCGCCCGCCCACGTGTCGTTGATCAGGTCGGCGCCGGCCTCGGCCACCCGGCGGGCGACCCCGCTGCGGTAGGTGTCGACGCTGATCACCAGACCGGGGTGCCGGGCGCGGATGCCGGCGACGAAGTCCACGGTCCGGCGAAGCTCCTCGTCCTCGCTGACCGGCTCGCCGTACCCGGCCTTGACGCCGCCGATGTCGACCAGGTCCGCGCCGTCGGCGACCGCCCGGTCGATCGCCTCGTACGCCGCGTCGGTCGCGTACGTCGCACCGCGGTCGAAGAACGAGTCCGGGGTCCGGTTGACGATCGCCATCAGCGCGAACTCGTTCACGCCGAACGACCGGCCGCCCAGCCGCAGTACCCCGCGCTCCACCATGGGATCGACTCTAACGGTCCGGCCGAGACGCCCAGCACTGCCCAAGTTGGCACATATCCTATAGGATTCGTCGGGACAGTCCGCCCACAGCAGCAGATCGGGTCCTGATGCCACGATTCACCGAGTTAGAGACGTACGACGTCCGCTTCCCCACGTCGCTGGACCTGGACGGCTCCGACGCGATGAACACCGACCCGGACTACTCCGCGGCGTACCTGATCCTGCGCACGGACGCGCCCGACGGGCTGGAGGGCCACGGGTTCGCCTTCACCATCGGCCGCGGCAACGATGTCCAGACCGCGGCGATCGAGGCGCTCCGCGACCACGTCATCGGCCTCGACGTCGACGCGACCCTGAAGGACCTCGGCGGGTTCTGGCGATCGCTGGTGCACGACTCGCAACTGCGCTGGCTGGGCCCGGAGAAGGGCGTCATGCACATGGCGATCGGCGCGGTCGTCAACGCGGTCTGGGACCTGGCGGCCAAGCGGGCCGGCGTCCCGCTGTGGAAGCTGCTGTCCGACCTGACGCCGGAACAGATCGTCGACCTGGTCGACTTCCGCTACCTGACCGACGCGCTCACCCCCGCGGAGGCGCTGGACATCCTCCGCGCGGCCGAGCCGGGCCGCGCCGAACGCGAGGCGCTGCTGCGTGAGCGCGGCTACCCGGCGTACACGACCACGCCCGGCTGGCTCGGGTACGACGACGCGAAACTGGTCCGGCTCTGCCACGAGGCGGTGGCCGAGGGGTTCACGCAGATCAAGCTGAAGGTCGGCGCGAACCTCGACGACGACGTACGGCGGATGCGGCTGGCCCGCGCGGCGGTCGGCCCGGACATCCGGATCGCCATCGACGCCAACCAGCGCTGGGACGTCGCCGACGCGATCACGTGGGTCAAGGCGCTGGCGCCGTACGACGTCTGGTGGGTCGAGGAACCGACCAGCCCGGACGACGTGCTCGGGCACGCGGCGATCGCCCGCGGCATCGCGCCGATCCGGGTCGCGACCGGTGAACACGTGCAGAACCGGGTCGTCTTCAAGCAGTTGCTGCAGGCCGGGTCGCTGTCGGTGCTGCAACTCGACGCGGCCCGGGTCGCCGGGGTGAACGAGAACATCGCGATCCTGCTGCTGGCGGCGAAGTTCGGCGTACCGGTGTGCCCGCACGCCGGCGGGGTCGGGCTGTGCGAACTGGTGCAGCACCTGTCGATGTTCGACTACGTCGCGGTCAGCGGGGCGATCGAGGACCGCGTGATCGAGTACGTCGACCACCTGCACGAGCACTTCCTGGACCCGGTGGTGATCAAGGACGGGCACTACGTCGCACCGCTGAAACCCGGGTTCGGCGCCGAGATGGATGCTGAGACGCTGTCCGGTTTCCGGTACCCGAGTGGCAAGATCTGGACCGATCTCACCAAGGAGGGCAAGTGACCGATTTCGCCGGCCTGAAGGCCGTGGTGACCGGGGGCGCGTCGGGGATCGGACTCGGCGCCGCCTCGCTGCTGGCGTCCCGGGGCGCACAGGTGGTCGTGTTCGACCTCAAGCCTGAGGTGGCCGAGCCGCTGACCGGGATCGCCGCGGACGTCACCGACGACGGTTCGGTCCGCGACGCGGTCGCCGCGGCCGCCCTGCGACTCGGTGGCATCGACATCGTGGTGAACAACGCCGGCATCGGTGCCCAGGGCACGGTCGCGGCGAACTCCGACCAGGAGTGGCACCGCGTCCTCGACGTCAACGTGGTCGGGATCGCGCGGGTGACGCGGGCCGCGCTGCCCTACCTGCGCAAGTCCTCGGCCGCGGCGATCGTGAACACCTGCTCGATCGCGGCCACCGCCGGCATCCCGAATCGGGCGCTGTACTCGGCGAGCAAGGGCGCCGTACTGGCTCTGACGATGGCGATGGCCGCCGACCACGTCCGCGAAGGCATCCGGGTGAACTGCGTGAACCCGGGTACGGCGGACACGCCGTGGGTGGGGCGGTTGCTCGAGGTGGCCGCCGACCCGGCGGCCGAGCGTGCCGCGCTGGAGGCTCGTCAGCCGATGGGACGGTTGGTCTCGGCCGACGAAGTCGCCCATGCGATCGCCTACCTGGCCAGTCCGCTGTCGGGTTCGACGACCGGTACGGCGCTTGCCGTCGACGGCGGGATGCAGAACCTCCGGCTCCCGGCGGCCCGCTCATGAAGCTCTTCCCGGACGACCGGCGGGTCGGGCTCGGCGGTGCGCCGCTGGGGAATCTGCTCGGCGAGGTCAGCGAGGCCGACGCCGTCGCCACGGTGAACGCGGCGTGGGACGAGGGCTGGCGGTACTTCGACACCGCGCCGCACTACGGCCTCGGACTGGCCGAGGAGCGGCTCGGACTCGGTCTGCAGGGCAAGCCGCGGGACGAGTACGTGCTGTCGAGCAAGGTCGGCCGGATCATCTACACCGCCGACGACGCGGCCACCGACGACGAAGGGTTCGCGATCAGCACGAACCGCCGGCGGCGCTGGGACTTCAGCCGCGACGGGGTGCTGCGGAGCATCGAGGACTCGTTGCGGCGGATCGGCACCGACCGCCTCGACGTGGTCTTCGTGCACGACCCCGACGACCACTACGAGGAGGCCGTCGCGACCGCGTTCCCGACCCTGATCGAACTCCGCGACCAGGGCGTGGTCGGCGCCATCGGCGCCGGCATGAACCAGACCGCGATGCTGACCCGGTTCGTCCGGGAGATCGACATCGACGTGATCATGCTGGCCGGCCGCTACACCCTGATCGACCCCGACGGCCTTGACGACGTACTCCCCGCCTGTCTGGAGAACGACGTCCAGGTGGTTGCCGTCGGTGTCTTCAACTCCGGTCTGCTGTCGCAGCCCCGCCCGGCCCCCGGCGCCACCTTCAACTACGCTCCGGCCGCCGCCGAGCTGGTCGACAAGGCCAACAAACTCGCCGACCTCTGCGAGTCCCACGGCGTGACGCTGCCCGCCGCAGCCCTTGCCTTCCCACTGTTCCACCCCGCCGTCGCCGGCATCGCCGTAGGCTGCCGCACCCCCGACGAGGTCCACGCCAACGCCACCCTCACCCGCACCGAGATCCCGGCCAACCTCTGGTCCGACCTGAAATCCGCCGGCCTCCTCCGCGAAGACGCCCCGACCCCGGGGTAAGCCCCACGTCGGCAACCGCGGGCAGTCAGTCGCGGGCGGTTCGGCAGGCCAGGTGGAGGGCCAGGCGTTCGTCGGAGTTGGAGAGGTCGACGCCGAGGAGTTGCTGGATCTTGGTGATGCGGGCCGACACGGTGTTGCGGTGGATGCCCAGGACCGCGGCGGTCTCGGCGAGGGACGACTCGGTGTCCAGATAGGCGGCGAGGGTGCCGACCAGGTCGCCCGGCTGGTCCTGGATGGGCGCCAGGAGGGCCCGGGCCGCCGGCTGGAAGGTGTCGGTGCGGGTCCACGCCAGGAGAAGCTGGGCCAGGCCCAGGCGGTCCACATGGAGGAAGCGACCCGTTTCCCGGCGGCCACGGGCGAGGCCGGCCGCGTCGCCTGCCTCGGCCAGAGAGGTGGCGATGCCACTGGGACCGGGTTGGACGCGGCCTACTCCCACATAGGCGTCGACCGTCTGCACCAGGCGGCGTTGGACGCGGCGGATGGCTGCTGCTTGTTGCTGGACCTCAGTGGCGGTCGGCTCGCGTGCAGCCGTGATCCACGCGGACCAGCCGTCCCCCTGCTCGACGACGACCGCTTGCAGGCCCTCGGCGTCGAAGGCCTCGACGACATCGGTGCGGCGACCGGCCACATCCACCGGTCCGTCAGCACCGATCCGGATGCCCGTATGCCACCCGTCCAACTGCCATCCGAGGTCCACCGCTCGCCGCCGTGTCGCCTCCGACGGCTCACCGTGCAGCAACTCTCCCAGCACCGACGTCCGTTGACGAGCGTCTCGCTCCAGCTCCAACCGCCGCAACGCCAGCCGCTGCCCGACGGCAGGCGCAACCACTGTCAACACAGCAGGGACGGCGGCCACCTCAGCCGGCACCACACCAGGCAGCCGAGCCACCAACCAGCAGGCAGGACCAGCCCCAAGCACAGACACCGCAATCAACACCGCACCAGTCGGCAGGTCCACCCGGTACGGCGCAGCCCACGCAACGGGCACCGCCGGCAAGGCAGCGACCAACGCTGGACGCTCCGAAGCCTCCAACGGCTCCCCCGCCAACGTGCCGCCGTCAGACCCCGCCAGGGTCACCGGACACTCCAGTACGGCGGACGTCGTACTCAGCACCGACTCCAACTCCCCGTCGACCCGTCGCAGCGCAGTCACCGCCCGCAGGACCAATTCGGCCCGCACGCGGTCAGGCTCGGCGGTCACCCGATTGAGGTGCTCGTGCGCCGCCAAGGGATCCGGACTGCCCAGCACAGGCAGTTGCAACCGCTCGGCGAGCAACTGAGCGCCACGTCCCAAGGGCTCCACACCAGCCAGCAGCACAGCCGCAGCACCGGCGGCTGATGCACGGCTGATCAGAGCGTCGATCCGCCAGTCCGTGTGGTCCGCAGCCGGCAGCACGACGAGCAGTTCCCCAGCCATCGGTGACGGGTGACCAGCCACATCCATCAACACTCGCGAGCCCACCAGCGAGGGCCCGGGCGCCTGACCACCACCGAGTACGACGACATCGCTCCACCGCGGAGACGTCAGCATCGCCGCCAACGTCGGCGCCAGGGCGGTCACGACGCCTCCAGCAACAGCGGGTCGCAGGTGAGGCCGAAGGCCCGGGGGCCGACGTGGGTAAGACGCTCTCCGTGCCGCCACCACTCCGGCCCGGGCAGCGCCAGCACCAGCACCTCGTCACCCCTGCGCAGTGCGTCGACCGCGATCGGCTGCAGCGTCCGCCGGTCCAGCACGCAGACCAGGTCCGGCGTCGTCACGACCGGCTCGCCGTCGACCATCGCCAGGAGGTACTCGTTCTCCGTCTCGATCCGCACCACGGCACGACTCGGGTCGTCGACGACACACACGGTCCCGCGTCCGAACGCACCACCCGGGCCATGCGGCCGACCGCCGTACCTGGCGACCTCGTCCACGCGGCCGTCGCCCAGCAGCCGCCCGCCGAGCGCGTCAGCCACGTCACCAGGTGGGGCCGAGATCGGCAGGCCGGCGTGCACCCGGCCGAGTTCGAGGGCCCGCACGAGGCTGCCGTTCACCGCATCAGAGGTCGCCGCCGCCGCAGGAGTCGGTGCGAGCGCCAGCACGGCCCAGCCACCCGTATGTACGACGAAGCTGCGTACGGCGCGCTCGAGACCGGCCGGATCGATGTTGTCGACGACAACGACCTGACCACCCGGCTCGCTCAACGCACACGGCGTCAACGGCCGACCGGCCACCGCCCACGAGAACTGGTCGAGTCGCGGCAGCGCCCGGCCCATCAGGTCGGCATCGACGAACGGCAACCCGAGGTCCACTGCCGCGACCAGTCCGCTGAGGCCGTTCAGCCCACCGGCCTCCAGCGACATCAGCCCATCCACCGGATCGCCGGTCCAGCGGCTGACAGCCTGTACGGCGGCGGCGAACTCACCGCCACTCGGAAGCTTCTCGGTCAGCACGCTGGTCGCGCCGACCACACCGACCGGGCTCAGACGGCCATCGGCAACGTCCGACGCGTCCAGCAACTCCAGGTCGGCCGCCCCGAGCCGCCGCCGCAGGATTCGCCCGAAGGCCCGGCTGTCGCCGCCGCCACCCGATCCCAGCAGGGTGACGCCGACGACCAGCGCCTCCAGGTCCCGCTCCCGGATGACCGTCGTCATGCGCCGATGATGTCACCGCGAGCACGGGTCCGGGTGGAACCGGGGCTCAGGGGGTGGTGACGAGGTCGGTACGGCGTTCGACCGGAGTGAACTCCACGTCGAGGCCGAAGCAGGACGGACCGAAGACCGCGAGCGCCTCGGGGGTGCGCATCAGCGAAGGGGTCGAGATGCCGACCACGGTGACGCGCTGGCCGTAACGGAGTCCCTCCGTGGTGATCGGTTCGGCGGTGTCCGCCTCCAGTACACAGATCAGGTCCGGGACGACGCAGACCACCGAGCCGTCGACCTCCGCGACCAGGTTCTCGTTCTGGAACCGAAGCTCCAGAGAGGACGTGTCGTCGTAGCCGGTGAACCGGGCCCGGCCGCGGGCGAAGCCGTCCACGGTACGGCGCTCGACGTCGACCACTTTGCCGCGGAACAACACCCGCAGGTGGTTGTAGAGCGTCGGAGCCAACGCCGTCCGGATCGCCTCGATCGGATCGCGGTGCGACTCGCGGGCCAGCCGGACCGCGCGGCCGAGCGACAGCCCGAGGGACAGCGTCCGCGGTACGGCGGTGCGCTTCACCTGGGCGCCCGTCATCGAGTACTCCGCGATGTGCGCGACCCCGCCCAGCCGGATGGTGATGCCACGGGCCAGCCACTCCATCTGCCGGTTGTCCGTGCCGGTGTCGATGACCACGGTCTCGTCGTGCTCGCCCGCGATCGCCATCGGCGACCCCGGCACGCCGTACACGGAGAACGTCTCCATCTGGAGCTCCGGGAAGGCCCGGCCCATGCCGTCGGCGTCGACCACCGGGAGCCCCGTGCGCGCGGCGACCAGCAGCGGGATCATCGAGTTGATCCCGCCGCACTCGATCGGCATGGTCGCGTCGGCGGTGCGGCCGAGGTGACGCTCGAGGGCACGCAGCGCGCCGACCGGCTCGCTGCCGCGCGGGATCTTCTCCACGATCACCGTCGGCGCACCCATCTGGGCGGTCGGGACGACGAACGCGTCGTCGTCGAGCTCGTCGGGGTCCAGAACCGTCACCGGCCCGTGGTCGCCGATCGCCTGCTCCACCAGCAACCGGCCGATCAGTGGATCGCCGCCACCGCCGGTCCCCAGGATCGCCGCCCCACGGGCGAGATCCCGCAGCTGCCCGATCCCCAGTTCCCAGCTCATCGCCAATTCTCGTTTCGCTCGGTCATACCGTCTCCACAGCGCGAATCGGATCGAGGTCGTAGCCGAAGTAGCGCGGTCCGACCAGCTCGATACCTGCCGGCGAATGCCACCGCTCGTCGCACGGCGCGGTCAGCACACTCACGCGCTGCCCGTACCGCAAGGCCTCCGTGGTGATCGGCTCGCCCGTCTCGGTGTCCAGCACGATGATCAGATCGGGTGTGGTCGCGATCGCCGCACCGTCGATCTCGGCCACGAGGTGCTCGTTCTGGAAGCGCAGCACCAGCAGCCGACCGAGCGACCCGTCCAGTCCGTCGACGGTCGCGTCGCCGCGCGCGAAGCCCGTCGTCGTACGGCGCTGCACGTCGACCACCTTGCCGACGTGCAGCAGCCGTCCACCGAGCCGGTCCACCACCGCGGCCACCGGATCACTGTGTTCGCCCCGGGCGCGCTCGATGGCGTGGCCGATGGCGAGGCACTGGCTGAGCGTCCCCGGCACGAACGATCCACGCACCTCGGCGCCTGTCATCGCGTACAGGGACACGATCGCCGAACACCCCATGTCCACGGTCGCGGACCGTGCCAGGCGCTCCGCCCACGCGTTGGAGACCGTGTCGAAGACGCCTCGGTTGCCCTTCTCGTCGACGATCGACATCGGCGTCGCCGGGATCCCGTTCAGGGTCGGCAACACCATCTGCAACTCGGGGAACGCCCGGCCCATCCCGTCACCGTCGACCAGGGGCAGACCGAGTTGAGCCGCCGCGATCACCGGGACCGTGGAGTTGACCCCGCCGGCCTCGATACAGGCGATGTGGGTCGGCGTCCTGCCGACGTACCTGGCCAGCGTCCGGACCGCGATCGCGATCTGGTCCGCGGACGGCAGCTTCTCCACCATCACGGTCGGCGCGCCCATCATGGCCACCGGCAACACGCACGCGTCGTCCGGTAACTCGTCGACACCGACGATCTCGACGGCTCCGTGCTCGCGCAGCGCCTGCTCGGCCAGCAGCCGGCCGATGTGCGGGTCACCGCCGCCCCCGGTCCCGAGTACGGCGGCACCGCGCGCGAGCGCCGGCAGATCACCAGAGGTCAGCGTGGTCATGACTGCCCCAGCCGCAGGTCGCCGACCGCCTTGCAGCGGATCCGGGTGGCGTTGCCGGGCAGGTACGGGATCGGCACCTCGTCGAAATCGACGATCCGGACCCGCGCCGGATCGGCGCCGGCCGCGACCGCCCGGTCCACGGCCTCCTGACGGGCCTCGTCGACGACCGCGTCCCGGCGGCCGGGATCGATCGCGTACACCCGGTCCACCTCGCCGCCGACCTGCGCGATCGCCGCACCGATCGCGTTCGCGACCGCGAAGTGGTCCGGCCGGTGCACCGCCAGGCTGCCCGGCAGATCGTCCGGCAGCAGGATCGACCCGCCGCCGACCGCCACCACCGGCAGCGGGTCCGGCGACGTGCGCATCCGCTCGACCGCGTCCGCGATGTCCGTGGCGACTCGCGCCAGCGCCTCCTTCACCAGCCGCGGATCGAGGCCGGCCACCGCGGCAGAGTCCCCGACCTCCGCGCGGCCGGCCGCGACCGCGATGTCGGTCGCGGTCAGCGTCGTACCGCCGAACACCAGAGCCTCCTCGGTCAGCCGGTAGCCGACCGAACGAGGACCGACCGTCACCAGATCGTTGTCCTCGGCCACCAAACTGCCGCCGCCGATGCCGATGCTCAGCACGTCGGGCATCCGGAAGTTGGTGCGTACGCCGGCCACGTCCACCTCGGTGGTCGCCTCCCGCGGGAAGCCGTGGGTGAGTACGCCGACGTCACTCGTCGTACCGCCGACGTCGACGACCGCGCAGGTGTCCAGGCCGGACAGCAGCGCCGCGCCGCGCATCGAGTTCGTCGGCCCGGACGCGAACGTGGCGACCGGGTAGCGGCGGGCGAAGTCGACGTCCATCAGGGTGCCGTCGTTCTGGCTCAGGTAGAGCGGTGCCGCGATGCCGTGGCCGGCGACCGCGCCGGCGAGACCGTCGACGATGCTCGCGGCGAGCTCCCGGAGCGCCGCGTTGACGATCGTCGCGTTCTCCCGCTCCAGCAGGCCGATCCGGCCGATCTCGTGCGACAGCGAGATCGCCACGTCGTCGCCGAGCTCGGACCGCAGGATCTCCGCGGCGCGCACCTCGAACTCGTTGCTGACCGGCGAGAACACCGACGAGATCGCCACCGACCGGACGCCGTGGGCGACCATGTCCGCGCCGTGCCGGCGCAGCTCGTCCTCGTCCAGCTCGGCGATGTGCCGGCCGTCGAACTCGTGCCCGCCGTGGGCCAGGTAGCTGCGCCCGCTGATCGCGTCGACCAGCCGCTGCGGCCAGTCCACCAGCGGCGGCAGCGACGCGGTCGCGGGCAGGCCGAGCCGCAGTGCCGCGGTCGGCGCGAGCCGGCGGGCCTCGACCAGCGCGTTGATGAAGTGCGTGGTACCGATCATCACCGCCTGCACCTGGCCGGGATCGAACGCCCGCTCGGCCTGCAACCGGTCGAGCGTGTCGATGATGCCCGCGGTCACGTCCTCGCTGGTGGCCGACTTGTTCGCGGCCAGCACGGTGTTGCCCTCGAGCAGCACGGCGTCGGTGTTGGTGCCACCGACATCGATGCCGATACGCATGCGGATTCCTCCTGGGTTCGGGTCCGGCGGCCGGCCCCAAGGCCCGGCCGCCGGACCACGGGTGGCTAGCTGGTGGCCGGGACGGCGGTTTCGGCCTGCTCGCTGTCCATGGTGCGACTCGTACCGACGCCGCGGACCAGGCCGAGCTTGCCGGCGACGACGTACCCGACGAAGCCGACGACGAGCGAGTTGATGCTGGGCAGGCCCCATTCGACGTACTTGCCGATCAGGGCGGCACCGATCCAGATCACGATCGTGGCCGGTACCCAGGTCGGCGCGGTCGCCGGCAGCGTGCCGTGCTCGCGGGACCGATCCAGCTCCGGCCGCCAGCGCTTCACCACGAAGTACTCCGCGACCATGATCCCGGCGATCGGCGGGAACGCGACGCCGAGCAGGATCAGGAACTCGGTGAACCTGTCCAGGATGCCGCCGGCCGCGAGCACACTGCCGAGGACGCCGACCACCAGCGTGACCACGGCCCGGTTGACGTGCCGGCCGAAGACGGTGCCGATGAAGTTCACCACGCCCAGGCCGGAGCTGTAGAGGTTCCAGTCGTTGATCTTCAGCGTGCCGAGGATGATCACCAGGGTGCCGACCCAGCCGACCGACGAGGTGACGATGGTGATCACGTCGGCCGAGCCGATGGCGTGCGCGAGCAGGACACCGGACAGGCCGATCACGTACTCGCCGAGGGTGATCCCGAGCACCGTCTGCTTCACCACGTCGCCGATCCCGCGGTTGTACCGGGTCATGTCCGGAGTGATCACCGCGCCGACGATGAAGCCGCCGGCGACGAGCGTCGTACCCTCGAGCAGGCTGAGCTGCGGGCCGGGCGGCGCGGCACTGGCCAGCGCACCGATGCTGTGGTCGGTCAGCTCACTGATGATCGACCAGCCGACCAGGATCAGGAAGGCCGGCACGGTCAGGTAGGCGACCCAGGCCATCGAGTGGAACCCGCGCAGGACGACGAGAGTCACGGCGAGGCCGAAGGCCAGCGACCAGCCCCAGGTCGGGAGTACGCCGATCAGCGAGCTCAGGCCGGCCGCGGACACCGCGGACTGGATTCCGAACCAGCCGATCAGGCTGATCCCGATCGCGAGCCCGATCAGCGAGGAGCCGGCCTGGCCGAACCCGGCCCAGCGCGCGACCACCGAGGTCTGCAAACCCTCCCTGGCGCCGATGACGCCGATCAGGATCGCGACCAGTTCGAGGATCACCGCGCCGAGCGTGAGCGCCCAGAACGCCGACCAGAAGTTCATCCCGAACCCGAGCGTCGCCCCGAGCAGGAACTGGCTGAGCGCGGAGATCTGCCCGAACCGTTGGGTCGCGACGGACCACAAGGAGTAACGGGCACTCGCCGGGACCCGGGCGAGCGCGTAGTCGTCGGTACCGACCTGTGGAGCGGCCATGGGAACCTCCAGGACTGGGGATTCCATCGAAAGTACGGCGACGCGCGCCCCACCTCACCGTCCAGTGTGCACAGTCAGGTCGACCGCACTGTGCACCTGGCCCAGTTGACTTCCTACAGCGGCTCGATGTCGGTGAGGGTTTCCGGGGTCAGCTCGAGCCAGCGGGTGATGCCGATGTCGCGGAGGAACGGTACGTCGTGGCTGGCGATCATCAGCGCACCTTCGTACGACGCCAACGCGTCCCGCAACTGGGCGACGCTGGCCAGATCCAGGTTGTTCGTCGGCTCGTCGAGCATCAGCAACTGCGGCGGCGGCTCGGCCAGCAGCAGTGCCGCCAGCGTCGCCCGGAACCGCTCACCGCCGGACAACGTGCTGACCAGCTGATCGGCGGACCGCCCGCGGAACAGGAAGCGCGCCAGCCGCGACCGGCGTTCCTGGTTCTCCGTACTCGGCGCGAGCAACGCCAGGTTGTCGACGATCGACAGGTCGTCCCGCAGCAGGTCCAGCCGCTGCGGCAGGTACCGGAACGGCACCAACGGCAGTTCCCCGGCCACGATCGACTGCAGCAACGTCGTCTTGCCCGCGCCGTTCGGCCCGGTGAGCGCGATCCGTTCCGGCCCGCGGATCTCCAGGTCGACCTGTGCACCGGTGCGCAGTACGTGATCCTCGAGCCGCAGCACGATCCGCCCCGCCGGTACGGCGGTCTTCGGCAGGTCGACGCGGATCGTGTCGTCGTCGTGGACCAGCGCCTCCGCCTCGGCGAGCGCCTCCTGCGCCGACTCGAGCCGCTCGGTCTGCATGCCGAGGTGCTTGCCGGCCGACACCTGCGCCGATCGCTTGAGCCCGCCGGCGACGATCTTCGGGATGCCGCCCTGCTCGAAGGCCTTCTGGCCCCGCGCCCGGCGCTGGTCCATCTTCATCCGCGCTTCGATCAGGTCGCGCTTCTGCTTCCGGACGTCGGCCTCGGCCGACCGCATCGCCCGCTCGGCCGCCTCCTGCTCGATCGCGATCGCCTCCTCGTACGCCGTCAGGTTGCCGCCGTACCAGGTGATGTCGCCCTTGCGCAGGTCGCCGATCTGGTCGACGCGGTCGAGCAACTCCCGGTCGTGGCTGACGATCAGCAGCGCCCCGCGGAACTGGTCGACGGCGTCGTACAGCTTCCGCCGGGCCCGCAGGTCGAGGTTGTTGGTCGGCTCGTCGAGCAGCAGGACGTCGGGACGCCGCAGCAACTCGGCGGCCAGGCCGAGCAGGATCGTCTCGCCGCCGGACAGCTCACCGACGTTGCGGTCGAGCCCGATGGCGCCGAGGCCGAGCTTGCCGAGCATCGCCTCGGCCCGCTCCTCGACGTCCCACTCGTCACCGACGACGGCGAAGTTCCGCTCCGACGCGTCACCGGACTCGATCGCGGTGATGGCGCGGCGGATGCCGTCGATGCCGAGCGCCTGGTCGACGCGCAGCGTGGTGTCGAGGGTCAGGTCCTGCGGCAGGTACCCGAGCTCACCGCTGACGCGGATCGTGCCGCGCTGCGGGGTGAGCCGGCCCGCGATCAGTTTGAGCAGTGTCGATTTGCCGGTGCCGTTGCGGCCGACCAGTCCGGACCGCACCGGTCCGGCGACGAAAGTGAGGCCGTCGAACAGCACGTCGCCGTCGGGCCAGGCGAAGAAGAGGTCCGTACAGGACAGGGAACGACTCATACGCGTGTACTCCAGGAAGAGGTCTCGGACGAGACCGCGCACCGCGACGGGTGGCGATCACCGGCTGAAGGAAGACCTCGGAGTTACAACGCGGACCCCTGACGTCGGGAATGGGACGCGACCAAGATTACGGGGACCGGTTGGGCACTTCAACCATTTATCCGGTACTTGCGCCAGGCAACGATCACCAGGTCGACCACGGCGACGACCGCGAGTACGACGCAGGCGATCACCCATCCGGACGGGACGTCGTACGCCGCGAACAGAAAGGCGGCCGTGACCCACAGGGCCACACCGAAGACCGACAGCACCAGCCGCAGGGTCAACGCGCTGCGCGGCGGCGGCGGTTCGAACGCCATACCCGGCCGGTACCCCTACGGCGCCTTGCGTAGCCAGGTTTCCACGCCGGCGATATGAGCCGTCATCCAGGCCCGGGCCGCCTCCGCGTCGCCGATCTCGATCGCGTCCAGGATCGCGGCGTGCTCGGACAGCGTCCGCTCGACCGCGCCGGCCTGGGTGACGCCGCGCCAGATCCGGGCCCGCTGGGTCGCGCCGGAGATCCCGTCCAGCAGCGAGCAGACCACCTGGTTCCCGGTCGCCTCGGCGATCCCGCGGTGGAACTTCAGGTCGTTGGCGACCAGTTCCTCCACCGGCGCGTCGGGGGTCAGGTCACTGCACAGCAGCCGCAGGTCGGTCACCTGCTGCTTGGTGATCCGTACGGCGGCCAATGCGGCCACGCCGGGCTCGAGCAGGCGGCGTACCTCGAAGAACTGCAGCACCGAGTCGTCGCGGTGCAGGTCGACCATGAAGTTCAGCGCGTCGAGGAGGTGCGCCGAGTCGAGGCTGGTGACGTAGGTGCCGTCGCCGTGCCGGACGTCGAGCACGTTCACCAGCGTCAGCGCCTTGACCGCCTCCCGCAGCGAGTTCCGCGACAGGCCGAGCCGCGCCGCGAGGTCCGCCTCCTTCGGCAGCCGATCTCCCGGCCCGAGTTCCCCCGAGGTGATCATCTCCTTGATCTTGACGATCGCCTCATCCGTCAACGCCATCTGGTCAGTATGCCGCCGTACGACCCGGTCGGTACTGCGTCCGGTCGCAGAGGTGAGCCCAGTTGAGGGGAACTGGACTGATCCAGAGCGTGAGGTTCACCACATTTTCGTGCGATCCTGATCGCTACCCGCTGCAAGTGATCAGTTGCATACAGTGGGCAGTCACGCTCAAACGGCGGTGCCGGAGGCGTCGGCGGGTGGTCCGGAATCCCACCTCTGCAAGGCGTCCCGGACCGGATCCCGCCGTCGGCCGGTCGACTCACATCCGGCCCGGTGGCCTGTGAGCTGAAACACCGGCCCGCACAGTGTTTCAGGGCTCGGACGATCGAGTCGCCGAGGCCCGACCACTCGATGCACTGGTCCGGTGGTCCCGGACTGTGGAAGTGGTCCGGGTGCTATTAGCCTTGCCCTGGGGACGCCCCCATGACATCAGCATCAACCACCGCGGTACCGGACCGATCGGAAGAGGCGAACTGCCAAGTGGCCACCGAGCCATCAGACACAAATCCACTAGCAGCCTTCGGTGCGAACGAATGGCTGGTCGACGAGCTCTACGAGAAATACCTGCAGGACCCGAAGTCGGTGGATCCGGCGTGGTTGGCCATTTTCGAGAGCGACAGCTTCAAGGATCACAAGCCAGGTGACGCGAAGCCGGTGACGACCGCCCCGGCCGACGCTCCCCGGTCCGACAGCGCCCCCCGGCCCGACGCCGTCTCGGACAACAAGACTCCCGAGGCGCAGAGCCGCGGCACCGCTGCGTCCGCGCCCGCCTCGAGTCAGCCCGCCGCGGCCGCGGCCGCCGCCGCTCCCGCAGCCGCTGCGCCGGCGCCGGCAGCCGCGACACCGCCGGCCGCCGCACAGTCCGCCGTACCGGCGAACCAACCCGCAGCGAAGGCGGCGCCTGCTCAGAGCGCGGCCCCGACCGGAGGCACGGTGAACCAGCCCCCCAGCGCCCAGCCGAAGCCCGCCCCCGCGACCAGCGCGGACGCGGACCGGCAGATCCTGCGCGGCGCCCCCGCGCGGACGGCGCAGAACATGGAGACCAGCCTCACGGTCCCGACCGCGACCAGCGTGCGGCAGGTCCCGGTCAAGCTGCTGATCGACAACCGCATCGTCATCAACAACCACCTGAAGCGCGCCCGCGGCGGCAAGGTCTCGTTCACCCACCTGGTCGGCTGGGCGCTGGTGAAGGCGCTCAAGACGATGCCGGAGATGAACGCGTCGTACGACGAGACCGACGGCAAGCCGACCCTGGTCCAGCCGGCCCACATCAACCTCGGCCTGGCCATCGACATGCAGAAGCCGGACGGCACCCGGCAGCTGCTGGTGCCGTCGATCAAGGCCGCCGAGACGATGACGTTCGCCGAGTTCTGGATGGCCTACGAGGACATCGTCCGCCGGGCCCGGGACAACAAGCTGGCGCTGCCGGACTTCCAGGGCACCACGATCAGCCTGACCAACCCCGGCACCATCGGCACCCAGCACTCGGTGCCGCGGCTGATGAAGGGCCAGGGCTGCATCATCGGCGTCGGCGCGATGGAGTACCCGCCGGAGTACCAGGGCGCGGCCGAGGAGACGATGGCCAAGCTCGCGGTCAGCAAGGTGATGACGCTGACCTCGACGTACGACCACCGGATCATCCAGGGCGCCCAGTCGGGTGAGTTTCTGCGCCGGCTGCACAAGCTGCTGCTCGGCGAGGAGGGCTTCTACGACGAGATCTTCCAGTCGCTGCGGATCCCGTACGAGCCGATCCGCTGGGCCGCCGACCTCCCGCACAGCCACGAGGAGGACATCAGCAAGCAGGCCCGGATCCTCGAGCTGATCCACGCCTACCGGGTGCGCGGCCACATCATGGCCGACACCGACCCGCTGGAGTACAAGCAGCGCAGCCACCCCGACCTGGACGTGGCCACGCACGGCCTGACCCTGTGGGACCTGGACCGCGAGTTCGCCACCGGGTCCTTCGGCCAGGCCACCGACCGCAAGTTCATGAAGCTGCGGGAGATCCTCGGCATCCTGCGCGACTCGTACTGCCGGACCACCGGTATCGAGTACATGCACATCCAGGACCCCGAGCAGCGCAAGTGGATCCAGGAGCGGGTCGAGCGGCCGCACACCAAGCCGCCGCGCGAGGAGCAGCTGCGGATCCTGGCCAAGCTGAACGAGGCCGAGGCGTTCGAGACCTTCCTGCAGACCAAGTACGTCGGCCAGAAGCGGTTCTCGCTGGAGGGCGGCGAGACCACCATCCCGCTGCTCGACGAGCTGTGCGAGGAGGCGGCCGGGGCCGGCCTGGACGAGGTCGTCATCGGCATGGCGCACCGCGGCCGGCTGAACGTGCTGGCCAACATCGTCGGCAAGTCGTACGGCCAGATCTTCCGCGAGTTCGACGGCAACATCGACCCGCGGACCGTGCAAGGCTCCGGCGACGTCAAGTACCACCTGGGCGCCGAGGGCGAGTTCGTCTCCGAGTTCGGCGACCGGATCAAGGTGTCGGTGGCGGCGAACCCGTCCCACCTGGAGACCGTCGACCCGGTGCTCGAGGGCATCGTCCGGGCGAAGCAGGACATCCTCGACCGCGGCGCCGAGTTCCCGGTGCTGCCGGTGCTGGTGCACGGTGACGCGGCCTTCGCCGGCCAGGGCGTGGTGGCGGAGACGCTGAACCTGTCCCAGCTGCGCGGCTACCGCACCGGCGGCACGATCCACGTGATCGTCAACAACCAGGTCGGTTTCACCACCTCCCCGGCCTCGTCCCGGTCGTCGATGTACTGCACCGACGTGGCCCGGATGGTGCAGGCGCCGATCTTTCACGTGAACGGCGACGACCCCGAGGCCTGCGTCCGGGTCGCCGACCTGGCCTTCGAGTACCGCCAGGCGTTCAACAAGGACGTCGTCATCGACCTGGTCTGCTACCGCCGCCGCGGTCACAACGAGGGTGACGACCCGAGCTTCACCCAGCCGCTGATGTACGACCTGATCGAGCAGAAGCGGTCCGTCCGCAAGCTCTACACCGAGGCCCTGATCGGCCGCGGCGACATCACGGTCGAAGAGGCCGAGCAGGCGATGCGGGACTTCCAGCAGCGGCTGGAGCGGGTCTTCACCGAGGTCCGCGAGGCGAAGAGCCAGCCGGACACCCCGGCGCCGTACGTGACGGTCCCGCAGTACCCGGACAAGCCGGAAGGCCCGGACGCCACCGCGACCACGCCCGAGGTGCTGAAGAAGATCGCCGACGCGTACACCACGCTGCCGGAGGGCTTCACCGTGCACCCGAAGGTGCTGCCGCAGCTGCAGCGCCGGGCGACCGCGATCACCCAGGGCCCGATCGACTGGGCCAGCGCGGAGATCACCGCGTTCGGCTCGCTGCTGCTGGCCGGGCGCCCGGTCCGGCTCGCCGGTCAGGACAGCCGGCGGGGCACGTTCGTGCAGCGGTTCGCCGCGATCATCGACCGGGTCAACGGCCAGGACTGGGTGCCGCTGCAGCACCTGGACGAGAACCAGGCGAACTTCCACGTCTACGACTCGCTGCTGAGCGAGTACGCCGCGCTCGGCTTCGAGTACGGCTACTCCGTGGCCCGGCCGGACGCGCTGGTGCTGTGGGAGGCTCAGTTCGGCGACTTCGTCAACGGCGCCCAGTCGATCATCGACGAGTACGTCTCGTCCGGTGAGGCGAAGTGGGGCCAGAAGTCCGGTGTCGTGCTGCTGCTGCCGCACGGCTACGAGGGCCAGGGCCCGGACCACTCCTCGGCCCGGATCGAGCGGTTCCTGCAGCTGTGCGCCGAGAACGCGATGACGGTGGCCCAGCCGTCGACGCCGGCGTCGTACTTCCACCTGCTCCGCCGGCACACGCTGGGCGAGGAGCACAACCCGATGATCGTCTTCACGCCGAAGCAGCTGCTGCGGCGCAAGGAGGCGGTGTCGCAGCCGGAGGAGCTGACCCACGGCGCCTTCCGGCCGGTGCTCGGCGACGCCGAGGCCGAGCAGGCCGCGGCCGGTGTCGAGCGGGTCATCCTGGCGTCGGGCCGGATCGTGTACGACCTGCTGGCCGAGCGCAGGAAGGTGGAGCCGGACAAGCTCAGCACCGCGATCATCCGGGTCGAGCAGCTCTACCCGCTGCCCGCCGAGGAGATCGTCGCCGAGCTGGCGAAGTACCCGAACGCGACCGAGATCCGCTGGGTCCAGGACGAGCCCGCGAACCAGGGCCCTTGGCCGTTCATGGCGCTGAACCTGACCGAGCACCTCGGCGGCAAGCCGTTCTTCCGGGTCTCCCGCCCGGCCATGTCGGCGCCGTCGGTCGGCTCGATGGGGGTGCACCAGGCCGAGCAGGCCACGCTGCTGAAGCAGGCGTTCAGCTGACGTGTACTTCACCGACCGAGGGATCGAGGAACTCGAGGGCCGGCGTGGCGAGGAGGACGTCACGCTGGCCTGGCTGGCCGAGCGGCTGCGCGAGTTCGTCGACCTGAACCCCGAGTTCGAGACCCCGATCGAGCGCTTCGCCACCTGGCTGGCCCGCCTCGACGACGAGGACGAGTAACCTCACCGTCCTCTAGCCTGAGCGAATGCCCTTCGCCGACCACCCCGTCCGACGGGTTGCCGCCGCGGAGGGCATTCGTCCGTCCGGGCGCTGGCCGCACACCATCCCGGCGGTCCGGCAGATCCTCACCGACGGCCTCGACCTGGACCCCGGCTGACCACGCGGGCCACCGAGTCACCGCTGGCGGACGAACTCGTGCTGACCCGCGGCGTCGGCGCCGAGCGCTCGGGATTCTTCCTGCGCGCCGAGACGATGCACGGCTTCTACACGTACCTGGAGCAGAACCCAGGAGCCCGGGACGAGCCGGTGTTCCACGAGATGAGTCACGGCGAGGGCTTCCTGACACTGATCCAGAACCGCTTCGACCGCCGCGGTTTCTACTGCCTGGACGAGCCCGAGTCGGCCTTGTCGTTCTCCAGCAGCCTGGCCGTGGTCGGCGTACTCAACCAGCTGGCCGAGTCGGGCTCGCAGGTGCTGTGCGCGACCCACTCCCCCGTCATCGCGGCTCTGCCCGGCGCGACGATTCTCGAGGTCGGCGAGTGGGGCATCCGGCGTACTGCGTGGGACGAACTGGAGCTGGTGGCGAACTGGCGCGCCTATCTCGACGCGCCGGCTCGCTACCTTCGTCACGTGCTCGGCTGATCAGCCGTGGATGGCGCCGACCTTCAGCGCGGTGATCTTCCCGGACACAGCCGCCCCGTTGTAGGTGGAGCAGTACAGCGTCGCCGTCCCCGGCGCGTTCAGGGTCAGCAGATCCTGGACGCTGACCGGGATCCGGCGGGACGTGATCGACCAGCCCAGGCGGACGCCGGTCTGATCGCCGGTGCTCAGTGAGCAGCTCGCGCTCTGGTTGTCGCCGTCGTCGTTCTGCAGCTCCGCCTTGCCGAACAGCGCGTAGACGCCGGCGGGCAGCGACACCGAGGCGACCGGCGTCTGGGCGAAGTTGAGCAGCTTCACCGGGTTGGCGCGCCCGATGTAGGCGTCACTGAAGCCCGCGGGGCCCCTGCGGTCCAGCAGGTCCAGCAGGCCCGGCCGGTCCAGCTGGCCCCCTCTCGCCGGTCGCGCCGGTGTCCCCCTTCGGGCCTTCCTCACCGGTCGCCCCCGTGGCACCGGTGGGCCCGACGGGTCCTGCCGGGCCTTGCGGTCCGGTATGGCTCCAGGTGACCGCCAGTTCGTTCGACCGACAGCGCTCGCCCTCCTCGACCACCCGGAGCGCGCCCTTGTCCTGCAGCAGTCCGCCTTTGCTGTAGCAGCCGTGGATCACCCCGTTCGGGCCCGGGATGGCGGCGTACGCGACGCTGCCTGCCCCGATCAGCCCGACGGCTACGGCGATTCCGGCGATCCGTGCGTTGTTCATCTGGTTCCCCCACGTCCGTTCCGTCCGGTGTGGACGGGTCTGGACTCGATGGTGCCGGGGAGACTTCAGTCAGCCTTGACGCCCGCTTCAGACAGTCTTCAGATCGTCATTCCGTGTGCGGGGGCCGCGGCCGGCGGGGTGGGTCGGGGGCCAGCGAGCCGTCGGGGGCGATGTGCTCGAAGATCTGGTCGACCAGGTTGAGCACGTGCGGGTCGTCGACGGTGTAGATGTGCCGCCGGCCCTCACGCCGGGCGGTGATGATGCCGGCCAGCCGGAGCTTACCGAGGTGCTGGCTGGCGGTGGCGATGCTGACGCCCGCGCGCTCCGCGAGCGTGCCGACGTCGTACTCGCCCTGAGCCGCCAGGGAGACCAGATGCAGCCGCACCGGGGCGGACAACATCGCGAAGGTGCCGGCGGCGGATTCCAGCTGGGCCTTCGTCGGTTCGGGGATCGGTGTCGTCATCGCGCAGTCATTGTGACCGCTGAACCGGCCAGGCGGCAGCACGCCAGGCCGGGGTGACGACGGTCTCACACTTTCGCAATTGCGAAAGTATTAAAACGATGGCAGCCTGGAGGCATGCTTCGAGCTCTCCGCCCGGTGCTGGTCCTGCTTGCGGTGGCGATCCCCGCGGTCGCCCTCCGCCTGACCGGCACCCACCCGCCGGCCCTGCTGTCGATGCTGATCTTCGGCCTCGCCGTGGTCGCCGCGTCCTTCGTGCTGGCCTGGGCGGCGGAAGCGGCGGAGGTGGACATCGCGGGCGGCCTGGCGATCGCGGTGCTGGCGGTGATCGCGGTCCTCCCGGAGTACGCGGTGGACCTGTACTTCGCGCACACGGCCGGCACCAATCCGGAGTACGTGCAGTACGCCGCCGCCAACATGACCGGGTCGAACCGGCTGCTCCTCGGCCTGGGCTGGTCCAGCGTCGTGCTGATCAGCCTGTACGTCGCCTCGCGCCGCAGCGGCCGGACGATCAAGGCGCTGGTGCTCGACTCGGGGTACCGTCGCGAACTCGGTTTCCTCGCCGTCGCCGCGGTGGTCGCGTTCGTCATCCCGGTGACCGGCCAGATCCACCTGGCGCTCGGCATCCTGCTGCTCGCGTTCTTCGCCTACTACCTCTACCGCGCGGCCGTCTCGGAGCACGACGACGAACCGGACCTGATCGGGCCCGCCGCGTCGATCGGCGCACTGCCGACGGTGCAGCGGCGGATCTCGGTGATCTCGATGTTCGTCCTGGCGGCCGGCGTGATCCTGGCATCGGCCGAGCCATTCGCGAACTCGCTGGTCGACGGCGGGCAGGCGCTCGGGATCGACCAGTTCCTGCTGGTGCAGTGGCTGGCTCCGCTGGCGTCGGAGGCACCGGAGTTCATCGTGGCGCTGCTGTTCGCCTGGCGGGGCAAGGGCGCGGCCGCACTGGGCCTGCTGATCTCGGCCAAGGTGAACCAGTGGACCCTGCTGATCGGCAGCCTGCCGGTCGCCTACCTGCTCGGCGACGGCCCGGCGGCGCTTCACCTGGACGCGCGGCAGGTCGAGGAGTTCCTGCTCACCGCCACCCAGACGCTGCTGGGTCTGGCCGTCCTGCTGAGCCTTCGGTTCCCGCGGTGGGCGGCCTGGACGTTGCTCGGCTTGTTCGCGGTCCAGTTCGCCGTACCCGGTCAGACCGGCCGGTACGTGTTGTGCGGGATCTACGCCGTGCTCGCGGTGGCCGCGATGGTCCACAACCGGCGGTATCTGGTGCCGACGATCACCTCGCCGTTCCGGCGCACGGAAAAGCTCGCCGACGCGGAGCGCGTCGACGAGCTCGTCGGAGTCTGAGTCTCAGCTGGCCTGCTGTTCCTCGACGATCGTGGCCGCCGGGCGGCGGCGCTCCTGCGGTCCCGGGCGGCCGCGCCGGCGGCCGTACAGGAACTTCTCGCCGGCCGCGGTGCCGGTGAACTTGGTCCGCCGGGCCCACTCGCGGCATTCCTCGAGCACCGGGCAGGACGTCAGGCACACGGCCTGCGCCCGGCGCTGCTCCCACTGGGTGGCGGTCTCGTCGTACGCCGGTGCCTGGCCGACACAGGCTGCCTTCGTCATCCAGCGGTCGGCGGGGTCGGCGATCACCGTCAAGGTCGGCCTCATGGGCACTCCTGCTCCTCATCGATCGGGCGGATCGAAACTTTCCTGCGGGTAGGAACAGACTGAGCCAGCCTCGTTGCCCTGGTGCGACGCCCGTGTTTCGGGCGTGAAACGGCACCCGGCACAGCAGTGCCGGTGACACCGTCAGCGGCGGACCATGCGGATCTCGGGCACGCCGAAGTAGGGTTCCTCGACCCGGGTACCGTCCTCGACGAAGCCGTGCCGCCGGTAGAACGCCCGCGCCCGCTCGTTGTCCTCCAGCACCCACAGGCTGGCCGGCTCCTTGCCGATGGCAACCTCCATCAGGCGGGTGCCGAGACCGGTGCTCCACCAGGCCTTCCGGGTGTAGATGGCGAAGAGCTCGAGCGGTGTCGGCGCGTCGTCGTCACGGGCCGGGCCGGCCGCCGAGAAGCCGATCACCCGGTCCCGGACACCGGCGTCCGGATCGGGGTTGATCGCCAGCCACCGGACCTCACCCTCGGCCAGCGCACTGATCCATCGCTCGATCCGGCGGTCGGAGTCGTCGGTCCGCTCGGCCAGTACGGCAGGTTCCACCAGGCCGTCGTACGCCTCCCGCCAGCACAGTAGGTGGCACCAGGCCGCGGCCTCGGCATCGTCGACCGTGGCGCGGCGAATCTCGGGTCGCACTCAGACAGTAAAGACGATCTTGCCGAAGACGTCGCCCTCGTTCATCTTGGCGAAGCCCTTGCGGGCGTCGGCCAGCGGCAGCACCGAGTCGATGTGCGGTGAGATGCCGGCATTCGCCATGAACCGGACGAGCTCGGCCAGCTCGGTCCGGGTGCCCATGGTGGAGCCCTGCACCCGCAACTGGAGGAAGAAGATCCGGTTCAGCTCGGCCGACTTCGGCGCCTGGCCGCTGGTCGCACCGGAGATCACCACGGTGCCGCCCGGCTTCAGCGACTTCAGCGAGTGCGACCAGGTCGCCTGGCCGACCGTCTCCATCACCGCGTCGACCCGCTCCGGCAGCCGGGCGCCGGACTCGAACACGTCGTGCGCGCCGATCTCCAGCGCCTTCGCCCGCTTTCCCTCGTCCCGGCTCGTCGCCCAGACCCGGATCCCGGCGGCCCGCGCCAGTGTGATCAACGCGGTCGCCACCCCACCGCCGGCGCCCTGCACCAGCACGGTGTCACCGGGCTTCAGACCCGACTGCGTGAACAGCATCCGGTACGCCGTCAGCCACGCGGTCGGCAGGCACGCCGCCTGCTCGAAACTCAGCCCGGCCGGTTTCGGTACGACGTTGTGCGCCGGTACGGCGACCTTCTCGGCCAGCGTGCCCTGGTAGCGCTCGCTCAGCAGCGACCGCTTCGGGTCGAGTGTCTCGTCACCCTTCCAGCCCGGGTCGGAGATCACCGCGTGCACGACGACCTCGTTGCCGTCGGCGTCGACACCGGCCGCGTCGCAGCCGAGGATCATCGGCAGGTTCTGCTCGGCCAGTCCGACGCCCTTCAGCGACCACAGGTCGTGGTGGTTGAGAGCGGTCGCCCGTACGTCGATCGTCACCCAGCCCTCGGGCACTGTCGGCTCGGGGCGCTCCCCCACCTCCAGTGCGGCGATCGGGTCGTCGGCGTCGAACTTGGCGGCATAGGCAGCAAGCATGCGTACCACCCTAGGCGGTGGTTCAGCGGCCGTCAGTTACCGAATTCACCATCGGTGTGGCCAGTACGCCGTCCAGCAGGGACCGGGACTCCTCGAGCGCCTTGATGGACGCGGTGATCCGGTCCCGTTCCTGCTGCAGTTGCTCGATCAGCACCGGGCAGGTCGGCTCCAGCTTCTCCGTCACACACGGCAGGACCTGGGCGATCGTCGACGTCGACAACCCGGCCGCCAGCAACGTCCGGATCCGCCTCACCAGGTCGACATCGCTCTCGGCGTACTCGCGATACCCACTCGGCAACCGCTCCGGCCGCAGCAGCCCCTGGTCCTCGTAGTAGCGCAGCAACCGCTCACTCACCCCGGTCCGGGCCACCATCTCCCGCATCCGCACCAAACCACCACCTCGGCGACTTGACTCTGACATCAATGTCGGAGTTTAGCCTCCGGCACATGACCACAGTTCTGCTCGCCCACGGTGCCAGCGGCGGTATCCAGGCCAACTACGCGGCGCTGATCGAGGACCTCTCCGTCGACCACACCGTCATCGGCCTGGACCTTCCCGGCACCGGCGGATCACCCCGGCGCCCCGAGCCGCTCACCCTCGACGGACTCGCCGACGAACTCGTCGCCGCCGCCGACGGCCACGACCGCTTCGCGATCGTCGGCTATTCGCTCGGTACGGCGTTGGCGATCCGGGCGGCGATCCGGCATTCCGACCGGGTCAGCGCTCTCGTCCTCACCGCACCGTTCGCCAGACCCAACCCGCGGCTCACCCTGCTCGTCAGGCTGTGGCGGGAACTCCTGGGCAGCCCGGATCAGCTGGCCGCCTTCGTCCACCTGATCGGCGTCGGTACGCCGGCCCTCGACCGCGTCGGCGAGACCGACCTGGCCGGCTCGCTCGCCGTCGCCGCACAGACGGTGCCACCCGGTACGCCGGACCACCTCGACCTCATCGAGACCGTCGACGTACGCCCGGACCTGGCGCGGATCGCCGTACCCACGCTGGTCATCTCGACCACGCAGGACAACCTCGTCACGCCGTACCACCACCGGGAGGTTGCCCAGGGCATCAAGCAGGCGCAGTACGCCGAGCTCAGCGCGGGACACCTCCCGTTCGTCGAGGCACCGCGGGAGTGGATCGGGTTGATCCGGACCTTCCTCGACGATCAGCAGCGTCTCGAGGATCAGGCGCGGGCGACGCCGTCGGCCTCGGCGGCCGCTGCGACCGCGGTGGCGACGGCGGGGGCGACGCGCGGGTCGAAGGGCGACGGGATGATGTAGTCCGGGCGCAGGTCGTCCTCGGTGATCAGGTCGGCCAGGGCCGCGGCGGCGGCCAGCTTCATGCCTTCGGTGATGCGGGACGCGTTCGCGTCGAAGGCGCCGCGGAAGATGCCGGGGAACGCGAGCACGTTGTTGATCTGGTTCGGGAAGTCGGACCGGCCGGTCGCGACCATGGCGGCGTGCCGGTGGGCGATGTCCGGGTGCACCTCCGGGTTCGGGTTCGCCAGCGCGAAGATCATCGACCCGCCGGCCATCCGGGCGATCGCCTCCTCGGGCACCGTGCCGCCGGACACCCCGAGGAACACGTCCGCGCCGTCCAGCGCGTCCACCAGCCGGCCGGACCGCCCGCCGGCGTTGGTGTCCCGGGCCAGCGACAGCTTCACCGGGTTCAGGTCGGCGCGGTCCTCGTGCAGCACACCCTTGCTGTCGACAACGGCCAGGTCGCCGACGCCTGCCTGCAAAAGGATCCGGGCACAGGCGACCCCGGCCGCACCGGCCCCGGAGATCACCACCCGGACGTCCTCGATGGACTTCCCGGTCACCCGCAGGGCGTTCCGCAGCGCGGCCAGGACGACGACCGCGGTGCCGTGCTGGTCGTCGTGGAACACCGGGATGTCCAGCCGCTCCTTCAGCCGCCGCTCGATCTCGAAGCACCGCGGCGCCGAGATGTCCTCGAGGTTGATGCCGCCGAACGTCGGAGCCAGCCGGACGACGGTCTCGACGAACTCGTCCACGTCGGTACAGTCGAGCGCGATCGGCACCGAGTCGACGCCGCCGAACTCCTTGAACAGCAGGGCTTTGCCCTCCATCACCGGCAGCGACGCGGCCGGGCCGATGTCACCCAGACCGAGGACGGCGGTCCCGTCGGTGACGACCGCGACCACGTTGGACTTCCAGGTGTAGCGCCGTACCAGGGACGGGTCCTCGGCGATCGCCGTACAGACCCGGGCCACCCCCGGCGTGTAGGCCTTGGACAGGTCGGCGGCGTCACGGACGTGGACCGAGGACGTCACCTCGATCTTGCCGCCGCGGTGCAGCTCGAAGACGGCGTCGCCGGCGTACCGATCGGACGCGGGGATGCCGGCGGAAACGGACGGATGGGGCTGGGCGACCATGCGAGGACCCTTCGGTGAAACAGCGAGCAGGCAGTCGGTTACAGTAAGTGGGCGGTTCGATCAGTGGGTGCGTCGAACCACGCGCGGCCAGGGGGTCACCCGTCGCACCGAGTAAACCACACACCGCACTGGTCTGGTCTGTGAGGGTCCCCACAGCGGCCCTGGGGCTGCGTCGGAGCCGCAACAGGGTGACGATGAGGTCTCGGCAGCAGTCAGCAGCCGATACGCGGCTGGTTGCTGTGTCAGGATGCAGCATCCGGCCCGGTAGCGTCCGGACCGGCGTACCAGTTCCAGTGTCGAGGAGTATCAGCGATGAACATCGTCTCCACCCTCCGCAAGAGTCGCGGCCAGCGCCGGACCCGGGTCACCGTCGTCGCGGCCGCAGTGCTCGCGCTCACCCTCGCAGCCTGCGGCAGCGAGGAGACGCCGGGCGCCGGCGGTGGAACCGAGGACAAGGCCGCGGCGGCCGGCATCACCCTGGTGAAGCCCGGCAACCTGATGGTCTGCACCCACCTGCCGTACAAGCCGTTCCAGTACAAGGAAGGCACCGAGGTGGTCGGTTTCGACGTTGATCTCCTCGACCTGCTCGCCAAGGACCTCGGCCTGAAGCAGGAGGTCGTCAACATCGAGTGGGCCCAGGTCACCTCCGGCGCCGCCTTCAAGGCGAAGAAGTGCGACATGGGCATGGGCGCGATGACGATCACGCCCGAGCGGCAGGCCGCGATCAGCATCACCGACCCGTACATGGACGCCACCCAGGTGCTGATGGTCAAGAAGGACTCCGGCATCAAGGGCCTGGCGGACCTGCGCGGCAAGAAGATCGGCGCCCAGGCCGACACCACCGGCAAGAAGTACGCCGACGACAACGCGAAGCAGTACGGCTACACGGTGATCCCGTTCAACGACCTGGCGATCCAGACGAACAACGTCAAGTCCGGCCGGGTGGATGCCGCGATCAACGACAACGGCGTGCTCTACGACTTCGTCAAGGCGAACCCGGACATGGCCGTGGTCGCCGAGTTCGACACCGGTGAGCAGTACGGCTTCGGCGCGCTCAAGGACGGCAGCGGACCGAAGCTGGTCGCCAAGTTCAACGAGGTGCTGACCAAGGCCAAGTCGGACGGCACCTACAACGAGATCTACAAGAAGTGGTTCGGGGTTGAGCCGAAGAAGTGAGCGCACCGACCGACACCGCCACCGTTGAGCGGAAAGGGCTGAGCCCGCGGCAGCGGGCTCAGCGCTCCCGCTGGATCCAGTACGCGATCCTCGTCGTCCTGCTCGTGGTCGCCGCGGTCAGCGCGGACTGGCGCCAGATCGGCAGCGTCTTCTTCGAGCCCGAGTTCATCCGGGCGGCGTTCCAGGACGGCCTGCTGCAGGCCTTGATCAAGACGATCGAGTACACCGCCGGCGCCTTCGTGATCGGCCTGGTCGGCGGCACCATCCTCGCGCTGATGCGGCTGAGCAGCGTAGGTCCGTACCGGTGGATCTCGACCGCGTACATCGAGTTCTTCCGCGGCCTGCCGGCGATCGTGGTGTTCATCGCGTTCAGCCTGCTGCCGCTGGCCTTCGAGGGCATGACGATCCCCTGGGACCCGTACGGCGTGGTGTGGCTGGCGCTGGGCATCGTCGCCTCGGCGTACATGGCCGAGGTGATCCGGGCCGGTATCCAGGCCGTCCCGAGGGGACAGGTCGAGGCGGCCCGTTCGCTCGGCATGCCGCCCGGCCTGGCCACCCGCAAGATCGTGCTGCCGCAGGCGTTCCGGATCGTGCTGCCGCCGCTGACGAACGACCTGATCCTGCTGGTCAAGGACTCCTCGCTGGTCTTCATCATCGGTGTCAGCGCGCAAGGGTACGAGCTGACCGGGTTCGGCCGGGACCTGGCCAACACCTACTCCAACCTGACCCCGCTGGTCACCGCGGGCTTCTGCTACCTGGTCATCACCTTGCCGCTGGGCATCCTGGTCCGCCGGCTCGAAGCGAGAGGGGCGAGGGGGCGCTGATGGCTCTGGTCGAGATCAAGAACCTGCACAAGTCCTTCGGCAGCAACCACGTCCTGCGCGGGATCGACTTCACCGTCGAACAGGGCGAAGTGGTCTGCGTGATCGGCCCGTCCGGCTCGGGCAAGTCGACGCTGCTGCGCTGCGTCAACCTGCTCGAGCGGCCGCAGCGAGGGCAGGTGATCGTCCGGGGCGAGGACATCACCGACCCGGACTGTCATCTGGACGCGGCCCGGCAGCAGATCGGGATGGTGTTCCAGCAGTTCAACCTGTTCCCGCACCTGACCGCGCTGGCCAACTGCACGATCGCCCAGCGCACCGTGCTGAAACGCAGTGCGGCCGAGGCCGAGCGGATCGCCCGGGCCAACCTGGAACGGGTCGGCCTGACCGAAAAGGTCACCGCGTATCCGGCCCAGCTGTCCGGCGGTCAGCAGCAACGTGTCGCGATCGCCCGTGCACTGTCGATGGACCCGGCGCTGATGCTCTTCGACGAACCGACCTCGGCGCTCGATCCGGAACTGGTCGGCGAGGTGCTCACGGTCATGCGCAAGCTCGCCCTGGACGGTATGACGATGCTCGTCGTCACCCACGAGATGGCCTTCGCCCGGGAGGTCGCCGACCGGGTCGTCTTCATGGACGGCGGCGTCATCGTCGAGCAGGGCGCGCCGTCCGACGTGATCGGGAACCCGACCGAGGAACGCACCCGGACTTTCCTCCGCCGGGTCCTCGACCCGACCCACGTGGAACCGGCCGGCTGAGGTTCGTGGCACGAAGGCCCGGTCTTGTCCACAGGACCGGGCCTTCGCCGTGCATTGCGGGCTTCCAGCGTGGAAGATGTACGGCGTGGTGGGCGATCACCCACCCGATACGAGGGAGGCAGTGTGGGCAGCAGGGGACGATCCGCCGAGGTCCGGCTGAGTATTCCGGCGGACAGTGCGTACATCGCCGTACCGCGGTCGGTGGTCGGTAACCTGGCGGCCCGCAACGACTTCACCGTGGACGCGATCGACGACCTGCGGATCGCCGTCGACGAGGCGTGCTCGCTGCTGCTGCCGCAGGCCTCGGACGGCGTGCTGGAGTGCGTGTTCGAGATCGACCCGCCGCAGCTGACCGTGCGGACCAGTGCCCTGGTGCCGAACGGTTGGCGGCCGGACACCTCCTCGTTCGGCTGGACCGTGCTGACCGCGCTGGTCGAGTCCGCGGCCGCGGAGACGATCGACGGCCGGCTCACCATCACCGTGACGGCAACCGCCACCGCCACGGAGAGCCTGTGAGCGAGCGTAGCGAGCGAACAATGGGTAGAGCACTGTTGCCGGTGACGCCGCAGCCGAGCGCCGGCGAGGCGAAGGCGTGACCGAGGACCGCGTCCTGGGCGAGTCCCAGGACTCCCCCGATCTGCGTACCCGGACGGCCGAGCTGTTCCGGGCGATGGCGGCCGCGGGCCAGGGCGACCCGGCGTACGTCGTTGCCCGGGACGGCCTGGTCGCGCTGCACATGCCGCTGGTGGAGCACCTGGCCCGCCGGTTCCGCAACCGTGGCGAGCCGTACGACGACCTCGTCCAGGTCGCGACCATCGGCCTGATCAAGGCGATCGACCGGTTCGACTCCGATCGCGGCGTCGAGTTCTCGACGTACGCGACCCCGACGATCCTGGGCGAGATCAAGCGGTACTTCCGGGACAAGGGCTGGGCGATCCGGGTGCCCCGGCGGCTGCAGGAGCTGCGGTTGTCGCTGACTTCGGCGACCGCCGAGCTGACCCAGGAGCTCGGTAGGGCGCCGACCGTCGCCGAGCTGTCCGAGCGGCTCGGGCTGTCGCCGGATCTGGTGATCGAGGGCCTGGAGTCCGCCAACGCCTACAACACGCTGTCCCTGGACGCGCCGGACCAGAACGAGGCGGACGCCACGACGGTCCTGGACGGCCTCGGCGGCGAGGACGAGGCGCTGGAGAGCGTGGAGTACCGGGAGTCCCTGAAACCGCTGCTGGCGCAGCTCGACACCCGGGAGAAGCGGATCCTGACGCTGCGGTTCTTCCGCGGGATGACCCAGTCCCAGATCGCGGAGGAGATCGGCATCTCCCAGATGCACGTCTCCCGCCTGCTGGCCCGCACCCTCACCGAACTGCGGGCCGGCCTGCTCAAGGAGTAGCTAAAGGACCGGGCGGTCCTTGGTCGGGTCGTCCGCGAGGGCCTCGGTGGACGCCCGCTGGAAGATGCCGATCAGTACGCCGGCGGCCGCCAGCGCGAGCGCGACCGCGACCGGCTTGGTGGAGCCACCCCAGAAGCTGTAGGCGACCAGGATCTGGATCAGCTGCGCGAACACGGCCGGCCCGCGGCTCCACGTCGACGCGCGGGACAGGCCGCGGGCGACGACCATCAGGCCCCCGCCGTACAGCAGGAAGAACACGGTGGTGGTCAGCCCGAGGACCAGCCGGGAGCCTTGGATCGTTAATGCTTCGGCAATTCCGAGAACGACGAGCACAAGGCCTTCCGCAGCCACCACGGCCGCGGCTAGCTTGAGCGGTCTCGGTACGGCGGCAACTGGGGAGTCGGTCGGCACTTCGCCAGCTTAATGCCCCATGCCGGGTGTACTTCGGGCGCACGGGAAGACGACCTGCTCTTCCTGCGAGCCCACTGGTCACGCCGAACCCCAGCCCCACAGGGATCGAGGTCGTGCGTAACCAAAAGGCGTTCCGATCGGTTACCTGCAGTGAACGGGTGATCGCGGGGACGAACCTTTGTCCGGTAAACGGACGAGGCGCTCCGCCGCGCACCGGTTCGTAGTGTTAAGGAAGTGTTGTGATCTGATCGACAACTCCAGAACCCTTGTTTCACTCCGCTGAGATTGGGAACATGGTGTCGTTCGTGAAAACGTTCACAACACCGCTCTTAGATGGGCAGCTCGCACCTCCAACCCCCGTGCGAGAAGCATCACGAGTACAGCACCGCTGATTGGGCACAGACCTACCCGACAGCGTACGACCACTACTGAGAGAGATGGGATTCGCCATGGATTGGCGCCACCGGGCCGTTTGCCTCGATGAGGACCCGGAACTGTTCTTCCCCATCGGCAACACCGGGCCCGCGATCATGCAGATCGAGGAGGCCAAGCAGGTGTGCCGTCGCTGCGACGTGCGTGAGCAGTGCCTCGCCTGGGCTCTCGAAGCCGGCCAGGATCACGGAGTCTGGGGCGGCCTGAGCGAGGACGAGCGCCGCGCCCTCAAGCGCCGCAATGCCCGCGCGCGCATCCGCACCGCCTGAGCAGTGATCCGGGCCCCGCGGATGAACCCGCGGGGCCTTTCGTTTTCCCGGGAAACACAGTGCGTCCGGAGAAGTGTGGGCCCTGAACCACAGTTCCCCGGACGCAACGTGTCAGTCCTTCACCGGGATGTCGAGGGTGACCTGCGTGCCGGGCCTGCCGTCGTGGCGGGGACCGAACTCCAGCGTTCCGTCCAGCTCACCGATGACGAGCGTGCGGACGATGGACAGGCCGAGATTGCCGGACAGTTCCGAGTCGAAGCCGGCCGGCAGACCCTGCCCGTCGTCGACGACGGTGACATGGAGCCGGCCGACCGACCGCTCGGCAGCGAGCTCGATCGTTCCGGTGGCCGCTCCCCCGTCCCGGGACCGGAAGGCGTGCTCCACCGAGTTCTGCATCAGCTCCGTCAGCACCATCGCCAGTGGCGTCGCGATCTCGGAGTCCAGGACGCCGAAACTGCCCGAGCGCTTGGTCTCGACCGCGGTGGCGACCGTGGACACGTCCGCGACCATCGCCCCGACCCGGTCCGCGACGTCGTCGAAGTCCACGTGCTCGTCGAACGACTCCGACAGGGTCTCGTGCACGATCGCGATCGAGCCGACCCGGCGGACCGCCTCGGCCAGTGCGGCCTGGGCCTCCGGCACGGTGATCCGCCGGCCCTGCATCCGCAGTAACGCCGCGACCGTCTGCAAGTTGTTCTTGACGCGATGATGGATCTCCCGGATGGTCGCCTCTTTGGTGACCAGCTCCCGCTCCCGGCTGCGCAACTCCGTGACGTCGCGCAGCAGGATCAGTGCCCCCACGTGCTGGCCCTCGGCGCGCAACGGGATCGCCCGCAGGAACAGCGTCGCCTCGGGATTCTCGATCTCGAGTTCCTTGGCCGCGCGCCCGGTCAGTACCGACGCCAGCACGTCGTCGACCTTGTGCCCGCTGTGCAGCAGTTCACCGGTGATGTCCTTCAGCCGGCTGCCGACCAGGTCGGTGACCAGCCCCATCCGCCGGTACGCCGACAACGCGTTCGGGCTCGCGAACGTCACCATCCCGTGCCGATCGACCCGGATGCAGCCGTCGCCGACGCGTGGCGTGGTGGACAGCAGGCGTTCCCCGCCGTACGGGAAGACACCGTCGGTGATCATCCGGGCCAGGTCGGTGGCGCTTTGCAGGTAGGCGATCTCCAGCCGGGACGGGGTCCGGACGCCGAGCAGGTTGGTGTTCCTCGCGATCACCGCGATCACCCGGGTGCCGCGTCGTACCGGGATCGTCTCGACCCGGACCGGGACGTCGTCGCGCCACTCCGGGTCGCCTTCGCGGCAGATCCGGCCGCCGTCGTACGCCTGGTCCAGCAGGTGCCGGCGGCCGCGCGGGATGAAGCTGCCGACGATGTCGTCCAGGTACGCCGTCGGACCGGTCGTCGGCCGCATCTGCGCCCCGGCCCAGAACCCGAGGCCGTCGGTGTCCGGCAGCCAGAGGACCAGATCGGCGAAGGACAGGTCGGCCAGCATCTGCCAGTCGGAGACGAGCAGGTGCAGGCGGTCCAGGTCGGCCTGGTCCAGAGTGGTGTGGTTACGGGCCACGTCGGTCAGAGACGGCACGTTTTGATGCTACCGACGGCCTGTACCAGAACCTGCGGTGGTCCACTCGACAGATGGGTGTAGACAGGTGTTGATTGATCAGGTTCAGATGAAAGGATGCTCGGGTGGAGTCGACGTACTGGCAGGACGTGATGGCCGCGGACTACGCGGTACCGCGCGACCGTGCGCTGACCGACCTCACCGAAGAACTCGTCCGGGGCCTCGCCAGCACCAACCCGCAGATCCGTGACGCGCTGGCGTACCCGACCCTCGCGACCTGGCTGGAGCGCGGGGTGTACGACGACCTGCTGCCGGGCTTCGGTGACGGCCTCTGCGCCGGGCTTTCCTACGGACTGGGCGAGGACGGCACCGACACCGTCTTCCGCCGGTCCTTCACCGCGCTCACGCTGGCGGAGGTGATCCACCGCGACAACGCCGAGTTCCTGGTGCACGACGAGGTGGTGATGCGCTGGGGCGACCGGCTCGCCACGTGGCTGCTGCGGGAGCGCGACCTGCGCGGGTACGTGCCGGAGTGCGGCTGGGCACATGCCGTGGCCCACGGCGCGGACGCGATCGGTGCGCTGGCCCGGTCGCGGCACTGCGACGCCGGGGTGCTCCGGGCGCTGCTCGACGTACTGGCCGACCGGATCGTGAAGGACACGCAGTACCGCTGGGTGCACGAGGAGCACGACCGGGTCGCCCACGCGGTGATGACGATCCTGCACCGGAACATGCTGACCAGTGACGAGCTGGAGCGCTGGCTGAAGCCGATCGCGGCGACCGCGGCCCAGCAGCCGCTGATGCACGAGACGCTGCCGGAGTGGCCGACCCCTCCGGTCTACAACGCGCGCGGCGTGCTGCACGTCCTGCTGAGCCAGTTGGCGATCGGCGTGAAGGGCTTCCCGATCCCCGGTGACGACGAGTTGTTCGGCCGCCCGATCGAGGCCCGGGCCGACATGCTGCTGATGCTCACCGAAGCCGTGCAGGCCTCCCAGCCCTACATCTACCGCCCGGCCTCCACGCAGTCCTAGGTTCTGCACCGGCACAACCGTCCTCGAAGGTCTGGTCGCTCGTCCGGACGGACGGTAGCGTGCTCCGTTGCGCCTGTGTCCCGAGGAGGTTTGCAGTGTCCCGATTGTCCGCGGTCAAACCCGCGTACTGGATCTCCGGCGTCCTGCTGGCGATCGCGGTCGTCGTACCGCTCCTGGTCTCCACCTATGCCAAGGACGAGCCGAGGCTGTGGGGCTTCCCGTTCTTCTACTGGTACCAGTTCCTGTGGGTCTTCCTCTCCGCAATCCTGGTCAGCATCTGCTACAAGCTGGTGATCACCGAGGAGCGCAAGCGCCGGGCCGCACAAGGGCTCGATGACCCCGACAAGGCCGGCCCCGCGAAGGAGGCCGACCGGTGAACCACACTGTCGACTGGGTGCAACTGACGATCGTCGTCCTGATCTTCGGCGCCGTCACCGCGATGGGTTTCATGGCGGCCCGCTGGCGCAGTACCGGAACGCTGGACAACCTGGACGAATGGGGCCTGGGCGGCCGCGGGTTCGGTACCTTCATCACCTGGTTCCTGCTCGGCGGCGACCTGTACACGGCGTACACGTTCATCGCCGTACCGGCCGCGATGTACGCCACCGGCGCGATCAGCGGCTTCTTCGCGGTGCCGTACACGATCGTGGTCTATCCGATCATCTTCATCTTCATGTCCCGGCTGTGGTCGGTGTCGCACCGCAACGGGTACGTGACCCCGGCGGACTTCGTCGGCGGCCGCTACGGCAGCAAGTCGCTGTCGCTGGCGATCGCGTTGACCGGCATCCTGGCCACGATGCCCTACATCGCCTTGCAGCTGGTCGGTATGCAGGCCGTGTTCGAGACGATGGGCCTCGGCGGCGACAACCTGCTGGCCAAGGACCTGCCGCTGCTGATCGCGTTCGCCGTGCTGGCGGCGTACACCTACTCCTCCGGCCTGCGCGCGCCGGCGATGATCGCGTTCGTGAAGGACGGCCTGATCTACCTGGTGATCGCCGTCGCGATCTTCTACCTGCCGAGCGTGCTGGGTGGCTGGGGCTCGATCTTCGACGCGGCCGAGGCCAAGCTCACCGCGACGAACCCGAACACCGGCAGGCCGGTCGGCGCGTTCGTCCCCGGTGAGTCGGGTTACTCGGCGTACTGGACGCTGGCGCTCGGTTCGGCGATGGCGCTGTTCATGTACCCGCACTCGGTGACCGCGGTGCTGTCGACCAAGAGCCGCAACGTGGTACGGCGCAACGCGGCGATCCTGCCCGCGTACTCGCTGCTGCTCGGTCTGCTCGCCCTGCTCGGCTTCATGGCGATCAAGGCGAACGTGAACGTGACCGGCCTGGACGGGATCCCGAACCCGCAGCTGGCCATCCCGCGGCTGTTCGACCAGGAGTTCCCGTCCTGGTTCGCCGGGATCGCGTTCGCGGCGATCGCGGTCGGCGCGCTGGTGCCGGCGGCGATCATGTCGATCGCGGCGGCGAACCTGTTCACCCGCAACATCTACCGCGACTTCCTCAAGCCTGACGCGACCCCGGCCCAGGAGGCGAAGGTCTCCAAGATCGCGTCGTTGCTGGTGAAGCTGGGTGCGCTGGTGTTCGTGCTCCTGCTGGACAAGACGCTGGCGCTGAACTTCCAGCTGCTGGGCGGGATCTGGATCCTGCAGACCTTCCCGGCGATCGTGGTCGGCCTCTACACCCGGTGGTTCCACCGCTGGGCGCTGCTGGCCGGCTGGGCGGTCGCGATGGTGTTCGGCACGCTCGAGGCGTACAACGTGATCAACCCGGCGACCGGCAAACACTTCGGCGGCTCGCTGGCGAACGTCCCGTTCACCGACACCCAGTCCTACATCGCGCTGACAGCGTTCGGCCTCAACGTGATCGTGGTGGTCGTGCTGACAGTGGTGTTCCGGGCGCTGAAGCTGCCGGACGGCGTGGACAGCACGCACGCGACGGACTACGTCGCCGATCAGGGCGACCCGGGCGTGAAGGACCTCCCGGAGCTCCTGGACGAGGGCGGGACCTCACCGGCGAAGTCCTGATGTCTCGATGGCGGTCCCTCTGACCAGGGACCGCCATCACTCTTTGCTGCTATATCGACACGCTGCGGGGTCAGCTTGCCCCGGATTCCGTGCCCGGCGCGGCAGAATCGCGAGGGTGTTGCTGGTCCTCCTCGTCATGGTGCTCGCCGCGGCCGCGGCCTGGGCGACCGGTGGACGCTTCACCCGGCTGGCCGACAACGCGCTCACCGGCGTGCACTGGCTGGCCGCGGCGGCCATCGGGCAGTTCCTCGGCTCGCTCACCGGAGGTACGGCGTACCCGGTCGGCCTGATCGGGTCGGCGGTCTGCATCGCGGTGTTCCTCCGCCGGAACCTGCGTCGTCCGGGCGTCGGCCTGCTCGCACTGGGCTTCTTCTGCAACGCCTTGGTGGTCGCGCTGAACGGCGCGATGCCGGTCGCGGCCGACGCCTTGGCCCGGGCCGGTGTCGGCCCCTTCGTCAGCGACCCACGCCACGAACTGTCCGATGCCACTACCAGGTTGCCGTGGCTCGGCGACGTCGTACCGGTGGCTCTGCCCGGACTCGGTCAGGCGGTCAGCCCGGGCGACGTACTGATCGCCGCCGGAGCCGGGCTCCTGCTGTACGCCGGGATGGGCGGGTCGCACCGGGTTCCGTCGGGAACCGCGCCGGTGTGGGACGACCTGGAGCGCTACGAGGACGGGCCCGCGCTGCTGCGGCTAAAACCGGAAGCCCCGGCCGATCACCCTTCTGAGTGACTCGACCACGACCGGGTCGTACTCCGCGCCGATCCCCAGCCCGATCGACTCCATCGCCTTGTCCGGCGACTGCCCGGTGCCCTCCCCCACCAACTGCTCATAGGCGAGCGCCACGTTCACAATCCCGCTCTCCAACGGAATATCCGCATTGTTCGCCCGCCCCTGCCGATACGGATCATTAGAATGCCGCACGATCTCCGCCACGTGCTCCAGCACCCCGGACCGTTCGATGACAGCGGCGCCGATCTCCGCCGCCCGCTGCCGCTCTTCCCTGGTCCGCAACAAACTCGCCCCACCTGGACTAGGATCCGCCAATGCCAACTGGCCCACCCCGGACAGCAGAGCGGCGTACTCCAGCGCCTCCATCCGCGCAGGCGTCAGTCCCAGATCATGGCCGATTGCCACCGCCAGAGTCGCCGTCCGCGCATTCTGCCCGGGACTGCTGAAGCCAGCGATTTCCGTACTGCGGGCCATCGACCGCACTGTCGTCCGATACGTCCGCTGAGCCGAAGCAAACCGCCTGAATGCGAACTGCGTCAGCAACACCGGGACCACCACGAGCGGCACCGCCCAGAGGCCGATCAATGAGGTTCCAGCGGCCAGCAGCATGCCGCTGATCCCCATGGCCAGGCCGATGCGGGTCATCACGCCGAACTCGTCCCGCAGGGCCGCAGGAAACGGCCGGTTGAACCTCTCGGTGTCCTGGCCCGCACCGACCAGGGCATCCACGACGCCCGCGGACAGAACACCCACCAACATCGCACCGGTCAGACCGAGTGCATGGGTCCACGACCCATTCCACGCCAGGTTGTCCGGCGTGACCAATGAAAAGGTGATCGCGGCGCAGGCGACCGAGAGAACCCGGCGGCTGGAGATCGCCAGGTCCCATGGCAGACCGGCGACTGCCCGGGGAAAGAGGCCGGCCAGCGTCGCCAGCCCGGTCACCGCGATGATCTGAGGCACCTCCGGTGGAACGCCGAGCGCGGGACCGCGGAGCATCGCGTACCCGAGCGCGGCACTCGTCGCGATCGGTGCGCGGTTGCGGCTTCGATCCACCCGGAACTGCACCATCTCGCCGACCGCGATCAACAGGCCGAAGGCGACCGCGAACGGCCACTCGGTCAGCCCGCGCCGTCCTGTCAGGATCACCGCGACGAACCCGGCCACACATCCGGCGACAGCCAGCACGATGCCGCTGCTCAGCCGGCGCGTGTCATCGAGCTCCCTGGGCTGGCTCATGGCGGGCCGGCCGCCGAACCCGACGCACCGCCGCTGCTCCCCAGACTCAGGTCGTCGTGGTCGATGACCTGCACGCTGCCGTCCGGCGCCGGCTGGTCGACTGCCGCCTCCCAGCCCTGGGTTCGGATGACGTCCACGAAAGCATCGACCAGTTCCGGGTCAAAGTGAGTGACTTTGTCCTGGACCAGGATGGCAAGCGTCTCCTCGATGCTGCGTGCCGGGCGATACGACCTGGTGGACGTCAGACAGTCGAAGGCATCAACGATCCCGATGATCCTGGCGAAGTAAGGAATGTTCTTCCCACTGAGTCCGGCTGGATATCCGGTCCCGTCGTACTTCTCGTGATGGTGCAGGACGGCGGACTTGACCTCCTCGAGGAACGGGATGTTCCCGATCAGCTCGACGCCCCGCGCCGGATGGAGCCGGATCGCGTCCATTTCCATGTCGTCGAGCTTCCCCGGCTTGCGGATGATGCTCGTCGGTACGCCGACCTTGCCGACGTCGTGCAACAGACCGGCGTGCTCGAGCGCCTGCTGACGGTTGTCGGGCAGCCGGAGGTGGCGGCCGAGCATGCCGACGCCGGCACTGACTCGCTCGGAGTGACCACGGGTGTACAGGTCCTTGGTCTCGATGACCTGGATGAAGGCGCGCATCGCCGCCGCTTGGGCGGCGCGCTCGGCCTGGTACTGCGACATCGCCCACCGGGCCACCATCAACGGCGCGATCACCAGGAGGCAGGCCACGATGCTGAGACCACCGATCCAGGTCACCGCCAGCAGCACACCGAGCGCACTGTAGCCCAGCATCGGGAAGAAGGTCGGCAGGACCACCGACCGCAGGAAGTCGACGACTCGTACCTCTCCCTCGATCCAGAGGATCAGGCTGAGCAGCAGCGCGTTCGCCAACTGGTGGCCGACCGCGCCGACGATAGCCGCCAAGACAGCGAGCGGGACGTGTTCGAGAACTTCGGATCCGACCGGGCCACCCACGGCGGTGTAGGCGAGACCACCTCCGCCTGCAGCCAGCACGCGAAAGGACGGATTGAAGATCCGCTTCACCAGCGGCGACGGCTGCCTCAGCTGGGGAAGATATCCGAACACCGAAACGGCAACCGCGTACCAGGGTCCCGCTATTACGAAGACAGCAACCAGCGCCACAGAGTCAAGGGCAGCAGGATGATTCGGAAGCACCTTGAACCGCAGGGCACCGCCGATCAGCATCAGCAAGCACAGTGCCAGCGTGGTGAAGCCAAAGGTGATCTTTGTGAGAGCTATCGCCAGCACCACCAGGGCGGAGACGGCGACCACGGCCACCGTCGCCCGTAGCAGTGAAGGTCTCACTGGGCCACCTCAAGCCTTCCACTACCCCATAGCTCACCAGTCCCAGGTGTCGCCGGTCATGATACGTCACCTCCGATCAGCGGACGCAGTCTTACGCTCCCGGGTACCGCCGGAGCGCAGGGGGCAGACAGCACATCGCTGACTCGTCTGAATCTTGCTCATCAGGCCCACGCCGAAACACTGTAAGCCCAACCGTGACCCGCCGCCGAGAGTGAACTGAGAGGCATGGTATGAGAGACTGTGACTCTTTGCAGTTGTTTCAAGGAGGCTTAGGAATGGGCAAGACCGGCCGCAAGCGCCGCGCGCGGAAGAAGAAGGGCGCTAACCACGGTAAGCGCCCGAACGCCTGACTCAGGCGGCTACAGACAGCAAGGACCCCGGCCAAAACCGGGGTCTTTGCAATTTGGTCACAGGTCGGTCCAGATCATCATTCTCACAGGTCTTGTATCCGTAGCGTCCACGAACGAATACCCAAGGCAATGTTCAAACGATCGTTTTGCCTTTCGGCGCTGTGATCCGCAGCACCGTCGAAGGCCTGCCCAAACCGGTCCAGTCCCGCTGTGGATAGCGCCAGCGCGTGATCGTCCGATCCTTCTAGAGTTAGCTCCGGTACGGCGCCGTCGGTAGCCGGGTGTGGGTCGATGCGTGAGGGAGGTGGGTGACGATGGCCGCGGAAAGCTTCGGCGAACTGCTGCGCAGGTACCGCATCCGGGCCGGTCTCACCCAGGCCGCTCTCGCCGAGAAGGCCGGCCTGAGCGAGCAGGCGATCAGCGTCCTCGAACGCGGCACCCGAAGTCGTCCGAGGGTCGACACCGTCCGCGCGCTGACCGCGGTCCTCGGTCTGAGCACGGACGAGACCACGGAGTTCATGACCGTCGCGCGCAGCAAGGGTCGCAAGCGCCAGACACCGGTCTCCGGCTCCGAGTCCCCGACCGGCTACTCCCTGCCGATGCCTTCGCAGCTACCTCCGGCCATCCCCGACTTCACCGGTCGCGCCGCGCAGATGGAGGCCATCCTGTCGGCCCTGCGCGGTCCCGGTCGCAGTGGGGCGATCGGGATCGTCGCTGTGACCGGGATGGGTGGGATCGGCAAGACCTCGCTGGCCGTTCAAGCCGCCCATCAATTGGTGGACAGCTATCCGGACGGCCATCTGTATCTCAACCTCCGCGGCTACGGGCCGGGCAGTCCGATGACCACGACCGACGCCCTGCGCCAACTGCTGCGCTCGCTTGGACTGGATCTGCAGCTCATCCCTGAAGGCGTTGAAGAAGCGTCAGCTTTACTGCGATCGCAGCTGGCAGGCCGTCGTGTGCTGGTGCTGCTCGACAACGCAACCGACGTACGGCACGTCCTGCCGTTGCTGCCAGGGAGCCCGGGGTCGGCGGTGATCATCACCAGCCGAGGGTCGATGGCTACGTTGCCCGGTGCGCGGCAGATCAGGCTCGATGCGCTGTCGGAGGTCGAGTCGGTCGAGCTCTTGTCGGGTGTTGTCGGCGCCGACCGAGTTGCGGCCGAACCGGCAGCTGCCGAGAGCCTCACGCTGCTGATCGGACGGCTGCCGTTGGCGGTCCGCTTGATCGCTGCCCGGCTGGCGGCTCGTCCCACGTGGCCGATTCAGCACCTGGTCGAGCTGCTGCAGGACGAGGGCAGACGGCTTGACGGTCTCGGGTCCGACGAGACCGGCGTACGGGCGAGCATCGCCAGCTCGGTGCAGTACCTGGAGACCAGTGATCGGAGTCTGGATCGTGAAGCAGCGCAAGCCTTGCCGATGCTGTGTGTGCCCGACGGGGCCGACCTGCTCACCGTTGTCGCCGCTCACCTGCTCGACATTCCAGTACGGCGGGCCGATGCGATCCTGGAACGCCTGGTAGATCTCAACTTGCTCGAGTCCGTGGCTCCCGAGCGCTACCGCTTCCACGACCTGATCCGGACCTACGGGCGAGAGCTCGCCGAGCAGTCCTTCACCTTCGCCGAACGCGATGCAGGCCTGGAACGACTCCTGCGCTTCTACGTCGGCTGCGGCTGGCTCTGTCATTCGCTGACCCACGACGCGAGCCCGCGATTGGCCTTCGCCTCAACTCGGATCGAGCCGTTTCCGGCTCTCGCCGACATGGACTCGGCTTTGCGCTGGTTCGACAACGAACAGCGCAATTTGATGGACCGGGTGGCCCAGGCCGCCGCATCGACCCTGGCCGGATCCGCGCTGTTCCCGGAGCTTGCCCTGGCGCTGTTCGGCTACCACGAGCCGCGCCGCCGCTGGGTCGAGATGCGAGAGCTCGGCCATGGCGCGGTCGAGATCGCGCAGCGGTGCAACCGGCCGTTGATGGCAGCCTGGCTGGAACATGACAACGCGATCCCCGAGGTCGAGAACGGCGACCTGGAGTCGGCCGCCACTCACCTGTTCACAGCGCTGGAGATGTTCCGCGAGCAATCCGATACGGCCGGGCTGGCTCGATGCTGCTCTTCGCTCACCTATGTCCTCGGCCACCTCGGCCGGGTCGAGGAGGCGCTCGAGTTCGGCAACCGATCGCTGCAGCTCAGCCAAGAGCTGGGCGATGCCACCCTCGAGGGTGTCGCCTATACAGCGGTCGGCGGACTCTACAACCGCGCCGGCGACTACGACCGTGCGAACGACGCGTTCCGGCGTGGAATCGCCCTGGCCGAGAAGGCCGGCGATACTCGCTCGGCTTACAAGCGATACATCAACGCCGGTTTCTCTCACTTGCTGGTCGGCCGGTATGGCGAGGCCGTCGACTGGACTCTGCACAGTCTCAGGCTCGCGGAGCAGGCGCACGACGACGTCGGCCTGACCGAAAGCCACCAAACTCTCACGCTCGCATTCGCCGCCCAGGGCGATTACGAAACCGCACTGCGACATGCCGAAGCGGGGCTGGTGTCAGCCCGTAGGCTCAAGAACCCGATTCGGGAAGGCCGACTGCTGCTGGAGATGGCCCGGATCCACGCTGCCGCGGGTGACAGGTCGGCCGCGGCTACCAATGCAGGGACCGCGGCGACCGTACTGGCCCCTGTTTCTTCGATCCATGAAACCTATGCCAATGAGCTGTTGGCGTTATTGCAGCGCGGGAGGCCCTACACCTATACCTTTACGACGCACTCGATCTGAGAGAGCGTTCAGTCGGTGGGGGTGATGGTGGTTTCTACCTGGATTTGGGTTAGGCGGAGGAGGATTTTTTGGCGGAGGGCGTCGGGGGCGTGATCGGAGCCGCAGGAGCGGTGGACCAGTTTCTTGACGCAGCGTTCCAGGTCGTACTCGTCCAGGCAGGGGGCGCACTCTTCCAGGTGCTGCCGGATCTCCTCGGAGCTGGCGTCCTCGAGTTCGTTGTCGATGAACACGTACACACGCTGCAGGATCTCGCTGCAGTCGACGTCGTGGTGCTCGCCGCAGCTCACGACTCCTCCTCGGTTCCGGTCTCGTCCGTCGGGATCAGGCCCCGGTCGCGCGCGTAGTCGCCCAGCAGGTCACGCAGCTGGCGCCGGCCACGGTGCAACCGCGACATCACGGTGCCGACCGGCGTACCCATGATGTCGGCGATCTCCTTGTACGCAAAGCCCTCGACGTCGGCCAGGTAGACGGCCAGGCGGAAGTCCTCCGGGATCGCCTGCAGGGCCTCTTTGACGTCGGAGTCGGGCAGGTGCTCGAGGGCGACCGCCTCGGCCGACTTCAGGCCGCCGGGAGTGTGCGACTCGGCGGCGGTCAGCTGCCAGTCCTCGATCTCCTCGGTCGGCGACTGCGTCGGCTGGCGCTGCCGCTTGCGGTATCCGTTGATGAAGGTGTTGGTCAGGATCCGGTACAGCCACGCCTTCAGGTTGGTGCCGGGCGTGAACTGGTGGAACGAGCTGTACGCCTTCGCGAAGGTGTCCTGAACCAGGTCTTCGGCGTCCGACGGATTACGGGTCATCCGCATCGCCGCGGCGTACATCTGGTCGAGGAAGGGCAGCGCCTCGCGCTCGAAGCGCGCGGTCCGCTGCTCGGGAGTCTCGGTCGTGGTGGGAGTGGGCATCGTTATCGAGAATACCGGGGACTTCCCGGTGGTCCTCGCCGGAGCCTCTCTCGTCGCCATCATGCCGGCCACAACACGCCCGGGCGCGGGGGAATTCCCGGTCGGTGCTGCCCTGTCAGCGGCTGTCCACTATCCGGACACCTCGCGGCTCACCCATTCGAACACGGCTTCGACGAGCAGGTCGTGGGCCTCCTGCTGGCTCAGTTCGGCCCGCTTCGGCACCTTGAACGAGTGATCGGCGTCCGGTACGACGGCCATCTCGGTGAGCGGAGGGAATTCCTCGGGCACCCCGAACGGGTCCCGCTCTCCCTGCACCACCAGCGTCGGCAGCCCGGCGCCCTGCAACTCGTCGACCCGCGACTTCTCCGGCTTGCCCGGCGCGTGCAAGGGAAAGGCCAGCGCCAGTACGCCGGACGCACCGAGGCTGCTCGCGGTCCGGCAGGCCACCCGGGCGCCGGCGCTGCGGCCGCCGATCACCAGCGGGGTGCGGATCCGGAGCTGGCCGATGATCGCGATCCAGGCCTCGTCGAGGACCTTCGGGCCGGGCGCCAGTTTCCGCCCCGCGTAGCGCCAGGGCTGCTCGATCAGGAACACGTTGATGTCATGCTTCGGCAGCCGGGCGGCCAGCGCGGCCAGGTCACCCGACTCGATTCCGCCCCCGGCACCATGACCGAGGGCCAGCGTCGCCACCGGCCGCCGGGCCCGATGCGCGACGATCCGGGCATCCCCGTGCGGCGTCCCCACTATCCGTTCGTCGGTCACCGCCCCATCCTGTCATCACCCACGCGCGGAACGGCGGTCCTCGCCCGGTGGGTCAGCAGACAGGTGTTTCAAAGGCTGAAGAGCACGACAAGACAGCTGGGTGCGTCGGAAGATCAGAAGAGAGTGGTCTCCTCCGGCTCGTCGGGCTTGTCGATCGGGTCGACGCCGTCGGGCGGCAGCGGCTCGATCAGGTGGGGTCCGTTGTTCTTCACCGAGCTGACCGCCTTGGAGACGGCGTACGCCTCGAGGCGGCCCGGGGCGGCCGGGACCAGCAGATCGAGCAGCGCGTCAGGGTCGGAGCTGCGCGGGTCGAGCCAGGCGTCGTACCGCTCCCGCTCGACCAGCAGCGGCATCCGGTCGTGGATGCGGCCGAGGTCGTCGGTGGCCGTGGTGGTGAGGACCGTGCAGGTCCACAGCCAGGCCTCGTCCTTCTCCGGGTCCTCGACGGAGTTGTCCCGCCAGATCTCATACAGCCCGGCCATCGCCAGGACGCCGCCGTCGGCCGGGCGGATGAAGTACGGCTGCTTGACCGGCTTGCCGTTGACCTTCTGCTCGGACTTGTACCACTCGTAATACCCGTCGGCGGGCAGGATGCAGCGCCGGGAGGCGAAGGCCTTCTTGAACGCCGGCTTCTCCGCGACCGTCTCCATCCGCGCGTTGATCAGCCGGTTCCCGATCGAGGTGTCCTTCGCCCAGGACGGAACCAGCCCCCACTTCACCGTGGTCAGCTTGCGCACCGTCTCGTCCGGAACCTCACGGTTCTTCCGCTCGACCACCGCGATCACCTGGTCGGTCGGCGCGACGTTGTAGTTCTGCGGCAACTCCTGGACGGACTCCCGGACGTTGCCCGCCTCGATCTCGAACTCGACGACGAGATCGGCCGGATCCCGGCTGGACGCGTATCGACCACACATGGAAAACAGCCTAGTCAGCCCGACCGACAATCACCGGGAACGAGCGGCGACGGATCGCCCACCCCGTGATAGGCGATCCGCCGCCGGTCTGGTGCGTCCGGGCACCCCCCTGTTGGCGCCCGGACGCAGGTCCTAAGATCTGGCCAGCTCGTCCAGCACCCGCCCGGCCATGGCGTCGGTGGTCGGCAGTCCCTCGATCCAGATCCGGGCCAGCTGGGGTACGTCGGTGTCCAGCCGCCACTGGGTGATCAGGGCTCGTACCGTCTGGACCTGCTCCGGCAGGTTCGGCTCGCGGCCGACGAGCGCCGCCGCGCGGCGTGAGCCGACGCGGCCGAGTACGTCACCGCCGCAGAAGACGATCCGCAGGCATTCCGCCACGTCGACCAGCCGGAGCTCGCGGTCGAACGGCGTCGTCCCCGGGGGATTGAGCGGCTCGACAACCACCAGTGCGTGGGACTGCGGTACGGAAGTTCCACGGAACTCCGCCTCTCGATAGAGCTCTCCGAGGCGGGACCGCAGGTGCGCCAGGCTGGACAGCCCGGTCAGCGGGTCCTCGCAGGACAGCGAGTGGAGGTAGATCAACGAGGCCTCGGCCCAGCTGGAACTGAGTGCGCGTACCGCGGCGAAAGCCGGCTCGCCCCCGGCGATCGAGCGGTACAACGCACTCAGCCCATCAAGTGCCTCGAGCAACGAGACTCCGTCGGCCGCCAACTGCCGGCCGACCTCGTCACTCGCAGGCACGACATCGGCACCGTCGCGCAGCGCCTCGGCGATCGCGAGGTAGGCGCTGTGGTCGGTGCCAGCTGTGCCGTGCGAGTCCCTCCACTCGCACGGTTGCTCATCGGGGTACGACGCCTCCGGCCGGTTCCGGGCGGGCGACCCCGCCAGGTTCAGGGACTTGTGCGGACGCAGGTCGAACCGTCGGCGGATGTCCGCGAACAGCGACATGGCCCTCCTCGAAAAGTCCCGTCAGTCTCCCGACCGGGCGGCCGGAAGCGTCGTTCCGGAGGTGAGACAGCGCCGCCGGCGGTTCATGACGCGGATCCGCCGAACTTTTTTCGCGTAACTTCGCCACCACCGTTCTCGTCAGGAAAGGAGGCACGGTTCCGGGTCGGGAAACGTGCCCAGGGTGCACACAGGCCGTCCCGCGTGGGACTCTTGTCCCTGGCAACGATGTGACGGACCGTCACGCCGTCGTACGGACAGTCGTGACTCACGGGGAGACAGATGGAGACGCCGGAAGGACCGAGCGACGCCGAATTGATCGCGCGTGTCCGCAACGGCGACCTCGAGGCGTACGGCGAACTGTTCGGCCGGCACCACCACGCCGCCGAGCGGATGGCCCGCCAGCTGGTCCCGGCCAACGACGCCGACGACCTGGCCAGTGACGCGTTCGCCAAGGTGCTGGACGCGCTGCGCTCCGGCGGCGGTCCGGACATCTCCTTCCGGGCGTACCTGCTGACGACGGTACGACGGGTGCACGTGGACCGGATCCGGTCCGGCCGGAAGGTCCAGGCCACCGACGACATCGCGGCGTACGAGCGGGAGCCGGAGACGTTCGACGACCCGACCGTGACCGGGTTCGAGAGCGGTGCGGCGGCCAAGGCGTTCGCGAGCCTGCCGGAGCGCTGGCAGGCCGTGCTCTGGCACACCGAGGTCGAGGGCGAGAAGCCCGCGGCCATCGCTCCCCTGCTCGGCCTGACTGCGAACGGCGTCTCCGCGCTGGCCTACCGCGCCCGCGAGGGCCTGCGCCAGGCCTACCTGCAGCAGCATCTGGCCGACGTCGCCGGCGACCGCTGCCGCTGGACCACCGAGCGTCTCGGCGCGTATGTCCGCGGCGGCCTGACCAAGCGGGAGAACCGCAACGTCCGCGAGCACCTGGACGACTGCGCCAAGTGCACCGCGGTCTACCTCGAGCTGGTCGAGGTCAACAGCGCGCTGCCGGCACTGCTCGCCCCGGCCCTGCTGGGCACCGCGGGTCTCGGCTACCTGGCCGCCGCGTCCGGTGCGAAGGCCGGCCTGGTCGGCTTCCTCGTCACCGGCTGGAAGAAGGCGACGGAGAACAGCACCCGTACGGCGGTCGGCGCCGGAGCGGTCGTGGTCGTCGCGGTCGCCGCCATCCTCGCGGCGTTCGCGCTTACCGGCAACGAGACTCCGCCGGCGGCGATCAACAACCCACCGGCGCAGCAGCCGACCCAGCCGCCGGCTGAGCCGCCGACCGTCCCGCCGGTGAAACCGCCGACGGCCAGGCCGCCGTCCGCGCAACCGACCACGGCTCCGACCACCGCGCCGCCGAGCACCGAGCCGACCGAGCCGGAGCCGACACAGACGCCGGCTCCGACTCCTACGCCGACGTCGCCAACGCCGACCAGTCCGACTCCGACGACGCCGACACCCACGCCACCGGTGCCGACCACGCGGATCCTGGACGAGGGGCTGCTGACGATCACCATGCCGCCGGGGGGCGGTGCTCCATCCACCCGCGCGGAGGGGTCGGACAGCGCCGCCGGGGTGAAGTTCGTCATCACGATCAAGCCGCCGGCAGCCAACACGGACCCTGTTGTCGTCGGCATCAAGTACGGCGCCGCCCTCGCATGGCCGCTGACCGGCAATCCCGCCGGCTGGACCTGCACCCCGGCCGCCGGAACGTGTACGGCGACCAACCCGGCCGCACCTCGCCCGCTCCCGGTCACCTTCGACAGCCCCACCGGCGGCACCCAGGCCGACCGCACGTTCACCGTCTCGGCCAAGACCGGCCGGCTGTACGACGACGACTCCGAGACGCTGACCGCCCCGCCGCGGACCGACGACAACCTGTTGAAGATCGCCGCCGGCAAGGCCGACCCGGACGTCCATCACCGGATCCTGACCGTTGCCCCGGGCACGGACCGACCGAGCGTGACGCTGAAGATCACCTACGGCGCCGCGCTCGAGTGGCCGATCACGGGCAACCCGGCGGGCTGGAAGTGCACGGCCAAGACCCAGACCTGTACGGCGCTCAACCCGGCCAGACCGGCTCCCCTGCCGGCCGACTTCGACGTCCCGCCGGAAGGCTCGGCCTCGGACCGAACGTTCACCGTGGCCGCGACGGCCGGGCTGGTGAGTGACACGGACTCCGAGACGCTGCCGGGGATCAAACAGGACGAGTCGCTGCTGCAGATCATCACCCCGACGCCGCACACCGACCCGAACCCGTTCGTCTACAACCGGTTCCTGAAGGTGAACGGTGTCGCCAACCGCCGGGTGACCCTGGAGATCTCGTGGGGCCGGAACCTGTCGTTCCTGTCCGCGCTGGACCACGGCTGGACCTGCTCGCGCTCGACCGACGTCCGGCGTGCGACCTGCTGGACCGACAACTACCGCAAGCCGTTCAACTCCGAATGGACCGCGTGGCTGCCCGGCAGCGGCGCGGCGAACCAGCTCACCGTGTACGCCCGGGTCGGCGGCCGCGAGGACACCGACACCGCCCAGATCCCGCCGTCCACCACCCGGCGCTGAGAAAACCGGGTTGCCGGCTGTCTTATCCTGAGAGTGTTCGCGGTGACGGAACCAAGTAGCGCCGTACCCCAGGTCCGAGAGAGTCGCCGGTTGCTGTGAGGCGATACCTGGAGCGGTGGCGAAGACACTCCTGAGCGAATGCACGGCAAGAGGCCGGATCCGCCGGATCCGGTGAAGGTGTGGTGGCACCGCGAGTTCCCCTTCGCCCACACCTCCGGGGTACGAGAGACGACCTGGAGGTGAAAACAGCGATGCGCATTCTCAGCCATGAGATCCCCTCAGCAGTGGGCCAGTCCGTCACGGTGGCCGGCTGGGTGCACCGAAGACGACGGCTCGCCGCCGTCAGTTTCCTGGTCCTGCGCGACCGGTCCGGCCTGAGCCAGATCGTGGTGAAGGCGCCGGAGACCCTGGCCCGGCTGGACGAACTCGGTGAGGAGACCGTGGTCCAGGTGACCGGGACGGTCGCCGCCAACCCGCAGGCGCCCGGTGGTGCGGAGATCGTCGACCCGGTGATCGAGCCGCTGACCGAGCCCGCACAGACGCCGCCGGTCGAGCTGTGGCGGCCCACGGTCGGCGCCGGACTGCCCGTCGTACTGGACAACGCGCCGGTCGCGTTGCGGCATCCCGCCGTACGCGCCGGGTGGGAGATGGCGGCCGCCGCGCTCCACGGGTTCCGTACGGGCCTGGACGGTCAGGGCTTCACCGAGATCCAGACGCCGAAGATCGTCGGTACGGCGACCGAGTCCGGGGCCAACGTGTTCGCGCTGGACTACTTCGGCGGACCGGCGTACCTGGCGCAGTCGCCGCAGTTCTACAAGCAGACGATGGTCGGGGTGTTCGAGCGGGTCTTCGAGGTCGGGCCGGTGTTCCGCGCCGAGCCGCACGACACGGTCCGGCACCTGGCCGAGTACGTGTCGCTGGACGCGGAGTTCGGGTTCATCCAGGACCATCGCGACGTACTCGTCGTACTCCGGTCGGCCGTCGCGGGGATGCTGTCCGCGGTGGGTGAGCGGGCCGCGCCCGCGCTCGAACGACTGGGCGTCCAGTTGCCGGAGATCCCTGCCGAGGTGCCGGTGGTGCACTTCAGCGAGGCGCTGAAGATCGCCGGGGCGGACCCGGACGAGCCGGACCTGGCGCCGGCCGACGAGCGGGCGATCGGCGAGTGGGCGCTGCGCGAGCACGGCAGCGAGTTCGTCGCGGTCGAGGGCTATCCGATGGTGAAGCGGCCGTTCTACACGCATCCGCAGCCGTCGGACCCGCGGTGGTCGAACTCGTTCGACCTGCTGTTCAAGGGGATGGAGCTCGTCACCGGCGGCCAACGGCTGCATCGCTACAGCGACTACGTCGCGGCTCTGCAGGCGCGGGGTGAGTCGCCGGACGCGCCGGCGTACAGCTCCTATCTGCAGGCGTTCAAGCACGGGATGCCGCCGCACGGCGGGTTCGCGATCGGGCTGGAGCGGTTCGTGGCGCGGCTGACGGGTGCGGAGAACATCCGCGAGGTCACGTTGTTCCCCCGCGACCTGCACCGGTTGACGCCGTAGTGGACACCACCGACGACGTGGTCGCCCAGCTGAACGTTGCCCTGGGCACCAGGTATCAGCTGGTCCGGCGACTCGCCGGTGGACTGCAGTCGGGCGCCTACGAGCTGACCGACGGCGCCGCCCGCGCCGTACTGAAGTGGAGCGCCGACCCGGCTTGGGCACCGCGGGTCCGGCGGGCGAACGACCTCGTCCGCCGGGCCCGCGCGGCCGGTTATCCGACCCCGGCCTGGCTGGCGGTCGGCACAACCGCGGCCGGATCGCCTTACCAGCTTCAGGAGTACGTCGCCGGCACCGGCCTCGAGGACGCGTCCACGATCGGACCCGCCCTCGCCCGCGAGCTGATCGCGATCTGCGACACGCAACGAGGGCTCGTGCCCGACGTCGAGCCGACCTGGTCGGCGTACGCGCGGGGCGTCGTCTTCGACGGCTGGGACGGCATCTGGGAGCGCGTCCGCCGGTACGGCGGGCAGTCGGCCGACCTGATCGAACGGTACGACGACTTGTGCCGGCCGTACCGCGATCACGCGTTGCCGGAGGACGACCTCGTCCACGGTGACCTGAACGTCGGCAATCTGATCGTGGCCGACGGGCGGATCGCCGCGATCGTCGACATCGAGGCGGCCAACGGTGGCTCGCGGGCGTACGACCTGGTCTCGCTGGCGGCCTCGGCGGCCCGGGACGGAGCGCCGGCCGGTGTCGACGAACTGTTCCTGGAGGCGGCCCTGCGGGCCGGTGGACGGGCGACCGTGGCGGTGTGTGCGGCGGCGTCGTACGCGGGGATCGCCGCGTTCGTGCGGGAGCGGAACCCAGCCTTCCTCGCCCGCGTCGACCACGGTGGGCGCCGGGTTCTCGAACTGCTCGATGCATGATGTGTCCATGCTGAGTGAGGTCGAAGGACAAGTGCTGGCGGCGATCGACGACGACCGGATCGTCGACGAACTGCGGGAACTGGTGCGGATCCCGAGTGTCGACGGGACCGCGGCCGAGGCGGACGTGCAGGCGTGGTGTGCGCGGCGGCTGACCGATCTCGGGCTGACCGTCGACCACTGGCGGATCGATCTGCCCGCGGTGACCGCGGACCCGGAGTTCCCGGGCATGGAGGTGACCCGCGACCAGGCCTGGGGATGCGTCGGCGTCCTCGGTGGTGACGGGACGCCGGGGCTGATCCTGAACGGGCACGTGGACGTGGTGCCGCCGGGTGACCTCAGTTTGTGGCCGGACGGCGACCCGTTCTCGGCGCGGGTCGAGGACGGGGTCATGTGGGGTCGTGGGACCTGCGACATGAAGGGCGGCGTCGCGGCGATCCTGGGCGCGGTCGCGGCGATCGCTGCCGCGGGCGTCCGGTTGCGCAAGCCGCTGGCCGTGCACACGGTGATCGGCGAGGAGGACGGCGGCGCCGGCGCGTTCGCGACGCTCCGGCGCGGCCACACCGGCGAGGCCTGCCTGATCGCCGAACCGACCGCGGGCTGTGTCATCCCGGCGAACTCCGGATCGCTGACCTTCCGGCTCGAGGTCCCCGGCCTGGCGACGCACGGCTCGACTCGGACGCGTGGTGTCAGCGCGATCGAGAAGTTCGTCGTGATCCAGTCCGCGTTGCAGGCGCTGGAGGCCGAGCGCAACCGCGACCCGCATCCCCTGCTCGCTCACCTCGACCTGGCGAACCCGCTGTCCGTCGGCACGATCCACGCCGGTGACTGGGCCAGCACGGTTCCCGACGTACTGATCGCCGAGGGCAGGTACGGCGTACGCCTCGGGGAACCGGTCGCCGCGGCCCGGGCAGCCCTCGAGTCGGCGGTCGCCGAAGCGTGTGCCAAGGACGACTGGCTGCGTGACCACCCGGTCAAGGTCACCTGGCCCGGTGGCGCGTTCGCCTCCGGCGTCCTCCCCGCCGACGACCCACTGCTCACCGACACCCTCGAAGCTGCCGGTGACCCGACCCCGGAGGTCAGAGGGGCGCCGTACGGCTCCGACCTGCGCCAGTACGCCGCCGCCGGCATCCCCACGCTTCAGTACGGCCCCGGCGACGTCCGCTACGCCCACGCCACCGACGAACACGTCCGCCTCGACGAAGTCCTCCACGCAGCCCGCACCTACGCCCTCTTGGCCGTACGCCGCTGCGGCTGACAGCGCGATTCAGGACGCGGCCGACGTCTCACATGAGCCGTTCCAGGGTTCGCTGCCCCGCCGGCAACCAGGTCGGCTTCCCGCCCGGCAACCCGCGCTCCCCGGCCTCGCCGACGGAGATGAGGGCGAGCGCCTTGAGCGCGGCCAAGCCGCGCGCACGGGTGATCGTGGCGTCGTCCGCGAGCCCATAGGCGTCGAAGAAGCGGTCCGCCGTACCGGCGGGCAGCAGGATCCAGGCGGCGGCAAGATCGACGGCTGGATCGCCGGCCCCCATGTCACCGAAGTCGATCACCCCGGCGAGCGTGCCGTCCTCGACGACAACGTTCGCCGGATGCAGGTCACCGTGGAACCACACCGGCGGCCCGGTCCATTCCGGGGCTGCGAGCGCCTCGGCCCAGATCTTGCGCACGGCAACGTCCTCGATGTCGGCCTCGCTGACCTCCAGACTCCGGAGCGGCACACCGCGGTCCGGGCTGAGCGGCGCGTCCTCGGGCGCCGGCACGTGCAGTTCCCGGAGGAACCTGGCGAGGGTCTCCGCAGCGTGCCCGGCGTCGATCGGCGTACGGTCGGCCGGTTCACCGGCCACCCAGGTGGTGACCAGCCACGGCTCCGGGAACCGCTCGGTCGGCTCCCCGATCCGCTGCGGCATCGGCACCGGCAACGTCAGCCTCGGCGCGAGTTCCGGCAGCCAGCGGTACTCCTTCCGCAGCAGCTCCGGTCCGCGTTCCGTCCGCGGCAACCGCACCGCCAACTCGTCCCCGAGCCGCCACATCTGGTTGTCCCACCCCCCGATCACCTTCCGCAGCGTCAATTCGGCCAAGTCCGGATGCTGCTCCCGCAACAGCCCGCGCACCAGTTGTTCGTCCATGGAGCGTCAGACGCGTCACAAGCGGAGACGGTTGGGAATAGGGCCGGAATCGGCGAGGTTGCCGCAAGCATGCGTATCGATGTGTGGTCCGACGTCGTCTGTCCGTGGTGCTACATCGGGAAGCGGCGGCTCGAACAGGCGCTGGCCGAGACCGGGGACCAGGCCCAGATCGTCTGGCACAGCTTCCAGCTGGATCCGTCGGCGACCAACGACGACCCGCGTGACCTGCCGACCCGGCTCGGCGAGAAGTACGGCCGCGGTCGTGAGTGGGGTGTGCAGGCCAACGCTCACGTGACCGAGATCGCGGCCGAGCTCGGGCTCGAGTACCACCTCGACCAGGCCAAGGCCGCCAACACCGTCGACGCCCACCGCCTGCTCCACCTCTCCCGCGAGCTGGTCGACGCCGGTGAGGTCCCCGCCGACACCCAGGACCGGCTCAAGGAGCGCCTGCTGAAGGCGTACTTCACCGACGGTCTCCCGGTCGGCGACCACACCACGCTCGCCGCCCTGGCCGACGAGGTCGGCCTCCCCTCCGACCGAGTCGGTGAGGTTCTCGCCAGTACGGCGTACGCCGAAGAGGTGGCCGCCGACCAGGCCCAGGCGCTCGCGTACGGCGCGAACGGCGTGCCGTTCTTCGTCATCGACGAGAAGTACGGCGTGAGTGGTGCACAGCCGGTCGAGGTGTTCCGCGAAGCGCTCCGCCGGGCCGACGCCGACCGCAGGCCAGTCACCCTCATCACCGGACCCGGCGGCTCCGACGACCCCACCTGCGGCCCCGACGGCTGCCCGATCTGAGGCTGAACGGTTGAGCCGTGGGTACCGGACGCCAGACGAGACGTGGTGTATGAAGGAGGCATGACTGTCGTGCGCGCACTGGCCAGGCCGCTGCTGTCGATGATCTTCGTCGTGCAGGGTGCGAACTCGATCCGGAACCCGGAGCCGCTGGTACCCAAGGCCCAGCCGGTGACCGACCGCCTGGTGCCGATGGTGAAGAAGGTGGCACCGCCGCAGATCAGTGACCGCATCCCCGAGACCACGGTCAATCTGGTCCGGCTCAACGGCGCCGTCCAGGTGCTCGGCGGCCTCGCGCTCGCCAGCGGCAAGGGACGGCGGCTGGGGGCCACGGTACTGGCCACGACGCTGGTCCCGGTGACGGTCGCCGGCCACCCGTTCTGGGAAGTGAAGGACAAGGATGCCCGGCAGGTTCAGCGGGTCCAGTTCATGAAGAACCTCAGCCTGCTCGGCGGCCTGCTGCTGGCCGCGGTGGACACCGAAGGCAAGCCGGGTGTCGCCTGGCGGGCCACGCACGGTGCCCGGGCCGCGAAGCGCGAGACCAAGCGCGGCGCGAAGGCGGCCAAGCGTGAGGCGAAGCAGTTCGCCCGCGAGGCCAGGCACGCCGCGAAGCTCGCCAAGGCGGAGCTTCACCTGGGCTGACAGGTGCCCGGGGAGCGATCCCGCTAGGCTCGGGGCAGAAATTCCGAGCTGAAGGAGTGGGATGAGGGAGCAGCAGGGCTGGCCGGCGCCGCGGGCGGAGGGTCCGGTCACCGGCCGGGTCACGGTGCCCGGATCGAAGTCGATCAGTAACCGTGCGCTCATCCTCGCCGCGATCGCGGACGGCCCGTCCCACCTGACCGGACTGCTGGCCGCCCGTGACACCTCGTTGATGCGGGCCGCCCTGGTCTCGCTCGGCGTCGGCATCACCGAGAACGGCGCGACCGTCACCGTCACCCCGGGTTCGCTCAAGGGCCCGGCCCGCGTCGACTGCGGTCTGGCCGGCACCGTGATGCGGTTCGTCCCGCCGGTGGCCGCGCTGGCCGACGGCGTCGTCGAGTTCGACGGCGACCCGTACGCGCGGGAACGCCCGATGGACGTCATCCTCGGCGCGCTGCGCACCCTCGGCGTACTGATCGACGACCACGGGACCGGCCGGATGCCGTACGCCGTCTCCGGCGCGGGCTCGGTCCGCGGCGGCAAGGTCACGCTGGACGCGTCCGGGTCGAGCCAGTTCGTCTCCGCACTCCTGCTCGCCGGAGCCCGGTACGACGAGGGCGTCGACATCCGCCACGACGGGAAGCCGGTGCCGTCGCAGCCGCACCTCGACATGTCGGTGGCGATGCTGCGCGAACGCGGCGTCCAGGTGGACGACAGCGAGCCGAACCGCTGGGTGGTTGCCCCCGGCCCCATCCGGGCATTGGACACCGCGATCGAGCCGGACCTGTCCAACGCCGCGCCGTTCCTGGCTGCCGCCGTACTGACCGGTGGCGAGGTGACCGTGACCGGCTGGCCCGCGCAGACCACCCAGCCGGGTGACCAACTGCGCGACATCTTCACCCGCTTCGGCGCCGAGGTCGCCCGGACCGACGACGGCCTGACCGTTCGCGGCACGGGCCGGGTGCAGGGGGTCGACCTGGACCTGAGCGAGGTCGGGGAGCTCTCCCCCGTCATCGCCGCGGTGGCCGCGTTCGCGGACGGGCCGTCGTACCTGCGTGGCATCGCTCACCTGCGCAACCACGAGACGGATCGGCTGGCCGCCCTCGAGCGCGAGTTCAACGCACTCGGCGGGGACGTGACCCAACTGGCCGACGGCCTGGAGATCCGGCCGAAGCCGTTGCGTGGCGGGCTTTTCGGCACGTACGACGACCACCGGATGGCCCACGCGGCCGCCGTGGTCGGCTTGCTCGTCGACGGCCTGGAAATCGAGAACATCGGGACCACGGCGAAGACGCTGCCCGAGTTCCCCCAATTGTGGTCGGAGCTCGCCGGCTGATGTCGCGGTACGACGAGGAGGCCCGGTACGACCGGCCGAAGCGCCGCACCCGGCCGCGGACCAAGGACCGCCCCTCGTACGACGACGCCGTCACCGGTTTCGTCATCACCCGCGACCGCGGCCGCTACACCTGCTGGGTGCAGGATCCGCACGCCGGCCGGCAGGTGATCGCGATGAAGGCCCGGCAACTCGGCCGGACCGGCGTGATCGTCGGGGACCGGGTCAAGCTCGCCGGCGACGCGAGCGGCGACGAGGGCACCCTGGCCCGGATCGTCGAGGTGCATCCGCGGACGACGCTGCTGCGCCGGTCGGCCGATGACGACGACCCGGTCGAACGTCCCCTGGTCGCGAACGCGGACCAACTCGTCATCGTGGTCGCCGTCGCGAACCCGGAACCGCGGACCGGCCTGATCGACCGCTTCCTGGTCGCCGCGTACGACGCCGGGATGCGCCCGCTGCTGTGTCTGACCAAGACCGACCTGGCCGACCCGGATCCGCTGCTCTCGATCTACCGGCCGCTCGGGGTCGAGTCGGTGGCGACGCACCAGAACGGTGATCTGGGTGCACTTCGCGCACAGTTGCATGACCGCACCAGCGTGCTCGTCGGTCACTCGGGCGTCGGGAAGTCGACGTTGGTGAACGCGCTGATCCCGGGCGCCGACCGCGCGATCGGTGTGGTCAACGAGGTGACCGGGCGTGGGCGTCATACCTCGACGAACACGCAGGTACTGCGTTTGCCGGACGGCGGCTGGCTGATCGACACTCCCGGTATCCGCTCGTTCGGCCTGGCCCACGTGGACTCGGACAAGCTCATCGACGCGTTCCCCGACCTGGCCGAAGTCGCCGAAGACTGCCCCCGCGGCTGCACCCACACCGAATCGGCCCCCGACTGCGCTCTCGACGAAGCCGAGCATCTCGACCCGGCCCGAGTAACCTCCTTCCGCCGCCTCCTAGCCAGCCGCGAAGGCCGCGACGCCCCCGCCGTACCGGAAGCTACCTAGCCGGGAGTTGGCCGTCCCAGACGGCTTTGGCGCCGGCGTCGCCGGTGCGGATGGTCTGCCAGATGACGAGTACGCCGATGATCACCACAGCCACACTCGTGATCAGCTCGAGCGGCTTGCTCTTGGTTGCCTTCGCCCCCCATCCACTGGCCAGCGCCGACGGCCCACCCAGCAGAAAGAACGCGACCACGGCAACCACCGCGAACACCACGCAGTACCAGAACAGCAGATCCCCCCGCCGCTCATGCTCCCGAACGGCCTGCTCCAACGTCGGCACCGCCGCGACGAACGCGTCCCCGCTCTCCTTTGCGACGTACGCGAGCACCAGCGAACCGAGCCCGAGCAGCAGCGCCGGCCAGCGCAGCAGCCACCGTGATCGCGGCCAGACGGCGAAGACGATCGCGGTGAGAGCCGCCACCGGCAGTACGACGACCGCGGCGTGGATCACCAGCACGTGCAGCGGCAGGTCCCCGAAGCGCTCGAACATTGACGCCTCCATGGCGGTCGTTGACGTGATCAGACACTAACTGCACGTTCAACGACCCGGTTCGGTTCAATCCTGGCCGCAACCGTTCCGCAACCTTTGCGGACACCCGTGCCCGCGAGCGGCCGGTCAGGCTAGCCTTCCGGCATGCCTTCGCACACGGATGACCTGCGGCTCGCCCACATCCTGGCCGACGACGCGGACTCGACCACGATGGACCGCTACAAGGCGCTCGACCTGCACGTGTCCACCAAGCCGGACCTCACCCCGGTGAGCGAGTCGGACAAGAAGGTCGAGGACGTGATGCGCAAGACGCTCGCCCGGGCCCGGCCGCGGGACGCGTTCGTCGGCGAGGAGGACGGCACGTCGGGCTGGGGTGTGCGCCGCTGGGTGGTCGACCCGATCGACGGCACGAAGAACTACATCCGCGGCGTCCCGGTCTGGGCGACGCTGATCAGCCTGATGATCGAGGACCAGGTGGTCGTCGGCGTGGTCTCCGCTCCGGCCCTCGGCAGGCGCTGGTGGGCGTCGTACGGCGACGGCGCCTGGACCGGCCGGGCCCTGCACTCGTCCCAGCCGTGCCGGGTCAGCGACGTCAGCAGGATCGAGGACGCGTCGCTGTCGTACGCCTCGCTCAAGGGCTGGGAGAAGATCGGCAAGAAGAACCAGTGGGCCGACCTGATGGACTCGTGCTGGCGGACCCGCGCGTACGGCGACTTCTGGTCGTACATGCTGGTCGCGGAGGGCGCCGTCGACATCGCCGCCGAGCCCGAGCTGAACCTGTACGACATGGCCGCGCTGGCCATCATCGTCGAGGAGGCCGGCGGGAAGTTCACCTCGGTCGACGGCACGCCGGGCCCGAACGGCCCCAACGCCGTCGCCACCAACGGCCGCCTCCACGACGAGGTCCTCAAGCGCCTCGCGTGATCCGCCGTACCAGGAACTCCGCCTCCACCTCGTTGCTGGTGAACGCCAGCGCCTCCTCATAGGCCGCCACGGCCTCCGCCCAGTCCCCGGTACGACGAAGCAGTTCGGCCCGCACGGACGCGAGATACGGGTACGTCGCCAGCGCGGGATCTGCGGCCGGCGACTGCAATGCACGGAGCGCCGCCTCCGGACCGTCGACGTAGCTGAGCGCCACGATCCGGTTGAGCGCGACCACGGGCGACGGCCAGCGAGCGAGCAACAGGTCGTACAGCCCGAGGATCTCCTGCCAGTCGGTGTCCTCCCACCGCTCCGCCTCGGCGTGCACCGCGGCGATGGCCGCCATGAGTCCGAACCGCCCCACCGGCCACCTCAACGCCGCACGCAGCAGCGCAAGACCCTCGTCGATCAGCCCGCGATCCCACAGCGAACGATCCTGATCCTCCATCAGCACCAGTCGCCCGGCACTGTCGACCCGAGCCGCCTGCCGCGCCTCCGTCAGCGACAGCAGCGCGAGCAGCGCCGTCGCCTCGCCACTGTCCGGCAGCAGCAGCCGAACCATGCGCGCCAGATCGAGCCCCCGCCGGGCCAGGTCAGGCCGCGTCAGCGCGGCACCGTCGGCAGCCGTGTGCCCAGCGGTGTAAACCAGGTGTACGACGTCCAGCACGGCGTCGATGCGGTCGGGCAGATCGGCCAGCCGCGGTACCCGGTAGGGAATCCCCGACCGCGAGATCTTGTGCTTGGCCCGCGTGATCCGGGCTTGCATCGCGGTCTCCTTGACCAGGAACGCCTTCGCGATCTCCGCGGACGACAGCCCGCACACCAGCCGCAGCGTCAGCGCGATCTGCGCCTCCTGCGCCAGCGCCGGGTGGCAGCAGGTGAACACCAGCCGCAACCGGTCGTCCGGGAACACACCGGCGGCCAGGTCCTCGTCGTCGACCGGATCGGGCATCAGCAGCGGGAGCTTCCGCTCCGCGAGGCCCGCCCGGCGCCGAAGCTCCAGCGCCCGGCGAGTGGCAACGGTCGTCAACCAGGCACCCGGGCGCCGCGGGACGCCCTGCTCCTGCCAGTGCACGAGCGCCTTCGCGTACGCGTCCTGCACACAGTCCTCGGCCAGGTTCAGGTCGGCCGCCACGCGGGCCGTGGCGGCCAGGACGAAGGCCCACTCGCTCGTGTGGGCCTCCGCCACTGCCTCGGCGACCGAGTCAGCCACCGTTGACGATCGGCCGGACCTCGACGCCACCCATCGGCGCCGGCACCTGCTTGGCGATGTCCAGGGCCTCGTCCAGGTCGGCCGCCTCGATCAGGTAGTAACCGCCCATCACTTCCTTGGTCTCGACGAACGTCCCGTCGGTCACCACGAACCCGCCGTTCCGGTCGGATCTGATCGACGTCGCGGTGTTGCTCTCACCGAGCTGGGCACCGCCGCGCAACGCCGCCCCGTTGGCCGCGGCGAACGCTTGGTGCCGCTTGTGGTTCTCCTCCGCCGCGGCCGGATCGGCGGTTGCCCACATCGCCTCGTTGTCGTAGATCATCACCAGGTACTTGCCCACTGAGGTCACCTCTTCTGTACAGGTCGGAATCCAGCATCTACCACTCCGATGCACGGCCTGCGGCGAGATCGACATCTCACCCAGGGAATTCGCGGACCACGTAGGGTGGCTGGCATGCCCTTGACCTATCCGATCGCGGAGCAGACGCTGGACAACGGCTTACGCGTCGTCGTCAGCTCGGACCGCGCCGTACCGATCGTCGCCGTGAACCTCTGGTACGACGTCGGCTCGCGGCACGAGCCGCCGGGACTGACCGGGTTCGCCCACCTGTTCGAGCACCTGATGTTCCAGGGGTCGCGCAATGTCGCGTCCGGTCAGCACTTCAGCCTGCTGGAGACGGCCGGCGCCAGCCTGAACGCGAGCACTTTCTTCGACCGGACCAACTACTTCGAGTCGCTGCCCAGCGGCGGTCTCGACCTGGCCCTGTGGCTCGAGGCGGACCGGATGGGCTACCTGCTCGACGCGGTGAACCAGGAGAACCTGGACAACCAGCGCGACGTGGTCAAGGAGGAGAAGCGGCAGAGCTACGACAACCGCCCGTACGGTGACTCCTACGAGCGGCTGGTGAAACTCGCCTTCCCCGAGGGCCACCCCTACGCGCACATGACGATCGGTTCGATGGCCGACCTCGACGCCGCCTCGCTGGAGGACGTGCACGCGTTCTTCCGGACGTACTACGGTCCGAACAACGCCGTCCTGACGATCGTCGGCGACGTCTCCGAGGAGGACGCGTTCGACGCGGCCAAGCGGTACTTCGGCCACCTGCCGGCCATCCCGACACCGCCGCCCGCCCCGGACGGCACCATCGGCCCGCTGACCGAGGTACGGCGGGACGACGTCGTCTCCGACGTACCGTCCGACCTGGTCACGATGATGTTCCGGCTGCCCGTCGACGGGACGCCGGAGCTGGACGCGGCCGGTCTCGCGCTCGACATCCTCGCCGCCGGCCAGAGCGGCCGGCTGAACCGCCGGCTGGTCCGCGACGAGCAGATCGCGCAGTCGGTCTCCGGCGGTGCGCTGCCGCTGATCGGTGGAGTCTCGTTCGGCACACTGACCGGGATCGCCTCGGACGGCGTGGACCTGCAGAAGGTCGAGGACGCGCTGCTCGAGGAGATCGAGAAGCTGGCCGAGGCCGGTATCAGCGAGGACGAATTGGCCACCGTCCAGGCACAGGCCGAGCGGGACTGGCTGGAGCAGCTGGCGACCTGCGCGGGCCGCGCCGACGAGATCTCCCACTACGCGCTGCTGTTCGGCGACCCGAACCGGATCAACACCCGGATCGACCAGGTCCGCGCGGTGACCGCCGACCAGGTGCAGGCCGCGGCCGCCCAGTGGATCCGCGCGTCCGGCCGCGCCCAGGTGACCTACCGCCGTACCGAAACGGCAGGAGAGCAGGCATGAACCAGGTTCTGACCACCCCGCCGCCCGTCGGTGCTCCGCGCCCGTGGAGGTTCCCGGAGGCCACCACGACGACGATCGGCGTGGGGACTCCGGTTCATGTCTTCGACCGCCCCGGCCAGTACGTCGCCACCGTCCGGGTGACGATCGCGATGCCGCTGATCGCCGAACCGCGTGAGCTCGAGGGCGTCGCGACGATCATGTCCCGGACCCTCGACGAGGGCACCGAACTGCGGTCGGCCAACGACTTCGCGGCCGCGCTGGAACGGCACGGAGCGGCGTACGGCGTGGACGTCAGCTCGGACGCGTTGCACGTGGAGATCTCGGTGCCGGTGTCGCACCTGGCCCCGGCGGTGCACCTGCTCGCCGAGGCGGTCACCCGGCCCGCGTTCAACCAGGCCGACGTCGGCCGGCACGTGACGATCCGGCTCGGCGAGATCAACCAGGAGCGGGCGAACGCCGGCTACCGCGCCCGCGAGGCGTTCGCGGCGCACCTGTTCGACCCGTCGTCGCGGCGATCCCGCCCGACCGCGGGGACGCCGGACACGATCCGGCCGCTGACGAACGTGCCGGTGGCCGAGTTCTACCGCGACAACATCGGCCCGGGCCGGGCGCAGATCCTGTTCGCGGGTGACGCGACCGGCGTGGACGTGACCGGGATTATCGACGAGGCGTTCGGCGGCTGGACCTCCGCGGCCGGGCCGGCGCTGGACACCCCGGAGCCGATCTACCTTCCCGGCGACCGGGTCGTCCTGGTCGACCGGCCGGGGTCCGTGCAGAGCCAGCTCCTGATCGGGTGCGCCGGTCCGGACCGGCGCGACCCCGCCTGGGGTGCGGCCGCGGTCGCGAACCACGTGGTCGGCGGCACCATCACGTCTCGCGTCGACACCGTGCTGCGCGAGGAGAAGGGCTACACCTACGGGACGCGGACCAGTTTCTCCGCGCCCCGCAAGGGCGGCACGTTCAGCCTGGGCGGCGCCGTACGCACCGAGGTGACCGGCGCCGCGATCACCGACGCGCTCCGGATCCTGCGGGAGGCCCGCGAAGGCCTGACCGAGCAGGAGGTCCAGGAGGCGAAGGACAGCCTGATCCGGACCGCTCCGCTGCGGTACGAGCAGGCCGACTCGGTCGCGCAGCAGGTCGGCAGCAACATCGCGAACGGCGTACCGATCGACTTCGCCGACACCTACCTGGCCCAGATCGCCGCGACCACCGCCGCCGACGCCACCGAGGCCTATCGCCGGTACGTCGGAACCGACGGCCTGCTGGTCGTCGTCGTAGGGGAAGCCAAGGAGGTCCGGCCCCAGCTGACCCGGATGGAGCTGGGCGACCTGATCGAACTGAGCTGAGCAGCAGCCGCTCCTCTGCTCGGCATCCCTGAGCAGAGGAGCAGCGTTGTCGTTCACGGATCGTCCCACCGATGCGACGGACCGGACCCACACCTTCTGGTCCCCGTCGTACCCGCTCCAGCCCGGCTTCCCGAACGAACCGGCGTACGGGATCCTGCGAGACCACTCGCAGGCCACGATCTCGGTGGTGCTCGGCGCGATCGCGCTGTGCACCGGCCTGCTGATCGTCTCTCCGGTCGCCTGGTGGCTCGGCAGCCAGGCCCTCGCCGAAATCGACGCGTCGCCCGGCGTCTACAACAACCGCGGCATGGCCCAGGCCGGCCAGATCTGCGGCCTCATCGGCACCGCCCTGCTCGGCCTCGGCCTGTTGTTCACGCTGGCGATGGTGCTCCTCCTCCTCGCCGTCTGATCACTTCGGCGTGACCAAGCAGGTGGTCCCCCGGTCGCCGAGGCTCCAGCCATTTTCGATCGGGTGCAGGTAGATGATGTCCGACCCCTCGTCGAGCGGCTTGCCCGTCGCCGCCCATCGGTCGACGCAGCCCTTCTCCGCGGCCTTCTGAACGGCGGCCAGCCCCGGCCACTTTCCCGCGGGCAGGTCGAACACCGCGAACACCTTCCCGCCGTTCGGCTGGTCGCAGGGCACCAGCTCGAGGTTGCGGACCTCCGCGGCCTCCTTGATCTCCTTGACGCAGTCGCCGACGCGGAGCTTGTCCGCTCGGGTGCCCTGCGTCGTGGTGACCTGACCCGAGGCGTCCCGATCCGGCTCGCCGTCACCGAAGACCGCGATCCCCACGACCAGGCCGACCAGCCAGAGACCGGAGATCGCCAGCCCGGCAATGGCCAGGCCCTTGCCCTTCTGGTTCTTCTTCGGGATCTGGGTGAGCGCGACGATGCCGAGGATGACACTGACCAGGACGCCGCCGATCAGTCCGAAGACGAGCGACAAGATCGCCGGGACGCTGGTATTCCGCGGTTCCTGGTACGCCGGCTGCCCGGGGTACTGCTGGCCGGGGTACGGCCGTTGGCCCGGGTACGGCTGTTGGCCGCTTGGGTACGGCGGCTGCCCGGGGTACTGCTGACCCGCGTACGGCGGTTGACCCGGGTACGACTGCTCGGGGGCACCGCCGGACGGCGACTGCCCGGAGGACGGCGTACCGGGGTCCCCGTCCGCGGGAGGTTTTGGTTCCATGGACGGACTGTAGACCCCGGGGGGACGACTTCGCCGTGAATCAGCGGGTGATGTAGTTCGACAGTTGCTCGCGCTCGAACTCCAGTTCACCGATCCGGGACTTGACCACGTCGCCGATGCTGACCAGACCGGCCAGGGCTCCGTCGACCACGACCGGCACGTGCCGGATCCGCTGCTCGGTCATCAATCGCATCAGGTTGTCGATGTGATCGTCCGGCGTACACGTGTGGACCTCGGACGTCATGATCGAGCTGACCCGGACGTCCCCCGCGTCCGGAGTACCGTTCCAGAGCCGGACGATGTCACGCTCGGACACGATGCCGGCCACCGACGCCCCGTCCGGGCTCACCACGACGGCGCCGATGTTGTGCTCGGCCAGCAGGGACAGCAGTTCGGTGACGGTGGCGTCTGGCGAGATGGTGACGACCTGGTTGCCCTTGCCGCGCAGTACGTCGTTGATCTTCACGGAGCCTCCTGCAGATCGAGGGACCAATACCCCACGGTAGCGAAAACCACCCCGTCACAGCTCGTGACAACGAAAGACAACCAACAACAGCGCGAGGGCGCGCCGCGCGTGACCGCAAGACGTAGGGCGCACGGTGGGGTGTCACACCGGCACCCCTGCGGGTCAGGGTTCCACTCGACGCCGTGCCAGCGCGCCCCCGCGAGCTGGATCAGCGACTGTGCTGGATGCCGCGGACCATGCGGATCTCGCGCACTCCGCCCTCGACCTGAGTCGTCCCGTCGGCGACGAACCCGTTCTTGCGGTAGAACGCCTGGGCACGAGGGTTCGGGTCGGCCACCCACAGCGCCACCGACTCCTCCGGATCGACTACCGCCTCCAGCAGCGCCTGCCCAGCACCCGTGCCGTGGTCGGCCGCATAAACGTAGAGCACATACAGTTGCCTCGCCCACGCCGCCCCGGCGTCCAAAGGCGGGCCTGACATGGCGATTCCGATCAGCTCGCCGTCTCGCTCGGCCACAGCCACGCGGTTCTCGCGATACCGCTCGTCGGTCAACGCAGCAGTCCAGAATCGCTCCCGAGCGGCCAGGAAGCCCGGGTCGTCGAGCACCGCGTCCGGCATGAGTCCCCGATAAGTCTCCTGCCAGCACCGCACATTCACCCGCGCCATCTGCGCGACATCCCCGACCCGAGCCGTTCGAACAGCCACCGAGCACCCCACCGCCGAATCCTAAGCCGCCGCCCTCCGGCACCGGCAGAGACAAGTGAACGATTGCGTGCACGGAAAACAGAGGCGGTCAAAGGAAACTGCCGTGGTGCCAGCTTCCTTTGACCGCCGGGGAGGGGTCGGGGTCAGCCCTTGATGGCGCCGCCGAGGGCGAAGGCGCCGCCGAGTTTCTTGCTGAGGAGGAGGTACAGGACGAGGACAGGGGTGGTGTAGATGAGGGAGTAGGCGGCGAGCTGGCCGTAGTTGGGTTCGCCGTACTGGCCGAAGAAGGTGAAGATGCTGACCGACGCCGGCAGGCGTTCGGGTGACAGCAGCAGCATGAAGGGGACGAAGAAGTTCCCCCACATGCCGATGAACGTGAAGATCAGCACCACCGAGATCCCGGGCCACATCAGCGGCAGGACGATGCGGCGGAGTGCCTGCATGCTGCCGGCACCGTCCACCCAGGCCGCTTCCTCGAGTGAGATCGGTACGCCGTCCATGAACGTCTTGGTCAGCCAGATCGAGAACGGCAGCGAACTGGTCGCCATGAACATGATCGTGCCGCCGATCGTGTCGACCAGGTTGAGCTGCACGAACAGGCCGTACACCGGCACCATGACCGCGGTGATCGGCAACCCGGTGCAGAACAGCACGGTGAGCAGGAACGGCCGGTTGAACTTCGACCTGAACCTCGACAGCGGGTACGCCGCCAGCACCGAGCAGATCATGGTCAGCAGGGCGGCACCACCGCACAGGATGATGCCGTTGAGCACCGGCCGGTACGTCGTGTCGGTGTTCAGCACCGCCTTGAAGTTGCCCAGCGTCGGGTTGGTCGGGAACTCGACCCGCAGCCCGGCGGTGCGGTTGACCGACGCGAACAGCACCCACAGCAACGGCAGCACGAACAGCACACCGATCCCCAGCAGGATCAGGTTGGCGCTCAGCTTGCTGATCCGGTCACGCGCGATCATGCCGCCTCCGAGTTCAGTCCACGCAGGTAGATCAGCGAGAACACGGCACCGATCAGGAGCATCACCAGGGCGATCGCCGTACCGTAGCCGATCTGGGAGAAGCTGAACGCCTGCTCGTACATGTACAGCGGCAGCGTCTGGCTCTTGGTGCCCGGGCCGCCGCGGGTCATCGCGTAGATGAGGCCGAACACGCTCAGCGTCTGCAGCGTGATCAGCATCAGGTTGGTCATGATCGCCCGGCTGATCATCGGCAGCGTGACGAACAGCAGCCGCCGGCCGCCGCGCGCGCCGTCCATCTCGGCGGACTCCTCGATCTCCTTCGGGATCTCGCTCAACGCGGCGGAGTACACCAGCATCGAGAACGCCGTACCGCGCCAGATGTTGGCCAGGGAGACCGCGATGATCGGTGCCGCGTACAACCAGTCCTGGCCGGGCAGGCCGACCGCGTGCAGCATGACGTTCAGCGTGCCGTCCTCGTTGAAGAAGGCGCTGAGCAGGTACGCCGCGACAACCTCGGGCAGGACCCAGGCGCCGATCACCGCCGTACCGACGAAGTTGCGGACCACCCTGGTGGACCTGCGCATCAGCAGGGCCAGGCCGAGCCCGAGGGTGTTCTGGCCGATGATCGCGGAGATCAGCGTGAACACCAGGGTCAGCCAGATCGCGTTGGTGAACGCGCCGCTGCCGAAGGCCTTGCGGAAGTTGTCGAGGCCGACGAACCTGACCTCGGCGGCACCCGTGCCGGTCAGCGCCATGTTGGTGAACGCGGCGTACACGCAGTAGATGATCGGGCCGGCCAGGAAGACCAGCATCAGCCCGATCGCCGGGGTCAGCGGCAACATCCTGAGCAGTTTGGCCGCCCGCGGCCGCCCTGACGGAGCAGGGGCGGCCGCGGCGGCGGGGGCGACTGTCGTCGTCACAGGGGCAGTTCCTTCGTCAGACGGACGGGGCTACTGTCCGCCGCTCTCGGTGGTCGTCTTGTCCTTGCCGACGATGCCTTCGACTGCTTCGTCGTAGTTCTTCGCGGCCTCGTCCGGTGACGACTGCCCGGTCATCACCGCCTCCATCGCGGTGATGATCTCGTTGGAGACCTTCGGGTACTCGGCGAACGCCGGCCGGTACACGGTGACCGACACCAGGTCGGTGAAGAACTGCGTGCTCTTGGCGGACGACTTGTAGCCGGCGTCGGCGGCGACGTCCTTGCGAACGGCGATCTGCGCGCCCTCGGTGGCGTACTTGGTCGCGTTCTTCTGGGTCTGCAGCGTCTTGATCAGATTCCAGGCCGCGTCCGGGTTCTTCGACTTCGCCGGGATCGCCCAGGTCCAGCCGCCGGACAGGCTGACCTTGCCCTTGCCGCCGCCGTCCTGGGTCGGCATCGCGGTCTGGCCGAGCACCTCGGTCCACTGCGGCCACGGCTTCGCGCCGGTCTTCTGCCAGTTGCCGTAGATCCAGGAGCCGTCGAGCGCGATCGCCAGTTTGCCGCCGGGCAGCAGTTCGGTGCCGACCTTGCTGCCCATGTTCGGGTCCAGCGCCTGCTTTGGCGTCGGGGCGAGGCCCTCGGTGTAGATCGTCTTGATGAAGTTCAGCGAGTCCTTGAAGCCCTGGCTGCCGACGACCCACTTCTGCTGGTCGTGGTTGTAGAGCGTGTCCTTGGTGCCGTAGAGCAGCATCTCGAAGCCCTGCATGGCCGAGGCCTCACCCATCGGCTTGCCCGAGTACACGTTCAGCGGGATGACGCCGGGGACCTTCTGCTTGATGGTGCGAGCGGCGCTGAGCAGGTCGTCCCAGGTCTTCGGCTGCCAGTCGGCCGGCAGTCCGGCCTTGGCGAAGATCTGCTTGTTGTACCAGAGCGCGCGGGTGTCGGTGCCGTCCGGGATGCCGTACGTTTTGCCGTCGAGCGCCTTCGCGGCACCCTTGGCGGTGTCCTCGAACTGGTTCCAGTCCGGCCAGTCCTTGATGTAGTCGTCGAGCGGCCGCAGGTAGCCGGCGGTGATGTCGGAGTTGATCAGGAAGGTGTCCTCGTAGACCACGTCCGGCGCGGTGTTCGGCGACCGCATCATCAACTGCAGCTTGGTGTAGTAGTCGTTCTCACTGGCCACGATGGGCAGGATCTCGACCTTCGAGCCGGGGTTGGCCGCCTCGTACTCGGCCTTGACGCCGGTGAGGAAGTTCTTCATCACCGTGCCAGGGCCCCACTGCTGGTACGCGATCTTGATGTTCGCCGGACCGACGCTCTGCGAGCCGCCTGCCTCCGGTTCCTTGGTCGTCGACCCCTGGCTGCAGGCCGAGACCGCGAGCAACAGCGCACTCACCGCGGCGGCTGCTTTGAAACGTTTCCTCGTCACCATCACGTCCACCTTCGGGCAATCGTTGTCATGCCAGTACCCCGACCCAAATCCACTGGGCTTCTTGCGACCGTAGGAGGCTGGGGGCGTCCAAGTCAATGCTTGACAGACAACGTTGTCCCCGCCCGAACGCGCTGACGCGGCGACCGGCACGTAACGATCCGGTCACCGCGTCGTCATACGCTCAGACAGTAATGGGCTTCGCTTCGTGACGGGCCGCGACGACCCGCTGGGACCTGAGCGCGCCGAGACCACAGAGCGTGAGGCCGGCGACGAGCCAGCAGGTCAGTACGACGAGGGGCCCGGTCGCCCCGGCGCCTTCGAAGAAACTCACCGAACGAAGCGCCGTACCGGCGGCTCCCGGCGGCAGCAATTGCCCCAGCGCACCCCAGCCGCTCGGCAGCATCTCCGGCGCACTCGCCAGACCCGACAGCGGGTTGCCGAGCAGCATCATCACGCCCGCCCCGAGCGCGAGTCCCGCCATACCGAGCAACCATTCCAGCCCGAGCAAGGTCAGACTCACGGCGGCGATCGACAGCGCGATCACGCCCGCGTTCCCCCAGTAGCTGCCCTCGAACGAGCCCAGCCAGAACTGCAGTACGGCGGCCAGCGCAAAACCACCGGTGATCGCGAAGCCGATGGCACCGGCCATCCGCCGGGAACCGCTCCTGACCAGCTGCGTCAGCGCTCCGGCCGCGGCGATCCCGCCGAGCACCAGCGGCAGCGCGCCCGCGGCGAGCCCGGCGCCCCGCGGATCGTCCGCCGGCAGGGGTACGACGTCGGTGACCTTCGCCGGCCTGTCGGGCGACATCCGGCTCGACATCTGGGTGAGGATCTGTGCGACCGCTGGACTACCGGCGGACGCGGTCAGCATTTCCGGCTGCTGCGGGTCGAGCACGATCGCGCCGTACACGTCCCGATCCTCGATCTTCTGCACCGCCGCGGCCCGATCCGGTACGGCGGTCAGCTCGAAGCCGCCCGGCATCGCCTGCTCGAGGCTCTTCGCGACCTGGGCGACGGCCGGCTCGGGGCCCGCGACCGCGAGGGGAAGGTCGCGCGGTTCGGATCGGGCGGCGGGCCAGGCGAACGCGATCAGCAGCACGGTGATCAGTGCGGTCAGCAGCGTGATGACGGCCGCCAGCGGAGGCTGCCGACGCCGGTCGGCGGCGTGGTCCGGGGCGTGCTCAGGTTGGTGCCCGGTGGACATGAAGGACTCCTCGTTACTCAAACCGAATGATCGTTCTTTATTGATTCGAGACTGGACCTTGAGCCGCCGACTTGTCAAGAACGGACATTCGTTTTATGTTCCGGATATGCCGAAGGTCACTGAGGAACACCGTCTGGCCCGCCGCCGGCAGATCGTCGCGGCGGCTCGCCGGTGCGTGATCGAGCAGGGCTTCCACAAGACGACGATGGCCGACGTGATCCGCGAGTCCGGCCTGTCCGCGGGGGCGGTGTACGGGTACTTCAAGAGCAAGGAGGAGATCGTCGCGGCCATCGCCGAGGAGGCTCTCAGCACGGTGGACGAGCTCTTCCAGAAGATCCTCGCGACCGAGCAGGCGGTGACTCCGCTGCTGGCGCTGGAGGCAGCGATCAACCACGTGGTCGTGATCGCGGAACGGCCCGATGGCGACGTGACCCGGGTCGGCGTCCAGGCCTGGGCCGAAGCCCTGCACAACCCCGCGATCAAGGCGATCGCGGCGGAGAAGTACAGCCAGGTCCGGGAGAACTTCGAGGCGGTCGCCCGCCGCGCCCAGGCCGACGGCACGGTCGACGCCGACGCCGACCCGCGGCACGTTGCCCAGGTTCTGTTCGGCCTGATCCCCGGCTTCGTCCTGCAGCGCCTCATCGTCGGCGATGTCACCCCTGCGTCCTACACCGAGGGTCTGCGCGCGCTGTTCCGCGTCTAGGTGGACTTTCACCTACCCTCGACGGCGGTCCAGCACCCTGGGAACCGCGACTCGCGCTCCGTAGCGTCGCGGGCATGAAGAAGAAGACGCGACGGTCGCAGGAACCACTCGACGGGACCGGGTACTCGGTCGTCCTGCACGACGTACGACGGGTGTACGGCCGTGGCGCCAACGCCGTCACCGCCCTCGACGGCATCTCGATCAACTTCGCCCCCGGCACGTTCACCGCCGTGATGGGCCCGTCCGGATCGGGCAAGAGCACGTTCCTGCACTGTGCGGCCGGCCTGGACCGGCCCACGTCCGGCAGCGTGCTCATCGACGGCCGGTCCCTCGCCGAACTCAACGAACGCAGGCTCACCGAGCTTCGCCGTGAGCGCATCGGGTTCGTCTTCCAGTCGTTCAACCTGCTGCCGGCGTTGACCGTGTGGCAGAACGTCTGCCTGCCGCAGCAACTGGACGGCCGCCGCGTCGATCGCGCCGTCGTCCGCGACGTGCTCGACCGGGTCGGCCTGGGAGACCGGCACAAGCATCGCCCGGGCGAACTCTCCGGCGGTCAGCAGCAGCGCGTCGCCATCGCCCGCGCGCTGGTCGCCCGGCCCGCGGTGATCTTCGCCGACGAACCGACCGGCGCCCTGGACACCCAGACCGCCGCCGACGTCCTCGAACTGCTCCGCGAGCCGGTCCGCAGCCAGGGCCAGACGGTCGTGATGGTCACCCACGACCCCGTCGCCGCCTCGTACGCCGACCAGGTCGTCTTTCTGGCCGACGGCGTACTGGCCGGGAGCCTGACCGCGCCCACTGCGGAGCAGGTCGCGGACCGGATGACCCACCTCGGTGCTCGTTCCAAGGCGGCAGTGGCGGTGGCCCGATGATGCGTCTGGCCGTCCACACGCTGCGCTTCCGCAAGGGCGGCTTCATCGCCACCTTCGTCGCCGTCGTCTTCGGTACGGCGATCGTGATGGCCTGTGGCGGCCTGATGGAGACCGGCATTCGCTCCAACGTGGAGCCGGAACGACTCGCCGCCGCTCCCATCGTTGTCACCGGCAAGCAGTCTCATCTTCGCCCTGGCGCCGAGGATGCGTCGCCGTTGCCGGAACGCGTCGGCATCCCGGTTTCACTGGCGGACAGGATCCGTTCTGTCGAAGGTGTCTCGGCCGTGGTCGGCGACTACACGTTTGCTGCCTTCGGCCCTGGGGTTGCCGAAGGCCACAACTGGTCCAGTGCGGCGTTGGCGCCGTACGAACTGGTCTCGGGGCGTGCTCCGGGAGCCGGTCAGGTCGTCACCGTTGATGGTCGGGTCGGCGACCGGGTGACGTTTCTGATCAAGGGCGAGCCCGTGGTGTTCACGGTGAGTGGTGTGGCCAACGGGCCGGCTGGACACAGCTTCTTCTCCGACCGTGATGCGGCGCGGTTCGTCGCCGATCCGGGTCGCTTCGCGGACGTGGGCGTACTCGTCGCTCCTGGCACCGATGTCGAGGCGGTGAAGGACCGGATCAAGGCGCTCGACGCCGGGATCAGTGTGCTCACCGGGGTTGACCGCGGACTGGCCGAGCACCCGGGTGGGGTGTCGCAACGGGAGGCGCTGATCGCGGTCGCCGGTTCGTTCGGTGGTATCGCGACGATGACGATGATGTTCGTGGTCGCGTCCACGCTGGCGCTGTCGGCCCAGCACCGCCAGCGGGAGTTCGCCCTTCTGCGCGGCATCGGTACGACGCCTGGTCAGGTACGGCGGATGATCCTCGGCGAGTCGTTGCTCGTGTCGATTCCGGCCGTCGCGCTCGGCGCCGTACCCGGTGTGTTCCTCGGCCGGCTCCTCTTCGAGCAGCTCAGCTCGCACGGTGTGGCCTCGCCGGTCATTTCGTTCCACCAAGGTTGGATCCCGTTCGTCGCCGGCGCGGGCGCCGCCGTACTCGCAGCCATCGGCGCGGCGCTGATCGCGGCCCGCAAGTCGGCGAACATCCGGCCGGTCGAGGCGTTGGCCGAGGCGTCGCTGCAGCGGAAGTGGTTCGGCTGGGTGCGTCTGGTCTTCGGGCTGCTGTTCCTCGGTGGCGGTCTGGCCTTGCTGATCGTCACCGCGACCGTGATGACCGGACCGCTCGCCGGTGCGACGGCCGGCCCGTCGATCCTCTGTTGGTCGATCGGCGTCGCGGTGCTCGGGCCGTTCTGGACCAAGATCGCGCTGATGCTGTGGCGCTGGCCTGTGCAGGCGCTGACCCGGGTCAACGGCCGGCTCGCGATCCTCAACGTCTCCGCGCGCTCGGTCGCGATGTCGGCCGCTGTGATGCCCGTGATGCTCGCCGTCGGCATCTCGACCGCCAACCTGTACATGCAGACCACGCAGGTCCACGCCGCCTCTGAAGCATTCACGCGGGACTTGCGCGCGGACGCCGTACTGGTCTCCGACTCAGGGCTCTCACCTGCGTTGCTGACCGCGGTGCGGGAGTTGCCTGGGGTGGCGAGCGCTTCGGCCTTCGTCCGCAGCACCGGCGTGATCGACGAGCCGCGCAACGCCCCCTTCGACGAGGACGGCGCTCCCCTGCTGGGCGTTGATGCCCAGGGTGCCGACGGTACGGCGCCTGTGCGGCTGACCGCTGGGTCGCTGTCCGGTCTGGTCGGGTCGACCGTGGCTCTGCCTTCGCACGTCGCGGCGACGATGGACCGCGGAGTCGGGTCGTCGGTGAGCATGACCTTGGGCGACGGCACCTCGGTGAACCTTCGGGTGGTCGCGTTGTTCGACGCCGAACGTGGCTACGAAACGGTCATCCTGCCCGCGTCGCTGGTCGCCGCTCGCACCACGGACGGGTTGACCAAGCAGGTCCTGGTCCGCTTCGCGCCTGGTGCCGACGTACGCCCGGCCCTCGCCGCGCTGGCGGCCAAGCACCCCGGCGTACAGGTCGCGGACCGCGAGACCCTGGTCGCCTCGAACTCGGAAGACCTGCAGACGCAGGCTTGGGTCAACTATCTGCTCGTCGGCCTGCTGATCGCCTATACCGCCGTCTCGGTGGTCAACACCCTTGTCTCGTCGACCCTGCGCCGACGCCGCGAGTTCGCCCTCCAACGCCTCACCGGCTCCACCCGCGCCCAGGTCATCCGGATGCTCACCACCGAAAGCACCCTGGTGTGGCTGTCCGGCATCACCCTCGGCACCGCCGTGGCCCTGGCCTGCCTGATCCCTTACTCCGCCACCGTCTCCGGCTCCGCGTTCCCCACCGGTCCCCTCTGGATCTACCTGGTCATCATCGCCGCCGCAGCCGCCCTCACCTTCACCTCAACCCTCGTCCCCGCCACCACAACCCTCCGCCACTCCCCCACCCAACCCACCCACACCGACTGAGCCCCGACACCTCCCCGGTGACCACTGGGCGCCGACTCCACGGTCCGACACAGACTCCTGCCAACCGAAACAGAGTCGACGCCAGCCCGTGACTACTGGGCGGGCGTCGGCTCTGCGACTGGTTGCAGGGCGATGGTGGTTGCCTGGACGATGCCGGCGTTGTCCCGGAGCCACCCGGACAGCACGACCTGCAGATCCTCGAGATCCGGTTCCTCCAGCACCACCCCAGGCACCGGCACACTCGCACCCAACTCCGCCAGCACCGGCCGCAGGTGCTGATCTGCCAGCAGCTTGTGGCTGGGAGCCGCCGACACCGTGACCGGCACCACGACCGCCCCCGCCAGCGCCTGCGGCCGCAACACATCCAGGAAACTCTTCAGCAACCCCGTATAACTGCCCTTGTACACCGGCGTCCCCACCACCAGCACCGACGCCGACGACACCAGATCGATCGCGTTCTCCAGCGCGGCCCGCTCCCCCTCCCCCGCCGTCTCCCCCTGGAAGATCGCCGGCGCGAACGTCACCAGATCGACCAGTTCGTCGATCCGGTACGGCGTACCGAGCTCGGACGCCAGCAGTTCGGCGACGGATGCGGCCGCCACCGCCGTCCGCGAGCCCGCCTTGGGGTTGCCCACCACGGTGACAACTGACTGCGGCCACACCGGCGGATCCGGCACGACGTGGGGTTCGAAGGGGACTGAGGGCATCTGACCCATCTCCTGAGCTCGGCAGTGATGGATCGAGCGTAGCCAAAGTCGAGCTACCTACTTGACTTTCTCAGATGCCGAACGCCTGGCCCTGACCTTGACAACGACGAACCACACCACCGCGGCCACCGCGCCCGCGATCACGAGCCACTGGAAGACGCCCACCGATGACTCCACCACATGCCACCGCTCGCCGAGCTGATAGCCGGCGACGATCAGCATCGAGTTCCAGAGCAGGCTTCCCATCGCGGTCAGCGTCAAGAACAAGGGCACCGACATCCGCTCCACGCCGGCCGGGACCGAGATCAGGCTTCGGACGACCGGAACCAGGCGCCCGATCAGCACCGCCTTCGGCCCGTGCCGGTTGAACCAGTCCTCGGCCTTGTCGACATCCTCGATCTTGACCAGCGGCATCCGCTCCGCCAGCGCCCTGATCCGATCGCGGCCCAGCCCCGCGCCCACGCCGTACAGGGCGAGCGCCCCGACGATCGAACCGATTGTGGTGAACACGATCGCGCTGAGGAGCCCGAGATCACCGCGGCTCGCCGCGAACCCGGCCAGCGGCAGAATGACCTCACTGGGCAGCGGTGGGAACAGGTTCTCCAGCGCCACTGCGAGCCCGGCGCCCGGCGCACCAAGCCTCTCCATCAGGCCGATCGCCCATCCGGCCACACCTCCGCTCGGTTCGTGCGTCGCCTGCAGCGCTGTCATCATCACCTGATTCGTCGTGAACATGCCGACGACGCTAGGCCCGCGGACAGTGTCCGCACATTGCGGCCGACCGCCGTCTTTCGCTGGGATTTTCCACAGTACAGAACTGAGGAAAACCGCAGTTTCTTCTTCCCCTATGCCCACTACTCTTGCGGGCATGCGGCAACGAGACGGCCTCCTGCGACGGAGCATCACGACCCTGGCGGGTCTCATGTCCGGTGCGCTCACGGCTGTTGTCGAGTTGCTGTTCGTCCTGCTGTCCGCGCTCGCGCTGGTCCCGGTCGTTGCGACACCGCGCGCCAGGCGCTCGGTGGAGCGGTTCATCCATCGTTGCGCTCGGCAACTTGCGGTGGTCGAGCAGCGGCGGCTCCGCACGTTTCACAACATGCGAGATCTCGGTCCATATACCGATCGTTCGGCGTACGACTACATCCTCAGACGCTGGGCGATCGGCGGACTGGGCGGACTCGTGGTCCTGCTTCTGCTGTACGGCCTGGTGGTCGCCGGCACGATGATCAGCGCCTGGGCGCTGGACGGGACCTGGGGCTTCATAGAGAGCGCCGGCCGGGTCAGCACCGCGACGCTGCTGGTGGCGGCGGTCCCTGGCGCCCTGCTGCTGTACCTGAATGTGATGGGTCTCATAGGCATCGTCGACCTGGACATCCGACTCGCCCGCCGCTACCTGACGCCGTCGGTCGAGGAGACCCTCACCCGCCGGATTTCGGAGCTGACCGTGAGCCGGGCCGAAGTGGTCGAGGTGGTGAACGACGAACGCCGGCGGATCGAGCGCGATCTGCACGACGGTGTACAGCAGCGCCTCGTCGCCCTGGGTCTGCTGCTCAGCCGCGCCCGCCGGACCCGTGACCCGGCCCAGGCTGCCGAACTGGTCCGCCAGGCCCACGAAGAATCCGAACTGGCTCTGGCCGATCTCCGCGACGTCGCATGGCGCGTTTACCCCACCGCACTGGACAAACTCGGCCTCCGGGACGTCATCGCCGTCTTGGCCGAGCGGTCCAGCATCCCGGTCCGGCTGCACTACGACCTGACCGACCGCCCACCACCGCGTGTCGAGACAGCGGCGTACTTCGTGATCTCCGAAGCCCTCACCAACGCGACCAAACACTCCAACGCGACGCGCATCGACGTCACCGTGACAAGTACGACCGCGGAAGATTCCACGCCAGGCAGGGAATCCGAGCCCGCCCCGAGGGGCGCCGGCATGCTGATCACCGTCACCGACGACGGCCGGGGTGGCGCCGACCCGCACGGCCGTGGTCTCACCGGTCTGGCCGGCCGAGTCGCGGCCAACGACGGCCACCTGACCATCACCAGCCCACCAGGCGGTCCCACCACCATCCACGCGGAGTTCCCATGCGCCTGACACGACCTTCCCCCAGCGGACTACCCGCTCCGGCGGTGGCGCCATGCGGGTGATCCTGGCGGAGGACTCGACGCTCCTGCGTGAAGGGCTGGTGCGGCTGCTGGTCGAAGAAGGGCATGAGGTTCCAGCGGCCGTCGGTGACGGGGACACCCTCGTCGAAACCGTGCGCGCGGCCGCGGACCAAGGCGCATTGCCGGACGTGGTGTGCGTCGACGTACGCATGCCGCCGACGCATACCGACGAAGGACTGCGAGCCGCACTGACGATCCGCGAGAACTGGCCGTCGGTCGGCGTCCTGGTGTTGTCGCAGTACGTCGAGAAGTCGTACGCGAGTGAGCTGATCACCTCCGGGCAGGCCCGGATCGGGTACCTGCTGAAGGACCGCGTCATGCGCGTCGAGGAGTTCCTGGAGGCGCTCGACCGCGTCGGATCCGGCGGAGTCGCGCTCGATCCGGAGGTGGTACGACAACTGCTGTCCCGCACCACCCACACCGATCCACTGCAAACCCTCAGCGCCCGCGAGCGCGAAGTGCTCGCAGCGATGGCCGAGGGCCACAACAACAGTGCGATCGCGGAACGACTGTTCATCTCGTCCAGCGCCGTCGAGAAACACGCCAACGCCATCTTCGACAAACTAGGCCTGACCCACGCCCCCGGCTACAACCGGCGGATCCGAGCCGTCGTCACCTACCTCACCAACTGAGCGGACCGCCACCTATCTCACCAACTGACCCGGGGACAGTCACCTATCTCGCCAACTGACCCGCGGACAGCCGCTTCAGGCGACGCGAGGGCCGAGGAAGAGACCGCCGCTTGCGTCCAGGATCTGACCGGTGATCCAACGGGCGTTGCCCGAGGCAAGGAACGAGACGACGTCGGCTACGTCCTCGGCACGTCCGAGGCGGCCTTGGGCCGTGAGGGCGGTGATCGCCTCGGTGAGACCAGGGGTCTCGAAGACTGCGGCGTTCGCCTCCGTTCGGGTCGCACCGGGGGCGACGGCGTTGACGGTGATGCCGCGGGCGCCGAGCGACTGGGCGAGGGTGAGCGTCATCGTCTCGAGGGCGCCCTTGGTCATGGCGAAGGAGGTTTGCGTCGGGTTCGCCATCCGGGTGGCGACGGAGGAGACCGAGATGATCCGGCCACCGTCGCGCATGATCGGCAGGACCCGCTGGATCAGGAAGTACGGCGCGCGCACGTTCACCGCCACCAGACGATCGAACTGCTCCGGGGAGTCGGTCTCGATCGGTCCGGCCGGAGGCGCCGCCGCATTGTTCACCAGGATGTCCAGTGGTCGCCCGGCGAGCCCAGCCTCGAGCTGCCTGAACACTTCGTCGACGTCCCCCGGCACGCCAAGCTCGGCACCGATCAAGAACCCCCGGCCGGCTCCTCCGGGCTCCCGCGACCCGCGATCCCGACGGCCGATTCGGGCCAAAGTCTCCGTGGCGCCCTCTTTGTCCCGGTTGTAGTGGATCGCCACCTCGGCCCCGGCAGCGCCGAGCCGTTCTGCGATCGCCCGGCCGATTCCACGCGAAGCGCCCGTCACCAACGCCACGGCCCCGCTCAGATCTGTCCTCATCCCAACCCCTTGAAGTGTTAGAAACTAACAGGTTGTTAGAATCTAACACATGATTCTGCGGGAGCGGCGTCGAGCGGAGACACGCCATGCGATCCAGCGGCACGCGATCCGGTTGTTCGCCGAGCGCGGCTACGACGCGACGACGGTGAACGACGTCGCGGTCGCAGCCGGGGTGTCGGCGATGACGGTGTACCGGCACTTCGCCACGAAGGAAGATCTGGTTCTGTACGACGAGTTCGACCAGGTGGCCGCCGAGATCGTCGCCGCACAGCCGGCCGATCAGCGGCTCGTCGTACGCATCGCCCGGACGCTCGCCGCGACGTACGATCAGGCGATCGCCGACCGGGAGTTCCACCTCGCCCGTTTGCGGCTGATGATCTCGACCCCGGCACTGCGGGCCCGGCACCTCGACAGTCAGTACGCCACGCAAGAGTCGCTCGTCACGGCACTGACCGGTCGATCCGGCGACCCGGCGCTGGAGTTCCAGGCGCGGGCGGCGGCGAGCGCCTGCCTCGCGGTGGTCCACATCGCGCTACTTCGCTGGGCGGCCGAGGACGGCGAGCCCGAACTGCGCCGGCTGTTCGAGGAGGCCTTCACCGCGACGTTCGGCCACGGTTTCTGACGCGGACGTATATTCCTCATATGGCAAGTACGTTTGAGGTGCTGGCGGAGGGGCGTCGGCGGGACATCCTGGACCTGCTGCGGGGCGGCGAGCGCCCGGTCGGCGACCTGGTCGAGGAACTGTCGATGAGCCAGCCGGCCGTCTCGAAGCATCTGAAGGTACTGCGAGATGCCGGGCTGGTCGAAGTACGCCAGGACGCGCAGCGCCGCTGGTACCGCCTCCGCCCCGCCCCACTCGCCGAGATCGACGCCTGGCTCGAGCCCTACCGCGACCTCTGGCGCAACCGCCTCGACGCCCTCGAAGCCCACCTCGACACCATGGACTGACCCCCACCCACCCACTTGGGTCAGGGTGGGCCGGGGGCTGTCCTTTGGGCGGGCGATCAGGTGAGTTCGGGGACTCGGAGGTGGGCGATGACCAGTTCGAACTCGCCGACGTCGAGGACTTCGGCGCCGGCTTCCTTGGTCGTGGAGGCGCGCATCGAGGCGGCGGCCTCGCGGTTGCTGTCCATCGCCTCCCGGCTGTCGTAGGTGATGGAGGAGACCGCACGGCCGGAGGAGCGGTCGACGAGGAGGCTGGCGGAGCAGAAACCGGCCAGGTCCTCCAGCCTCGGCAGGGACGCCAGCTTGTAGACGTCGATCGCCCGGTCCATGGTCTCCGGGTCGATCTTCACCCAGGTGGCGCGGACACAGGCACCCTCACCCGAGCGGTGGTCACGGTGCAGTACTGCGATCTCCCACTCCTCGACCGTGGGGCTGCCGCCGCCCATCGACCCGGCGATCCGGTCGCGGATCGGCCGGAGCGCTTCGTCGGTGGCCCGCATCGCCTCCTCCGACTGCCAGGCGCTGGTCGCGATGCAGCGGCCCGATTCCCGGTCGGCCAGCATGGACAGGCCGATACAGCCGTCCATCTCCATGATCCTGGGCATCACCTCGTCGCGCACCTGTGCGATGCCGGCGTCGATCGACTCCGGCTTGGCGTTGATCGTGGTGGAACGCGCGTACACGATCCACCCCCTTACCCTCAGGGCAGCGCCCCGGTGGCGCCACCGGTCGCAACCCACATTGCTCCGTGCGCACCCCGCTGGCAATGCCCCGTCACCGGCACGCTCGACCCCAGCCGAGTCGGCGCCGCCCTGATCACACCCGCTCACGTTCGGTGCGGCGACTGAACCGCCACCCGACCAACGTCCAGGACACTCCCCAGAGCAGGAAGAACGGCGACCACAACAGCAGGTCCCACCACGCCAGTTCGCGAGCCAGTACGGCGTGATCGGCCGGCGGCGGGCGAAATCCGGTCAGCAGCATCGCGTCCCCGGCGAAGCCGAATCCCACCACGCCGAACGACCGGGCGATCATCAGGATCCCCAGCGTCCACCCCAACGCCATCAGCAGCCGGCGCGGAACCGCCGTACCCCAAGGTCGGACGCTGGCCAGCGCGACGATGAGGCCGATGGTCGCCGCGCAGGCCAGTGCCCAGTGGCTCGTCACGAACAGCGGGTCGCGTGCCAGCAACCGATCGCGAAGCTCGGGAGGCAGGGGATCCTTGTCGGCCAGCACGTTGGCGCCCAAGGCCTGGGCGAGCTTCATGGATCCGTAGAGCGCGGAACACGCCGCCGCCCCGTAGCCACCCGCTCGCGCCAGCTCAATCCGCGCCATGACTCGTCGTCATCACGTAGGACCGGGCCATCTCGACAGACAGGGCGATGGCGACTGCGCCGACGACCCCGTGGTACCACCGCCAGCCGATGCCGACGCCGATGAACCCGTCGATGAGCATGATTCCGCCACCGCCGAGCACGGCCAGGGTCATCACCACCAGCACAGCAACCATCAGCCTTCTCGGGAGCACCTGCCCCCATCCCGTCACGGTGGCCAGAGCGATGCACGCACCCAGCACTCCGGACGCGCTCGCGAGCCACTGGGCCGGAGCCGGGTCGAGGAAGTAGTGCTCGGTCTCCGCGGCCGAGACCGGCGGGCCGCCCGGGAACCCGAGCCGGGCCTGCAGCGCGAAGGCCGCCTTACCTGCCGCGTAGCCGAGGAACATCAACGCCAGCGCGTACGCCGGCCAGCGTCGTGTGCGGTCGGGATGAGCCACGGGCTCGACCCTAGGACCGGACTCAGGCCGCAGCCCTCCCGACAGCGAGGGAATCACCTCCCCCGCGCGAGGGAATCGCGGACCCGAGAGCCTGACCCCGGTCACGTGGCTGAGGTGCTAGGGACCCCGGCGCCCGGCGCGGGGTGCCGAGTGCTGTGAGCCGGGAGCCGGGAGCCAGGAGCCGGGGGCGGAGGGCTGGGGGCTGGGGGCTAGCGGAGTTCGGCGAGGTCGAAGAGGTTGCCTTCGGGGTCGGCGAGGGTGATCCAGTGGGTGCCGTACTCGTCGTACTCGTCCAACCGCTTTGCGCCGAGGGAGACCAGCCGGTCGACCTCGGCGGCCCAGTCGGAAGCGGCGAGGTCGAGGTGCACGCGGTTCTTGCCGTTGCGGGGCTCCGGCACCTGCAGGAACATCAGCACCGGCGCGGCGCCCTCGGTCTTGCCGACGGAGGCGAAGAACTGGTTGCCGCCAGCATCCACCTGGCGGTCGAGGACCGCCGCCCAGAAGGTGGCGAGCGCGGCAGCATCGGTGCAGTCGAAGGTGACTGCTTCAACGGAGACGGACATGGATCAACCTTTCGGTGCGGGGATGCGCTGGATCGGCCAGCAGATTTCGGTTCGCCAGGCGGCCGGGTCGTCCACGTCGCCGGGACTGACGACGTACAGCTCCCGGATCGGTCCGGGAGCGACCTCGCAGTGTTCCGCGACGTGGCTGCCGAGGGCGCCGTAGCTACGGTCGAAGTCGGTGAGCGGTCCGGTGTGGACGGCGATCGCGAAGAACCCGCCGGGGAGGTCGACCAGTTCGACCCCGTCGGCCGGCTCCTGGTCCGGCGCGACCGGCAGGAACGCGACCACCTCACCGGTGTCCTCGGTGAAGAACTCGTCGCTGTACGTCGCTCCGGAGGTGGCCGCGATGCCGCGTTGCTGGGCTATCGCACCCAGCCGGCGGAAGACGCGTTCGCACCAGGGTCCGATCTGTTCACGGTCGACCTGGTCGCGGACGCCGTACGCCCGGAACGCGGGGATGAAGCGGTAGTCGACGTCCAGCGCCGGTTGTCCGGGAGTCAGTAGCTCGCGCAACGACGTGACCACCTCGCGGGTGTGCGCGAGTTCCTGCTCCATCCGCTCGAGGTGCGCCCGCAGGGTTTCCTCCCGCCGCGCGGTGTCGGTGGTCTCGACGAGTTCGCGGACCTCGGGCAGTGGCATCCGGAGCTCCCGGAGTCGCCTGATCAGCAAGGCTGTCTCGACCTGGCCGGTCCCGTACCGCCGGTAGCCCGACGCCGGGTCGACCGAGGCCGGCGCCAGCAGGCCGATCTCGTGGTAGTGATGCAGTGTCTTCACGCTGAGATGTGTCAGGCGGGAGAACTCTCCCACCGTCACCAAAGCCGCCATGCCCCCAACCTTCCACCCTCCGGTAACCGGAGAGTCAAACAACCCGCCCCGCGACGCTCGGCGCGTCGCGGGGCGGAATGGATGGTGCCGGATCCGGTGGGTGGGACGTGGTCAGCCGCGGTAGCGGGATATGACTTTGGTGTAGTCCCAGGGTTGTTGGGGTACGCCGCTGCAGCTGTCGGCCGGGCCGCCGGTGCAGGGGCGGTCGCGGTTGACCGACCAGAAGGTGAACCGGGCCAGGTGGTGCTCGGACGCGTAGGCCAGCATCGACTCGAAGTCGGACAGGTTGACCCGCTCACCGGCGACATCGGTGAGCCCGTTCATCGACGAGATGCCGATCTTGCGGTACGCCGCGTCGTCACTCAGCCCGTACGCGTCCCGGACCCGGTTCTTCAGCCCGTCGGCCGCCTGCCGGGTCAGCGCGCCCATGTTGGTCGACCCGCCGCCGAAGTTGAACGGCATGATCACCCAGCCGTCCAGGTCCAGCCCCGACGCTGCACCGCGCCGGATCAGGTCCTGACCGTTGGCATCCGGTCCGGTCGTCGCCGTACCGAAGGTCAGGTACGTCGCGATCCCCGGGTTGTTCTGCTCGACGATCTTCAGCGCGTCGACGACCCGCTGGCGGACCGTCGCGTTGCTGAACTCGGTCGCCTCGATGTCCACGTCGAACGCCTTCAGCGACAGCGCGTTGATGACCTTCTGGTACGCCGCCGCCAGCTCACCCGCGCTGCCGCAGCTCTCACCGAGTTTGTTGCCGGACCAGCCGCCGACCGACACGACGACGTCGCCGCCGTTCGCACGGATCGTGTTGATCGCCTGCTGGTCGACGCCGCCGGTCAGCGGACGCTGACCGTCCCACATCGGATTGCAGTACCCGTTGGACAGGATGAACGCCATCGTGAACCACTTGACCCCGGTCGCGTTCATCACGGTCGCCGGGTTCGGCGGACTGCCCCACCCCTGGTAGAGGTACGGCGCCGCCGCCATCGGCGCACCGCCGGTCGGTGGCGGACCGTCGAGCGCCGGCAGGTTCCACTTCTGGTTCGCGCCACCGGTGCACGACCACAGCTGCAACGGCGTGGCGTTCGCCGAGTTGTTGCCAGTGACATCGAGGCACTTGTTCGCCTGCGGGTTCACCAGGTCGCGCGCGGACGTGTACGTCCATTGCTGAGCACCACTCCCGTTGCACGTCCACAGCTGGACCCGAGCGCCATTCGCAGTGGAACCGCCGCTGACATCCAGGCACTTGCCCAGGGCACGCAACGTTCCGTCCGAGGACCGGGTCCACTGCTGAGCCGCCGTACCGTTGCAGTCGTAGAGCTGTACGACGGTCCCGTCCGCAGTGTTGGCCCCGGCAACGTCCACGCACTTTCCGGCGAGCCCGGTGATCGTGCCGGTCGCCGCGTGAGCCGGTGTCGCGGTGACGAGCAGGCCGGCACCCAGCATCACGGCCGCGGCGACCGCCGCTGCCCAGCGCATCAGACGGTCCACTTCTGGTTGGCCGCGCCCGTGCAGGTCCAGATCTGCAGCGGGGTCGCGTTCGCGGAATTGTTGCCAGTCACATCAAGGCATTTGTTCGCCTGAGGATTCACGAGATCTCTCCCGCTCGTATAGGTCCATTGCTGAGCCCCACTGCCGTTGCACGTCCACAACTGCACGCGAGCACCGTCCGAGACAGACCCGCCGCTCACGTCCAGGCACTTGCCGAGCGCCCGGATCGTCCCGTCACCGGGCCGGGTCCACTGCTGCGCCGTCGTACCGTTGCAGTCGTAGAGCTGTACGGCGGTCCCGTCAGCACTGTTGGCACCGGCAACGTCGATGCACTTGCCGGCCAGCCCGGTGATCGCCGTACCCGCACCGCCTCCGCTCTGCGTACCGGTCCAGGTGAACGTCGCCGAGGTCTTGGTCGGCAGCGTGTAGACGAACGATTGCGAACCCCAGTTCACCCGCACCGACTGCGAGCTGCCAGTGGTGTTGAACGCGATCAGCGCCTTCGACCCGTCCGGGTTCTTCCAAGCCACGTTCTTCACCGAGTTGTTCGCCGTCGAGTCGATCCGGACGGCACCCGGCTTCACGAACTTGGTCAGGTGGCCCATCGTGTAGTACTCGATCGTCTTGTCCACCTGGCCGGCGCGGCTGCCGCCACGTTGCACCGTCACCAAGCCGGTGCAGACGTTGCAGCCGGCACCGACGTACGGCAGGTGGTTCTGGTCGAGGGCGAGACTCCACTTTACCCAGGACTTGCTCCAGTTCCGGGTGTAGTCGACGAGGTTGTTCATGTCCTCGACCTGCTGGTTCGGGATCCAGGTGCCGCCCGAGTGCTCGGTCATGTAGTGGTTCACGGCCGGGTACTGGTTGTGCACCTGGGTCTGCAGGTTCACGTCGCCGCCGTACCCGTGCCAGGCGATGCCGCCGAACAGCGGGTCGTTCCGCAGCGCGGCGTCGGCCAGCGGCACCGAGCCGAGGTCGTTGTAGTTGCCCCAGTTGTAGTCCAGGATCATCACCTTCGTGGTGATGCCGGCCGCCCGGAACGCCGGGATCAGGTGGTTCTTGGTGAACTCGAGCAGGCCGGAGCCGTTCCAGTTCATCGACGCGTAGCCGGTGTCGTCGGTCCCGCAGCAGGTCGGCTCGTTCTGCACCGACACGTAGTCGATGTGGTTGCCCTGGGCCTCGTTCTGCTGGACGTACTTGACGAAGTACTGGGCGTACATCGGGTAGTACTCCCACTTCAGCCAGCCGCGGTTGGTGAACTTGTTGTTGTCCTTCATCCAGGCCGGCGAACTCCACGGCGCACCCTTCACCTTCAGTGCCGGGTTCAGTTGCCGCGCCTGCTTGGTCAGGGGTACGACGTCGGTCAGGTCGTGGCCGATGCCGAAGTCGTTGAGGTCGCAGCACGTGTCGTCGTACGAGTAGTTGAACCGGGCCAGGTCGGAGGCACCCATCGGGTTGCGGACGAACGCCAGCCCGATCCCGTTGACCGGGTCGAACAGGTCCCGCATCACCTGGTTCCGGGTGGTGGCAGAGATCGTGTTGCTGCTGTTGAGCAGCCACGCCGCGCTGTCGGTGAACGACGCGCCACCGCCTTCGAAGGACTGGTACGTCGTGTTCTCGTTGACGGTGATCGTCTGGTTCGCCGTCCCTCCGGCCGGGCCGAAGTTGACCGGCGTCTGCTGCTGCAGGCCGCGGGTGACGTTGCGGCCGGCGGCGTCGTTCGTGGTGGTCAGCCAGATGTTGACCTGCTCACCGGCGGCCTGAGCCGGCGGGGCGGTGCCGAATCCGAGTCCGGTGGCGGCCATACAGGCAGCGGCCACCGCGACCGGCAGGAGGCGTCGTCGCCAGGGGCGGGCGCGACGAAGTTTCCCGTTCGCGGGCATGGGCGGATCTCCCTTGGGTGGAAGGGTTTCAGGAGGGGTTCCCGGTCCGGCGTCTGCCCGCGCCGCAACAGGTGGTCATCATGAGGTAACCATCGGTGAACGGCTCTGTCAACGCTGCGCCCGGACTTTTTTCACGTCTTTTATTTAGTCGCGACCTTGACGTGAAAGCGTTCTCACAGCAAGCTGCCGCACCAGACGCCTGTCTCCGACCGCCCCCGCGAGAAATGAGGCATCCATGAAGCGTTCCCGCATCACGGCGCTCGTCGCCCTCGGTGCCGCCCTGGTCGGCTCCGCACTCCTGCAGGCTCCGGCCACAGCCCGGCCAGAGGCAGCCGCCGCTCCGACGGCGGTGATCTGGGAGGACAACTTCGACGGCCCGGCCGGCCAAGCCCCCGACCCCGCCAAGTGGCGGTACGACATCGGCGGCTCCGGCTGGGGCAACAACGAGCGCCAGTACTACACCAACAGCACCCGCAACTCCGCCCTCGACGGCAACGGCAACCTGGTGATCACCGCACGGCGAGAGAGCGGCGGGCACCAGTGCCACTACGGCACCTGCGAGTACACGTCGGCCCGGTTGCTCACCGCGCAGACCTTCACCCAGACGTACGGCCGGTTCAAGGCACGCATCAAGATCCCCAGGACACAAGGGATCTGGCCCGCGTTCTGGATGCTCGGCGGCGGCAACTGGCCGAACGACGGCGAGATCGACATCATGGAGAACATCGGCCGCGAGCCGTCGACCGTGCACGGCACGATCCACGGTCCGGGCTACTCCGGTGCCGGCGGGATCGGCGCGTCGTACACGCTGCCCGGCGGTCAGCAGTTCGCCGACGCGTTCCACACCTTCCGGGTCGACTGGGAGCCGAACTCGATCAAGTGGTTCGTCGACGGCATCCAGTACCAGCAGCGCACACCGGCGGACCTCGGCGGGCGGACCTGGGTGTTCAACCACCCGTTCTTCATGATCATGAACGTCGCGGTCGGCGGCAACTGGCCGGGTTACCCCGACAGTACGACGGTCCTGCCGCAGACGATGACGGTCGACTACGTCCGGGTGTCGACCCTGGGCAGCAGTTCGGGCGGTACGCCGATCACCGGGCTGGCCGGCAAGTGTGTCGACGTCGCCGCCGCCAACACCGCGGACGGTACGCAGGTCCAGCTGTACGACTGCAACGGCACGAACGCCCAGCAGTGGACCCGTCCGGGCGACGGCACGATTCGGGCCCTGGGCAAGTGTCTCGACGTGAACGCCGGCTCGGTTGCCGACGGCGCCAAGGTGCAGCTCTGGACGTGCAACGGAACCGCCGCCCAGCAATGGGTCTACACGTCCGGCCGCGACCTGGTGAACCCGCAGGCCAACAAGTGCCTCGATGTCACCGGCAACAATTCCGCCAACGGAACACCCCTGCAGCTCTGGACCTGCACCGGCGCGGCCAACCAGAAGTGGACCGTCTAGGTCGACTGAGGATTACTGCCGCCTGACGGCAGTAATCCTCCGCTAAGGAGCTACCGCGACGGTACGACGCCGCCGTCACGGAGCAACCGCAGCACCGGCAGGGTCGCGGCGCCCAGCGCGACCGCGTCCCTGCCGAGCTCGCACAACTCGATCGACACCTGAGCGTACGGCCGGCGCAAGGCGTGTTCACCGACAAGGGCACGCAGCCGTGGCAGGTAGCGCTCCCCCAGCAACAGTCCGGCCCATCCGCCGAGCACGATCCGCTCCGGGTTGACCAGGTTGACCAGATTCGCGACCCCCGCCGCCAGATATCCCACCGTGTCGTCCAGGATCCTTGCCGCGACTTCCGACGTACCGGCAGCGTCGAGTAACTCGAGGAAGGCCGTCTCCTCGTCGGCGGCCGACACGGTCCCTCCGGCTTCGCGATACCGGTCGAGCACCGCCTCGGCACCGACGTACGCCTCGAGGCAGCCGTCGTCTCCGCACCGGCACCGGCGACCGCCGTACGCGATCGTCATATGGCCCCACTCGCCCGCACTGCTTCGGGTTCCGCGATAGCTGGAGCCACCGGCAACCAGGGCCGCTCCGACGCCGGAGCCGATCAACGCGACAACCGCGTCCGTCGCACCCCGGCCGGCGCCGAACCACATCTCCGCCTGACCCAGCATGTTCGCACCGTTGTCCACCTGGACCGGAATATCGGTGCCCTCAGCAAGCATCTGACGCAGCGGTACGGCGTCCCACCCGAGTGTCTGCGCATCGACGACGGCGTTGTCCTCGACAACACCGGCGACCGCCACACCCATCCCGAGAATCAGCTCGGACCGTACGCCGGACGAGGCGATCACGGCCGCAAGACCCTCCAGCACGTGCTTCACGACCATCGACGGCTGGGGTGTGTCGATGGGGTGGTCGACGCTCGCGAGCACAGTCATCGAGAGGTCGAACAGTTCGACCCGCACTCGCGTCTCCCCGACCTCCGCGCCGACGACGTACCGGAAGGTCGGTGAGACCCGCACCAGGATGCGCGGCCGGCCGCCCTCGGAGTCGACCGAACCGGCCTCCTCGACGACGCCTTCGGCGATCAGTTCGCCGACCAGGTTGCTGACGCTCGCGGCGCTCAGCGAGGTCCGCAGACCGAGTTCGTGCCGGCTGAGCGGTCCCTCGCGGTAGATCGTGGTCAGCAACGCCGACCGGTTGGACCGCCGCATGTCGCGCACAGTGGTCCGCCGAACGTCCATCCCGTCTACCCCTACCTGGTCCGGCCCCCAGGCAGGCCGCTCCCCCAGAGTTCATCACGGCGCACCGGCGGCCCGGAAGACGGACCTTCTTCCAGGTCATGAACTAAGCAGTGATTCGTTACCGTTCCGTGATTGACCGGCGCAGCTCGCTCGGTTTCACTCTACGAAACCGCTTCCGAAACCGGTTCCGGCCGCAGCCGGAGCCTCACCCGCCCGAGGGGAGCAGTGCAGTGTCGATCACGATCGCCGATGTCGCGGCGCGCGCCGGTGTCAGCAAGACGACCGTCTCGCGCGTCCTCAACGGCAAGGGCGAGCTCGACCTGCGCACCGCCGAGCGGGTCCGCCAGGTGATCGCCGAGCTCGGCTACGTGCCGAGCGCCCGCGCGGTCGGCCTGGCCCGGGGCCGGACGCGGATCGTCGGCATGCTGGTGCCCTCGCTGACCTGGCCCTGGATGGGCGAGGTGCTGCAGGGCGCCGTCGACGTGGTCGAGAGCGAGGGCTACGGGCTGCTGCTCTTCACGTTCAACCGGGGTGAGGAGTCGATGCACCAGTTCGCCTCCCAGGTCTCGGCCCAGTCGTTCGACGGTCTGCTGGTGATCGAGCCCGAGGGCACGCTCACCTACATCGAGCAACTGCACGCGCGCGGCCTGCCGGTGGTCCTGATCGACGACCGCGCCAAGCGCCCGCAGTTCCCGTCCGTCGCCACCACCAACCGGGCCGGCGGCGAGTCGGCCGCCCGGCATCTGCTGGAGCTCGGCCGCCACCGGCCCCTGTTGATCACCGGGGTCGAGCGATTCGGCTGCACCCACGAACGGCTGGACGGCTTCCGCGACACCTACGCCGAAGCCGGGATCGAGCTCGACCCGCAGCTCGTGTTCGAAGGCGATTTCACCCACGAGAGCGGCCGGCGCGGCGTCCAGTACGCGCTCGACCACAGGCTCGAGTTCGACGCGGTCTTCGCCCACAACGACCTGTCCGCCGGCGGCGCCATCCAGGCCGTCCGGGAGACCGGGCGGAACGTCCCGAACGACGTCTCGGTGGTCGGGTTCGACGACATCCCGTACGCCGAGCACACCGAGCCCCCGCTGACCACGGTGCACCAGCCGATGCGCCAGATGGGTCAGGCGGCGGCCCGGATGCTGATGGGGTACTTCGGCGGCACACCGTTGCCCGAGGACCCCCAGGTGCTGCCCACGACCCTGATCGTCCGCAGCTCAACCGCCCCGAAGGCCACCCCGAGGCCGGTGCCGAAACCCGCCCCCAGGCACCGGCGTCACTAAGCTCCGGCGGCGGGGCAGCTGCCCCTGTCCCGCCGCCGGTGAACCCCTCGATATCGATCCGTTAGGGCGTCCGCTCTTCCCATGAGAGCGTTCTCACGCCACGATGCAGTCGCCCGCGTGGCTCAGGCGCGGGCCCATCAGACGACACAGTCGCCACCACAGATCCACAGGAGGAACCGATGCGAGCACGACGCACGGTCGCGCTGGCCCTGACGGGCCTGCTCGCGGCAGCCACCCTGGCTGCCTGTAGTAGCGGGGACGGGAACACCACGGCGAACAGCGGGTCCGGCACCGCCGCGACGGTGCTGAACGTCGGGATGCCGAACGGCCCGCAGACCGAGAACCACAACCCGTTCCTCGGCTCCTCCTCGGGTGCCTCGCTCGGGTACCGGTGGATGATCTTCGAGCCGCTGGTGATGATCAACGGCATCAAGCCGACCGAACCCGGCAAGCCGTGGCTGGCCACCGAGTGGAAGTGGGCGGACAACTTCACCAAGCTGTCGCTGACGATCCGCGACGGCGTCAAGTTCTCCGACGGCAAGCCGATGACGGCCGAGGACGTCGCCTACTCGTTCCAGCTCCGCAAGGACCACGAAGGCCTGAACCAGGATGCGATCCCCTACGGCACGATCGCGGTGTCCGGCAACAAGGTGGACCTGACTTTCACCCGGTCCCAGTTCGTCAACCAGAACAAGATCCTGACCGTGTTCGTCGTACCGAAGCACCAGTGGTCGACGCTCAAGGACCCGACCCAGGACACGCTGAAGAACCCGATCGGCACCGGGCCGTACACGGTGAAGTCGTTCACCCCGCAGACGACCACGCTGGTGGTGCGGGACTCGTACTGGCAGGACCTGCCGAAGGTGAAGGAACTGCGCTACACGTCGTACAACGACAACAACGCGCAGACCACCGCGCTGGCCAACGGCTCGTCGGAGTGGAGCTTCGTCTTCGTCCCGAACGTGAAGGCCGTCTACCAGGACAAGGACCCCGAGCACCACAAGCTGTGGTTCCCGGCGAACCTCGGCATCCACGGGCTGTGGATCAACACCACGCGCAAGCCGTTCGACAACCCGGCGCTGCGCCGGGCGATGGACAAGGTGATCAACCGCGACGACATCTTCATGCAGGGTGAGGCCGGCTACTTCTACCCGAAGGTCGAGTCGATCACCGGTATCCCGACCCCGGCCGGTGAGTCGTTCATCGCGCCGGAGTTCAAGGACAAGAAGCACGTCGTGGACGTGGAGGGCGCCAAGAAGGAACTCGCCGACGCCGGCTTCAAGCTCGAGGGTGACGTCCTGAAGGACCCGACCGGCAAGCCGGTCACGATCACGCTGACCGACCCGGCCGGCTGGTCGGACTACATCACCGACCTGGAGATCATCAAGGACAACCTGTCCACGATCGGGATCAAGGCGACCGTCGACAAGGCCAACCAGGACGCCTGGTTCAAGGCCTTCGACGAGGGCAACTTCGACGCCGGCATGCACTGGACCAACGGCGGCGCGACGCCGTACGACATCTACCAGAACATCATGGACGGCAAGATCCTCAAGCCGATCGGCAAGGGCGGGGTGAGCGGCAACTACGGCCGGTTCAACAGCCCGGAGGCGACCAAGGCGCTGGACCAGTACGCCAACGCGACCGACGACGCGACCAGGACCGCGGCGCTGAACACGCTGCAGAGGATCATGGTCGAGCAGATGCCCGTGGTCCCCACCTCGGCCTCGAACGTCGGCGGTCTCTACAGCACCAAGAACTGGGAGGGCTGGCCGGACGAGCAGAACCAGTACGCGCCTGCTCAGCCGACCCAGCAGAACGCGCTGCAGATCGTCCTCAACCTGAAGCCCGCCGGCGCCCAGTGACCGCCGCGCCGCGGCGCCGGACTGTCCCGGTCCGGCGCCGCGGTGCCACCAACCACACCCCGGCGAGCCCAGCGAGCCAGCACCCACACCCGGCGAGCGCAGCGAGCCAGCAACCCACCCGGCGAGCCCAGCGAGCCGCACCCACACCCGGCGAGCCCAGCGAGCCAGCAACCACACCCGGCGAGCGCAGCGAGCCAGCAACCACACCCGGCGAGCGCAGCGAGCCAGCAACCACAGCCGGCGAGCGCAGCGAGCCGTGATTGGAGTCCCGTGACGGTGACCGACACCGAGGTGGTTCTCGAGGCCGAGGGCCTCACCAAGCATTTCCCGGTACGACGGGGAATCCGCGACCTGCTCACCAAGGACCGCAAGGTCGTGCACGCGGTGGACGACATCCGGCTGACGCTGCGCCGGGGCCGGGTCACCGCGCTCGTCGGTGAGTCCGGCTCGGGCAAGTCGACCGTCGCCCGGCTGCTGGCCCAGTTGTACAGCCGGACGTCGGGCGACATCCGCCTGCACGGCGAGTCCGTCACCGTGAAGGGCGGCCGCAGGTTCCGTGCCTACTGCCGCCGGGTGCAGATGATCTTCCAGGACCCGTTCGCGTCGCTGAACCCGACGCACACCGTGCGGTACCACCTGACCCGCGCGTTGAAGATCCACGGCCGAGCCGGCAACACCCCGGCCGAACTCGAGCAGAACCTCCGCGACCTGCTGCTCCGGGTGCAACTCACTCCCCCGGAGCGCTACCTGGACAAGTTCCCGCACGAACTGTCCGGCGGTCAGCGCCAGCGGGTGTCGATCGCCCGTGCGCTCGGCGCCGACCCCGAGGCGCTACTGGCGGACGAGCCGGTGTCGATGCTGGACGTCTCGATCCGGCTCGGCGTACTGAACCTGCTGCGGGACCTGAAGGAACGCCTCAACCTGGCCATCCTCTACATCACCCACGACATCGCGTCGGCTCGCTACTTCGCCGACGAGACCCTGGTGATGTACGCCGGCCGGATGGTCGAGGGCGGCGACTCCGAGACGGTCACCCAGAACCCGGCCCACCCGTACACCCGGCTGCTGATCGAGAGCGCGCCGGATCCGGACCGGCTGGACCGCGTCGGCGATCCGCGCGACACGCCGGCGGACGAAGGCCACGGCGAGCCGCCGAGCCTGATCGCCCCGCCGACCGGCTGCCGGTTCCATCCGCGCTGCGTGCACGCCATGCCCAAGTGCTCGACCGAACTACCGCCCCGCTTCGAGCTGCCCACCAACCACGGTCACTGGGCGGCCTGCTGGCTGTACGAGGAAGGAGCGGCGAAGTGAAGTTCCTGCTGCAGCGGATCGCGTTCTACCTGTTCACCGCGTGGGCCGCGCTCACCATCAACTTCTTCATCCCGCGGCTGATCCCCGGCGACCCGGTCACCTCGCTGATCAACAAGTTCCAGGGCCAGCTCAGCACCGAGGCGATCAACTCGCTCTACGTGCTGTTCGGCCTGGACAAGAACGCGGGCCTGTGGAGCCAGTACGTCGACTACTGGGGTCAGGTGTTCCGCGGCGACCTCGGCCTGTCGTTCACCTTCTTCCCCACGCCGGTCTCGGAGATCCTCGGCCAGAGCCTGCCGTGGACGATCGCGCTGGTCGGCATCACCACGTTCGCCAGCTTCATGATCGGTACGTCGCTCGGCGTGCTGGCCGGCTGGCGACGCGGCTCGTGGCTCGACGGACTGTTGCCGGTGACAACATTCCTGTCGTCCATCCCGTACTTCTGGCTCGGCCTGCTGGCGATCACCCTGCTGGCCGGCCCGGACAGCATCTTCCCGTCGTCCGGCGGGTACGAGCCGGGCCTGGTGCCGTCGTGGAACGGCGAGTTCATCGGCAGCGCGATCCAGCACAGCCTGCTGCCCGCCGTCACGATCCTGATCTCGTCGGTCAGCGGCTGGATCCTGAGCATGCGGAACATGATGGTCACGGTGGCGTCGGAGGACTACATCACCGTGGCCCACGCCAAGGGTCTGCCCGAGCGCCGGGTGATGGTCAGCTACGCCGCCCGCAACGCCCTGCTGCCGAACGTCTCCGGGTTCGCGCTGTCCCTCGGCTTCATCGTCGGCGGCACCCTGCTGGTCGAGATCGTCTTCTCCTACCCCGGGATCGGCTACAACCTGTTCCAGGCGGTCGGCGCGAAGGACTACCCGCTGATGCAGGGCGTCTTCCTGGTCATCACGCTGTCGGTCCTGGTCGCCAACCTGATGGCCGACATCGCCTACCTGCTGCTCGACCCGCGTACCCGGAAGGAGGGCTGATGTCCGCACCAGCCACCACCATCACGGCGGTCACTCCGGAGGGTCCCGAGGTCGCGGCCGCGCCGGCGAAACGCCGCCGGTTGCGGTTCGTCGCCAACCCGAAGGCGGCGACCGGCCTGATCATCCTCGGCTTCTTCTGCCTGATCGCGATCATCGGCCCGTGGATCGCGCCGTACGACCCGTCCGCCCGCAGCAGCGACCTGATCCAGCCGCCGTCCGGCAAGCACTGGTTCGGTACGACACACCTCGGCCAGGACATCTTCAGCCAGGTCCTCGTCGGCACCCGGGGCGTGATGTTCGTCGGCCTGCTGGCCGGGATCGTCGCGACCGCCCTGTCGGTGCTGATCGGTGTCAGCGCCGGCTTCCTCGGCGGCGCGGCGGACGAGAGCCTGTCGGCGCTGTCCAACGTGTTCCTGGTCATCCCGGCGCTGCCGCTGATCATCATCGTCGCCTCCACCATCCCGGGTGCGGGTGACCTGATGGTTGCCCTCGTCATCGGTTTGACGTCCTGGGCCTGGGGTGCTCGGGTGCTGCGCGCACAGACGTTGTCGTTGCGCCGCCGCGACTACGTGGAGGCCGCCCGGGCGACCGGTGAGAGCACCTGGCGGATCATCACCGCCGAGATCATGCCGAACCTGACCGCGATCATCGCCTCCGGTTTCGTCGGCACGGTGATCTTCGCGGTGATGTCCGAGATCACCCTCGCCTTCATCGGCATCTCCACGATCTCCGAGTGGAACTGGGGCACGATCCTGTTCTGGGCGCAGAGCCAGCAGGCACTGGCCCAGGGCGCCTGGTGGTGGTTCGTCCCGGCCGGCCTGGCGATCGCTCTGCTCGGTACGGCGCTGTCGCTGATCAACTTCGGGATCGACGAGTTCGTCAGCCCGCGCTTGCGCAGCAGCGGTCACACCAGGGTCAAGACCAAGGACGGTCACACGGTCCGGATGCGGGTCGGGTTCACGCCGGTTCTCGGCACCAAGGAGCTGCCCGCGACTCCCGTCGTACGCCGGAAGAAGGAGAACGCGGCATGAAGGACCCGGTGCTGGAGATCAAGAACTTCCACGTCGACTACGGGCTCGGCGACCAGGCCGTGCAGGCGGTCCGCGACGTCACGCTGACCCTGCATCGCGGCGAGGTGCTCGGATTGGCGGGCGAGAGCGGCAGCGGCAAGTCCACCCTCGCGTACGGCGTGACGCGACTGCTCCCGCCGCCCGGCGTGATCAGCGGCGGCTCGGTGATCTACCACCCGCCGAGCGGCGACCCGTACGACGTGATGGCGCTGACGGACGCCGAGTTGCGCGCGTTCCGGTGGGCCGAGACGTCGATCGTGTTCCAGGGCGCGATGAACTCACTGAACCCGGTGCACAAGGTCTCGACCCAGATGCTCGACGTGATCAAGGCGCATGAGCCGCACCTCAGTCCTCAGGCGCGCACGGCGCGGGCGCAGCAGATGCTCAAGCTGGTCGGCATCTCGGCCGACCGGATGGACGCGTACCCGCACCAGCTGTCCGGCGGTATGCGGCAGCGGGTGATGATCGGGATGGCGCTCGTCCTCGAACCGCAGATCGTCATCATGGACGAGCCGACCACCGCCCTCGACGTGGTGATGCAGCGGCAGATCCTGGCCCAGTTGGTCGAACTGCGGGAGCGGCTCGGGTTCTCGGTGCTGTTCATCACCCACGACCTGTCGCTGCTGGTCGAGTTCTCCGACCGGATCGCGATCATGTACGGCGGCCGGATCGTGGAGGAGGCGCGCTCGGCGGACCTCTACAAGGATTCGCTGCATCCGTACAGCGAGGGGCTGCTGAAGTCGTTCCCGGCGTTGCGCGGGCCGCGGCGGGAGCTGGCCGGGATTCCCGGCTCGCCGCCGGACCTGCGCGGGATGCCTTCAGGCTGTTCGTTCCATCCCCGTTGTCCGCACGCGTTCGACCGCTGCTCGACGGAGATCCCGATCCTCGGCGTGCCGGCGGCGCGTAACGATCCCAGCCGGTCCGTCGCCTGCTGGCTTCCCGGCCGCGTCCCGGTCGGCTGACCCCACTACTTCTCCCAAGGAGCTTCTCAACCGATGAGCACAACTTCTGTCTCGGGGGACGCCGAACTGATCGCGGGGCTTCCGGCCGGATTCCGGTGGGGTGTCGCAACGTCGGCGTACCAGATCGAGGGCGCGGTCGACGTGGACGGCCGGACGCCGTCGATCTGGGACACCTACTGCCGGGTGCCTGGTGCGATCGCCCACGGCGACACCGGTGACGTTGCCTGCGACCACTACCGCCGGATGCCGGCCGACGTTGCCCTGATCAAGGACCTGGGCCTGGACACGTACCGGTTCTCGGTCGCCTGGCCGCGGGTGCAGCCGGGTGGCAAGGGTCCGGTGAACCCGGCCGGGATCGCGTTCTACGACCGGCTCGTCGACGAGCTGCTTGCCCAGGGCATCGATCCTTGGGTGACGTTGTACCACTGGGACCTGCCGCAGGAGCTGGAGGACGCGGGCGGCTGGCCGGTGCGCGACACGGCGTACCGGTTCGCGGACTACTCGATGCTGGTCTTCGAGGCGCTGAGCGACCGCGTCGACACCTGGACCACGCTGAACGAGCCGTGGTGCTCGGCCATGCTCGGGTACGCGTACGGCGCGCAGGCTCCGGGCCGGCGTGAGTACCCGGCGGCGATCGCGGCGGTCCACCACCTGCTGCTCGGGCACGGTCTCGCCACGGTCCGGATGCGCGAAGCGGCACCCCGCACACTCGACATCGGGATCACCTTGAACGTGGCAACGGCGTACCCGGCTTCGGACGCCCAGCCTGACCTGGACGCGGCCCGGCGCGCCGACGGGATGGGCCGGCGCATCTACCTCGACCCGCTCGTCCATGGCCGCTACCCCGCCGACGTGGTCGCCGACCTCGAGTCCGAGGGGATCGAACTCCCGGTCCAGGAAGGCGATCTCGCCGTGATCTCGGCACCGATCGACGTCCTCGGCGTGAACTACTACTTCAGCCAGAAGTTCACCGGGTATGCCGAGGACGGCCGCACCGTCGACGACGACGGCCGGCCGATCAGCCGCACCATCCCACTGGACAAGCCCCGTACCGCGATGGACTGGGAGATCGTTCCCGAGGGCTTCACCGACCTACTGCTCAGCATCGCCCGGGACTACCCGGGCCTGCCGATGGTCATCACCGAGAACGGCTCCGCCTTCGACGACCACCCGGACCCGACCGGGTTCGTCGACGACACCGATCGGGTCGCGTACTTCACGTCCCACCTGGCCGCCGTCGCCGACGCCATCCGCCGGGGCGCCGACATCCGCGGGTACCTCGCCTGGTCCCTGATGGACAACTTCGAATGGGCCTACGGCTACGCCAAACGCTTCGGCATCGTCCGAGTCGACTACGAAACCCAGACCCGCACTCCGAAAGCCAGCGCCCTCTACCTCAAAGACCTCGCCGAACAACACCGCGCCAGGTGAGACCCCACGCGTGGTCCCGGTGATCTGAACCGGGACCACGCCAGGCGCTCAGCTCGGGGCGTCCGCGCTACTTCTGCGTTACTCGGGTTAGTGGTGCCGGGGTCAGGGTCTTGTGGGTCCGGAGGTAGCTGGCGAAGGTTTCGTGGTCGGTGTTGTTCCGGACCGGGTCGGTGTAGCTCTTGAAGGCCGGGTATCCGTCCGCACCGATCACGGTGTAAGCCAGCGCCGCGACCCGGTAGGTCTTCGCCGGGTCGAGCGCGACGCCGTCGATCTTCACGTCGGCCGGGTCGACCCGGTCACCGACGGGCCGGGCGGCGTCGTACGCATACCTGACGTTCCCGGACACCGCCAGCGGCGCGAACTTCACCGACCCGTCGGCCTGCGTCTTCCACTGCTGCTCGAGTACGGCGTCCAGCTGTGCACCCGTGAGGCTCACGGTCAGGACCGGGTTGCCGTATCCGTACGCATCCCACGACTCCCCCAGCGTCACCCGGCCGTCCGCATCGCCCGGCTTGTTGCTATTGGCAACGAGAAGATCGCCGCGCAGGGCGGTCGACCCGGTGGCCGGCTTGGCGGCGACCAGGCCGAGGTCCGCAGGTCCGTTCTGCCGGGCCGTCCACAGATGTACGTCGGCCGCCAGGTCGGCCATCGTGCTCTCGCCGGCGGCGTTCGCCGTACGGGTGAAGTCGCCCGTGATCGTCGCCACCGGCTCGGCGTACTTGCGGTTGCCGGCCGCGGTCCAGTAGTCGACGATGCGCTGGATCTCGGGGTCGGGCGCGACGTCGCGAGTGACCGCGTGGTTGGTGGACGTCGTCTTGTCGCGCAGTACCTCACCGGTTCGCCGGTCGAGCTGGAGGTTGATCTCGTTGATCAGGCGGCCGTGGTTCGCCGCCTCGACGACCGGGCGCGGGTTGCCGGCCGGGTCCGGGATGCTGCAGTTGAACGCCGCGTGCCAGTGACCGGTCACGATCGCGTCGATCTGCGGCGTCACCTTGCGAGCCAGGTCGATCGCGGGTCCGCTCGGGTTGACACAGTTGTCGTACGTCGCCGACGCGTCGGTCCCACCGTCGTGCAGGTTGAGCACGATCGCCTTCACGCCGCGCCTGGTCAACTCGGCCGCGGCCTTGTTCGCCGACTCGACCGGGTCGAGTGCCTTCAGCTCGGGCTGGAACGACGTGGACCCGAGCGGGGTGTCCGGGACGGTCAGGCCGATGAAACCGACCGGGTAGGCGCGACCGTGGTCCTGGACCCAGCGGATCGTGTACGGCGCCACGATCGTCCGGCCTTTGTCGTCGACGATGTTGGCCGACTGGAAGTCGAAGTCGGCGCCGCGGAAGCGGCGTCCGGTGGAGTCGGTGAAGCAGCTGTCGACGCCGACCGTGCCGAAGCACCTGCCGTGCGCCATGTGGTCGACCAGGAAGCTTCGCGACACGTCCAGTTCGTGGTTGCCGACGCTGGAGAACTCGACGCCGAGCGCGTTCATGACCTCGATGGTCGGTTCGTCCGCATGGACGTCCACCTCGAACGGCCAGCCGGCGAAGCTGTCGCCGTCGGCGAAGAAGATCGAGTTCTGCTTCCCGGCCCGGATGGCCTTCAGGTGCGTGGCCAGGTACGCCGCTCCGCCGACGACCTGGGGTTTGCCGTCCGGGCCGGCGATGGTGCCGCCGTCCGCGGGTGACGGCGGGCGCAGGTAGCCGTGAAAATCGGTGATCGAGACCAGTTGCACCGGTACCGCTGAGGTAACGGCCTCGGCGGCCGGGGCCAGGGCCGCGGGGGTGAGGCCGGCGGTCAGGGCCGCGGCGAGGGCGGTGGCGACAGCGCGTGGGCGGCGAGCTCTGCGCACAATTGTCTCCTTAGTTGTCCAAGTAAGCACTTTCCGACAGAATGAGAGTGCCTCACGATGAACGCGAAGTCACTAGCACACGGCGAGTCGCCGAATCCGGAAAGAATCTGACCTGCCGGTGCCGGCCCTCCACCCGCCCGACTGGAGCCTGATGAACCTTCCGGTGATCCCCGCACCCGCGACCGCGACCGCTCACGACGGGACTCTGCTCGTCGGGGATGCTCTCGGAATCGTCGTACGGTCGGCGGAGCTCGCCGATCTCGCCGCCCGCTTCGCCGCCGATGTCCAGCTCGACGCGGGCATCGCGCTCTCGGCCGGATCGGCCGGTATCACGGTCCTCATCGACGGAGACGGCCTCGACGACGTCGCACCCGCCGCAGGGCTTCGAGCCGACGGTCAGGTGACCGCCGACGAACGATACGGGCTCGAGATCAGCGGCGACGGCGTACGCGTCTGGGGCCGGACCGCGGAGGCGGTGCACCGCGGGCTCACCTCGCTCCGGCAGCTCATCTCGGCCCACGCCCAGGACGGCACCGCCGTGTTGCCGGCCGGCCGCATCATCGACGGCCCGCGGTTCGCGTGGCGCGGCCTGTCGCTCGACGTCGTCCGCACCTTCCATGGTCCGGACGTCGTACGACGGGTCATCGACATGTGCTCGCTGTACAAGCTCAACGTGCTGCACCTCCACCTCACCGACGACCAGGGGTGGCGACTCGAGGTGCCGTCGCGGCCGGCGCTCACCGAGGTCGGCGCGAGCGGCGCGATCGGCGACCGTCCGGGCGGCTACTACACCCAGGCCGAGCTGGCAGAACTCGTCGCGTACGCGGCCGAGCGGTTCGTCACGGTGGTGCCCGAGATCGACATGCCCGGCCATACCTCGGCGGTCTTCCGCGCCTACCCCGACCTGGCGCCGGCGGAGATCCGCTCGATCGATCTCGGCAACGGGGCGAGTATCCAGCTCAGCACGCTCGATCCCGATCGCGCCGAGACGTGGGCGTTCGTCGAGGACGTCCTCGACGCCGTTGTCACCCAGTTCCCGCAGAGCGCGTACGTGCACATCGGCGGCGACGAGGCGTTCGGCATGTCCGACGAAGCCCACGCCGCGTTCGTCGAACGGGCCGCCTCGCTGGTTCGGGAGCGGGGGAAGCGGGTGGTCGGCTGGCAGGAGATCGCCCGCGCCGACATCACCCCCGACGACGTCGTGCAGTACTGGATGGATGTCGCCGACACCCCGCCGGACGGGGACACGATGAGCTCGATGCTTCCGGCCGAACTGGTGCCGATCCTGGCCGAGGGCATGAAGAAGGCGAAGTACGACGTCCCGAGTGCCCTCGCCCGGGGTTCGCGGCTGCTCGTCTCGCCGACCACCTGGCTGTACTTCGATCGGCCCCACGCCGATGCGTCGTCGGATCCCGATCAGGAGGAACTGCGGCAACGCGTCGGACTGCCGTTCTACCCGCCGGCGTCGATCCGGTCCGGCGTCGAGTGCGACCCGGTCGGGAGCATCCCCGGCGTGGCGTCGGAGCAGCAACTCGCCGGTGTCGAAGCAGCGGTCTGGTGCGAGACGATCGCGAACTCCGACGAACTCGAGTTCATGCTCCTCCCCCGCCTGCCTGGAGCCGCCGAGAAGGCCTGGACCCGCGGGACCTCCACCGACTGGCCCGAATACGCCACCCGCCTGGGCCGCCAGTCCCCTGTCTGGCGCCACCGCGGTTGGACCTGGTTCCGGTCGAGAGAGATCACCTGGATGTAGCAGGGACCGTCAGCCGAGTGGCAGATCGAGTACGACGTTCGGCACGGTGGTGCTGTTCGTCGTACGGATGCTGTTGATCTCTGTCGCGGTCAGCGCCCGCTTGTAGATCCGGACCTCGTCCATCGAACCGTCGAAGTGGTGCGCACCGTCGAGCCGCTGGCCGACATACAGCTTGAACGGCCGCGCCGGACTGATCGACCCGGCCGGCGCGGCGACGCTGGCCGCCTGTGTGCCGTCGACCCAGATCGACAGCGTTCCGGCCTTGCGCTGCAGAGCGACGTGATGCCACGCGTTGTCGTTGTACGCCCTGGTGGTGGCGACCGAGGCGGTGTTGCCGTTGGTCGTGATGAGGCCGCGGATGCGGCTGCTCGCGGGTTCGGCTCGTAGCCAGAACTGCGAGAACTCGTTGATGCCGTACCCCCAGAAGATCGCCTGGCCGGCCGTACTCGCGCCGTACCTGATCCACGCCATCGCGGTGAAGTCCCCGCTGCCGAGGGCGAGCGACTCCGCGAACGGCAACTGGATCGCGTCGTCGACGCCGTCGAGGTCGCGCGCCTGCCCGAACCTGCCGGTGACCACGGTTGTGCCGCCGCGCAGGTAGCTGTCGTTGCCGAGCCCGGAGACGTCCGGCGTGGTCGGACCGAGCGGAGCATCCGGATGACCGATGTCGGTCTCGGTGAACCGCACGAAGCGGATCTGGTCCCGGGCGTCGACGGTGCCGCCTTCGTACAGCAGGCCGATCTCGCCGGTGTCCAGGATCGCCATGTCCGAGTACCCGGACCAGTCGCTGGTGATCCGGGTGCCTTCGGCAACGGATTGCCAGGTCCTGCCTTCGTCGAAGCTGGACCGGATCGTCATGTACCGGCGGCGTTCCGGATCGGCCGGCGCGGCGAACAGGATGCGGTTGTACCTGTCGCCGCGATCCACCGCCCGAAGGCGCTGCAGCGAACTCTGCACCACCGGCGTGGTCAGCCCGGCGATCGTCGCGTACGGCGCCGCGTACGTCTCACCACCGTCGTTGCTGACCGCAAACATCCGGCTGTCCCCGGCGCTGCCGGCGTTGTTGCGGGCAATGGCATAGATGCCGCCGTCAACCTTCTCGACGACGCTGATCTCCTGCGGTACGGCGCCGTCGGACCGCAGGTCGGTCGCACCCTTGTGCCACGTCACGCCGTGGTCGTCGCTGTACACCAACTGCCCGGCGGCGCGGCCGCTGCCGTTGTCGTAGTTGGTCCCGGCCACCAACCGGCCGGCGTGCGCGCCACGGGTCAACTGGATGCCGTGCACCGGGCCGGTCGCGTACCAGCCCCAGGCCGGGTCGTCGATCTGGTCACCGATGTTCCTCGCCGTACTCCAGGTCCTCCCGTCATCGTCACTGACCTGCACGTACGGCGTCCGCGGCCGGCTCGTCGTCCCGGGATCCATCGTGCTGAGCAACACGATCCGCCCGGTCTCGTAGTCGACGATCGGCGCCGGGTTCCCCCGCGTCGCGACCGCATTCGGATCACTGTCGGTTCCCGAGAGCACGATCTGGGTCGGCGACCAGGTCCGCCCGTCGTCCTCGGACCGCCGCATCACCAGATCGATCTCCTGCGAGTCCGCACACCAGGCCCGCCGAGCCTCCGCGAAGGCAAGCAAGGTCCCGGCCTTGGTCCGCACGATGGCCGGAATCCGGTAGCACCCGTATCCGGCATCTCCCTTGTTGAAGAGCACGGTCTGGGTGACCGCCGCCGTCTGGAGCTCGCCATCGGTTTCGGCGGCCGGCTGATTGGCGGCCACCGTGGGTATCAGCAGCGCGAACGAGAGCAGGAGCGGAAGACGACTGGGCATGGGCGGATGCCTCCCAACGGAAAGTGAACAACCGGGCGGAGTGTCCATCTCGTAACTTATCCACTCGCGCGCTGTCCGAAACCCAACACATGGGACGTCCTATGTCTGCATCGATCCACTAGCGTGGCCCCAAGGAGGAACCCATGGATCTGCTTGCCGAACTCCGCCGCTGCAAAGTGCTCGCCATCATCCGCACCGACGGCCCGGACCGCGCCCTGGAGTGCGTCCGCACCCTCGTCGACGCGGGTATCACCGCCCTCGAGGTCTCGCTCACCACGCCCGGCGGTGTCGACGCGATCGCCAACGCCCGCTCGGAGTACGACCCGTCCATCCTGATCGGCGCGGGCACGGTCGTCACCGCTGCGCAGGCCGACGAAGTCGCCGCCGCCGGCGCAGGATTCGCCGTCACTCCCGCGATCACCCGCGGCGCCCACCGCAGTGTCGAACTCGGCCTCCCACTCCTCTGCGGGGCACTCACCCCGACCGAAGTGGTCGCGGCCCTCGACCTCGGCGCCACCGCGGTCAAGATCTTCCCGGCCAAGGTCTACGGCCCCGGCTACCTACGCGAACTCCGCGCCCCGCTGCCCCACGCCCCACTCATCGCCGTTGGCGGCGTCGACGCCGAGACGGCCCCGGAGTACCTGGCGGCCGGCGCCCTGGCAGTCGGGGTAGCGTCTCCTCTGCTGGGCGACGCCGCCACCGGCGGCTCCCTTTCCGCCCTCACCACCCGAGCCAAAACCTTCCTGGCCGCCGTCAACAGCCCCCACCCATGACCACCGCCGCCGGCCTACCCATCCAGCGGTTCTCACGGAGTAGAGCGATGACCGATCTCCTCACCATCGGCGAGACGATGGTTTCGTTGCGGACCGCCCGCGCGATGCGGCTGGGCGGTGACGCCCACCTGTCCATCGCCGGCTCGGAGAGCAACGTCGCCATCGGCGTGTCCCGCCTCGGCCACCAGGCGGCCTGGCTAGGTGCCGTCGGCAACGACGAGCCGGGCCGGCTGATCCAGCGCACGCTGCGAGCCGAGGGTGTCGACACCACCTGGCTGAGGTTCTCGGACGAGTCGTTCACCGGGTTCATCGCGTTCGACCAGCCGTCCCACGACATCACCCGCGTCAGCTACCACCGGCGTGGATCGGCCGGCTCGACCCTGACCAGCGCGGAATGCATCACAGCCCTGACGGAGTCAGCACCACGCCTCCTCCACGTCACTGGCATCACCCCGGCCCTCTCCGACACCACCCGCGCCGCGATCCTGGACGTCGTACGTGCAGCCGCGGAGTCCGACGTACGCGTATCCCTCGACGTCAACTACCGAGCCCGCCTCTGGTCACGCTCGGAGGCGACTGCCCTGCGCGAGCTACTCCCCCACGTCCACACGGTCTTCGCCTCCGACGACGAACTCGACATCCTCACCGACGCGCCCGAACCGGTCCGCGACCTGCTCGAGAAGGGCATCACCGAAGTCGTCGTCACCGCGGGTGGCAAGGGCGCCTGGTCACACACCGCGGACGGCACCATCCACCGCCCCGCCCTCCCCGTCACTGTCGTCGACAGCATCGGCGCCGGCGACGCCTTCGTCTCCGGCTACCTCTCCGCCACCCTCGACAACCTCACGCCCGAACACCGCCTCGACCGCGCCACCACCTCCGGCGCCTTCTGTGTCACCGCCACCGGCGACTGGGAATCCCTCCCCACCCGCGACGACCTGACCCTCCAGACCCACACCCAAGGCACCGCGCTCCGCTGACCGATGGACCGCACCTAGGCGAGCAGGTCGGCGCCGGACTCCAGTTCTTCGTCGGCCTCCAGGGGAAGGACGATCTTGAAGCGGGTGTCGCCGGGCTGCGATTCGACCCGGAGGTCGCCGTGGTGTTTCTTGACCACGATGCGCCAGGAGATGTCGAGGCCCAGGCCGGTGCCTTCGCCGATCGGCTTGGTGGTGAAGAACGGCTCGAAGATGCGGCGGCGGACCTCCGGTGGGATTCCCGGTCCGGTGTCGCCGATCTCGACGACGGCGTAGGCGCCGTCCTTCTTGGTCCGGATCGTCAGCGTGCCGGATCCACCCATCGCGCTGACCGCGTTGTCGATGATGTTGGTCCACACCTGGTTGAGCTCGGCGGCGTACGCCGGGATCGGCGGCAGGTCCGGATCGAAGTCCTTCACCACCTCGAGCCCTTGCAGCTTGCCCGACATCATCACCAGCGTCGACTTCAGCAGTTCGCGCAGATCGACGATCTGGTACGGCGCCCTGTCGATCTGGGAGTACTGTTTCGCGGCGCCGACGAGGGTCGAGATCCGGGTGACGGAGTCGTCGATCTCGTTCATCAGCGACTCGGTGTCGATCGTGTACATCAGCCAGCGGACCGCGCCCTCGAGGTACTTCGGGCCGACGGCGGTCAGCACCTCCTCCATCCACGGCACGTCCAGACCGGCCGCGGCCAGCACCGGCGCGACGTCCCAGCTCGCCTGCACGTCGTGGTCGTCGAGCCAGTCGGTCAGCGAGTCCTCGGCGTCGGAGAGCTCCATCGGCGTCAGCTCTTTCGCCTTGGACTTCTCCAGCCGCTCGACTGCCGCCTCCTGCAGTTCAACGATCTGGTGCAGCTTGGTCGCGTCCAAGGTGCCGTCGGCGAGCATCGCGAGTTTGGCCCGCATTCCGGCGACGCGCTGCCGCAGCGTCGCCGCGGCCCGCACCGCCGCGGCGGCCGGGTTGTTGAGCTCATGGGTCAGCCCGGCCGACAGCGACCCGAGGGCGAGAAGTCGCTCCCGCTCCCCCATCGTCTCGTTGGTCCGGCGCATGCCCATGATGAAGCCTTCGATCAGGTGCACCGCCATCGGGAACCAGGTGTTCATCATCTGCGCCATGGTGGCGGCGCTGATCACGAAGAACTCCGACGGCTTGGTCACCCGCAGCGTCGCGGTGTAGGCCTTCCGGTCGTCGGCGCCGAAGAAGGCGTTGAAGGCGCCGGCGTACACGCCGCGCTGGCTGGTCCGGTTGATCTCCACCTCTTCGCCGTGCGACAGCTTGCAGAGCCGGAGCTCACCGGACAGCAGGATGTAGCAGCAGGTGGCCGGATCGCCCTCGCTGAAGACGACCCCGTCCTGCACCGTCTCGACGTACCCGGCCTCGGACAGCCACTGCAGTTGCTCGTCATTCAGGCTCTCGAACAGGAAGAGCGTGCGCAGCTCGTCCGGAGTCAGCCGTCGCGCCTGCTCGGTCTGGTCAGTCATCAGAGCATCTCCAGGTATCGGTGCACCAGTGTCACGGCCATCGCTCCGTCGCCGACCGCGGAGGCGACCCGCTTCACCGACTCGGCCCGTACGTCGCCGGCGGCGAACACGCCCGGCATGCTCGTCTCCAGGTGGTACGGCTCCCGATCGAGCGTCCAGCCCGGCGGCTTGCCGCGCAGGTCAGGCCCGGTGAGCACGAACCCGCGCTCGTCGCGGAGCAGATCAGCCGGTAGCCAGTCCGTCCGCGGCGCCGCGCCGATGAACACGAACATCCACTCCGTGCTCACCTCGCGGGTCTCGCCGGTCGCGTTGTTCCGCAGGGTCGCCCGTTCGAGATGGTCCGACCCCTTGCAGTCGACCACTTCGGTACAGGTGTGGACCTCGATGTTGTCGATGGCCTCGATCTGGTCGATCAGGTACGTCGACATCGTCGCTGTCAACGATGGTCCTCTGACCAGCATATGCACGCGTTTCGCGTGGTTCGAGAAATACACCGCGGCCTGGCCGGCGGAGTTGGCCCCGCCGATGATGTAGACCTCCTGGCCGGCGCAGCTCGGCCCCTCGGTCGTCGCCGACCCGTAGTAGATCCCGCGACCGCACAGGTCGACCACTCCAGGCGCATCCAGCGTCCGGTAGGAGACACCGGTTGCCAGGATCACCGAGTGTGACGAGATCTCGCTGCCGTCGGAGAACCGCAGCCGACGGGCCGAACCGAGCGTCTCCAGACCGACGACCTGACGCGCGGTCAGCAATTCGGCACCGAACCGGACCGCCTGCCGCCGGGCCCGATCGGTCAGCTGAGCGCCGGACACCCCGTCCGGGAAGCCGAGGTAGTTCTCGATCCGGCTCGACTGGCCGGCCTGGCCGCCGGTCGCCAACTGCTCGACCAGGACGGTCCGCAGTCCCTCGCTGGCGCCGTACACGGCGGCACCGAGACCCGCCGGACCTCCGCCTACCACGACCAGGTCGTAGAACTCCTGGGCCGGCGACGTGGTCAGACCGACCTTGTCGGCAAGCTCGGCCTCACTGGGCGCCACCATCACCGTGCCATCGGGGGTGATCACCACGGGGAGGCGGGTGCCGTCGACACCGGCCGCTTCGAGTAGCCGCTTGGCCTCGTCCTCGTCGACGCCGAGCCAGCGGTACGGGACCGCGTTGCGGGCGAGGAAGTCACGGGCCGCGAACGACGGCGCCGACCAGCGGTGACCGATCACCCGGGTCTCGTCGGTCGACGGCTCCGGGGTCGACTTCCACAGCTCGAGCATCGCGTCGACCACCGGGTAGAGCTTCTCCTCCGGCGGGTTCCACGGTTTCAGCAGGTAGTGGTCGAGATCGACCACGTTGATGGCCTGGATCGCCGCGTCGGTGTCGGCGTACGCCGTCAGCAGTACACGACGGGCCAGCGGGAACAGGTCCATCGCGGCCTCGAGGAACTCGATACCGGACATCTGGGGCATCCGATAGTCGGCCAGCAGCAGGGCGACCGGCTCGCCGCGCAGCTTCAGCTCGCGCAGGGCGTCCAGCGCCTGCCCCGGGATCTCGGCCCGGACGATGCGGTGCTCCTCGCCGTACCGGCGGCGCAGGTCGCGGGCGATCGACCGGGAAACGCCCGGGTCGTCGTCCACGGTGAGGATCACCGGTCGGGTCGTCGACGCTGTCATGCCTCCTTCATACCAGCGCCGGGGCGGAACCCGGGAAGGGTAATTCCCGCGGCCGGCTCTCCACGTCCGGGTCCCCAGCCCGACGTGCCGCGGTTGCGGAGGTCTCGACGCCGCATACGGTTGGGCCATGAGTGAGATCGACTGGGGCCAGGGCCGTTACGAATCGACCGCCGCGGATCTACTGCCGGCGGCCCGCGAACTCGTCGAGGCGGCGCGCATCCAGCCGGGAGAACACGTCGTCGACATCGGCGCGGGCACCGGCAACGTCGCCCTCCTCGCGGCCGACCTAGGCGCCCGCGTCACCGCGGTCGAGCCCGCCGCCCGGCTCCGCGAGGTAATCCAGGAAGTCGCCGGCGCCCGCGACCTCACCGTCATCGACGGCACCGCCGCCTCCATCCCGCTGCAGGACGGTTCGGCCGACGTAGTGCTCTCCAACTTCGCCGTCATCTTCGCCCCAGACCCGCAGGCCGCGATCGCCGAACTGGCCCGCGTGACCGCCCCGAACGGACGGATCCTGTTCACGGCCTGGCTGCCCGGCGTACTCGACGAACTGATCGGCATCCTCTTCAAAGCGGTCCGGGAGGTGACCGGCCGCGGCATCGCCGACGGCCGCGTCGACTGGCACGACCCCAACGTCCTCACCAGCCTGCTGGAGCCCCACGGCTTCCACCTGACAACCGACACCAAGGAACTGACCATCTCCACCCCCTCCCCCGAGGACTACTGGTCCACCCGAATCGCCACCCACCCCCTAGGCGTCGCCACCCTCCCCCTCCTGGACCAGTCCGGCCGCCTCCCCGCCGTACGCACCCAAATGCTCACCCAAATCACCCAAAACTGGACCACCCCCACCGGCGAAGTAGCCCTCCCAGCCCAATACCTCCTAGCCAAAGCCACCCGCTGACCACTGTGATCAGCAGGTTTTCGCAGGCAGGTCGGGGTCAGCCGACGGTAAATGTCCGGGTGGCTATGGTTCCGTAGCTGTCCTCCGAAGGGAACGCTGGCCAGACTGCTTCCACTCGCAGGCTATGGGTGCCGCTGGAAAGTCCGGACGCGGTGAACGGTGACGTGCATTGGCCGTAGTACTCACCATCGAGATAGCACTGCACGATTCCGCCTGATGGAAGCGATGACGTGTCGAACGGGATGGAAACAGAGGTCCCGAAGCTGCTCGGGGTGGGCGCGATGACAACGCTTCGGCCTTGCCAGATGAGCGCGCTGAAATGCTGACTTGTCGGCAGGTACGCGTAGTTCCACTCCACCGAGTTTCCATCTCCGAGTGCGGCGCGGGCGTCAAGCACCATAATTTGCTCACCGCCTTCGCCCTCGATCACCACAGCTACCCGGTTGCCCGAGGTGTTCCACGAGACGGCCGAGACAACTCCGGACGGAGAGGGGATGTCAGTGAGCGTTTGCGTGCCGCCATCGATCGGCAGGAAGCCGACTTGTTGCCTGTTCGACTCGGGGATGAATGCAATGAAGTCGCCGTAGGGAGACACCACTGGTCGAGTGACACCATGGGACCCTGCAAGTGTGCCGATCCGTGCTCCGTTCTCGCTCGCTTCGATCCGGATCAGAGGAGCACCCTCCAGGTTCTTGTCCTGAACGATCAGCGTGTTGCTGTCTGTATGCCAGATGGGGGTGTCGATTCCGCAGCCGACCCGCACCACTGACCCGCCGGCGATCGTCACCACGTCGACGCATCTGGTCGAATCAGGCCCGTTGGTGCTGTAGGCGATCCGCGTACCGTCCGGAGACCACGCCGGATGAGCGAGACCGGGAGCCGTCACAAGCGCGGTATCTGTCGCCGTGCCGTCGGTTCCCCGGCGGATCCAGAGGCGGTTCTGGTCACCGTCTGCCCGAACATAGGCCAGGTCCACGCCGTTCGGTGAACTCGCCAGGTCCGAGTGCGTGCTGATCAACGGTTTCTCCGACGGCACGATCTGCCGCCCGAGGGGAAGCGCTGTCGAGCCCAGAGAGGCGGGTTCACCGGGGGCGTCACCGATCAGGGCCGTGAGCTGCTCTCGACCACGGATCGGCGACACGGCGGTGCTCGCCGAACCCTCCAGGAACTCGTTGACAGCCGAAACCCGATAGGTCGCGTTCTGCAGGCCGGCCGGATATGGCTCGGTCCAGTGGGTCTGGTCGGGCGGCAGCGTGAATCGGGTGGCGATCCCGTCGATCGAACGCTGGACGACGTACCCGACTGGTTCGGCGTTGCCCCAGGAACCCGGACGCCAGCTCAGGTCGACGCCGAAGTACGTTGCATCGGCCTTGACGTCGTGGACTTGCGGCGCCGTGTAGACACTCGCGCTGAAGCGGATGTGGCGCTCTCCTCTCGAGGTCCCGTCGAGAACATCAACCACTGCTGCATACTCGGTCGCGTTGCTGGGAGTCAGATCCATGCTGATGGTGCAGGTCTGTCCAGGAGCGACAATGCCGCACCGATTGCTACCCAACTGCCAGCCGAACCCGCCGCTCAGGGGTTGCACGGAGAGTACGAGATCCTTGGTGCCTACGTTCCGAAGCGTGGCGTGGGCGGAGGGGACCTGAGTGCCCAGCATGACCTTGCCCAGATCCACGTGTGGCTTGTCCACGGTCACAGCGGCGAACGCTTGGGTGCTGTTGATCCTGATCTCACCGTAGACAGATGCTGCGCCGGTGCACGATCCGGAGTACGCCGCACTGAAGGTCGCCACCTGCAGATCCGCGGTGTACGCGACTTCCTCGATGTCCAGGGTTCCGTCAAGGCTGCATTCAGCGTCTTTCTGACGAAGAACAAAGGTGCCTGCGGTGCCGCCGATGACTACCGCACCAGGACCGGAGAAGAACTTCGGCAGCGTGATGTGAACTGTTCCTGCGGACAACGTCCGGGAACTGACAGTGGACGACTGTGCCACCGGAGCGGCGATCTCGTCTGCCAACCAGGTAGATGCACCGCCAGGGTCTGCGTCGACCGTCAGTACATCGGTGTTGCCGACGGCGGGATCGGTTCCGGGTCTGGTACCCACCGCGGTCGTGCTTGGGAGACTCTCTCCTGTCGAGTTGACTGCGATGACGCGGTATGTCGCGCTCGCACCCGGCTTCACACGCGAGTCGACCCAACTCGTCGTACTGGCGGGCAACGCCTTGGAGGCGTTGGCCCAGACACCGTTGGACCTTTGCGCCTGGACCACGTAACTCTCAACCGTCCCGCCAGCCTCGGTAGGTGCGGCCCATGCGACTCCCACGCCTCCGATAACCGGGAAGGTCTGCACGGCACTCGGCGCGGCCGGCACTCCGTCGGTCTCCTGGACCTGAGAGTTGGCAAGCGGCGCAGCCTGACTCGGCGGGGTCAGAGCAGCGGCGGGAACTGCTGCGAACACCGGCAAGGACAGGACGAGGGCAGACGTCAGCAGCATGCGGGCGCGGCGCATCGACACTCCAAAGCTGGGCGGAATCCGGCGCGCCCCGAGTGCACCGGCGAAGTCAGGGAAGTTTCTATCGTTTGAACACGCTCCGCCGCAACCCGGTTGCAGCTTGTTGCAACGACACACAAGACACCACGCGCGGCCGCTCCTGACGTGCTAAGGGATGCAGTCGAAGCACGACCAGGGTCGGCCGCGGCGTGGTTCTGACGTGCTAGGGGACGCAGGTGAAGCATGGCCAGGATCGGCCGCAGCGTGAGCAGAGGCCGTCGGGTCCAGGCGCCGGCAGCCACAGCGGGTTCACCTGCATTTCTCGTGCTGGCATCGTGGCGCTGGGCGCCGGGCTGGTGCTCACAGACGTGCTGCGAAACCAGTGGAGTTGCGTGCGGCCGTCTGCGCCGTACCTGGCCTGTAGTGCGTGGACGTCGTCCCAGGTGGAGGTGTGGGGCCAGGGGCCTCGCCAGCGGAGGGTGACGGTGCCGTCGGACCACTCGACGCCTTCGGCGAGTGTGCCTGTGCCACGTACACCGGACACGTGGGTGTGACGCACCAGCCGGAAGAGGCGGGGCTGCCGCTGCGTCGTGTTCACATCTGCAGGCTCGCCCAGTACCAGTGTTCACAACAGGTGTGGGCTGTGGGCTGTGTGAACAGCCCACAGCCCACATGCCTTTACCTACAGGGCTTCTGGGGCGGTTTTGTCGGCGAGGGCTTGTACTGTCACTTGCACGCACCACGGAGCGGGCCGGAGGGCTCGTAGCGCGAACGGGGGTGATCCTGTGGCTGAGACAGCGTTAGCGTTCGGCGCGCAGTTGAGGGAGTGCAGGCAGGCGGTCGGCTTGAGTCTGCGGCAGCTGGCTACGCGGGTCGGCTACGACCACAGTTACTTGTCGCAGGTCGAGCGGGGTCAGCGACCGGGGTCTGCCGAGCTGGCGCGACTCTGCGACCGTGAGCTCGGGACCGGCAACGAGTTGGTCAGCAGCTTCCAGAGACGCCGGTCCACGCCGGTTGGTCCGTCTGAGGGCGTGCCACCACTTGGTCCAGGGGCAGGTGAGCTGTTGGAGGATGTCTTGCCGGCGGAGGCGTTGGAGGTGGCGTGGCGCGGGGTTGTGGGGGCGTTCGGGCGGACGGATGCGAGTGCTGTGCTCGGAGACTTCCGGAGCGTTCCGCCGGGTCGGCTGCTTCCGGAGCTGATCACGGACCTGCGGGTGCTGCAGTCGCGGGCCTCGATCGACTCTGCAGTTGAGGTCGCGCAGCTGAGTGCCCTCACCGCGCAGACATTGACTGCCCTTGGGCAAGCGAGTGCAGCGCGGCGTTGGTGGCAGGCGGCTCGGGCTGCCGCGGACAGCTCGGCTGAATCGTCGGTGCGGAGTTCGGTGCGTGCACAGGAGGTGATCAGCGCCCTGGCCGAGAGGCGGCCTCCAACGCAGCTGCTGGAGACGGCCCGGGATGCAGTGGAGCTCGCGAGCGGTGGTGGGTGCGCGGCGCAGGCACACACGGCCCTGGCGATGGCGCTGGCCGAGCTCGGGCGGCACGAGGAGGCTCATCGGTCACTGCAGCAGTTGATCGGCGTCACCGACCGGTTGCCGACGGCAAGTACGTCGTACGGTCCGCCGATCGATTGGGCGCCGTACGAGAGACACAGCGCCGAGGGACGTGTGTGCGCGAGGCTTGGGTACGGCGCGGCCGGGTGCGTCCTGTTAGCTCGGGCGCTCGAGCTCTGTCCGGAGGACTGGCTCGGTGAGCGGGCCAGACTGCAGATGGCACTCGCGGAGTGTCTGGCGGTAGACGGAGAGGTCGCTGCAGCTGTTGCCCTGGCTCTGCGCGTGCTGGTCGAGCTGCCGGACGAGTGGCACACCTATTACCTGTACGACGATGCCGCTCGAGTGCTGAGCGCCGTACGCGCCAGAGAGCCTGGGATGGCGGTGACACTGCAGGAGCTGCTGAGGCGTACGCCGTACCAGGACAACCGCAGTGTGGGCAGTGGGTCGTGGTCAGGGAAGGGGCGGGGGTAACGTGCCGGGGGTGAGTAGTGAGATGACAGTGACAGACGCGTGGGACTTTGCCGTTGAGCTGCGTAGTGATCCGGCCACTGCACAGGCGCGGGAGGCTGTGCTCGCCAATCCGGCGTTCGGGCAGGCGTTCACTGACCACATGGTCGTGGCCAACTGGACGGCCGACCGCGGCTGGCACGACCAGAAGGTGACTGCATACGCACCGCTCAAGGTGAGCCCGGCCGCCGCCGTCCTGCACTACTCGCAGGAGATCTTCGAAGGGCTCAAGGCGTACCGGCACGCCGACGGCTCGGTGTGGGCGTTCCGGCCCGATCGCAACGCCGCACGGTTCACAGCGAGCGCTGCACGGCTTGCACTGCCGCAGGTGCCTGAGGACGCGTTCGTAGCGGCGCTGCGGGCGCTGGTGACGGTCGACGAGCCGTGGGTCCCTGCTGCGGACAGCGGCGAGACCAGCCTCTACTTGCGGCCGTACATGATCGCGACCGAGGCGGCGTTGAGCGTGCGGCCGGCCCGTGAGGTGCTGTTCGGCGTCATCGCCTCACCTGCCGGCCCGTACTTCGACACCGGCCCCAAGCCTGTGTCGATCTGGCTGACGACCTCGACCATCCGAGCGACGCCTGGCGGCACCGGTGCGGCCAAGTGCGGCGGCAACTACGCGGCCAGCCTCGCCGGTCTGGCCGAAGCGGTCGCCAACAACTGTGAGCAGGTGGCCTTCGTCGATGCGGTCGAGCACAAGTGGCTCGAGGAGATCGGCAGCATGAACATGTTCTTCGTGTACGCCGACGGACGCATCGTCACGCCCGAACTGTCCGGATCGATCCTCGAAGGCGTCACCCGAGCGTCGGTCATCGAGCTCGCTGCCGACCTCGGCCACAAGGTCGAGGAGCGCCGGGTCTCTGCCGACGAGTGGAAGGACGGAGTCCGCAACGGCGAGATCACCGAGGTGTTCGCGTCCGGAACGGCCGCCGTCATCACTCCGATCGGCCGGCTCGCGTGGCCCGACGGCGACCTGACGATCGGAGACCACTCGGTCGACTACGGCGTCGGGCCAGTCACCAAGTCCATCCGGTCGACCCTCCTGGATCTTCAATACGGTCGCAGCCCCGACCAGCGCGGCTGGCTGACCCGTCTGGCCTAGTTGCTGCCGGTTGTCCCCGTCGGCGGTTAGGTTGAGGGCATGGCTGAGTCCAAGGCGGGGAAGGCGAAGACTCCGGCGATCGAGCTGGACGTGGGCGGGCGCACCGTGCGGATCTCCAATCCGGACCGGGTGTACTTCCCTGCGCGCGGCGAGACCAAGCTGGATCTGGTCAAGTACTACCTGTCCGTCGGCGACGGTATCGTGCGGGCGCTGCGCGAGCGGCCGTGCATGCTGCACCGGTTCCCCGACGGCGTGTCCGGCGAGAAGGTGCACCAGAAGCGGTTGCCGCACGGGGCGCCGCCGTGGATGGAGACGGTGCGGGTGAAGTTCCCGCGCTACAACCGTACGGCGGACGAGCTGTGCGTCACCGAGGTCGCGCATGTGGCGTGGGCCGTGCAGATGTCGACGGTCGAGTTCCATCCGTGGAACTCCCGTCGGGCCGACACCGAGAAGCCGGACGAGTGGCGGATCGACCTGGATCCGATGCCGGAGTGCCCGTTCGATCGGGTACGCCGCGTGGCGCACGTCGTACACGAGGTCCTCGACGAGCTCGGGGCTGTGGGGTATCCGAAGACGTCAGGCGGTAAAGGGATCCACATCTACGTGCGGGTCAAACCGGAGTACGGGTTCTCCGACGTACGGCGGGCCGCCCTGGCGTTCGCGCGTGAGGTCGAGCGGCGGGCCCCGGACGACGTGACGACCACGTGGTGGCGGAAGGATCGCGACCCGAAGAAGCTGTTCGTCGACTACAACCAGAACGCGCGCGACCACACGATCGCCAGCGCCTACTCGGTGCGCGGGAATCCCGAAGGAACGGTGTCGACACCGATCCGGTGGGACGAGATCGACGACGTGGATCCGAAGGAGTTCACCATTCAGACGGTGCCGGCCCGTTTCGCCGAGCTCGGCGACCTGCACGAGACCATCGACGACAACGTCTACACCCTCGACACCCTCCTCGAGTGGGCCGAGCGAGACGAGCGCGAGGGCGCTGAGGAGCCACCTCCACCGGAAGAGTGAGTGCCGGGCGACCTAGGATCGACGGGTGCTGACACTGGACCCCGACACCGCGTACGACCGTGCCGTCGAGCTCGCGACTCGGGGCCGCCGGGCGCTCCTGGGCATCACCGGGGCGCCAGCGGCCGGCAAATCGACGTACGCCGAGCAACTGACCGCCAAGCTGGTCGCTGACGGGCACCGGGTCGCACTGGTGCCGATGGACGGCTACCACCTGGCGCAGTCCGTACTGGACGAGCTCGGGCTGGCCGACGTCAAGGGAGCACCGCACACGTTCGACGGGTACGGGTTCGTTGCCTTGCTCAGAAGGTTGAAGGAGACACCGGACGAGCAGATCTGGGCGCCGCGATTCGACCGCTCACTGGAGGATTCGATCGCCGCAAGCATCGGAGTCGCGCCGGACGTCACGCTGGTCGTGACCGAGGGCAACTATCTGCTCCTCGACCAGATGCCGTGGGCAATCATCCGAACGTTGCTCGACCAGTGCTGGTACGTCGAGGTGCCCGAGCAACTCCGGCACGCCCGACTCGAAGCCCGCCACCGTCACTACGGCCGCTCCCCCGAGGAAGCCCGCGAACGCACGTACGGCACCGACGAGCGCAACGCCCAACTCATCGCCGCAACCGCGCCGAAAGCCGATGCGGTCGTTCAGCTCGCCTGAGAGACGCGGTCGATGAAGGCGGCCACGCCGTCGAGATAGAGCTGGAGACCGAAGTCGAAGTCCTCGTCGCTCGTCTGGTCGAAGTCGCTGACGGTGTCGAAGACACCGGCGTCGAGGACCCGGGCCAGCGCCGGCAACTGGCCGCGGTCGACTACGCGAGCGAGGATCGCGCCGTACTGGTTGAAGACGCCCGGGTTGTCGGCGAACCCCGCGGCCAGGTCGAGTGACATCCGGATCTCACCCTGGACGTAGGTGATCAGTCCCATCACGACACCGACCTTGGCCTCCTCGGGCAGGCCGGTGTCCTTGAGCGCGCCGAGGGCCGCGTCGAACCAGGCGAGATTGTTCGGACCGGCGGGCGGGCCGGAGATCGGCAACTTCGAGTACCAGGGGTGGTTGCGGATCGCCGACAGCACCCCCTCCGCCCAGAACGTGAGCCCGGTCCGCCAGTCGACGCCATCAGGCAGCGGTTCCGGGCGTTCGAGCGCGGCGTCGGACATCAGGACGAGCAGCTCGTCCTTGCTCTTCACATGCCGGTAGAGCGCCATCGTCGAGTTGCCCAGCCGCTCGGCCACCCGCGCCATCGAGACCGCGCCCAGCCCTTCGGCGTCGGCGAGCTCGATCGCCGCCCGGGTGATGTCCTCGAGGGTCAATGACGGCTTCGGCCCGCGTCGGCTGCTGTCCCGCAACCGCCACATCACCGCCACGTCGGCCGGCAGCTCGCTCATCTCCACGCCGTCAGTCTAGGGGTTGCGCCGGGATATAGCGTACCTGCTACGCTATTTAGCGTATCCAATACGCAATAAGGAGGGGACGATGATCGTCGAGGCGACCGGCCTGCGGAAATCGTTCGGGGCGACCGAGGTGCTCGCCGGAGTCGACCTGCGGGTCGGCGAGGGATCCGTGCTCGCCTTGCTCGGCCCGAACGGCGCCGGCAAGACCACGACCGTGCGGATCCTGACCACGCTGACCCGGCCGGACGCCGGGCAGGCGACCATCGCGGGGTACGACGTACTGCGTGAGCCGGCCATGGTTCGCGGGGTGATCAGCCTGACCGGGCAGTACGCCGCGGTCGACGAGAACCAGACCGGCCGGGAGAACCTGGTCATGGTCGGACGGCTGATGCATCTCGGCCGGCCGGCCGCGCGCCGCCGTACCGGCGAACTGCTCGAGCGGTTCGGGCTGACCGACGCGATGGATCGCCGGGTGAAGACGTACTCGGGTGGCATGCGGCGGCGGCTCGACCTGGCGATGAGCCTGATCGCGCAGCCTCGGGTGATCTTCCTGGACGAGCCGACCACCGGGCTCGACCCGGCCAGCCGCTCGACGATGTGGGAGGCGATCGGTGAACTCGTCCGCGACGGCACCACGATCGTGTTGACCACGCAGTACCTCGAGGAGGCGGATCGGCTCGCCGGCCGGATCGTCCTGCTCGACAACGGACGGATCGTCGCCAGTGGCACGGCGGACGCGCTGAAGGCCCAAGTCGGCGGTGAGCGCATCGAACTCCACTTCACCGACGAGGTGGACTTGCTGAAGGCCACCGGCGTACTGCGTGGTGAGCCCGAAGGCGGTGTGGTCGCGGACCAGTTGGTACTGAGCCTGCCGTCGGACGGTACGGCGGCCCACCTGCACTACGTGCTCGACCTGCTCCGGGACAACGGGGTGCAACCCGAGCGGGTGTCGTCACACCGGCCGACGCTCGACGACGTGTTCCTGACACTGACCGCCTGAGGGAGAGTTGACCAGATGTCACATCAAGGGGTTGGCGCCGCGCTGTCCGACGCGGTGACGATGATCGACCGGTCCGTCCGGCTGATGCGGCGGAACGTGGACACGCTGTTCGTGTCGATCCTGCTGCCGATGCTGATGATGGCGCTGTTCGTCTACGTCTTCGGCGGCGCGATCGACACCGGGACGCAGTACATCAACTACGTCGTTCCGGGGATCCTGCTGCTCACCACCGGGTACGGCGCCTCGAACACGGCGATGGCGGTCGCGGACGACATGACCAGCGGGATGATCGATCGGCTGCGCTCGCTGCCGATCCGCAGCTTCGCCGTGCTGACCGGGCATGTCACCGCGAGTGTCGCGCGTAACGCGGTGTCAACGGCGATCGTGGTCCTCGCCTCGCTGGCGATGGGATTCCGGCCGTCCGCCGGCCCGGCGGACTGGCTGGCCGCGATCGGGCTGCTGTCGCTCTACGTCCTCGCACTCTCCTGGCTCGCCGCGGGTCTCGGCGTGATCGCGAAATCGGTGGAGTCGGCCAGCACGCTGAGCTTCTTCATGCTGTTCCTGCCGTACCTGAGCAGTGCGTTCGTGCCGCCCGAGACGATGCCGTCGTGGTTGCGGCCGATCAGCGAGCACCAACCGATCACGCCGGTGATCGAGACCGTGCGCGGCTTCCTGATCGGGACCCCGCTGGGGAACAACGGCTGGATCGCTCTCGCCTGGTGTTCCGGTCTGCTCCTGTTCTCGGTGACGCTGGCGACCACGTTGTACAGACGCCGGACGAGCCGCTGAGCGCAGTTTTCGCACCGTTCGGCGGAGACTGGCCGGGCGAAGGTTCGAACATGACCCCTCCCGCGAGGTACGGTTCAAGTCCCCCCCAACGTGTGGTGGTCCCACTCCCCCCGGGACCCACACGGACAAGCGCCCCGATCTCCGATCGGGGCGCTCTGTTTTGCCCTGCAGGACAGGCATTCCGGACTGTACCTCTCTCCAGGCGAGCCGGCCGAAAAATTCTTGTCGAGGTGTGTCGAATTCGCCCGCGTTGCTCCGACGTATCAGTGAGAGCGACCAAAGGAGAGGTTCAGAATGAACACCACCACCACCACCGCCACCGTCGACACCGCCACCACCACGATGATCGTCACCATGCTGGCCGAGGGGAACCCGGTCTGGTTCGTCGCCGGCATGGTCAACATGCGCAGCCACGACGTCTACATGATCGGCCGCGCCGCCGGCTATCCGGACAAGGCGAAACTGCGCCGGGCCGTCTGGGCGCAGAAGAACCGCACTCGGGTCCCGCAAGCAGCCTGACCTCCTTCAGGCCGCTCCGCGAACACACCTCAGCCGCTGTCGCCCACGTGGGCGGCAGCGGCTGACGTCTGTCTGAAGCTAGGGTTCTGAGCCGTGGACCCTGTGAGCGTGGTCGACTACCACACGGCCGGCGAGCCGTTCCGGATCGTGACGTCGGTCGAGGTTCCTGGTGGTTCGGTGCCGGAACGACGGGTGTTCGCCCAGTCTTCGGCGAGGGTCGATGCGGTCCGGCAGCTGCTGGTGAACGAGCCACGCGGACATGCGGACATGTACGGCGGTTTCGTCGTACCGGGCGATGACGACGGTGCCCACTTCGGCGTGCTGTTCTGGCACAAGGACGGGTACTCGACCGCGTGCGGGCACGGGACGATCGCGTTGGGCGCTTGGGCGGTGGAGAGCGGTTTGGTGGCCGCTTCCCCGGACGGGGTCACGGACGTGGTGATCGACGTACCCTCCGGTCGTGTCGTCGCCCGCGTGACCTGCTCGGCCGGCGAAGTGTCGAGTGTGGCGTTTCGCAACGTTCCGTCGTACGTCGTCTCGCGCTCGGTGCCCGTTGGCACTTCGCGGGGACAGGTCAGCGCCGACATCAGTTTCGGCGGCGCGTTCTACGCCTCCGTCGCGGCCGCGGCGGTCGGATTGTCGGTGACACCTGCCTGCTACGCCGACCTGATCGCGGTGGGGCGTGAGATCAAGTGGGCGCTGGACCCGCAGGCCGTGCATCCTGTCGATCCACGGCTCAACGGCTTGTACGGGACGATCTTCTACGACGACCTCGGCTCCTGGGAGCGTGGACCGCACCAGCGGAACGTCGCGATCTTCGCCGACGGTGAAGTCGACCGGTCGCCGTGCGGCTCAGGTACGTCGGCGCGCCTCGCACTGCTGTACAACGAGGGCCGGCTGGCCGACGGGCAGATCCTGCGGCACGAGTCCATCGTCGGCACCACGTTCCTCGGCCGGGTGGTCGACGTCGTCGACGAGGGCGTGATCACCGAGGTCGAGGGGTCGGCGTACCGGACCGGCACCGCCACCTTCACCCTCGACCCCCGCGACCCGCTCGGCACCGGCTTCACCCTGCGGTGACCATTAGCATCGGGCTCATGATCTTCATCACCGCGAAGTTCCGCGTCCGCGCCGAACACGCCTCGAACTGGCCGTCGATCACCGCCGAGTTCACCAAGGCCACGCGGGCCGAGCCGGGCTGTCTGTGGTTCGACTGGTCCCGTTCGGTCGACGACACCGACGAGTACGTGCTGGTCGAGGCCTTCGCCGACGACGACGCGGCGACAGCGCACGTCACCTCGGCCCACTTCAGGGCCGCTCAGCAGCAGCTTCCGCCGTACCTGGTGGAGACCCCACGGATCGTCAACTTCAAGGTCCCCCAGAACGACTGGTCCGAACTCGGCGAACTCGCGGTGAAGTAGCCAGTCACTCCGTCACGACGGGGGTGTTCTGCGCCGCCGCGATCTGCCAGGTGTCGTCGTCCTTGGCGAGGAAGTACACCGGGCTGCCGTGCTCCACCGGCAGCTCGGCCGTCGAGCCCTCGCGCCGTACGTAGGTCTGGTTGACGTTGACCACGGCGATGTCGGGCCGTACGAACAGCAGGTGGTCCGGCACGTAGGTCGCGTACGAGTCCTTCGTCGCCCCGGGCAGCACCCGGCTGGTGAACTCGGCGATGGTGTCCCGTCCGTACAGCCGCTTGCCGTGCCCGGTCACCCACAGCGCGTCCTTGCGGAACAGTGAGATGAACGCGTCCACGTCTTCCTTGCTCTGGGCATCCTGTACGGCGTCGACCAGCGCCACGATCGCGTCGACATCGGCCTGACTGGGAATCTCTCCTTCGATCTTCATGGCGAGATCCTGCGAGTTGAACCCCACTTGAGGTCAAGCGCCGTGCTCGATCCGGTACTGCGCTTCCAACTCCTCGAACCGCCCCGGGGCGGCAGGCGACATCACGACCTCTTGCCCGCCGACAACGCGCCCCACGCGCTCCACCACCTCAGCCGCCTTTTCGGCCGACGCGTAGATCCCCAACACCAAATCGTCGTCGTCACTCACAGAGAACCCCCACGGCACCTCACAGGGTCCGTCGTGCTCCGGTTCCGGACACAACACCCGAGCCACTGGCTGCTGCATCGCCAGCGCCTCGTCGGTTCCCGCAAACCCCCGGACAGTCACCTCGAACGTCATCACCCGCCCGAAGCTAGTCCGCCTCGTTGCCCGATGCATCGGGGATATCGCCGAGATCCACCCTGATCTGAGGTCAGACCGCAGGACTATGAGCCCTGCCACATGCCGTCCGGCGGACGCTCACGCGGGAACCCGCCCCTCGACAATGACGAAGGCCCGGACCACCTGGTCCGGGCCTTCCTTTGGTAGTCCTTGCTGGTTCCAGATCAACCCCGCCCATACGGTCACGCCGTCTTCCGATCGCGGTGTCGCAACGCCCCGTCCTGAGCGTCGCCGACGCATCACCCAACCACTCCGTGACGAGGTTGTTCGGCGCTACAGGTCCGGCAACCAAACCGCTGTGGAGATCTCGGAGGAGTGTGCACTCGGCAAGTCGACGGTTCTCAGGATCCTGAAAGCTTCGGGTGTGCCGATGCGCCGACAGGGCGAGAAACGCCTGTGACCTGTGTTCGGCCAACTCGCAGCTGGTCGAACGGACATACCATGTGAAATTCAAGTCAAAAAGCAACCCTTTACTCATTATACGCTAACAACATTGAAGCTAGGAGCTTTTGAAGATTTCAACAGCCGCCTCGAAATCATCCGCAAACCGGCCTTTTCGTTGGGTGAAATCAAGTTCACCCTTGGAGTCCCGGTCCGTCCAATACCGACCACGGAGTCGGCGCGCCGGCTTGCCGGTGACATCGAGCGCCGTCGATCCGTGATGCATACGACTTCGGTGCTCCACTCGTGCATCTGGACGGTTGATATACATGTAGATGAGTTCCGAGCTGTGATCGATCGTCGTCACCGAGCCGAGCGACGAACTGGATCGGGACTCGTTGGTCAGCAGCTTGGCCGACACCAACGACGCCGTCTGCCGGATCACTAGGTACACCGTCTTGGGATCTGGGCTCTTGCCTGTAGCGGGATCAACCCAGAACGAGGTGAGAAGTCCTTCCCAAGTACCTCGAAGGTTGGGTGGCACGCCGGGCAAACGCTGAACGAGCGGCCATCGCCAGATCCACGTATCCCAGAGTCCCAGGAGTGCCGTGGCGATGAACACCGCTCCCGAGAAGTACTTTAGCCAACCAAGATCGACCACCCCGGCCGACAGCCAGGCACCACCCATGGCAACCAGCACCACGATGCCGGCGACGACACGAACCAGGATGGATCGCTTCACGACGCGAAGCCGAGGTAGTTCCAGGCCGCCTTCACGAAGTCGCGACCATCGGCACGCGTCCATGGCTGCGAGGCGTGGAACAGGAACTTGATGTCATTCGGCTCCATCCACCGGTCTCCTTCCGCCGTCGGCTCGTCGCCCTGCAGTTCCTGCCAGATATGCACGAGCGAGTCGCGAACCGTCGCGGTCCAGGTTCCCTGCTTCAAGATGTGATCAGGGACGTTGTAGCCGAGGCACTCCATGAAGTACGAGGGGACCTCGCGATGGTCTCCAGAGTCGACCATCGCATTCTCGACGCGCTTCAGGATGCGGACCGTCTTCTTGTACCGCGCACCGGTGCGGTTGTTCTTAGCTCGGCCGTTCTCCAGTTGCTGCTTCGGGTAGTTGGTCAGGAACGAGCCGTCCTTCCTTGCCACCCGCGACCCCGAGCGGTAGGTTCCGTCCGAGAAGTAGTAGCGGTAGTCGAAGCAGGGGACCACGTCGGCCTCAACGCGGGCCGTACTGGAATCGATGCGGAACGCGGTGGAACCAGACGAGTCGACTTGTCCCGGGAACTTCTTGCTGAGCGCGGATTCGAGTTCGCCTCGCAGATAGTCCGGCGTCCAGACTCCTGAATATCCACCCCGCGAAGAAACTGTGCCGGGGACGGCCTGATCGTAGTAGTACAGCTCGCGGCACTGGACTGCGATATCTACATCGCTGTCGGACTTCACATTCGTGTTATTGGCGTACGAGCCCTTCGCATACACCTCGAAGTCGTACCCATTGAACGCCTCGTGGGCCTCGATGGCCTCGCGAATCATCCGCTCGGTACGGTCCTGCTTGTCTTGCTCAGTGCTACTGGACGGGCCCGTCCAGCCAGCGAGCTGATCCTCTAAACGCACTACTTCCACCCTCCGTGATCGCAGCCGCGCTACCCTTTGCGACGGCGCCCTATCGATCCTGTTTCGCGTAACTACAATGAACAAGAGGTATCTCTTACGCCCGCAGATGGGTCGGCCAGTAAACTCGGACGGTCACCAGTAGATCGCTATCACTTCGGTATTCAAGTTATATCCTCCGGCCGCCTTTGACGTCGACGTTGCAGCTAAGGCAGGCGTCGAAATCGACGTGCCACCAGCATGCAATCCGTTGCGCTCTTGAGCCACGTAGCGCATCTCTGCCGCTTGTACTGGTTCAAGCTTCTTCCCAATTTCATCGGCTAGGTAGCGGCCAACCTCCAAGAATGCCTTACGAGACTCCGGAACCGAGGTCAACTGATCAGCGTGAGCACTAGCCAACTCTCCCAGGTGCCGCCTCTGAGCGTCTGTCAACGCGTAACCGTGGTATTCGGCTACAAGATCGGCATAGTCAAGCAACGCGGCGACTCGCGGCCCAATAGAACCCTTTTGATGCTTGGAGTAGTGCTTCATGAAGTCGATGGCATTGTCACCGAATGCCTCGACGATTCCGCCGAAGTCAGGCGCCACCTCGCTCAACACTTCGGTGAGCTTCACGGGATTCCACGCGCGATCAAGCCCTTCACGACTCAGCCGGCAGAGAACGCGAAATTGACTACCGGCAAACAGAACGCGGCGGAGATCCTTCCAGAACAACCCCTTTTCGAGCACAGCGACCACTCGGAGCGGCGTGACTTCGGGACGATCTGGCTCCGGGATCGCTTCGACCACTTGACGGTTCACGACTAGGGGCACGTCGCCGTCGGCGTCAACTAGCACATAGTCGACGACAGTGCATCTGATAGGAACTAGCCCGACCAGCAACTTATCCAGAATGTCGTTGATCTCACGCATTTGGTCGTAGTTCGTCTTGTTGACCTGCGACAGCAGTTGATCCGACTCGCCTGCAAGTTCGGCCAAGATCGAGACGACGGTGCTGACGTGGAACACCGAGTCAGCTTGCAGCTCGACCTCCATTTCCATCAGGTCCCCGCGATGAAGATCCTCTATGGGCACCTGCCAAGTCAGATCTTTCGAGGAGTGCCTGACGCCTGACTTGATCATGGCGATCGCCTCGTCTGCGCTGATGGCGGTCTTCTGCTTATGGATCGGGCCGAGTGCGAGGGAGCGATCCGTAACGGCCTCGGCGTACAGCTTTCGGAAGCCCGTCTGGATAGTGGCCCGGCTGACGACTTTCGCGTCCTGCGCTTGCGTTGACTCGAAACGCGAGCCGACCTTCGACTTGACGACGGCCGCATCTGCATCCAGGTTGGAGCTGATCTCCACCTTTGACGTGTTGCTCACCGACTGCGTGAACTCGCTCGGGACCTGGCCCAGACGCGCCGAGAGAAGGCTGACTACGCTCACCTCGTCGAGGTACACAAACTCGCGGAAAGCTGCCTCGAGAGCCTGCGGCGTGGGCTCGTTCTGGCGACGCCGATTCCGCCACCAAGTCTTCAGCTTACCGAGCTTGGTCTTCACCCACGTCATGATCCGTTCCTCCCAATCGGGCGATTCGATCCTCGGTGCTGGCTCGCTTCTATGGAGGTCTTGTGTTTCAACACTCGCTCGTAACCGCCGTAGCAGTCTTCCGGCAAGATGACATCGCGTTCGTCTACCACCGCCAACAGCGCCGCCTCAGTCCAGATCGCCGCCAGGTCGGCGGCTGACCATCCATCGGTGTTTGCCGCTATCTCGGCTAGCGGCAGCTCTGCACTCACCGCCAGACTCTTCGACGAGGCACGCAGAATCTCTTGCCGATCGGATTCCGGCGGCAGCGTGAAGTCGATCTGCCAGTCGAACCGGCCCGGCCGGCGAAGCGCCACGTCCAGATCCTGCGGTCGGTTTGTCGTGGCAATTACGACGATGTTCTGCTGCTTGTCGAAGCCATCCATTTCGGTCAGCAGCTGGCCAACCAGTCGGCGAGTCGCCTCGTGTGAGTCATCTGAGCGCTGCGGTGCGAGGCTGTCGAGCTCGTCGAAGAAGATGATCGCCCGTTCTTGCTTCCGGGCATCCTCAAAGACTTTGCGGATGAGCTCCTCGCTCGCTCCAAGCCACTTGCTCACGATCTCGGGACCCTTGATTTGGTAAAACTGCGCCTGCGCCTTGTTGGCGATGATTCGCGCCAACATGGTTTTGCCCGTGCCAGATGGCCCGGTGAAGAGAACCCCTTTGACTGGCCGTGCATTGATCTTTATCAGCGCCTCGTGATACTTCAGCGGAACTTCAATCAACTCTGCGGCGCGGCCGAGTATGTCGTCCGAACCGCCGAAGTCCTCGAATGAAGGTGACTCGCTCGGCTCTGTCTTGAAGAGACTGATATCGATCTCGTCTGCAAGCGACACCTCGATCTGACGTATCGGCGTCTCGCTGAGGACCCGAACGACTCCGCGGGAGTCGGTGCCTTCGACTGTGTTGCCCGCCTTTAGTTTCAGCCCGGGCGGCAAGGGAAAGGTCCGCGGCCTGTCCCCGATGGCTATGACAGCCTCGTCCTTGAGCACGAGGCGAACGATTCCAATCCAGGGCTCTTCTGGCCAGATCTCCTCCGGCGCTTTCTCCACAGTCATCGACTGAACGCCGACTAGAACGATCTCCCCGAGCGCGAACTCATCAGTGTCGTCTACACCACAGGGAAGTACCGTGCCGTTGCGCAGCTCGACGTACACAACGTCTTCGTGTGCCGCAATGTGTTTGATTCGACCGACGAAGCCGGACTCATTATTTTCCATAGCCGTCATTCATTTTCTAGTATGCATGAGTGCGCCCGGAAGCGCCACGTGGTAGCGTCCAGCTCGCCGGTCTTGGTTGCCAAGCACGGCGGCTATCTGGAGTGCCCGCTTCTAATCAACACTTCAAGTCGAGCGGTTTGCCGTTAGTGTTGTCGACGCCGGGGAGGCAGGGGTTTTGCCGAGGTAGACCGGCGATCAACCTCGGCATAACCCGAACTACTCCTCGTTCCGGACGCCCTTGTGCTGGTGCTGACTGCCGTTGAGGATGCGTCCCGTGGCGGTGTCACGCTTGAACCAGGTCTTGCCCACCTTGAACTCGCTCCGCCCCTTGACTGCACCGATTCGGCGCCCCTTGCCAGGGTTCTTGGCCGCTGCCTTCACCTCCTGCCCGGAGGTCGCCTCGACATTTCGACGAGGCGTTCCCTCACTAGGTAGTCGAGGCAGCCCGCCAAGGTGTTAGGGCCGGCATTCCTCGCACAGACCATCGACCAGCAAGTGCGACGGGAACTGCATGAAACACGTGCCGCGACACGGCACCTCGCGAGCGGCTTGATGCTCACACTTACACCGCCCACACGTAGGGCAATACGGCTGGTTGCAGGTAGAGCACGGATAACCCCGAGTCGATACAGACACACCACAGCAGTGCACAATCAAGTCAGGGCGTGAGTCGAACTCTCGCGGCCGATCGATGTGCAGCCGCTCTGCTCCCCACACATCGGTGTCTGAGAAGACCGCGATGATCCGGGGCCCCTCCACAATCGTGTCGATGTAGTAGTCGGCCGAGCTGCCCCACGGCATTCGCCAGAAGCTCTTGCGTGTCATTGCACTCGGCCGAGTGACGCCGAATGGATGACCTGGGGGAACGTCTTGCCCCGGCCAGGGGTATACGGCTGGCCACCCGTGCTCGGGATCTGGACTGACACTCGCGACAGTCACTTTCCCTGATACTCGGTCGATCATGACCACCGCGCCAAGTCCGGGCAGGCGCTTGGCGAGGGCGATAGCACACACCGGGCGACTGGCCTGCGACGCCTCAGACAAGTCGAGCACGTGGCGCGCGCGCACCGGGCCGCCAGAAACAAGTCGGCTCACCGCAATATCACTGAGGAGCAGTTGCTGCGCAATCGCGTCGCAGACGGCTTCACGGGTGATGTCCGAGTCAGGTTGATCGCCGATCCAATCTACCGCTTCTTCAGACTCTGCTACCAACGAATGTCCAAGCTCATGAGCAAGCGTGAAATTTTCCCGCTTACTATTACCCGTCGGCGCGTAGAGAATTACGTGATCCTCGAGAAAGGATGCGCCGTCACACGACGCCCCCTTGAGTCGCGTCGTCAGGTGGAAAGCCTCGCGAACCGTAAAGCCGAGCTCGTCTTCGAGTACCTGCCGCGGAGCGCTCGCGAATCTCTCCCTAATCCCGGCGTCGAGCTTGTCGAGCGCCACGACGGCGCATTCACCTAGGTTCACGTCGATCCTCTCCCTCGATGGCGCTTACCAGCGTTTCGAGGTTAGCGAGGAGTTGTTCCTCGCTGGGATGATCGCCTCTATGTACGGCTACATTCATTCGGCTGATTAGCATCGACTCAGCCATCTCGCCAGGGACCCCTCGGAGTCGAGCCCACCGTGCCTTGAGATCTGCGAAGCGATCGGATCGCACGACAGCTGCAATGGTCTGGCTCTGAGATGTCGCTTCGTGCGTCGTAGTCAATCGTTCAATACTGGTCTTTGTCTCCTCGGCAATTGCCTTGATGAGCGCCGGAGGAACTTCACCCGAAGATCGCCCCTCCCAGTTGGCGACCTTAGCCTGGCTCACGTCCCACCCGCGGCCGGCAAGCCGCCGTGCCAACTGACTGAGACTGAGCCCCGCCTTCATTCGAGCGCTCTTCAGCGCCTTCGGGTTCAGCGCCTGGTTTGGATCCGGCACCAGGCCGAGCATCGCTGCAATTGGGTCGTCTTGAAGTGGAGGCGCGCCCTGGCCGGCCTCCCACAGAAGATCGGCCACCTCGACGAGATCTTTGATCTCGTCATCATTTGGAATCGGAGCCAGTGGCTTCCCACTCACACGCTCGTCCAGTACGCGACGCAGCATCTCGTCACGTTCATCACTCATCTTCGCCCACCTCCTCAGTGAGCTTGGCACGCAACTTCTGCAACGCCGTCGTCACAATCTGGCTCACCCGAGAGCGACTGATCCCGAACTCGGCGGCAATCTCGGACTGTGACCTACCGCGTTCGATGTGTTCCTCCAGGATCCGTCGCTCACGTGCGTCCAGGACGGCCTTGGCATCCCACACTCGCGCACCGAGCCGCTGACGATCAATTTCTTCGGCGACTTCATCGGTGAAGTCGCCGTCGCTCGGCACGTCGGACAGCTCCGACAGGTCCGGTCCCGCGTGCTGAGCTGACGCACTCTTCAGTCGATCGAGAGCCTTCCGCTTCGCGGCGGTCACCAGGAGCGCTTCCCAGTTCTTCACCTCGGCGTGAGGCGGCGACTGGATCAGCGAGGTCATGGCATCAGCGACCGCGTCTTCAGCTTGGCCCGCCAGCCCGGCTTCCCGCAGAACTCGAGCCGCGACCTTGAACATGGCATCCTTGTGCTTCTGGTAGAGGGCAGCCCAGTCCGGAGGCTGCGGACCGCCGCTCACCACGCTCGCCCCGTACTGGGGCGGAAGAGAACATCTACCAGCATCTCCACCCTGTCTCCCTCGCAACTGCTTGGCCTCGGCAGCGTTCCCCTCCACCTAGTAGTCGACGCAGCGGGGAAGGTGGTTAGCGAACGGCGCCACGGGGCTCGCAGAAGCTCGCCGGAGTAGGTCTGGTGGCCACCTGTGGCCTCGGCGCTACGAAGAGTGGCGTCTGGCAGGGGGATCCGCTCGGTAGCCCAAACGTCGAAACTGATTGCAGGCGGCTCCGCTCCTCGGCTGGTCGAGGGCAAGACGTCGACCACGACCCGAATCATGGGACGGTTGGTGAGCCGGTGCTCGTGCTGGTGGACGATGCGCTTCGTCTCATTTAGCTGCTGTACCGCCGCCTCGGTCATCGGACACCATCCTGACGACGAGGGGGAGGTCTGATGGGTGCTGATCATCGTTCCTCTCAGTGGTTTGCGCGTTGCGCAGAACCACCGACCGAGGCAGCCCAATCAGGCCAGTTCAGTTACGGCTGAGTAACTATCCCCGTACATATGTAACAGCGTGCCCGACAGCCTTTGCCTTACACGCGTGCAACTAGTAGCGTCACCAGCGTCACGACCAAATGACAGGTGAGGCCCTGATCGGATTCTGCTTCCGGCCGGGGCCTCTCCGCATTCTCCGCGGACGACTGTACCGCAGCCCGCTAGACCAAAAACGCCGAAATCACAGCCGTGTAGGCGATCAAACGCATGTTCGGATGCACTGTCGAGCTTATGATCCGAATCACGTGACGGGTGGCATCGTTGTCCTGAGCGTGAGAGCGCGCACACGCCAGTACCGACTCGGCGCTTTGCGACTGGGCCGCGAGGAGATTTGAGTGCTCGCCGATACCAAACTGTTACAAAGGGCAAGCTCCCGCCGACCCTCATGTCGTATTAACGAGAATCGACCTGCTCGGTTACGAACGGTGACTCTAGGACGGGGCCTCCCTTGCTACATCGCTCAGGGCCGCCGCGCGTTACCGATGTCACGAAGGGCATCACCAACCAACGGCTCAGTAACCAAAGCCCCCCGAAGCGAACAAGGCTTCCATCAAGTCCCGGTTCGTGGCAGCTGCAATCTTCTCTCCGATCCCGTCGACTGTGAGATCCAGCGCTCGGAGTTCGCCGGCCGTCGTCCTAATGACGGCGAGCACTCGGCGGACGCGATCGGAGTGATCCTGCGCGTAGTGTGCGAGTGAGGACCACTTCGGGGCCGCATCGGCAAGATCATGGCGATCTGACGGCCCCGCAGGATCTGCCCCGCCGTGACCGGCGTCACACCACGATCGCGCGCCCCTGAGCCGATACCTACGCGCGGAGAGACCGCGCGGCCGCCTGGGCTGGGAACGAAAAAACCCCGGTCCCTCTAAGGACCGGGGTTCTAACAATTACTTCTTGGTAGCGGGGGCAGGATTTGAACCTGCGACCTCTGGGTTATGAGCCCAGCGAGCTACCGAGCTGCTCCACCCCGCGTCGTTGTGGTTTTAGTTTAGTGGATCGGCGCTGAGCAACCAAATCGGCTCCCGGTGCGGTCCTGGGAAGGCGAAAAACGGTGTCAGCGGCGGGTGGGACGGCGTACCTTCCGGGTATGTCCCGAGATGTCATCCGCCCGTTCGAGGAGGCGGATCTGCCCGCGGCGGCCAGGCTGCTCGCCGAGCGGCACGAGAAGCACCGGAAGCGGCACCCTCTGCTGCCGGCCGAGTACGAGGACGAGCAACTCGCCCTGGTCGAGGTCACGGCGCTGTGGGAGAGCGAGAGCGCGTCCGGCGCAGTACTGGTGGAGGGCGACGAGCTGACCGGCTACGTCCTGGGTACGCCGAAGCAGTCACCGGTCTGGGGTCCCAACGTCTGGGTGGAATCCGCAGGCCAGGCCGTGCGTGAGCCGGAACACATCCGCGACCTCTATGCGGCTGCCGCTGCCAAGTGGATGGACGACGGCCGCGTCGCGCAGTACGTCATCGTGCCGGATGACGCGGAACTGGTCGATGCTTGGTTCCGGCTGGGGTTTGGCGCGCAGCACGCGCACGGACTGCGCCCGGCGCCGACCACACGACTGCCCGCGCCGTCTGGTCTGAAGGTACGGCGTGCTGCTCGCGGAGACGTCGCCGTACTGGCTGAGCTCGACCTGGTACTCCCCCGGCACCAGGGTCAGTCCCCCGTCTTCTCCGCCGGCGAGGTGCCGACGTTGGAGGAGGCGCTGGCTGACTGGGAGGAATCGATCGACGATCGGGACTTTGCGACATTCGTTGCCGAGTACGACGGTCGCGTGATCGGCTCGGCCGTCGGCTGCTCCTTGGAGAAGTCCAGCACGCACCTCGGGTTGGCTCGCCCGGATAACGCGGGTTTCCTCGGCTTTGCCGCCGTACTGCCGGCGGAACGTGGTCGGGGCGCCGGGCGTGCGCTGGGCGAGGCCGTGTTGCAGTGGTCGGCCGACACCGGCTACACGTCCGTGGTCACCGACTGGCGGGTGACCAACCTGCTGTCGTCGCGGACGTGGCCGCGGCTCGGCTTCGAGCTGACGTTCCACCGGCTGCATCGGTTGATCGGCCACTGAGCGGCTTTTCCACAGGCTCGAAATCACCGGCGGAAAAGCGCGACGATCGGTGCACCTTCTAGGACAAGAGGGCGCCGTGCAGCAGGCAGGGCGTCGAGGCCTCAGGAGGCAGCCATGTCGCGTTCTTCCCTTGGTTCCCGAGTCGTGCCGCCGGCCCGTCGTATCGTGATCGGCAGCGCGGTCGTCCTCGCGTCGATCGGCGCCTGGACGGCCGGCCCGGCCGGGGCGAGCAGTGTCGAGCCGCGTTCCGGGTACGCCGTGGCTCCCCCATCGACCGAGCAAAGGGCATGCACCTTGGACGGCTTCGTGATCGAGCACCTTCCCGGCGGCATCGGTAGGCCGACCGACTTCGAATACGAGTGGGAGGACGTCAGCTTCCACAGCCGGGTCTGGGAGACCGGCCCGGATCCCGAGGGGGCGTACAAGGTGGATCTGACAGTGAAGACCCTGCGCGGCCAGAATCTGACCGATCTCGAGGCGCTCAAGGCCTTCCTGGTCGAGTACGAGGAGAAGGATCCGGAGACCTGGCAGCTGCGGCCGGTGAAGGTCGGGCAGTACGACGGTCTGGCAGCGGAGGACGAGGTGTTCTACTTCGTCGCACCCGGACTCGCGGCGGAGGTATCGCTCGATCGCGAGCGCTTCTCCGAGCAGGACCTGCTCGACACGGCGAACGGCTTCCATCCGGAGACCACCGGCTGAGCTACTCGACCGGCGCGAGTCCTGTGCCCTGGCAACGGAGTGCCGCGGGCTGACGTGTGCCGTGGTGGGCTGTCGGTTCCGTGGTGGGCTGTCGGTTCCGTGGTGGGGCGACCGGCGCTGTGCTCGGCGACCGGTGCTGTGCTGGGCGATGGGTGCTGTGAGCAACGAAGCGGGGCGGTGACGCCGACTTTCGTCGGTGTCACCGCCCCGGGTGAGCAGCTGTCGATCAGCCTGTCGGTGAATTCGGTGGAGTGGATGGCGCCGGAGTGGATGGAGTCGTCGGCGTACCGGTGGGCGTTGGTGTCGGTGCAGGCGTCGCCCCCGCTGCAAGAGCGCGGTCGATCGCCGACTTCACCAGTCTGATCTGCTTCTGGTACTCAGCGAGGTCGCCCTTCCTCAGAGCCGCCTCAGCCGCCGCGTAGGCCGTCTGTGCCTCGGCCAGCGCCTGCCTCACCGTTTGGCTGGTGCCCGGCTGGTTCGTCGGCGGCGGCTGGTTGGGCGGCGGCTCACCGGTGTTCACCTGAGTGTCGAACACCCTGGTGAGCGCCTCCGAAAGCGTGCTGCCGTGGGCGACTCGCTCACCGAAGGAGACCAGCACGTACCGCAGCACCGGGTAACTACCAGGTCCACTGGTCCGGACCGAGTACACGGGCTGGACATAGAGCAGACCACCGCCGAGCGGGAGCGTCAGCAAGTTGCCGAACTGCGCTCTCGCCCCGCTGGTCGGCTGGTTGATCGGGAGCAGTGCCGTTCTGATCCCGTCGTCGGTCTGGAACTTGTTGAACACCTGTCCAGGACCGGGGATCTGCACGTTGCCCGGCAATCGGAGGATCCGGAACTTGCCGTAGTCCGGTGATGTCGCTTCGGCGTTGACGGCCATGAAGGCAGTCAGGTTCTCCCGCTCCGCGTTCGGCACGTACACCGAGGTGAGCGAGAACGCCGGCGCTGACTGACCGGGCATCCGCAACGAGAGGTAGAAGGGAGGCTGTTTGATTTGAGCCGACGAGTCGGCGCCGGCGGAGACCGCGGTCGGGTCGGCCGGGACACGCCACAGGTCGCTGTTCTGGTACCAGGTGGTCGAGTCGGTCACGTGGTACTTGGCCAGCAGGTCACGCTGGACCTTGAACATGTCCTCCGGGTAGCGCAGGTGGGCCATCAGCGCGGGCGAGATGTCCGAGCGCGGCTTGACCGTGTCCGGGAACGCCTTCATCCAGGTCTTCAGCACCGGGTCGCTCTCGTCCCAGGCGTACAACTCGACCGAACCGTCGTACGCGTTGACGACGGCCTTGACCGAGTTGCGGATGTAGTTGATCTCCTCGCTCGGCTGTTGCGCGATGGTCCCGCGGCCGGTGGTGGTGTCCCGGGTGCTGTCGTCCAGGGCGACCTTCTCGGCGTACGGGTAGTTCGCCGAGGTGGTGTAGCCGTCGACGATCCAGACGACCTGGTTGTCGACGATCGCCGGGTACGGGTCGCCGTCCGGGGTCAGCCACGGCGCGGCCTTCTCGACCCGCTCGCGCGGGCTGCGGTCGTAGAGGATCTTCGACTCGGGGTTCACCCGGCTGGACAGCAGGATGTTCGCGTCCCGGAACTTGGTTGCATACAGCAAGCGGTTGAAGAACGAGCCGACCGGGACGCCGCCGTTGCCCTGGTAGGTGTTCAGCGTCGGGTCGCCGCCGTTCGTTCCCTCGGGGGTGTCGAGCTCGACGGGCTGGCCGCCCTTCGGTCCGCCGACGATCGAGTAGTCCGGGGACTGCTCACCGAAGTAGATCCGCGGCTCGTAGTCACCGAGCTGACCGGTCGGCGGCAAGTCCTTCTCCGACCAGACCGGCGTACCGTCCACGCCTCGCTGGTTGCCGTTCGCGGCGACGACGCCGTAGCCATGGGTGTAGACGGTGTGGTCGTTGTTCCAGTTGCGCTGGCCGGCAGGCAACCGTTCCACCTGCACCTCGCGAACCGCGATGACGGTGTCCTTGACCTCATTGCCGATCCTGTACCGGTCGACGTCGAGGTCGGTGGGGAAGGAGTAGAAGCCGCGGACCTGCTGCAACTGCTCGAATGTCGGCCCGACCACACTCGGGTCGATCAAGCGGATGCCCGGCAGGACCTCGGCATCGGCCGCCAGATCGGTCGCGGTCGCGGTCGCCTTCGCCGGGTAGTTGATGACCTGGGTGCCTTCCAGACCGTACGCCTGGCGGGTCGCCTCGATGTTCTTGGTGATGTACGGCGCCTCACGCACCGGCTCGCTCGGCCGGACGCGCAACTGCTGCAGCGCCGCAGGCCACAAGGCACCGAGCAGGATCGCGGACAGGATCAGAACGACGGTGCCCACGCCCGGCAGCAGCCAGGTCCGGCGCACCACGTTGGCGAAGAACAGCCCGGCACACAGCACAGCAATGACCGCGAGGATCTCCTTGCTGGGCAGGACCGCGTTGTCACCTGTGTAGGAGATGCCGGTGAACAGCCGGCTGTCGGACGTCGTCAGCCCGTAGCGGTCGAGCCAGTAGCTGAACGCCTTCAGCAGGACCAGCAGGCCCAGCAGCACGGAGAACTGCACCTGCGCCGCACCGGAAGCCTTCTGCCCCTTCGCGGACGGGCGGAAGCCGCCGTAGAGATAGTGGGTGACGATCGCCGCGACCAGCGACAGCAGCACGATCGAGTAGCCGAAGCCGAGCAGGACGCGCAGCCACGGGTAGTCGAAGACGAAGAACGCGATGTCCTTGTTGAAGTGCTTGTCGGTGACTCCGAACGGGGTCCGGTTCCGCCAGGCGAGGAAGACCTTCCATTCCCCCGACGCGGCCGAGCCGCCGAACACCAGCATCAGGGTCGCGATCACCGCGATGGCGGCCTTACCGCGCTGCTGCAGCAGGTCGCCGTACCGCTCGAAGCCGGGGCTGGGCGAGGGCGCGAGGGCGACCCGGGGCCGGGTGCGGAAGGCGATGATGATGTTCGCGACCACAGCACCGGCCATCAGGAGGCCGACCACGACGAACAGCAGCACCCGGGTCCCGAGCACCGTGCTGAACACCGAGCTGAGATCGATCGAGCGGTACCACAGCCGCTGGGTCCAGACGTCGGTGAAGACGCTGAACAGGATGAGCAGGACGATCAGGGTGGCGATCGTCGGCAGCAGTGCCCGAGGCCGTCCCCCGGACGTTCGCCGGGCCCTCCGCGGGTCCTCCGGCATGTCGTAGACGCCGTCACTCATGGTCGGTTCTCCTCGTCGTCACTCATGCCGTCGACCCCAGGACCTGCGCCCGGCCGGTGGCCGACCGAAGGTTCGAATGTCAAAGACAGTACTTCGCACAGCGTGGGGACCAAGTCGGTGCCGGTGAGTACGGCGCTGTCCTCGTCATGTGAGCGCAGCCGGACGGCGCCGAACCGGTCGCCCTTCCGCAGCACCGCGGCGACCATCCGGACCTCGTGGCGGCGTGGATCGCTGCCGGCCATCCGGGCGAGTTCGGCGTCGGACTCGGCGCCTGATTCCGCCGAGGCAGGCAGTACGACGCGCTCGATCGCGAGTGCGCAGCCGGTGACGCCGTCCGGCCACTCGATCCGGCCGAGAGCGTCGGCCAGGTGCTCGTCCTCGAGTGCGCCTGGCAGCTCGCCCTGGGCCACCGGGGTCAGCGGCTGGGACGCGTCGTCGGCCCCTAGCTCGGCGGCCAGTTGCGGCTCGGCGCGGAGCAGCTCGTCGGTCGGGACCAGCGCGAACAGTTGCGCGGGCTGGTCCCAGCCCGCGCTGCTCACGTGCTTCTCGATCTCGATCACCGCGCGGCTGAGCGCGTCGGGAGGCAGGGTGCCTACGGAGTTCATACCGTCGTCTCCCTTCGGCCGGCCGGTACGTGCAAGTTGCTCATGGCGTACATGTCGGGACAGCTCCGGTTCCCTTGCCGATGGCCTCCAGGGCACTGATCGCCTCGCTCAGAGTGCTGATCTTCACCAGCTGGATGCCCTCCACGTCCGCGTGCAACGCCGCCTCGCAGTTCGGCGCGGGGACCAGGAAGATGGTGGCGCCGTCGTCCTTGGCGCCGGCGATCTTCTGCTGGATTCCGCCGATCGCGCCGACCTGACCGAGTGCGTCGATGGTTCCGGTGCCGGCAACGTGCCTTCCGGCCAGCAACGGACCCGGTGTCAGCTTGTCGTAGATGGCGAGCGCGAACGCCGTACCGGCGCTCGGGCCGCCGATGTCCTGGCCGAGGTTGACCGTCACCTTCACCGGCGAGTCGATCCCGATGGTGATGCCGACCATCGGACGGGTGGCCTCGCCCGGTGTGGCCGCGGTCTTCAGCTGCACGGTCTGCTCGGCGGTACCGCGGCGGATCAGGAAGACGACGTTCTCGCCCACCTTGTGCCTGCGGACGAGTTCGCCCACCTGCGGGACCTGCGACACCGTGACACCGTCGACAGCCAGCACGACGTCGCCCGGCTTCAGCTTGCCGTCCGCCGGGGAGCCCTTCGCCACCGTCGAGACCTTCGGGTGGTACGGCACCTTCGCCGCCTGCAGCGCGGCCGCGATCGCGCTGTCCTGCGAGCCGGTCATCTCGGCGGTGTTCTGCTCCTCGACCTCGTCCGGGGTCTGGTCCGGCGGGTAGATGATGTCGCGCGGGAACAGGTCGTGGTGCGGGTCGAGCCAGTTGCGCATCGCCTGCGGCAGGGTGAGTTCACGTTCCGGCGAGGTGACCGACACTGTGGTCAGGTCGAGCTGGCCGGAGGTCTGGAACGTCTCGTGCCCGGTGATCTCGATGACCGGCTTGCCCTTCGTCTCGCCCAGGGTGTCCTTCACCGGCCCCGGACTGAACGAGACGAACGGCACCGGGAAGGCGGTGACCAGCCCGAGCGAGACGACGAGCACGATGATCGAAGCGACCAGCGTGGCGGTACGACGTGTCACGAACCCTGCCCTGCGATCTTGGTGGAACCGAACACCCCGGCCGAACCCTGCTTTCCGGTGACGCCGAGCGTCCCTACTGCTTCCAACGCACGAGCATCCCCAACCGTCCCTGCTGCAGCGAAACCGGTCGCCCGTCCGCGGCTCGGCGAACCGGCCCTCGCGGTGGCACTCGTGTCGCCGGAGCCGGGCTGCCGGGCGGAGTTCGCCGTACCGTCGGCGCTCGCGGGACCCGAGGAGCCGCCGGACCCACCGGCCGAGCTGGGCTCGGCGCCAGACGCGGGAGCGTCCGCTGCGCCGCCGGACCTGGCAGCACTCTTCGGGGTGCGGCGGAGACCACGACGTCGTTTCGGGGTCGCCTGCGGCCCCGGCGCGGCCAGTGCCTCGTTGAAACGGCGGAAGTCCTCGACCGAGGCGAAGGCACCACCGGATCGGCGCGGACCACGGCTCCGCCCACGCCACGCGGCCCAGCACATCGCCAGGAGCGTGGCGACCAGCGGGAACGCCAGCCACGCCAAAACCTTCATCCGGCCACCTTCATGCGCCCAGCGTACGTGTCAGTGAGCGCCAACCCACTCGCTGGCACCGTCGCTGAAGTGCTGGTGTTTCCAAATCGGGACCTCGGCCTTGAGGTCGTCGATCAGCCGCCGGCAGGCGGCGAACGCGACGTCCCGATGCGAGGCGGCCACGGCGACGATCACGGCGGCGTCACCGATCTTCAGGTCCCCGGTGCGATGTACGGCGGCCAGCGCGGTCACGGCCGGGTCGTCGCAGATACGCAGCGCGACGTTCCGCAGGTGATTCAGCGCGTCCGGGTGGGCCTCGTAGCTCAGCCGGTCCACCGGCTTCGCCTGATCGTGATTGCGCACCGTACCGATGAACAGAGCAGTTCCACCGGCGGACGGGTCGGCGACAGCGGCCAGCACCTCGTCGCTGGACAGCTCAGCCTCACGAATGTCCAGCAGCCTGATCGCGTCGCTCATCGTCCCTCACTCCCGGGCAGAACCACCCCACACACCTACCAGAACCAGCCCCTCCCTGCTCAATTCTCTCTCGACCTCGTTCCCAACCCCACCTCGCCCTCCCAAAGGCCCGATTCAGGGCCATGGGCTGCGGTCAGGGGGAAGTCAGGGATCTGCCAGGGGCGAACTGGAGGGGGAATGCGTTCGCCGGGGGAGGAACCGGCGGGCGGAACCAGTACGTTGGAGTTGTACGCCCCACCCGCACAGGAAGGCCCACTCCGATGAGCGACGAACCGGACAACCCGTTCAAGGGAACTCCGTTCGAGGCCATGTTCCAGCAGTTCTCCGGAGCGGCCGGCGCGGGCGGCGTCCCGGACCTGAACGCGATTTTCGCCCAGGTCCAGCAGCTGCTGAGCGGATCCACCGACGGCAAGCCGGTGAACTGGGACCTGGCCAAGGACATCGCCCGCAAGACCGTCTCCGCGGCCGGCGACCGGTCCGTCACCCCGACGGACTCCGACCGAGTGGCCGACGCAGTCCGGCTGGCCGACCACTGGCTGGACGAGGCGACCACGCTGCCCGAGGCCTCCACGACGTCCGCGGCCTGGAGCCGCGCGGAGTGGGTCGAGAACACGCTGCCGGTCTGGCAGACGATCGTCGACCCGGTCGCCGAGCACGTCGCCGGTGCCATGGGCAACGCGCTCCCGGCCGAGGCTCAGCAGCTGGCGGGCCCGATGGCGGGCATGCTGCGGCAGCTGGGCGGCTCCATCTTCGGCGCACAGGTCGGCCAGGCCTTGGGTGAGCTGGCCGGTGAGGTCGTGGGCTCGTCCGACATCGGGCTGCCGCTCGGGCCGACCGGGCAGGCGGTGCTGCTGCCGGACAACGTCGCGAAGTTCGCCGAAGGGCTGGGGCTGACCGACGAGGATGTCCGGCTGTACCTGGCGCTGCGCGAGGTCGCTCACCAGCGGCTGTACGCCGGGGTGCCGTGGCTGCGGGCGCACGTCCTGGCCGCGGTGGGCGACTACGCCGCCGGCATCGAGGTCGACACCAGCAAGATCGAGCGGGCGATGGCCGACATCGACCCCACGAACCCGGAGGCCATGCAGGAGGCGCTCGCCGGCGGGCTGTTCGAGCCGGAGGACTCCCCGCAGCAGAAGGCGGCGCTGGTCCGGCTCGAGACCGCACTCGCCCTGGTCGAGGGCTGGGTGGACGAGGTCGTACGGCAGGCAACCAAGGACCGGATGCCGGCCGCGGTGCAGTTGGCCGAGACGGTACGGCGACGTCGGGCCGCGGGTGGTCCCGCGGAGCAGACGTTCGCAACGCTGGTCGGTCTGCAGCTCCGCCCGCGGCGTCTGCGCGACGCTGCGAACCTGTGGGCCGCCGTACGCGACGCCCGCGGAATCGAAGGCCGCGACCGCCTCTGGTCACACCCCGACCTCCTCCCCAGCGCCTCCGACCTCGACGACCCCATCGGCTTCGCCCAACACGCCGGCGAACTGTCCGACATAGACATCACCGACTTCCTCCCCAAGGAAGACGGCGACGACCCCAACCCCGACACCCCCAAGTAACGCCCCGCCGTACGGCGCCAGCACTTCAAGGTGACCGCCGTACGGCCAATCCCGGTGTCGGCAAGAGCAGCCCTACCGAGCCACGCAGGCACCCCGGACCCCTGCCCGTACGAGGTGGGACAGGTGCAGTACGGCGTCGTCGTGACCCGGGACCGGGCGCCGTTGTGACGGTGGGTCAGGTGTGGTGTCGGCGTACGGCGAACTGCACGGCAGCCCAGCCACGAGGCACGCCACGGGATGGGAGAAACTGGCGGGGTGCTTCGTCGGGATGCGGTTGGGACGTTGGAAGGGTGGGGTGCGCCGGATGAGGTGCAGGGGGAGCTGCGGTCGCATTACCTGCGACATCTGGCTGAGCGGCCGGATGGGATGTGGCGGAGTTGTCGGCCCGAGCATGTGACGTCCAGTGCGCTGGTCGTGGACGAGTCAGGCACGCAGGTGCTGTTGACGTTGCACAAGGTCGTCGGGCAATGGCTCCAACTCGGCGGACACTGCGAACCCGGTGATACGACTCTCGCGGGTGCGGCACTACGCGAGGCAACAGAGGAGTCCGGGCTGGCGGGCCTGTCGATCGACCCCAGCCCACTCCAGTTGTCACGGCACGAGCTGCTCGCCGGCGGCTGCGCGGGCGCATTCCACCTGGACGTGCAATTCCTCGTGACTGCCACAACCACAGACTTCGTAGTCAGCGAGGAGTCACACGACCTCGCCTGGTTCCCGATCGACGCCCTCCCGACCGGCGTAGACCACACAGTCCAAGCCCTAACCACAAGAGCCCGCCAACGCCTCACACCCCCACTACGCCCAGACAGCCACAGTTAGCCGGTGAACCCTGCGGTCAGCCGGTGCACCCAGCCGCTAGTCGGTCAACACTCTGCGCTTAGTCGGTGAACACTGCGGTCTGCCCGTCGTACGCCCCGCTCAGGACGTCGCGCGATGATGCAGGAAAGTGAGGACGGCGAGAACGCGTCGGTTGTCGCGGACGTCGTCGGGGATCCCAAGCTTGTGCAGGATGCTGGTCACGTGCGTCTCCACGGTCCGGTCCGAGAGGTACATCTGGCGAGCGATGCCCAGATTGGTGCGTCCTTCGGCCATCAGACCGAGGACGAGGCGCTCCCGGGAGGTGAGCTGCTTGAGCGGGTCGTCGCGATCGCCCGGGCCGAGTAGGCGGGTGACAACCAGGGGGTCGAGTGCTGATCCGCCGCGGTGGATCAGCTCCAAGAGGTCGAGGAAGTCGTCGACCTCGAGCACCCGGTCCTTCAGTTGGTAGCCGAAGTAGCCCTGACGGGCCAGCTCGACCGAGTTCGTCGTCTCGATGTGCTGCGACAGCAACATGATCGGCAGCGTCGGGAACTCCTCCCGCAGTCGACGCGCGGCGCGGGCGCCGTCGTCGGTGAGGTCAGGGGGCATGCGTACGTCGACCACGACGAGGTCCGGCTGCTGCCGGCGTACGGCATCGACCAGGGCCACCGCGTCCGCGACTCGCTCCACCACCTCGTGCCCGGACTCCTCCAGCAGCCGCACCATGCCCTCACGGAAGAGTGCGGAGTCCTCGCCGATCACGATGCGCACGGGAGCACCGCCTCCAGGCTCGTCCCCTGCCCCGGTCGGCTGTCCACGTAGAGCACGCCACCGGAGGCGGAGACCCGGTCGCGGACGGCGGAGAGGCCACCGACCTGCCCGACGACCGCTCCACCGCAGCCGTCGTCGCGCACCCGGACCAGCAAGCGGTCGCCCTCGTCGCGGACCTGGACCCACAGGCCGCTGGGGTGCCCGTGCTTCAGGGCGTTGGTGAGGGCCTCCGCGACCACGTAGTAGGCGGTGGTGCTCACCTGGTCCGGCAGCTGACGATGTACGACGATGTCCGCGTCCAGCGGCAGCGGCACGTCGCGGGCGAGCATGCTCAGCGCTGACGGCAGGCCGTCGTCGAGGCAACTCGGCCGGATCCCGTGGGCGAGGTCGCGCAGCTCTGCGCTTGACCTACTCACCTCGTCGACCCACTGGGCGATCATGGTCGCCAACTCGGCGTCACCGGTCTTCTTGAGCCGGCGCTGGGCCAGCCGCATCGACAGCCCCAGGGCGACCAGCCGCTGCTGGGCAACGTCGTGCAGGTCGCGCTCCAGTCGGCGTCGCTCCTCGTAGCCGACTTGTTGCAGCCGGGCTCGGCTCTCCCGCGCGTCCTCGAGGGCCCGGGTCGCCTCCTGCCGGAGCCGGATCATCTCGACCAGAATGGTCGCCCGGACCGCCACGTCCGCAAGCAGCGCGCGGGAGATCCCCTCCGCGACGAGGACTCCGATGGGCTCGCCGTCGACGGTGACAACTACGCCCTCCCCGACGTCGACCGGCTGTCCGTCCACATCGACGTACCCGGTCTCGCCGGGAGCGACCACCCCGACGCGCAACCCAGGCGCGTGCAGCGCGGCGCGCAACGTCGGCTCGAGCTCCTCCGGCGCTCCGGTTCCGCCGTTCACCCGGTTTTCCAGCACGGCCACGGCATCACACGCGCTACGTCTCGCCGGATAGAGCACCCGGTCGACCGTGCGCTGGACGCGGCGCCGGGCCGGCGCCAGCACCAAGGCGAGACCCGCCGTCACCGCGGCGGCCGCCCAGGAGGACTGGTTGCCGAGCAGCGCCCCGCTGAGCGCCGCCGCACCCGCATAGGCCCCCACCACACCCACCGTGAGCACCGAGTAGAGGGCGGCGCCTGCCACGGCCCGGTCCACGTCGAAGAGATCGTGCCGCAGGATCGCGATCGTGGTGGCGATCGGGACGGCGAGGTAGAGCAGCGCCAAGCCGATGCCCGCCAGGAAGTAGGTGCCCAGCAGCAGGTAGCCACCCCAGCCGAGTACGAACGTCACCGGGACCAGCGGCAGCGCGAGGACAAGCCACTTCGCCTGCTTGCGCAGTCGCTCGTCGCCGCGCCGGTAACGCGCGACGAGCGAGATGGCCGCGGCGAGCAGGAGCAGCATCAAGGCCGGGAACAAAACCACTTTCAGGCCCGTCGCGACCGGCAGCGGCAGGGTGCCGAACGGGTGCTGGAGGTCGGCGTACGGCGCGTCGTACGCCGCGGGCGTGGTCACCATGACCGCGTGGATCGCCACGGCGACCACGGGGATCGCGATCGCGACCCAACCCCAGGCCCGGGACAGTGGCCGGCCGGTGGGAAAGAGCAGGAGCAGCAGGGTCAGTGCCGTAAAGACCCAGACCCACATCACCGACAACAGCGCACCCGCGGCCGTCGGCAGGTCGGGCAACTGCTGCGGGTCGCGCAGGTGGGCGGGCCGGTAGGTGTCACTGAACCCGACCGTGGCCGCCAGCAGCGCCATCAGCGCGAGGACCCCGGCCAAGCCGTTGGCCGGCTCCCGCCAGACCACAACCAGGGCCAGCCCGGTAGTGGTGAGTGCGATCAGGCTGGTCAGGGCCACCTCGGCACTGTCGGGAGCGGCGCCCGCCACGAGCTGCACGGTGATGGCGGCGCACACCATCGCCACGGTGAGCGGAGCAAGCGCGATGGCGATGGCGCGCGGCCAGGGCATGACACAAGGGTAGGACGATCGGGCGGGGGCGTACTCCGTACTGGCACGGAAAACGTCGCGGGGTAGCCACGATCCCTGACGAGCGGTGGTCGGCGCACGCTCGGAGCATGACAAGCGTAGACCTGCCCCTGACCAACTCCGCACAGACGACCGTCCGGTTCCGTTCGGTGTTGCTGGCTGCGGCCTGTGTATTCGCGGCCGTCTCGCAGACGGCCTTCTTCGTGATGCACCGTGCCTATGAGCGCGACGAGGTGCTGCCGTACGACGTGATCCGCGGGGTGCGGACGCAGTGGTGGGTGACCCACTACTTCGTCGGTACTGCGCTGGCGTTCGGACTCGGGATGGCCGGCCTTGCGATGGCGTATCTCGTCCGGCGCGGTCGCGGCAGCGGCTGGACCACGATCGGCGCCGCCCTGTGCCTGCTCGGCGCGCCTGCCCTGGCAGCTGGCGTGGCCGCGGAAGGTGTCGTGTACTACTACGTGACCGACCAGCAGGGGCTCGCACCTGGCGCGGCCGCTAAGTTGCTGGCGTATGCTGACCCGGCGTCGGCCGACTCGGTCATCGGACTGCTGATCATCGGTCTGATCCTGAACGTGCTCGGTACCTCCGCCGCCTGCGTCGGGCTGTTGATCAGCCGGTCGGTACCGCTGTGGGTCCCTGTGGCTGTGCTCGCCGGCACCGTGGCCATGGCCGCGACCCCGTTCTCGATCACCTGGCTCGCTGCGCTGCCGCGGGCGGTCGGGATCGTGGCCGTCGGCTGGTACCTGCTACGGCCGAGCGGCGGCGAGTCAGATGTCGGTTGACGGCATTCCGATCCACGTCCTCGTCGTCCACATGGCGGTCGTGCTGACCCCACTGGCGGCTCTGGGTGCACTGGTCTGGGTCGGACGGCCCCGCTGGCGGGCGCCTATGCGCATTCCCCTGCTCGCCCTTGCGCTGGGCGCGGTCGTGGCCGTATGGCTCGCGTTCTACTCGGGGCCGGACTACCTCCGCGACACCCGTTTCGCCGACGCCTCGCCCGAACAGCTCGACCTGTTCCGGTCACACGCTCGCTACGCCCGCCTGCTCCTGTGGTCGGCGACCGGTTGCGCATTCGCGCTGTTCGTCGCCATCGAGCGCCCCAATGGCCTAGCGGGTCGGGTGCTCCGGGCTGCGGTGGCCGTGCTTGCCGTCGCTGAACTGGTGACGGTGGTGCTCACCGGCCATGCGGGTGCGAAGGCCTCCTGGGGGCCACATAGTGGGCGGTAGAGACGCCGGCCACCCAGTGGGCCCGGCGAGCCCCTCCGAAGCGCCCGCACACCGGCTGTTCGGGCGTCCCGTAAGTGGAACGCCCACCGGACATCTAGCAGCGAAGCCCCCCAGGCGTCGCTCTTCGATAACGATCCGCCTACTGGCACCACGGACATGAGACTCCGAATGCCCCGTCGCTGTTCGACGGGGACGTAGACCGTCTCAGTGACGACAAGAGGCTCGGGCTCGCTCCCGTCGTCTGGAATGAACCGAGCGTTGCCCTTGAGGTTGCCCTCTCTGTCGTAGAGGTTCCGGTGGAGGCCGCCCAGCTCGCCGGCTGGCTGCCGAAGGCGAACGCCCGCCGGATGCGGGTGCTGGGCTGCTCATCAGGCGAACGGGTCGAGGCGGACCGGGCCGCGATGCTCACCCTGCCCCCGGTCGTGCCGGTGACCGGGTGACGCAGGTCGCAGCGGCTGCCGCGGGACTACTACGTCCGGGTGGACTCCAACGACTACTCGGTGCACCCCGGCGCGGTCGGCCGGCGGATCGAGATCGTCGCCGACCTGGACCGGGTGCGGGTCTGGTGCGAGGGCGCCGTCGTGGCCGACCATCCCCGCTGCTGGGCCTACCACCAGTCGATCACCGACACCGTCCGCGCCCAGGCCGCGGCCGCGTTGCGACACGACCGATTCACCGTCATCACCCCGGCCGCCGCGACCGAGGTGGAACAGCGGCCGCTGACCGACTACGACAACGCCTTCGGGCTGAATCAGCAGGTGATGTGATGCCGACCCGAACCAAAGCCACACCGGTCAAGGACCTGACCGCCGAGATCGCCTACCTGACCCGGGCGTTGAAGGCACCTACCCTGCGCGATTCGGTCGACCGGCTGGCCGAACGAGCGCGCGCGAAGTCCTGGACGCATGAGGAGTATCTGGTCGCCTGCCTGCAACGCGAGGTCGCCGCCCGCGACGCCCACGGCGGCGAAGGCCGGATCAGATCAGCCAGGTTCCCCCGCCCGCAAAAGCCTGGAGGAGTTCGACTTCGACTACGCCCGCGGCCTGGCCCGTGACCTGATCGCGCTTCTCGGCACCCTCGACTTCGTCACCGCGAAGGAGAACATAGTGTTCCTCGGCCCGCCCGGCACCGGCAAGACCCACCTGGCCATCGGACTCGGCATCCGCGCCTGTCCGCGTGTTGCATGTCCCCGTGGCGGTTGCGATCCCCCGTCGTACTGCGGTCCGGCTAGTACTGCGGTCCCCCGTCGTACTGCGGTTCGGCTCGTACTGCAATCCCCCGTGCCAGTGCAGGTCCCCGTGGACAGCTCTGGTACTGCGTCCCCGTAGCCCAACTGCACCGCAAACCCCGTCGGTCCCCCCGTTCGCATCCTCGTGGCGGTTGGGATCGCCCGTCATACTGCAGTTTCCCGTCGACAGCTCTGGTACTGCGTTCCCGTAGCCCCACTGCACCGCGCCGCCCCGTCGATCCCCCCCGCTCGCATCCCCGTGGCGGCGCGGTCCCGTCATGCTGCAGTTCCCCGTGGACAGCTTTGGTCCTGCGTCCCCGTATTCCAGCTGCACCGCGAACCCCGTCGGTCCCTGTGTCTGCAGGCACCGTGGCGGTGCGATTCCCCGTGATCCCCGTTCGCCTGTACTTCCCGTCGCCCCGTGACTATTTGGCCTGCCGCGCCCAAGCGGGTGATCGCTGTAGCACGCGGCACGTTGGGCAAGCCTCAGTTCGACGGCGGGGCCGTGGTGTCGGGTGCCGCCCCTGAACGGCATCGACACCTTGCTGGTTGGTTAACGAGGGAGGTTGGGGGAAGGTGACGGGTCAGGGGTGGCGGAGGATGGATCTGGTGGCGTCCCAGCCTTCGAGGCCGGGGTCCAGTCGCGATAGGTCAGCGGGTGATTGCAGACGGTGCCAGCCGGGGCCGATGGCGACGGCGTGGCGGCGAGGTTTGGAGGACTCGAGTTCAGCCAGTGGGGTGTCGAACGTCGGTGCGACGGAGGTGACCCAGTCGGCGGTGGGGACGTTGACGCCGATCGCGGCCAGCGTGCCGTCCTCGGCCGGGGTGACCGCAATGTCGGCAGTGCTCAGCGCGCGGAAGAGCTTGCCGATGAGCAGACCGGGCAGGTCGGGTACGTCGTGACTGACTGCCACCACCGCGGCAGCCGGCCCGGCAAGGGCTACGGCGTCGAGGACCGGCTTCGCGGTGTCAACGGCGTACACAGGTGTGCCCGGCCAAGTGAGAGCACCCACCTCCGCCACAGCCGCGTCATCGCCACCCGCAACAGCTACGGCGACGTCGACGCGGTCCAGCCCGGCCAGCACTTCGTAGGTGTCCTCGGCCAGCGCCAGACGCCACGCCTCAGGGTCCCGGCCGGGCGGGGCCCAACTGCCGACGGCCGGCACGACCAGTACCACTACTCGTCGATCGGTCACGCTGACGCGCTCACTTCGTCGTACTGGGAGCGGGCCGCGGCGACCTCCGGCATGTGGGTCTCCGCCCAGCCCTTGATGGAGGCGATGAGCGGCAGCAGGGTCTGGCCGAGCGGAGTCAGTTCGTAGTCGACGCGGACAGGGACGGACGGAGTCACCGACCGGACCAGAAGGCCGTCGCGTTCGAGGGAACGGAGGGTCTGGGTGAGCATCTTCTGGCTGACACCTGCAATGCGGCGAGACAGATCGGAGTACCGCTGCGGGCCGTCGGCGAGCGCGCTGATGATCAGTGTCACCCACTTGTCGCTGATCCGGTCGAGCAGTTGCCGGGCCGGGCAGGACGCCAGGAAGGCGTCATACTCGCGGGCGGCTTCCTCCCGGCGTTGAGCGACGGTACGCGTCGGCATGGCTCTCCTCTCCGTGCGATACGTACTTCGAAGTGCGTACTTCCCAGCAGAGAGTAACTCTCCGACAGTGGTGTCACCAACCACACTGTGAAGGAGAGAAAACGATATGCGCGCACTTGTGGCTCGGCGGCTCGACGGGCCGGACGCTCTCGAGGTGATCGAGACCCCGATCCCCGAACCGGCGGCAGGGCAGGTTCGCATCAAGGTCGCCGCGGCCGCAGTCAACCCCGTCGACGTCGCGGTCAGCAACGGCACGGTGGTGCAGTACGGCGTGACGTCGGCACGCAACCCGTTCCGCCTGGGCTGGGACGTCGCCGGCACCATCGACGCCATCGGCCCGGACGTCGACCTGGCGCCGGGTACGCCGGTGATCGGCCTGGCGGATCTGCTCGGGCGACCCCTCAAGACGCATGCGGAGTACGTCGTACTCAATGAAGACGCGGTCACACCGGCGCCACGGAACCTCGACCTGATCCAGGCATCCACCATCGCCCTCAACGCACTGACAGCACTACAAGCGCTCAAGGCACTGCGACTCAGCCCCGGACAGAGTGTCTTGGTGACAGGCGCAGCCGGCGGCGTGGGGGGCTATACGGTCGAGCTCGCCAAGCACGCGGGCTTGACGGTGATCGCCAGCGCCGCCCCGGAGGACGCGGATCTGGTACGGCGACTTGGCGCCGACTACTTCGTGTCGCGGTCGGACGACCTGACGGCGGCCGCGCACAGGATCGCCCCAGCGGGCGCGGACGGTTTGGTGGATGCGGCAGTGCTCGGGGTCGGGGCTCAGGAGGCCGTGAGGAATCGCGGGCGGCACGCGCATGTGCAGGCAGGCCCAACGCCGCCACACCTGCGTGGAATCACCGTCGAGCAGATCTTCGTCCACGCCAACCGTGCGGAACTAGCAGAGCTCGTCCAGTTGACGGATACAGGAGCGATTTCCGCCCGGGTCGCCGATACCTATCCATTGCAGGACGCGGCGGCAGCGTACAAGCGACTGGCGAAGGGCGGAGTACGCGGAAGGCTTGTGCTGCTGCCGTGAGCGGAAACAGACAGTGGTCAGGCTTGATCAGGCCCAGGCGGAGGGCAAAGGTCACGAGTTCAGCCCAGGGCGGACCGCAGGCGCAGGGCGACCTGGATGTCCAGAGCGCGGTCTGGTGACTGCCAGCCGTCGCCGAGTAGTGCGGTGATGCGGTCCAGCCGTTGCTGGACGGTGTTGGGGTGGATGTGGAGGGCGGTGGCTGCTCTCGTCGGGCTCTGGCCGGCGGCGAAGTAGGCGCGGAGTGTGCCGATCAGGTCGGTGCCGCGTTGGGCGTCGTAGTCGAGTACGGCGCCCAGGACGTGGTGGACGTGGGCTCGTACGTCGACCTCTGCCGCGCCGATCAGTCCGGCGACACCGAGGTCGTCCGGTGTGGCGGACTCGCCGGTCCGACCTAAGCGCTGCATGGTGGTGACCAGGTGGGCCGCCTGGCGGTGAGCCTCGACTACCGCGTCACCCCACGGCGCTGGGCCGGTGACCCCGATGGTGACGCCGGTGCGCTTGGCTACCTCCGCCAACTCGCGTGCAGCAGTCCGGGCGTCGGTCATGCTCATCAAGAGCACGAGGTCACCGCCGTACGGACCAGACAGGACCAGCTTGTCCTCCAGCGGTGCTGAGAGCCGGGCGCGTACGGCGGAGTGGTCGCCACGGCAGACGGCTACGACGAAGCGGTCGTGGCGACGGTTCGGCGCGAGTAGACGCAGTCGCTCGGTCAGTGTCCTCGGGTCGGCGCTGCCACTCAGTACGTCGGACAGGAGATCCGCCTGCGCACGTTGGGACTGCTCAGCAGCTTGACGACGGAAGAGCAGCACCAGAGCGGTGACAACGGCCGCACGCTCTACGATGCGCTGGTCAGCTCCGGAGAGGTCGTCGACACCGCCGATCACCAGTGCGCCGAGCCGCTCGCCCTTTGCGGTGGCTGCAACGACCCAGCAATCCCCCACGCGCGTCAGCCGGCCCGACTCGGACTCCTGCCACGGTACGGCGGCACGGTCAGGTGAACCGGCCACGGCCAGTTCGTTGCCTAGGGCATCGACCAGGACGACCCAGACGTCCAGGAGTTCCGCCAGCGCCGCCGCGACCGCGTCCACATCACCACCGGACAGGACGATGTCGGCGAAGCGGTCGTGAGCGGCGGCCGCGTGTTCGGTCCCGGCGTGGGCCTTGGAGAGCTCGTCGAGCGCGGCCGCGGTCTCGGCGGCCGCTCGTACCTGCACGATCGTCACCGCCGCTAGAGCAGCGAGCGAGCCGAGCAGCGAGACCTCCTCGCGGCTGAAGGGCCGGCGCGTCCGGTTGGAGGCGAACAGTACGCCGACGAACGCTCCGTCGACGATGAGCGGCGTACCGAGGATCGCGACCAGGCCCTCCTCGCCGACCGCGTTGTCGATCGGAGAGGTGTGCCGAAAGCGGCGGTCGGACGGGTAGTCGGCCGTCCAGTACGGCTTGTGCGTCTCGGCGACCAGACCGCCGAGGCCGGCACCGAGCGGGAGCCTCAGCTGCTGGAAGGCAGCGGACACCGAGCCGTCGGTCGCCCGCATGTAGGTGTCGCCGCGGGCGGGGTCGTACAGGGTCAGGTAGGAGACGTCGGTGCCGATCAGAGTCCGGGCCCGGTGGACGATGGTGTCGAGTACGCCGCCGGGGTCGCGGGCCGACGCGAGTTCGCGCGCCACGTCGACGAGGGCGGACAGCTCCGCCTCACGCTTCTTGCTGGCGTCGATCCCGGCCCGGATCCGCAGGGCGAGGTCCCGGGCGACGGCGTCCTCCCCCGCCGCCCGGGCCAGCTCGCTGCCTGGCGCATCCTCGGCCAGCAGCCGCAGAAGCTCCTTCATCCTCGTGATGATGCCAGCTACACCGCGGTCAGGTCCCGCTGACGGGTCTCGGAGTACGACGTCACCGCGATGACGGAGATGGCTGCGCAGGCTGCGACGTAGATGGCGATCGCGTAGCCGGAGTCGTACGCCTTGAGCAGGGCGACCGCGATGAACGGCGCCAGACCGCCCGCGATGATCGAGGCCAGCTGGTAACCCACGGACACACCGGAGTAGCGCACCCGGGTGCCGAACAGCTCGGTGAAGAACGATGCCTGCGGTCCGTACATCGCACCGTGCAGCACCAGTCCGACCGTCACAGCCAGTGTGGCGAGGACGAAGTTCTTCGTGTCCACCAGTGCGACGAAGACGAAGGCCCACACGCCGACACCGAATGCACCGATCAGGTACACCGGCTTCCGACCGATCCGGTCGGACAGCGCACCCCACAGCGGGATGGCGCAGAAGTGCACGGCCGCACCGATCAGTACGGCGTTCAACGCGAAGGACTTGCCCAGGCCCAGCTGCTCCTTGGCGTACGTCGCGATGACGATGGTGAAGATGTAGTAGCTGACGTTCTCCGCCATCCGCGCGCCCATCGCGGTCAGCACCTCCCGCGGGTAGCGGGTGATCACCTCGAGCAGCGGGAGCTTGTCCGTCGGTTCCTGCTTGGCCCGGGCCTCCTTGAACACCGGCGACTCCTCGATCCGCAGCCGCACCCACAGGCCGACCAGCACCAGTACGGCGGACAGCAGGAACGGAATGCGCCAGCCCCATGAGTTGAAGGCGGAGTCCGACTGGAAGGCGGCCAGTCCGGCCAATACGCCGTTGGCGAGCAGCTGACCCGCGGGAGCACCAGCCTGCGGCCAGGACGCCCAGAAGCCGCGCCGTGCCGGATCACCATGCTCCGACACGATCAGGACGGCGCCACCCCACTCACCACCGAGTGCGAAGCCCTGCACGAGCCGCAGTACAGTCAGCAGGATCGGAGCCAGCGCACCGACCTGCGCGTACGTCGGCAACAGGCCGATGGCGAAGGTGGCGATGCCCATCATCAGCAGGGACAGCACCAGCAGGTTCTTGCGGCCGAGCCGGTCACCGAAGTGACCGAACACCACACCGCCGATCGGACGGGCGAAGAACCCGACCGCGAAGGTGGCGAAGCTCAGCAGGGTGCCGGTGAGCTCCTGCCCCTTGGGGAAGAACAGGTCGCCGAACACCACCGACGCGGCCACGCCGTACAGGAAGAAGTCGTACCACTCGACGGTCGTGCCGACGAGACTCGCGCCGACCACCCGGACGATCGGCGTACGGGTGTGGACCGGTTGTGTTGCTGTCATGACGGGCTCTCCTGAGCTAGTGGGCGGTCCAGCCGCCGTCGAGTACGAACGAGCTCCCCGTGATGGAGGCGGAGGCGGGGCCGCACAGCATCGCGACCAACTCCGCCACTTCGTCAGGCTCGATCAGCCGCTTCACCGCGACCGGCTCGAGCATGACCTTCTCCAGCACCTCTGACTCGGTCAGGCCGTGCGTGGCCGCCTGATCCGCGAGTTGGGCAGTGACGAGCGGCGTACGGACGTACGCCGGGTTCACACAGTTGCTGGTCACCCCGTGGGCCGCACCCTCCAGTGCGACCACCTTGCTGAGCCCCTCCAGCCCGTGCTTGGCAGCGACGTACGCCGCCTTGAAGGGGCTGGCCCGCAGTCCGTGGACCGAGCTGATGTTGATGACCCGGCCCCAGCCGGCGCCGTACATGTGCGGAAGGGTCTGACGGATCAGCCGGAACGGCGACTCGAGCATGAGCCGCAGGATGTAGCTGAACCGCTCCGGCGGGAACTGCTCGACCGGAGCAACCTGCTGGACCCCAGCGTTGTTCACCAGGATGTCCACATCTGCCGGCAGGTCCGCGAGGCGGTCAAGATCGGCCAGGTCGGCCACGACCGTCTCCACGCCCTCGAGTGACTCGAGTCCCGCGGCGTCGTAGTCGACCGCGACGACCTGTACGCCGTCGGCCGCCAGCCGCCGGGCACACGCGGCTCCGATACCGGACGCAGCTCCGGTGACAAGGGCACGACGTGGGGTAGCCATGCCGGGAACTCTAGGAATCCAGCCGTACCCCAGCTATGGGATGGCACCACACAAGTGCCGGGTCTCCAGTGTGTGGCAGGACTACCGGGCGACGATCACCGCGTAGGCGAGGAACAGGGCGACGAACAACAGCGAGACCACACCGATCACGATCAGCCAGACGTAGGACGAGATCTCCCGCCGCGGCGGGTCCTCGTCACGGTGCGGCGCGTTGACCGACTCGTCCTGCCCCTGCACGCGCGGGTCGGGCCCAGGATCCGGGGTGCTGTTCACCACCTGGCGGTACCCACCGGGCACCGCCGTAGTCACCCCCGGCGGCCCGGGAGTGGAATCTTCGACCAGTCCGTGTCCGAGGCGAGGTAGAAGCCGGGGTACGACGGCTGGTTGTACGACGTGTTCTGCCTGGCGACCTCCACCCGGTACTGCGGGTCGTGCATGAGCGTGTACATCTTGCGGTCGGTCACCTCCGTGCTGACGTAGATGCGGATGGCCGTGCTGTCGGCCGTACGCAGCAACAACTCCTCGCGCCAGTCGCCGAGCACATCCGCGACCAGGGACGGATTGCCCTTGGTCCCGTTGTTGGTCAGGGTCCCGGTGGCTGTGAGAAGCGTGCCGCGCCGCCAGTCCTTGACCGTCGGCGTGACGGCCCCGGCTCCGTCGACGATCTGCGTGGTCATGTCGGCCGCCCACCGGATGCTCTGGTTCGTCCCCGGTTGCGCCGTACCGAGCGCGTCACCGTCCGCCGAACGCAGTCGCGTCGCCCACGTCTCCAGGCCGGGCTCGCTCGGCAGGATGTCCCCGACCATGCCACGCCCGGTGTCGCGGCCGGAGTACTCGCCATAGATGACCTGACCGGTCTTCGCGTCCCTCAACGCATAGCCGTACGGCGCGAACGCGGCACCCTCGTGCACAGTGAAGATCTCGAGGCCGGGCCGCTGCGGGTCGATGTCGGTCACATGCATGGCGTCGCCGTGCCCGAGCCGAGCTATCGCACCTGGGCTGGCACTGCCCGGCGGCAGGACGTCAGTGGAGCTGTAGAGCACGCTGCCGTCGTCGTCGATGGTCGCCGAGCCGTAGACGATCTCCTGCTTGCCGTCGCCGTCCACGTCGGAGGCACTGAGCGAGTGGAAGCCCTGGGTCGTGATGGACCCGTACTCAGGGTCGGTGCCGTCACGGCCGTGCGGACTGTCGTTGAACGGGTTCGTCATCGGCGTCCATCCGCTGTCCACGAACCACCGCGTGGTGATGCGCCGGCCGTCCCAGTCGTACGCCGCCAGCGTCGTACGGGTGTAGTAGCCGCGGGCGAAGACCGCGGACGGGCGGGAACCGTCGAGGTAGGCAACACCGGCCAGGAAGCGATCGACCCGGTTACCGGGCTCGATCCGAGCCATGGCGTAGTCACCCCACCGGAGCCCGTCATCGGTCCGGCCCGGCTGGTAACGAACAGTCTGGAGTTCCCGACCGCTGTGACCCTCGAACACCGTGAGGTACTCCGGTCCGCTCAGGATGAAGCCCTCGAAGGCGCGCAACTGGTTCCGGGCGCTACGGCTCGGTGCGTAGACGTCCATGAAGTAGTCCACGAGTGCGGACGCGTCCGCACGGGACAGCGGGTACTCGTACCGCTGCTCGATGCCGAAGGCCGCCTCGAGGGTCGCCGGCCACTGGCCCGCGACCACCTCGGGTTGCCGGTCCCATCGCTGGAACAGGTCGACCAGGTGGTCGTAGTAGTCGGCCGAGCTGACCCGGTAGTCGTCCTGGTGCGAGTAACCGGCGCGCCGGTCCGCCGCGGGCATGGTGATGTAGCGCTCGGACTTCACCTGCCCGGCACGGTCGTAGGTGATCACCTTGGTGCCAGGCGCCGTCTTCAGCATCGTCTCGGAGCGGCCGTCGCCGTCGAAGTCGTACACGAGGAACTGGGTGTAGTGCGCGCCGGCCCGGATGTTCACACCGAGGTCGAGACGGTAGAGCAGCGTGCCGTCGGTCTCGTAGGTGTCGACGTACACGTTGCCGGTGTAGCCGACCTGGGACACGTCCTTGGCGTTCGACGGATTCCACAGGACGACGTACTCGTACTGCCCGTCGCCGTCCACGTCGCCGACGCTCATGTCGTTGGCCGAGTACGTGTAGGCCTCACCCTTCGGCGTCACGCCGTCGGCAGGCTTGCGAAGAGGCAGTTCCGTGTACCCGGCGGCCCAGGGCGAGACCGACGCGCTGCGGTGGACCTCACGGCCGTTGACCACCGAGACGACGCGGTAGTGCGAGTTCTGGGAGCCCGACCTGTCCAGGTAGTTGGTGCTGTCAGTGACGGTCGCGATGCGCCGGCCGTCGCGATAGACGTTGAAGTCCGCACCGATCAGCCCTTGGTCGCCCGCACCGGTGGCCTCACGACCGAGCAGCCGCCAACTGAGCAACACCCCCTCGGTCGTGGTCGTCGCGATCAGGCCGCGGTCGAGACGTTCGAGTCGTGGTCCGGCGTGGACGCTCCCCGCGGGTTCCGCGGACGCGGACGTCGTACCGGTCAGAGCTGTCACGGTGGCGAGAACAACGGCGGCGAGGCGTCGCCTGCGGGAGATGGACATGGCGGATCCCTGGCTCGGCGAAACGAAGATGGCAAGCGCTTTCCGAACAACCGTAGAACGGCGTGCGGACGCTGTCGAGGAATCTGTCCGCAACCGGCCGCGCGGGAGGACGGCGGTCCTGTCGGCTATCGAAACCGCCGCGGCTGATAGCCGGACCTTATGGTGGAAACATGGTCGACATCGAACAGCCGAAGAAGAAGGCCGCCGGTGTGCCCGCGGTGCTCTCGTCGTTCAAGTTCGGTCTCCGCGAGATGGGGCCGGTCCGGACCGGCAAGGTGTTCCTGAAGATGAACCAGGACGGCGGTTTCGACTGCCCGTCGTGCGCCTGGCCGGATCCCGACCACAAACGCAAACACGCCGCCGAGTTCTGCGAGAACGGCGCCAAGGCGGTCGCCTGGGAGGCGACCCGCAAGCGGGTGCCGCGCGACTTCTTCGCGACGCATTCGATCGACCAGCTGAACCAGATCTCGGAGTACGAGCTCGGCAAACTCGGCCGGCTCACCGAGCCGCTGCTGCTCCGGCCCGGCGCGACGCACTACGAGCCGGTCGGCTGGGACGAGGCGTTCCAGGTCGTCGCCCGGCACCTGAAGGCGCTCGACGACCCGAACGATGCCGTCTTCTACACCTCCGGCCGGACCAGCAACGAGGCCGCGTTCCTCTACCAGCTCTTCGTCCGCGCCTACGGCACGAACAACCTGCCCGACTGCTCGAACATGTGCCACGAGTCCTCCGGTACGGCGCTGTCCCGGGTGATCGGCAGCGGCAAGGGCGCGGTCACCCTGGAAATGCTGGAACAGGCCGAGTTGATCGTGGTCGTCGGCCAGAACCCGGGCACCAACGCGCCCCGGATGCTCAGCCACCTGGAGATCGCCAAGCGCAACGGCGCCGGCATCGTCTCGGTCAACCCGCTGCCCGAGCCGGGTTTGATGAACTTCAAGAACCCGCAACGCCCCAGCGGCTGGGTCGGCAAGGGTACGCCGCTGGCCGACCAGCACCTGCAGATCCGGATCGGCGGCGACCAGGCCCTGTTCCTTGCCGTCGGCCACCTTCTGCTCGAGGCCGAGGCGGCGAACCCGGGCACCGTGCTGGACAAGTCGTTCATCGAGTCGCACACCAGCGGTTTCGAGCTCTACGCGAAGCACAACGCCGAGCTCGACTGGGCCGCCGTCGAGTTGGCTACCGGGCTGCGCCGTCCGGAGATCGAGGAGTTCGCGCAGCGGTTCGTCGACTCCAAGGCGACGGTGATCTGCTGGGCGATGGGCCTGACCCAGCACCGCGAGGCGGTCGCGACGATCAGTGAGATCGCCAATGTCCTGCTGCTGCAGGGCAACATCGGCAAGCCCGGCGCCGGCCCGTGCCCGGTGCGCGGTCACTCGAACGTCCAGGGCGACCGCAGCATGGGGATCTGGGAGAAGATGCCGGACGCGTTCCTGGATCGGCTCGACCGCGAATTCGCGTTCACGTCACCGCGCGAGCACGGCGTCGACGCGGCCGCGACAGTGCGGCGGCTGCGGGACGGGACGGTCCGGGTGTTCTTCGCGATGGGCGGGAACTTCGCGTCCGCGACCCCCGACACCGCGGTCGTCCATCGCGGGCTGCGGCAGTGCGACCTGACCGTGCAGGTGTCGACCAAGCTGAATCGCTCGCACACCGTCACCGGTCGCGAGGCGCTGATCCTGCCGACCCTGGGGCGGACCGACCACGACCACACTGCGGCGGGTCCGCAGTCGGTGACGGTCGAGGACTCCCAGGGCGCGGTCCATCTGTCCACGGGGAACCTGATCCCGCCCGGGCCGGGGATGAAGTCCGAGATCGGGATCATCTGCGGGCTGGCGCAGGCCGTCGTACCCGATGTCGGCGAGATTCCGTGGGCGGACTTCGCCGAGGACTACAGCCTGATCCGGCAACGGATCGGCCGGGTGTGCGACGGGTACGAGGACTTCGAGGACCGGCTGCGGGCCAACGAGGGCGGCTTCCTGCTGGCGCACGCGGCCCGGGATCGGCGGGAGTTCAAGACCTCCGACGCGAAGGCTCAGTTCACCGCGAACGACCTGAGTTGGCTGCCGACCGAGCCGGGCCGGCTGTTGCTGCAGACCATGCGCAGCCACGACCAGTTCAACACCACGATCTACGGACTGGAGGACCGGTACCGCGGCGTGCACGGGACGCGCGAAGTGGTCTTCGTGAATCCGGACGACCTGGCCGAGCTGGGGTTGAAGGACGGCGAGTACGTCGACATCGTGAGCGAGTTCGCGGGTGTCGAGCGACGGGCCTCCGGGTTCCGGTTGGTTTCGTTCCCGACCGCACGCGGCTGTGTGGCGGCGTACTACCCGGAGACCAACGTGCTCATGTCCGCCGACGACGTGGCCAAGGGGAGCAACACGCCGGTCGCCAAGGGCCTCACGGTCAGGCTAGAGCCAGTCTCGACCTGAGCCACGGTTGCAGTGCGGCCAGTACGACGGCCACTACGGCACTGGTGAGCCACAGACCCGCGGGGCCGAACGATTCGAGCAGCCAGGTCACCGTCAGCGGCGCGATTGCCGTCGCGATGCCCCAGCTGAGGCCGAAGACCGCCAGGTAGCGGCCGCGTGCGTGATCGGGCGCGAGCCCCGAGGCCCGAGTGAGGTAGCGGGTCAGGAGGAAGAGTTCGCCGAGGCTCCACAGCACTGTGGCGATCAGGAAGACAGGCAGGCTGTGCGCGAACGCGCTGATGACGAGGCCGACGCTGAGCAGCAGATAGCCGATCGAGATGGCGCGGAAGTCGTCCAGACGCTGAAGTCTGAGCAGGCGCTGAGCGAGGATCATGGTCAGCGCGGACACGGCGAGGATGAAACCGGTGCCTGACTTCGGCAGCCCTTGCTCGAGCAGGGTGAGCGGTAGTCCGATCAGCAGTTGCATGTAGAGCGTCGCGAAGACCGTGCCGCTGGCGAGCAGGAGCAGGAGGCGGCGGTCCCGCCATACCGCGACCTTCGCCTCGCGTCGCGTTGTCTTGGTGAGCGCATCGGCCGGCAGCGCGCGGGCGACGAGGACGGCGCACGCCAGGCAGGTGACGGCGTCGGCAACGAACAGCCAGCGCAGATCCCAGTGGCTGAGGGCGGCCGCGAGGAGGCCGGCCAGTACGCCGGCGGCCGCCATCGCCGCGCTGAGCAGCCCGTACGCCGCTGGGCGGTCGGCCGGCTCGGTGACGTCGGCGATCGTTGCCTGGCTCGGCGGTTCGTAGATCTCGAAGACGAAGCCGAGGAGCAAGGTCGCGAGCACGGCCGACCACAGCTGGCTCGACGCGGCGATCCAGGTCTGCGCAACTGCGCAGCCGGACAGGCCGAGCACGATCGTGCGACGCCGGCCGAATCGGTCGGCCAGATGGCCGCCGAGCAGCCGAGACGGGATCGTGGCGACGCCGAACAGGGCCAGGATCAGCCCGGTCTGGCTCAACGACGCCCCGAACTCCACGGTCAGCACGACGCCGAGGAAGGGCAACGTGAACGCCCCGATCCGATTCACGGCGCGGGCCACCACCAGCACCCACACCACCGCCGAGACTCCACTCCACGGACGACCTGAGTTCGTCCGGACCGGCACTGCGGCGCTCATGGCGACCTCCTCTAGCGTGACTGTCTAAAGAGGTATGGTTAGTCACGCGAGGTCGACTGTACGGAGAGAGCCCGTGACTGGTCAAGTGTCTTTTGATAGTCACACGCGCAGCGTGCTGGCTGCTGCCGTGGAATATGTGAACCGGCTGACGCCCGGGTACGCCGGTGGCGCGCCCTTCGCTGCGCCGGCCGACGAGTCCCAGGCGGTCGCGGAGGCGCTGGCCGCGATCGGGCACCCGCAACCCGCCGTACGCCGGGACGACGCGAGACGGCTCGCGGAGCTGGCCGGCCGGATGCGGATCGTCTTCGAGGCGACTCAGGAGGGCGACCTCGACCGGGCCGCGACGGAGGTCAACGCACTGCTGCTCGACACCAACGCGCGTCCTCAGCTCGATCGCGGCAAGGACCGCCCGTGGAGTCTGCACTTCCACGGACCGAACGACGAACTCGTCAACGGCTGGGCCGCCGGCTGCGCGGCCGGTCTCGCCGTCGCACTCGGCAGCGACCTCGCCGGCCGGCTAGGCGTCTGCGCCGCACCGCAGTGCGACCGCGTCTTCGTCGACGTCTCCCGCAACGCCCAACGCCGCTTCTGCTCCCCCCAATGCCAAAGCCGCGTCAAAGCCGCCACCCACCGAGCCCGCCGACACGGCTGACCCAGAGACCACTGCGAGCGCCCCACTTCGATGTGGGGCGCTCGCTGTGGGTTTGAGTTGTCAGCCGACTGGGGTGAGTTCGCGGTCCTGCTCGGCCGGGGCGACGGGGGCCGCGTGCTTGGCGGGGCGGCCGCGGAGCCACTTCGGTGCCCACCAGTTCGCGTTGCCCAGCAGGGTCATGATGCTCGGCAGGACGACCGCCCGGATGATCGTCGCGTCGATCAGGATCGCGACCGCCAGGCCGACCCCCAACTGCTTCATGTCCAGCGTGCTGAGCGTCGCGAAGACCGCGAAGACACCGATCATCACGGCGGCCGCGCTGGTCACCACACCCGCGGAGCCGGTGATGCCTTCGGCAACGGCCTGCTTGGTCGGCACGCCGCGGAGCACCGCCTCGCGGATCCGGCTGACGACGAACACGTGGTAGTCCATCGACAGTCCGAACAGCACCACGAAGAGGAACAGCGGCAGCCACGAGACCACCGAGCCGTTCGAGCGGAAGTCGAGGATGCCTTCTGCCCAGGTGTTCTGGAACACCGCGGTCACCACGCCGTACGCCGCTCCCGCACTCAGCAGGTTCAGGAAGATCGCGGTGAGCGCGACCACCACGGACCGGAACGTCACCATCATCACGATCATCGTCAGCAGCAGCACGAACCCGATCACCAGCGGCAGCTTCGACTTCGTGTGGGCGGCGTAGTCGACGTCCGCGGCCACGAAGCCACCGACGGCGTACTCGACCCCCGGCACCGTGCCGACGGTCTGCGGCATCAGTTCCTTGCGCAGCTTGGTCAGCGAGTCGCGCGCCTCCTGGCTGCCACCTTCGTACGGCGTCGCCACCTCCATCACGGTGACGGTGCCGTCCTTGGAGACCCGCGGCTCCTCGAGCCCGTCCTGCGCGTACAGCTTGTCACTCTGGGTGAGCCTGTTCAGTTCGGCCAGAGCGGCCTTCACGGTCGGCTGCTGGTCGGCCGGAGCCCGTACGGCGACCTCGTGGCTGGTGCCGGTGCTCGGGAAGGCCGCGGTCAGCCGGTCGTACGCCTTCATCACCGCGGTGTCACGCGGCAGGTCCTCAGTGCCGGGGAACTTGAGGGTCATCCCCAACGCCGGCGAAGCCACGGCCAGCAGCGCGGTGACGGAAACTAGGAGCGTCGCGACCGGGTGCTTGAGCGCCGGCTTCAGCAGGGCGGGCCAGAACCGCGGGTTCTCCTTGCTCGCGGTCAGCCGCCAGATCAGCGGGATCCGCGGGCGGTCGACCCAGCGGCCGAGCTTCGCCAGTACGGCGGGCAACACGGTCAGCGAGCCGACGACGGCGACCGCGACGACCAGGATCGAGCCGACGGCGAAGGACGAGAACACCGCGTCGCGGGCCAGGAACAACCCGGCCATCGAGGTGATCACCGCCGTACCGGACACGACGACGGCGTGGCCGGAGGTGGCCGCGGCGATCTCGACCGCGTCGACGTGGCCGCGGCCCTTGGCGCGTTCCTCCCGTTCGCGGCGCAGGTAGAACAGCGAGTAGTCGACGCCGACCGCCATACCGATCAGCAGGATGACGCTGTTCACCGCGTCGACGGCGGGAACCAGCTGCGAGGCCGCGGCGGACAGGCCGATCGCGGCGGCGACCGCGGACAGCGCGAGCAGCAGCGGGACGGACGCCGCGATGAGTGCGCCGAACGCGATCAGCAGGATCGCCAGCGTCACCGGCAGGCTGAACATCTCCGCACGTTTGAAGTCCTTGCCGAGGGTCTCGTCCAGAGCCTTGCCGATGGACAGGCCGCCGACCTCCTCGATCCGGAGGTTCGGATACTGCTGCTGGACCTGGGCCGTGGTGTCGAGCAGCGGCTGTACGCGGTTGTCATCGGTGCCGTCATCGGTGCCGTCCTTCAGGGTGACCCTGACGATCAGGGCGTCCTTGTTCGGCGACGGCATCGGCTGAGCGACCTCCGCGACCCCACCGAGGGCGCGCATCCGCTCGATCACCACGCCGGCCGCCTTGGCCGCTTCGGCCTGGTCGAGCGTCCCGGACGGCGACGTGATCAGCACGCTCTCCACGTCCGGGTCGTCGAAGTTGCCGGACTTGACGATGGTGTCCGCCCGGGTCACCTCACCGATGTCCCCGTCGCCGTCGGACTCCTTGGTGCTGGTCATCGAGCCGACCGCGAAGCAGGCGATCACGACGACCACCCACATCGCGATCGCCCGCCACGGATGGGTGGCACTCCAGCGCGCCGCCCGGACCGTGATCTGTCCCCTGGACATATTCCCTACCCCTCTGCGCCCCCTCCGGCGCCCCACCCAGCGCTGCCTGGCGCGGCGCTGGCTACGGCTCAAAGCCTGGTTGCAGCGGGGTGGTCGCCACCATGCAGGAAGCCACCGAGTTCACCCTGAAGCAAACCCCACCCCTCCCCTGCGGCTTTCCTCACCCGGCCCGGGTGGATGTCGGAGGGTGAGCAGGTGGGTGTGGGGAGCGGGTGGGGTTAGAAGTCTTCGAGGTTGAGGGAGGAGGCGGCGGAGATGCCTTCCAGGTAGCCTTCGGCGCGTTCGGCCTTGGGGTAGCGGTGGACCAGGGCCCAGAAGGCGGCGTTGTGGGCCGGCTCGATCAGGTGGGCCAGTTCGTGGACGAGCACGTAGTCCACAACCCACCCCGGCATTGCCTGCAGCCGGGTGGACAGCCGGATCGACCGGTCCGCCGGAGTGCAGGACCCCCACCGTCTGTTTTGGTTCGAAACCCACCTGACCGACGCAGGTTCGGGCACTTCTGGGAGATGACGACACGCGAGTTCGTGTGCTCTGGCCAACAATTTTTCGTCCGACACGCGAGATCGGCTGCGCTGCTTCTCGAGCCGCGCCAGCATGGTCTCGACCCAGCGCGCCTCCTCGGTGGCGGACAGCCGGTCGGGCATCAGCACGACCACCCGCTCACCGTCCCGGTAGGCGCTGACGGTCCGCTTGCGCCGCTTGCTGCGACGGATGTCCACGTACGGCGGGATCGGGCGCGGTGGGGAGTCGGCCATGGCTCAAAAATGTACCCCCCGAATCCGACAACTTTCTTCCGTCCACATCCTGTGCATCGGCGTTTCCGCAGGTCAGACGCCAGATCTTGGGCCCGAGGATTCCGGTTGTTCACACCCTGTTCCCCCGCCCGTCCACAGTGGCCGGCGGCGCGTCCCACAGGTTGCCCACAGGGTTATCCACAGGCGTGGACAACCTGCTCTTGCCTGTGGCGCCGCCGCCTCCTAGCGTCATGGGCAACAGGCTCCCGGACCGCTTCCGGGGCCGCTCGGAGGGGAAGCCGAGCGGTTCCGGAGGCGGATCACCGGGAGCCTGTTCCGTCCGGCCGAACCGTTCGGCAAGGGCTTTCCTCGGGTGATCCCAGCGGCGCGCGGGCCGGGAGGTGCGCTTGAGCGTGCGCCTGGCTGCCGTAGGGTGAATCCCGACTGGGCCGAACGGCCTACGGCAGGACGGTCTGCCGTTAGCATCCACGACTGCCTGGGGTGGGAACCCCGGGCTGGTATTCAGAGCAAGGAGAGGGCCCTCATGGCAGAGACCTGGAGCGGCGAGTTCTACTGCGTCAAGTGCAAGGCCAAGCGCACCGCCGACGGCGAGGTCAAGGTCAACGACAAGGGCACGCGCATGGCCAAGGCCAAGTGCCCCGAGTGCGGTACGAACCTGAACCGGATCCTCGGCAAGGCCTGACGCACCAAGTCGTAGGGGCGGTGCCGGACCCACCACGGTCCGGCACCGCCCCTCCGTCGTTCCCACCCCGCACGACGTGCCGGTGACCCGGCCGGGGGGCGGGCTTGGGCGACCCGACAGAATGGGAGGGTGTCGGACCTCCCTCGCAAGGCGCTGAGCCGGACCGCGAAACTTGCCAGCCTGCCGCTCGGTGCCGCCGGCCGGGCGACCGTCGGGCTCGGCAAGCGGATCGGCGGTGCGCCGGCCGAGACCGTGATCGCGGAGTTCCAGCGCCGGACCGCCGACCAGTTGTTCGCCGTACTCGGTGAGCTCAAGGGCGGCGCGATGAAGTTCGGGCAGATGCTGAGCCTGATGGAGTCCGCGATGCCCGAGGAGCTCGCGGCGCCGTACCGGGCAACCCTGACCAAGCTGCAGGACTCCGCCCCGCCGATGCCGGCCTCGACCGTGCACACGATCCTGTCGCGGGAGCTGGGCAAGCGCTGGCGGGACCGGTTCGACGAGTTCGACGACCTGCCCGCGGCCGCCGCGTCGATCGGCCAGGTGCACCGCGGCACGCTGAAGGACGGCCGTGAGGTCGCGGTCAAACTGCAGTACCCGGGCGCCGCCGAGGCGCTGCGTGCGGATCTGCGCCAGCTCGGCCGGTTCGCCCGCACCTTCGGCAGCCTGGTCCCCGGGCTGGACATGAAGCCGCTGGTCGCCGAGTTGCAGGAGCGGATCGGCGAGGAGCTCGACTACGACCGTGAGGCGCAGGCACAGCAGCAGTACGCCGACGCCTTCAAGGACCATCCGGAGTTCGTCGTCCCCCGGGTCATCAAGCACTCCCCGGCCGTCATCGTCTCGGAATGGATCGAGGGCCGGCCGCTGTCGTCGATCATCACCGGCGGCACCAAGCAGGAGCGGGACGAGATCGGCCTGAAGTACGTCCGGTTCATGTTCAGCGGGCCGAAGTACGCCGGGCTGCTGCACTCCGACCCGCATCCCGGGAACTTCCGGGTGATGGCCGACGGCCGCCTCGGCGTGGTCGACTTCGGGCTGTGCGCCCGGCTGCCGGACGGCCTGCCGCCTGCGATCGGACGGCTGCTCACCATCTCGCTCAAGGGTGACGGCGTCGCGGTCCGCGACGGGCTGCGGGCCGAGGGGTTCATCAAGCCGCGGATGGACATCGACCCGGATCAGCTGATGGACTACCTGGCGCCGTTCGCGGAGCCGGCCCGGGTCGAGACGTTCCAGTTCAGCCGCGCCTGGATGCGCGCGCAGGCGAACCGGACCAGCGACTTCCGCAGCCCGAACGCCTCGCTGGCGCTGAAGCTGAACCTGCCCCCGTCGTACCTGCTCATCCACCGGGTCTGGATCGGCGGCGTCGCCGTACTCTCCCAGCTCGAGGCCGAGGCTCCGTTCAGCTCCGTCCTGGACGAGTTCCTACCGGGTTTCAGCCGCGCCTAAGGCCGGCTCAGCGCGCAGCGTGCGGACCAGCAGCACGCTGATGACGGTCAGCGCCACCGCTGTGATCGCCGCGGCCAGGTGGAAGCCGTCGGTGAACGCGTTGCGGGCTGCGTCCAGTACGTCGGCCGGCACGGCACCGCTGACGGCCTCACCGAGCGAGCTGCCGCCCTGGCCGTCCATCTGGCTCCGGTACGTCGCGGTGACCACGCTGCCCAGGATCGCGATACCGAGCGAGTACCCGAACTCGTTGCCCGTCTGAGTCAGCGCACCAGCCGCGCCGGCCTTCTCCGGCGGCACCGAGCCGATCACCAGGTTGGTGCCGAGCGTCACCAGCGGCGCCGCACCGACACACTCCACGGCGAACGCGACGACCAGTACGGCGGTAGACGTCGCCTGAGTCATCACCGCCATCCCGACGATCGTGAAGGCGATACCGCCGGGGATCAGCACGCCCGGACGGATCCGGCGGGCCAACCGCGGCGCCAACTGGAAGGCGACGGTCGACGTGACCATGCCGGGCACCAGCGCGACACCCGCGGCCAGCGGGGTCATCCCCTGCACGAGCTGGAAGTACTGCGCGACGAAGACCATGACGCCACCCGACAGCATCGAGTACGTCATCATGCTGCCCAGCGTCACCGTGAACGTCCGGCGGGTGAACAGGCGTACGTCGACCAACGGGTCGGCCAACCGCCGCTGCCGCCGTACGAAGGCCCAGCCGAGCACGCCGCCGACGATCAGCCCGCCGACGGACGTCGTACTCACACCGTGCGAGGCCAGCTGCTTGAGCCCGTGGATGGCCGGCAGGATCGCGGCCAGCGACAGCAGCACACTCGGTACGTCGATCCGGCCTGCCTTCTCGTCGCGGTACTCCGGCAGCAGGAACGGCCCGACCGCCAGCAGCACAGCCATCGCCGGTACGCCGATCAGGAACGCCGAGCCCCACCAGAAGTGGTCCAGCAGCACCCCACCGACGATCGGACCCACGACCGCACCGACGGTGAAGCAGCCCGCCCACACGCCCAGCGCGATCGCCCGCTGCCGTGCGTCCGGGAACAGCGTGGAGATCAACGACAGCGTGCACGGCGCGATCGCCGCACCCGCGATCCCGAGCACCGCCCGGGCGCCGATCAGCATGCCGGGGCTCGTGGAGTACGCCGCCACGACGGAGGCCACACCGAAGACGGCTGCCGCGACCAGCAGCAGCCGGCGTCGGCCGATCCGGTCGCCCAAGGTCCCCATGGTGATCATCAGCCCGGCCACCATGAACCCGTACACGTCCAAGATCCACAGCTGCTCGCTGCCGGTCGCGCCGAGGGCCTCGGTCACGGCCGGTACGGCCAGTAGCATCACGAACAGGTCCAGTGAGACGAGCAGCGTGGCGAGCGACAACACGGCCAGCCCGATCCACTGCCGGCGGCTGATGGTCACGGCCGCGGTCTCGGTGGGTGTCATTGATCCGGTCCTTCCGCTGGAGTACTGCCTTCACTCCTGCGTCGGACGGATCACCGCCGGATGGACATCCGGCTCAGAACTTTTTCACCAGTAGACCGAGTCCAGCTTCCCCTCGATGTTGCGGACGTTCTCCCGGGTGCAGCGGTCGCAGTACAGCAACTTCCGGCCGTTCTCCACCGAGATCAGCCAGGTCAGCGGCGGCTCCTCGGTCTCCGCCTGCCGACCGCACAACGAACAGGTAGCTCTGATCACGCCCATCAGTGTGCACCTCCCCCACACCGGTACCCCTCCGGCCCTCCGCGCTCCCAGCCTGGTCGGCCTTCGGCAGACGTCACTGGGGACATGGCCGAGGGGCGGCATCGGGTGATGCCGCCCCTCGGTGATTCAGCTGGTCAGGCTGTTCGGCCTGCCGGGCCGGTCCACCCTTCGGACCGGCCGACGGCCTGAGTTGTCTCCTGGTGGATCAGACCAGGCGGGCGAGTGCGAGGCGCGCGCGTGCGCTGGCCCTCTCCGCTCGCCGGCCGGCCCGCTCGGCCTGCTTCTGTGCCCGCTCGATCTGCTGAGCGAGACGGAAGCGCCGGTTCTGCTCCGCGTCGTTCAAGGTGGAACGACAATGAGCACGAGCGAGATCTTCGTTCAGTAAATGCATCTCAGTTCTCCTGGGTGAAATCTGGTTCGTCATGGTCTGGAGTCTCGATTCGGATCTGGATTCGTCAGGCAGCGGTCACGGTGTCGCTCTTGCGGGGACGCCCACGGGGCCGCTTGCGCGGAACCACCACACCCTGGACGAACAGCTCGCCGCCCCACACTCCCCACGGCTCGGAACGCTCGAGCGCTCCGGCCAGGCACTCGGCCTTCAGCGGGCAGGTGGTGCAGAGAGACTTGGCGTACTCGACGTCCGCCGGCGATTCGGCGAAGAAGAGTTCTGGCGCGTAGGACCGACAGGGCAGGTCCTGCGACGAGGCCACCTCGGTGAAGACATCGAGGAAGCTCACGCTCATTCCGGTCACCTCCCAGTGACTTTGGTGCTGATCTCTTGTCGTCGGTGACAGCCGCCGGTTGACGGCCGCCAAAATCAGGGACAAACAAAAGGGCCGCGGGACCCTTTTCGGGTTCCGCGGCCTTGGAGGTGCCGGGCTGACGTCGAGTCAGACCGGTGGACTCCATGCTCGAGAACCCGAACCGCCGTGCTTCACATCGCCGACAGCTCCGCCCTGGAACGGGGCAGCGCTGGAGGCCATGACCACAACGGTCGCGACACGAAGACGCGGCGAGGCACCCTGGATCTGGGCGCACGGCAGCGCGGCAGCGTCGGCGTACGGCTTCTTGACGGTGTTCGTGATCATTTCCAAGGCACCTCCTCTCGTTGTGGCGAAACGGGCGGTCAGCTCGATCGCTATGGTGGTTTGAAGTTTTCGGCCAGGCTTCGACCGCAGAAAGAACAGTACGCCGTCCCCCGCGGAGCCCGCAAACTATTTATCGCCAGTTCGCGAAGTTGGCCGGAAGTTGCCGCCGCGGCGACCGGAACTGGCTGCCACCACAGGCTTCCGGCACGCTCCGGGACGTCATCCGCACGCTCCGGGATCGTTGCCTCTGTCACCTATATGCCACGTCTGCCGTCGGCAGAATGCGGCACGTCCTCCACCATGCGCCGTGCCGGACCGTTCTGGCAACACCTTTCCAGCGGTCGCTGCCCGATCGGGCAGGTTTCCGACCGCGGTCCGGGGATACCTGCAGGGTCGGCCTGGGGAGAGGGGGGTCAGATCGTGGACGGACGACGAGCAGCCGAGGTGCCGGGTGGCGAGGCGGAGACGCCGAGACAGATTCCGGCGGCCGGCTGGTGGCAGGTGCTCAAGCGGGCCTGGCAGGAAGCGAAGGCCGATCAGGTGCCGTTGCTGGCGGCGGGTGTGGCGTTCTTCGGGTTCCTGTCGCTGTTCCCGGGGATCGTCGCCGCGGTGCTGGCGTACGGGCTGATCGCCGACCCGGCTCAGATCCGCACCCAGGCGGAGGACCTGGCCCAGGCGATGCCGGCCTCCGGGCGCGACCTGCTTCTCCAGCAGATCGACGCGCTCACCTCTGCCCCCGGCCGGAGTCTGGGCATCGGCGTCGCCATCGCGGTGGCGACCGCGCTCTGGAGCGCGTCCGGTGGGGTCGGCTATCTGATCACCGCCGTGAACCTCGCGTACGACGAGGAGGAGAGCCGCGGGTTCGTCCGCCGCAAGCTCCTGGCACTCGGGATGACGCTCGGTGCCATCGTCTTCGTGCTGGTCGCGGTCGCGCTGTTCGCCGCCGGTGCCGCAATCGGCGACGACCTCCCGGGCCCTGTCCGGGTCGCCCTGGAGGCCGCCCGGCTGGTGCTGGCCGTCGTACTGATCACCGTCGTGCTCGCCGTCGTCTACCGGGTGGCGCCGTCGAGGGACGCGCCGCGCATCCGCTGGGTGTCCATCGGCGCCGCGGTGGCGATGGTCATCTGGCTCGTCGCGTCGGTCGGGTTCTCCATCTACGTCGAGACGTTCGGCAACTATGCGAAGACCTACGGCAGCCTGGCCGCCGTGGTGATCCTGATGCTGTGGCTGTGGCTCACCGCGTACGCCGTCCTGCTCGGCGCCGAGATCAACGCCGAGTCCGAGCAGCAGACGGCCCGCGACACCACCAAGGGCGAACCACGCCCACTCGGTCAGCGCGACGCGGTCAAGGCGGACTCGGTCCCCGAGTAGGTCAGCGGGCGCAGAGCTTCAGGATGCTCGCCGCGTACTTGGTGAGCTTGGTGTGGCCGATGCCCGGGATCCGGCGGAGCGCCTGCTCGTCGGTGGGGCGGGTCTCGGCGATCGCGGTCAGGGTCGCGTCGGTGAGGATGACGAAGGCGGGCATGCGTTCGGTCTCCGCCTGCTCGGTGCGCCAGGCGACCAGAGCGTCGTACAGCTCCTGGTCGATGGACGACGGGCAGTCCTCGCAGCGGCCGAGCTTGCGGGCGCCGGCCTCGAGCAGTCCGCGGCCGCAGACCCGGCACTTCGGGATCGGGCGCCCGCCCCGCGACGAGCGCTCGGCCCGGTCCACGGGCTCCCAGGCGGTCGGTCGCGACGACGTACGGACACCCAGCGAGTCCAGGAAGCGGGTCGGCCCGCGCTGACCGCGGCCGCCCGGGGAGCGTGAGGTGGACCAGCTGATGAAGAGCTGACGCTTCGCGCGCGTCACCCCGACGTAGAACAGCCGCCGCTCCTCCTCCACCTGCGCCGGCGTCTGGGCGTAGCTGATCGGCAGCGTCCCCTCGTGCGCGCCCGCGATGAAGACACAGTCCCACTCGAGCCCCTTGGCCGCGTGCAGCGTCGCCAACGTGACGCCCTCGGCCAACGGAGCGTGCTGGATCGACGCCCGCCGGTCCAGCTCCGCCATCAGGTCGGCCAGCCGGGCCGACGGGTTCTCGGCGGCGAAGTCCGCTGTCATCGTCACGAGCGCGCTCAGCGACTCCCAGCGGTCCCGCACCGCGCCGGTCCCGGTGGGCGGCTCGGGTGTCCACCCGGCCCCGCCCAGTACACCGGTGACCACCTCGACCAGATCGCCCGACACGTCCCCGGCCTTGGCCTGACCGCGCAGCAGTACGGCGGCCTGCCGGATCTCGGCCCGCTCGAAGAACCGCTCCGCGCCCTTCAGCACGGTCGGGATCTTCCGCTCGGCCAGCGCCTGCTCGAAGTTCTCCGACTGGGCGTTGGTCCGGAACAGTACGGCGATCTCGCGCAGCGGAGTCCCCTCGTCCCGCAGGCGAGCGACCGCCCGCGCTATCGCGTCCGCCTCCGCGACCTCGTCGGAGTACTCGCGGTACACCGGAGCCGGACCCGCCTCACGCTGCGATCGCAGGGTCACCCGACCGGGCAGCCCGGCCGGGCCGGTCGCGTCGAGGATCTTGTTGGCGACCTCGACGATCTGCGGCGTCGACCGGTAGTCGCGGACCAGTTTGATCACGGTCGCGGACGGGTGCCGGGACGCGAAGCGCACCAGGTTCTCCGGCTCGGCGCCGGCCCAGGAGTAGATGGTCTGCGCCGGGTCGCCGACCACGCAGACGTCCTCACGGCCGCCGAGCCACAGGTCGAGCAGGCTCTGCTGCAGCGGGCTGACGTCCTGGTACTCGTCGACGACGAACGTGCGGTACTGCCGCCGGATCTCGGCCGCCACCCGCTCGTCCTCGGCGAGCAGCGCGACCGCGCAGAGCAGCACGTCCTCCAGGTCGATCCGGCCGCGCTCCAGCTTCACGTCCTCGTACGCCGCGAAGACCCGGGCGATCGTGGCCGGGTCGAAGGCGGCCAGCGTCCGGCCCGAGCGCGGCGCGAGCTTCGCGTAGTCGTCCGGCCGGACGTTGCTCACCTTGGCCCACTCGACCTCACCGGCCAGGTCGCGCAGCGCGGGCGTGTCCACCCGGACCCGGCAGCGTGACGCCGCCTCGGTCAGCAGCGGGAACTTGCGGTCCACGATCGGCGGCAGCTCCCCGCCGTACACCTTGGGCCAGAACCACTTCGCCTGCCGTAGTGCGGCCGAGTGGAACGTGCGCGCCTGGACGCCCTCGACGCCGAGCTGGGCGAGCCGGCCGCGCATCTCCCCCGCGGCCCGCTGGGTGAACGTCACCGCGAGCACCCGGAGCGGGTCGAACGTCCCGGTGCGGACGCCGTACGCGATCCGGTGGGTGATCGCCCGGGTCTTGCCCGTGCCCGCGCCGGCCATCACCACGACCGGCCCGCTGAGCGCCGTCGCGACCGCCCGCTGCTCAGGATCGAGCGCCTCCAGGAGGTCATCCGCTGACGCGGAACGTGTGAGATCGCTCACGGACGGGGACATACGGGAACAGCACCACCAGCGAGAAGGTTCGGATACGACGAGAGCAACCCTAGACGGGCGGCCGGACAAAACCGCGGCCCACGGAGAAGGAGAGTCTGCCGATGGCGGCGTTCACGATGTACTCGACACCTTGGTGCGGCTACTGCCACCGCCTGAAGGGGCAGCTGAAGCGGGCCGGGATCGAGTTCACCGAGGTCGACATCGAGCAGGTGCCCGAGGCCGCGAAGGTCGTCGAGAAGATCAACAACGGCAACCAGACGGTTCCGACGGTGGTCTTCCCCGACGGCACCGCGATGACGAACCCGTCGCTCGCCCAGGTCGCGGAGAAGCTCGCCGCCTGACCTCCCGGCCCGCCGCGATGCCGGCCGCCTGAGATTCCCGACAGACGGCGCCCGTCCACGGACCGGCGCCGTTTCGTGCTGCTCATAGCGCGCGAGTTATGGACTTTACGGTCATGACCGTTATACCTTCCTCGGAACAACGCCGCAGGGAGCCCGCCCATGATTCCGCGCCGTCATGTCAGCCATGTCTTCGTCCGTGCCGCCCTGGTCCTGGCCCTGCTGCTGGGCCTCCTGACCACCGGCGGCCTCACCGCCACCGCGGACCCGCCGGATCCGAAGCGACCGGTCCCCTTCCCCGCCGAGACCGGTCCGATCCGTCCCGACGCCCAGCGGATCGGCCCCGCCGCCGAGGATGTGATCCGCGATCTCGGCGCACCGATCAGTTCCCTCACCGTGATGGAGGGTGCGGTCGGCCATACGCCGGACGGTCGCGACGTCGTGTACGCCGTACCCGCCGGTGAGAACGCCCGGCTCAACATCGTCGACCTGCACACCCGCCAGTTGCTGAACGCCATCCCGCTCCAGGGCGCCGCCGGCGCGTGGGCGATCACGGTCGCGAGCGACGGCACTCTGTACGTCGGCACGTACCCCAACGCCCACCTGTACCGGTACGACCCGGGCACGGGCGCCGTGACCGACCTGGGCCAGCCGATCCCGGGTGAGTCGGTCATCTACGGCCTCACCGCGGACCAGAACGGCAACGTGTACGCGGGCACCTACCCGACCGCGCACGCCTTCAAGTACGACCCGTCGAGCGGCCAGGTGACCGACTACGGCTCGCTCGACCCGGTGCAGCAGTACGCGCGGTCCACCGTCTACGACCCGGACCACAACAAGCTGTTCGTCGGCATCTCCACACCCAACGCGCGGCTGCTCCGCATCGACGTGGCCACTGGCCAGGTCGAGGACATCACGCCGCCTGGCACGACCGCCAAGGACTTCATCGACCTCGACTACGCGGGCGGTCGGGTCTTCGCCAACGCCAGTAGCAGGCTGGTCGTGGTCGACGCGGTCACAGGTGAGCAGATCAAGTTCACCGACGCGGCCACAGGGACTCAGGTGATGGACTACCCGATCGCCGCACGTGGTGTGTCCGCAGCAGGTCCGGGCGGCGTCTACTTCACCACCAACACGCTGGCCCTCACCCGCTACGACCTGGACACCAACACGGTCGCCGCGACTCCGTACCGGCTCACACGTGGTGCGTCGATCGGATACGGCTGGGTCACCGAGAACGGGCGGCAGGTGCTGTACGGCTTGGCCGGCAACTACTCGGGTGGCACGTTCCGGTACGACCCGCAGGCGAACACGCTCGCGCAGTGGAGCTCACCGTTCCAGTACGTCCCGGTGGCACTCATGCACACGATCGCGGACCCCTCGAACGGAAAGGTCTTCGTCAACGCCTTCCTCAGCGGCTCCACCTCGGTCTACGACCCTGCGACCGGCAAGGCCACCGTCACCACCCGCCAGGGCCAGGTCGAAGACTGGGCCTGGGACAACACCGGCAAGTTGTACGTCGGCATCTACCCGTACGGCCGCCTGTCGTTGTGGGACCCGAACGCTCCGGCGTCCACGACGAATCCGAGGGAGCTCTTCAGCCTCGTCGACAGCCACCACCAGAACAGGCCGGTGTCCATCGTACCCGCGGGCAACAAAGTCTATGTAGGCACCACACCCGCGTACGGCGAGTACGGCGGAGCTCTCACGGTGTACGACGTACCGACCGGAGCCTTCACCGTCCACCGCAACCTGGTGCCCGACCAGACCATCTCCTCGCTACTACCGGTCGGCACCGGACTCTGGGCCGGTTCCAGCATCGAGGGCGGTCAAGGTACGGAGCCGATCGCGACAGAGGCGCACCTGATCAAGGTCGACCCGTCGAACGGCGCTGTGCTCGCTGACGTCGTTCCCGTGCCCGGTGCCGCCAGTATCAACGAGCTGATCATCGGACCGGACGGCAACCTGTGGGGCCTCGCGGACGGCATCGTGTTCGTGGTCAACCCGACCACAGGTGCCCTGCTGCGCCAGATCCCGGTCTTCAGCGGCCGGACCGGCGCCAACGACGGAGCACTGTCATGGCGGGACGGCTACCTGTACGGCGTCGCAGGAGGACGACTGTTCGTCGTGGACAGCCTCGGCGGGTCGACGATGCTGCGCGACCACGGTCTCAATAGGCTCACCCAGACCCCGGACGGCACGTACTACACGCTGCTGCGACCGGACGGCTGGACCAACCCGACCAACCTGGCCTCCTACACCCCACCGACCGACCCATGTCCGAAGTCCGACCTCCGGGCGACGGTGTGGACCGGAAACATCAACAGCCACGTGGTGAACCGGCACGTGGAGTACGGCTGCACACTGACCGACGTACTGCCGGACGCAGAGGCGGACTGGCCGAGTCACGCGGCCTACGTCCGCGCGGTCGACAAGAAGGTCAGTGAACTCGAGGCGGCAGGCACGATCGAACGCTGGGAGGGCCTGCTCATCCGGATCGCCGCCGCCCGCTCGGACGTCGGCCGGTGATCACCAACTGCCGGTGAGCTCGTCGCCGTACCAGCCTTCGATCAGGCGGCGGGAGATCGAGATGTTGCCGGGGAGGGCCATCGTGCCGGCTTCGACCAGCGCGCGAAGGTCCTCCCTGGTGAACCACCGGGCCTCGGCGATCTCGTCCGCGTCCACCTCGATGTCGGTACTCGCCGCCTTGGCGTAGAACCCGAGCATCAGGCTGGACGGCAACGGCCACGGCTGGCTGCCGGCGTACTCGACTTCCGGCCCCACGACCACTCCGGTCTCCTCGAGGACCTCGCGTCGTACGGCGGCCTCCAGCGACTCCCCCGGCTCGACGAAGCCGGCCAGCGTCGAGTAGCGGCCCTCGGGCCACGCCTCGTTGCGGCCGAGCAGCGCACGGTCCTGGTCGTCGGTGACGAGCACGATGATCGCCGGGTCGCTGCGCGGGAAGTGCGACAGCCCGCACGTGGGGCACTGCCGCACGTGCCCTGCCTCGATCACCTCGGTGTGGTCACCGCAGTTCGCACAGTGCGTGTGTACGCCGTGCCAGTTCGACAGGCCGATCACGTGGACCGCCATACCGGCTTCACGGTCGTTCAGTACGGGGCCGATCTCGCGGAGCCCGGCGTACGACTCGTCCGCCTCGGTGTCGACGAGTACGGCGAACACAGCCCGGCCGTCTGCCGTCTGACCGGCTCCTGACTCGCGGTCGATGCCCAGGAACACCCGTACGCCGTCCGGCGCTTCGGACGGAGCCACGAGCTGGAGTGCGGTGCGGTCGGCGGTCACCTTCAGCTTGTCGCCGGTCACGATCGCCACCTGGGTGTCCGGCTTGGCCCACGCCTTGTCCAGCCACTCCTCGTCCCTCCGGCGGTCGGCGGCGCGGTCGAGAACGGACCGGGACAGAGCTAACGAACCAGGAGCGATGGAGTAGGCCACGTGACTCAACATATCCCGGCACCGTGAGAGCATCCCCGCATGAGTATTCACATCGCCGCCGAGAAGGGGCAGATCGCACCGCGGGTGCTGTTCCCCGGCGACCCGCTGCGAGCCAAGTGGATCGCGGAGACGTACCTGTCCGACGTGTTCTGCTACACCGAGATCCGGAACATGTTCGGGTTCACCGGCACCTACAAGGGTGAGCGCGTCTCCGTCCAGGGCTCCGGCATGGGCCAGCCGTCCGCCTCCATCTACGCGCACGAGCTGTTCGCGGAGTACGACGTACAGACCCTGATCCGGGTCGGGACGTGCGGGGCGCTGACCGAGGCGGTACGGGTCCGGGACGTGATCGTGGCGATGTCCGCGAGCACCGACTCGCAGATGAACCGGCTGCGCTTCCAAGGCATCGACTACGCGCCGACCGCCGACTACCAGCTGCTCCGGGCCGCCGTGGACGCCGCCGAGGCGGCCGGGCTGAACGTGCACGTCGGCCAGGTGTTCTCGGGCGACCTCTTCTACAACGACCGCCCCGACCTGGTGTCGCAGACGGCCGCGTACGGCGTGCTCGGCATCGAGATGGAGGCCGCCGCGCTCTACACGCTGGCGGCGAAGTTCGGCCGCCGGGCGCTCGGCATCATGACGGTGTCGGACCACCTGATCACCAAGGAGGAGACGACCGCCGCGGAACGGCAGACGACGTTCTCCGAGATGATCACCATCGCCCTCGACGCGGCGATCGAGGTGCCGGTCTGAACCGCCGTTCGGGCACAGCCACCGCCCTGGCCCTGATTGCCCTCCTGACGGCCTGCTCCGGCGCCGACGAGCCGACGGCAACCGGATCGACGTCCGCCGAGACGACGTCGTCCAGCCCCTTGCCGCCGATCAATGCGACGCAGGTGGTCGCGGCACTCTCCGGGGCCGGCTACAAGTGCACGACGGACGCGGCCTACGCCATCTGTACGTCGGGAGCCGCATCGGTCTGGGTGCTCGCCGGATCGCATCCCCGCCCGCCGGTGGTGTCGCTGCACGCAGCCGGACCGGTCGAGACGGCGTCGGCCGAGATCGCCAAGATCCTGCCGCGCGCTCTGGAGCTCGCCCACATCAGCCAGGGGACGGAGATCGCCGCTTGGTTCGCCGAGCAGAAGGGCACGGCAGCTGCCCAGAAGACCTTCGGTGACTGGCAGGCCGGCTACTCAGCCGAAGTGGACACCGAGGAGCCGGGCACCCACCTGACCCTCACGGACACCCTCTGCAAGAGCAACTGCCAGGCGGAGTGAGCAGGCTGGGCCAGCCCGTCCCGCGTGCGGACGTGGCGCCGGGTGGAACCGTCGTCGAGCACCACTCGACGGCGGCCCCCGGATCTGCCACATAACCCGTCCGGGGCGGTCTCGTCAGCTTCCGGCTGAGGCGGCTGCGGCCGATACGACGATGGCTGTGGTCACCGCGGACTGCATCTCGGTGACGGCCTTCTTCACCGCGTCCGCCGCCCAGTCCGACTCGGCGATCTCCTTGGCCCGCTGCTTGAGCGCCTTCTTGTCGACCGCATCGGTGACGACCTTCGGTACGACGTTCAGCGCGCTCAGCAACGCGATCAGCGCACCAGTCCGCTCGTCCGGCGACGTACCGACCTTCAACACACTCTCCAACGTGGACCGCAGCTCCACCTCGTGCCGCGCGTCCTTGGCCGGCCAACGCGTCACCGGGAAGATGCCGAGCACCTTGCCCTCGTCAGCCTCCAGCACACCCCGCTCGGCAAGCCGGGCGAGCAACTGCTCCCGCAGCTTCTTCGAGAGCCTGCCGATCTGGTCCTTCGGTCGCTTCCCGGGCTTGCTCGCCACATACCGGAGCCGCTCGTCCAGGACGGCGTCACCGGTCGGGCTGGCGTCCAGAACCTTCAGACGACCCCGCCTGACCTCTTCACCCTCGCCGGCGACGTCCAGCTTCCCGAGCAGGGTCAGCTCGATCAGTACCGCCCCGGCAAGCGCGTAGTCCAGGCCGGGCGCTCCGGTGATCGGCTTCCCGCTCTCGTCGTCGTACAACAGCAGCAGGAGATCCTCGACAATCAGCATGCGTCCAACGTAGGCAAACGCGTGGTGACCGCACATCAACCGCGCGGACTACCCGCCGTCTCCGACTTCAGTCGTGGTGTCCATGCCGCTTCAGCAATCGAGTAAGGTAAGGCTAAGCTAACAGGCCCGCCCACCTCGAAAGCAGACCGCCATGACCAGAGCACTGCCCGAGCCGACGTACCGGCGCTTCTTCGCCGGGATCGGCACCCTCAGCCTGCGGCCGTTCGACCTGACCGATGATGTGCCCGTCTTGCACAGCTGGGTCACCCAGCCGTACGCCCGGTACTGGGGCCTGCTCAACGCCTCCGTCGAGGACGTGCGCGCGGAATACCTCCGGCTCGATGAGACCGGTCACCACCGCGCCTTCCTCGGCGAGCACGACGGCCGCCCGTCGTTCCTGATGGAGCGCTACGAACCGGCGTACGACGCCGTCGGCGCGGTGTACGACGTGGCGCCGGGCGACATCGGCATGCACGTCCTGGTCGCACCGCCGCGGGTCCGCATCGCCGGCTTCACCGGCGCGGTCTTCGCGACGATCATGGACAGCCTGTTCAGCGACCCGCTGGTCGACCGGGTGGTGGTCGAACCGGACGTCCGCAACACCAAGATCCAGGCGCTGAACGAGCGGATGGGGTTCCGCAAGCACAGCATCGTGGATCTGCCGAACAAGCGGGCCTGGCTGAGTTTCTGCACCCGTGACCAGTACGCCGAGGCGACCCGGATGAACGAGGCGGGCTGATCGATGACGACCGAACACCTCACGCCGGAGACCTGGACCGTCGTCAACCGGGCCCTGGTCCGCAAGGCGCTGTCCGAGTTCATCCACGAGCGGATCCTCGAACCCGTTGCCACCGACAACGGGTACGCGGTCGGACGCTACACCTTCACTGCCCGGCGGTATCCCCTGAACCACTGGGAGATTGATGCCTCGAGCATCTGTCGTGCCGACGACGGGCCGATCGACGCGTTGGAGTTCATCACCGAGTTCCACCAGCAGCTCGGTATCGGCGCGGCGATGCTGCCGGTGTACCTGGAGGAGATCAGCAGCACGCTCGCGAGCGCGGCGTACAAACTCTCCAAGCCCGATCTGACCGCCGCCGAGCTCGTCACCGCCGACTTCCAGACGATCGAGTCCGCGATGACCGAGGGCCACCCGTGTTTCGTCGCGAACAACGGGCGGCTCGGGTTCGGCGTCTCCGACTACCGCGCGTACGCACCGGAGACCGGCGGACCGGTCCGGCTGACCTGGATCGCCGTCCGCAAGGACCGGGCGACGATCTCGCACAGTACGACGACCACGTACGCCGACCTGCTGCAGGCGGAGCTGGGGTCGGAGGTACTCCGGCGCTTCGCCGCGCAGATCGTTGCCGTGGGCGCCAATCCCGAGGACTACGTGTACCTGCCGGTGCATCCGTGGCAGTGGGAGAACAAGACGTCGGTCACGTTCGCGGCCGACATCGCGCAGCGGCACATCATCCACGTCGGGTCGAGTGACGACGAATACCAGCCGCAGCAGTCGATCCGGACGTTCTTCAACCGGTCGAACCCGTCACGCCACTACGTGAAGACGGCCTTGTCGGTGCTGAACATGGGCTTCATGCGCGGGCTGTCCCCGACGTACATGGCGGCGACGCCGGCGATCAACGACTGGGTCCACGACCTGGTCGAGAACGACGTCGTCCTGAAGCGCTACGGCTTCACGGTCCTGCGGGAGATCGCGGCCGTCGGCTACCACAACCGGTACTACGAAGCCGCGACGGACAAGACGTCGCCGTACCGGAAGATGCTGTCGGCGTTGTGGCGGGAGAGCCCGGTGCCGACGTTGGAGCCCGGTGAGCGGCTCGCGACGATGGCGAGTCTGCTGCACGTCGACCGGCACGGCACGTCACTGGCCGCGGAGTTGATCCGGGCGTCCGGGCTGTCCCCGGCGGACTGGTTGCGGTCGTACGTCGACGCGTACCTCATCCCGTTGCTGCACTGCTTCTACGCGTACGAGCTCGCGTACATGCCGCACGGCGAGAACCTGATCCTGGTACTGCGGGACGCCGTACCGATCCGGGTGATCATGAAGGACATCGCCGAGGAGATCGCGGTGATGAGCCCCTCGACGCCGCTGCCGGAGGCGGCCGAGCGGGTGCGGGCCGCCGTACCGGACGACGAGAAGCTGCTGTGCATCTTCACCGACGTCTTCGACTGCATCTTCCGGTTCCTGTCGCCGTTGCTGGATCGGGCGGGGCTGCTCACGCCGGCGGAGTTCTGGTCCGTGGTGGGCGGCGCGGTGCGGGACTACCAGGCGTCGGCGCCGGAGTTGGCGGAGGCGTTCGCGAAGTACGACCTGTTCGCGCCGTCGTTCGCCCTGTCCTGCCTGAACCGGCTGCAGTTGAAGAACAACCAGCAGATGGTCGACCTGACAGACATCGCCGGCTCCCTCCAATACGCCGGCTCCCTGAACAACCCCCTAGCCCCGCCCACCAACCAGCACACCCCGTGACCCTGTGCCCCGGCACCCCGGCACCGGACTCGGCCTGGCCGATGGGCGGGCTTGGCTGTGGACAACTTCTGCGGGGGTTCGGCGGATTCGGTCAAGCTGGTGGGGTGATCAGCGAACAGACGGTCGACGTACCCCGGGACGGCAGGCGCTACGAGATCGTGGACGGGCGCCTCCTGGTGACGGGCGCCCCAACCACCCGCCCATCACGCAGCCGTCGTCGCCCTGATGATCCACCTCAAACAAGCCTGCCCATCGGACCTGCTCGTCTCCGTTGGCTCCCTGGACTTCCGCCCCACCCGTTCCGTCGCCCTCCGCCCCGACCTCCTCGTCTGCCCCCGCGCCGCCGCCGGCCCACACCTCCTCCAAACCCCACCCCTGCTGGCCGTCGAGGTCCTCTCCCCCTCCACCCGGACCACCGACGTCGTTCTCAAACGCCACCTCTACGAGACCCACCAAGTCCCCAACTACTGGCTCCTCGACCCCACCCACCACGAACTGACCATCCTCCACCTCACCCGCACCGGCTACACCTGCGAAGCCGTAGTCCAAGCCGAAGAAACCTTCCAAGCCACCAGCCCCTTCCCGGTCGCCCTCACGCCAGGAGCACTCACCGCATGACCGGGTATTACGGACCATCCCCGGGCAGCCCGGGGCAGATACCGGGGCAACCCGGGGCAGATCGCCGAAACGGCACAAACCACCCGCCGGACTCCACCATGCTGGTCGCGTGACCAAGAAGGAGGCACCATGGGGTACGTGGAAACCATTGAGCCGGGCACATTCACACTGGCCGACCTCGACGCGCTTCCCGATGACGGGATGCGGTACGAGCTGGTCGATGGGGTGTTGCTGGTGACCCCGGCACCGCTGCCGATCCATCAGAATGCGGTAGTCGAACTGACGGTGACGCTCAGAAACCACTGTCCGGCGGAGTTCAAGGTCTTTGTCGCGCCGCTGGACTTTCAGCCGACTCCTCGGCGTTCGCTGCAGCCGGACGTGCTCGTCTGCCGCCGAGTCGACGTCGGTCCGAAGGCGATCCACCGCCCGTTGCTGCTGGCTGTCGAAGTCCTGTCGGCGGCCACTCGTTCGAAGGACCTGATCCTCAAGCGAGGCCTCTACGAGGAAGCCGGTGTGCAGTCGTACTGGATCGTGGACCCGGAACGGGAGGAGCTGACGGTTCTGGAGTTGGTCGAGGGACGCTATGTGCAGCGTGCAGTCGTTACCGGCAAGGAGGCCTTCGACGCCGAGATCCCCTTCCCGGTACGAATCGTTCCGGCGGAGCTCGTGGATTAGCCGTTGAGCAGGGCGGTCAGTTGTTGTTTGTCGGGGAGGTTTTCGGGGTGGATGACTTCGCCGGTGCGGACGTAGTAGAAGGCGGCGGTGACGTGGTCGAGGGGGACGCCCTGGAGTTCGGACCAGGCTAGGCGGTAGATGGCCAGCTGGAGGGGGTCGGCGGATTCGGACCGGTTGGTTTTCCAGTCGATGACTTCGTAGCCGCGGGCGCCGTCGGGCCGGACGACCTGGTAGACGGCGTCGATGCGGCCGCGCACCACCCGGCCGGCGATGGCGAGGGCGAACGGCGCCTCGATCTCGTACGGCGTGGTCTCGCCGTACGGACCGTTGCGGAACGCGTCCATCAGTTCGGTCAGGTCGGTGTCGTCGACGATGTCCTCGTCCGCGGCGCCCGGCAGGTCGTCGGGGTCGAGCAGGAGTTGCTGGCCGAAGTAGCTCTCCACCCAGGCGTGGAAGCGGGTGCCGAAACGCGCCGCCCGGTTGGGTTTGCGCGGCATCGGCCGGGCCAGCTCGGACGCCAGGCCGTCCGGGTCCTTCGCCAGCCGCATCACCTGGGTCGCCGACAGCGCGGCCGGCAGCTCCACGTCGTACGCCTTCCGGCTCCGGCTTTCCCTTGCCTCGGACAACAATCGCTCGATCTCGGAGTCCCACCGGGCGACCGTCGCCTGCTCGTCCAGCAGCAGTGACTCCTCTGCCTCCTGCGACGGCCCCTCGGCCCGCGCCTGCTGCACCAGCGCGACAGCGTCCAGCCGACGCCGGTACGCCTCCATGTCGTACGGCGCCGGCCACGGCGCCTGTGTCTGCTCGGCGAGCTCCGGGTTCTCATCGGTCAGGTCCGACTGTTCGGCCCAGGCCACGACCCGATCACCCGCGTGCTTCTTCAGCATCTCCAGGTACGACGACGGGCCGCGCGGCCGCTTCTGCGTGGGACCCCACCAGTGCCCGGTCGCGACCAGGATCTCCTTCGCCCGGGTGAAGGCGACGTACCCGAGCCGCCGTTCCTCCAGCGCGTTCATGTCCTTGCACTCGTCCGCGAACGCCTTCAACCCGGCGTTGGACAGGTCGTGGAAGTCGGGCAGCGTGTCGGCGTCGCCCCGCAACGGCCACGGCAGCACTTTCGCGTTCGTCGTCCACTTGTCCCGCCCGCGATCCGACGGGAACACCTTGTTCACCAGCGTCGGCACGAACACGATCGGCCACTCCAGGCCTTTCGACCGGTGCGTGGTCAGCAGCTTCACCGAGTCGGCCTCACTCGGTACGGCGAGGTCGAGACCGGCGGCGTACTCCTCCTCGGCGGCCAGGTACGCCAGCAGGCCGTCGAGCGAACCGTCCGACTCGGTGGACACGAAGTTGCCCACGGCATCCAGGAACGCGGCCAGGTGGTCGCGGCGGCCGGAGTCGATGTGGTCCGGGGTCGCGGTCAGCTCGACGTCCAGGCCGATCGTGCTGATCACCCGGCGGACCAGATCCAGCAGCGGCTCGCCCGCGTGAGCGCGCAACTCGTGCAGCTCGGCCGACAACTCCTTGAAGCGAATCAGAGCCTCGGGCGAGTAGCCCCACGCTTCGGTACCAGGATCGTCGACCGCCTCGGCGAGTGAGATCACCTCGGTCGAGTCCATCCCGGCGACCGCGGCATCCAGCGCGGCGACCAGGTCGTCGGCGGCCGGGCGCTCCCCGGTGTCGGCCAGCGCCCGGGCACGGTTGGCCAGCAGCGCGAGGTCACGGTGGCCGATCCGGTAGCGGGGGCCGGTGAGGATCCGCAGCATCGCGGCGTTGGCGGTCAGGTCGTTGACGGCCTGCAGGGTGGCGACGACGTCGACCACCTCGGGCAGCGCAAGGAGCCCGCCGAGGCCGACGACCTCGACCGGGACCTTGCGGGCGATCAGGGCTTCGTGGACCGCGCTCAGGTCGACGTTCGTCCGCATCAGGACGCCGATGTCCTTCCACCGGCGGTTCGGCGTGCGGTGGGCGGCGACGATCGCGTCGGCGACCCACTCGATCTCCTGCGACCTCGTCTCGAACAGGCCGACGGTGATCGCGCCTTCAGGTGCGTTCTCCGGGGCTTCGAGCGGGATCACGCCGGGATGCTGCTCGTAGAGCTCGGCCGCGTGCTGGTTGGCGGCGGCGAGGATGCGGCTGCCGCAGCGACGGTTGACGCTCAGCACGTAGCGGCGGGCCGGCGTGCCGTCGGCGTTCGGGAAGTGCTCCGGGAACTCGTCCAGGTTCGCGACCGACGCGCCGCGCCAGCCGTAGATCGCCTGGCACGGGTCGCCGACCGCGGTCACCGGGTGCCCGCGGCCGTCAGGACCGGCGAACAACGCGGTCAGCATCCGGCGCTGTGAGACCGAGGTGTCCTGGTACTCGTCGAGGAGGACGACCTTGTACCGCGATCGCTCGACGACCGCGACCTCCGGGCACTCCTCGGCCAGCCGCGCGCCCAATGCCATCTGGTCCGCGAAGTCGACGACGCCGCGCTCCGCCTTGTACGCCTGGTACTCCTCGACCAGTTGCAGGATCTCACCACGCTTCAGCGCGGTCTCCGCGAGCTTGCGCACCTCGACCGTCTGCTTCCGGGCCGCCGCGACTTCCCGCCGTACCGCTTCGTCGTGTTCGCGTACGTCGTCCGGGCGCAGCAGGTGGTCGGCGAGCTCCCCGTCCAACGCGAGCAGGCTGTTCACCAGGGTCGGGACGTGGTGCGAGGCGAACCGGATCGGCCCGGCGGATCGCCGGACGACGCGACCCGCGAGCTGGAACCTGGTCGCATCGGCCAGGACCCGGGCGTCCGGCTCGAGACCGAGGCGGAGACCGTGCTCGGCGATCAGCGTGCCGGCGAACGCGTGGTACGTCGACACGACCGGCTCACCCGGCTCCTCCTGCTGCCAGTTCGGGATGTTGCTGCGCAGGTGGGCGGCGAGGATCGGATGCTGCTCCTTCGGCAGGGTCGAGCCGAGTACGCCGGCCTTCGTCAGGTCGTCGCGGATCCGTACGTCGAGCTCGTTGGCGGCCTTCTTGGTGAACGTCAGCCCGAGCACTTCCTCCGGCTTCACCTGCCCGGTGCAGATCAGCCACACCACCCGGGCCGCCATCGCCGTCGTCTTGCCCGACCCGGCCCCCGCCACGATCACTCCTGGCGCCAACGGAGCCGTGATGGCCGCCAACTGTTGATCACTGAACGGAATCCCCAGCAGATCACACAGATCGGACGTGGTCTCCAGTTTGGCAGCGGGCATCAGACGATCTCTCGGCCTTCGGGTTGGATCGGGCAGAGCGGGCGGGCGTCGCAACGGGAGCAGCCGTCGTTGCGTCTGGCGACGAACTCCTCGGAGCGGACCATCGCCTCGGCGTCCTCAACGGCCTCGTCGAGCCAGGTGCGGCCGTCGTCGTCGGTCTCCAGCGGGCCCTGGTGCTGGACCTTGGGGAAACCACCGTCGTCGTGCCGGAGCTGGACCAGCTCGGCACCGCCGGCGACCGCGTCCTCGCCGAGCTTCTTCAGCTGGCGGGAGGCGATCGCGCGCTGGTAGATCGCGAGCTGGACGTGCCGTTCGAGCGCCGGCTTGGTCGGAACCGAGCGACCCGTCTTCAGGTCGACCACCCGGATCGTGCCCTCGGAGTCCTCCTCGATCCGGTCCATCCGGCCCTTCACCCGGACGGCGGGTTTGTCGGTGTCCGGCAGCAGGACGTCGAAGTCGACCTCGGTCCCGATCAGCCGCCGGTCCGGCCGGCCTTGGTGCCATGCGACGAACCGCCGCAACGCCTGCTCGGCCTCGACCCGCTCCCGGTCCGAGATCCAGGCCGACTCGAAGTCCAGTTGCGTCCACACCTTGTCGAGCCACCCGTTCAGCTCGTCCACGTCCGGCGGCAACGTCCCGGTCGCGACCGCGTCGGCCAGGGTGTGCAACACCATGCCGAACCCGATCGCCGACGTACTGGGCGTCTCACCACCGGCCCGCCGCTGCAGGAACCACCGCAGCGGACAGTCCACGATCGTCGTCAGCGCACTCCCCGACAACGGCACCGGCAGGTCGGGATCGGCGATCGGCTTCGTGGATCGGGTCCGCTCCCGCACGCCCCACCACCGCGACGGATCCGCCGTCGGCACCAATGGCTGACCGCGATCGTCGACGGCATCGGCGAGCTGCGCCAGTCGATCGGCCGCGACCCGCTTCAACGCGGGCGACGACGCCGGATCCGCCAGCACGCAGCGAAGATCCGCGACCAGGCCGGACAGCGACAACGGTCGTCGCGGCCGCCCCGCGACCAGCTTCAAAGGAATGTCCAGCTCGGCCAGGAATCGTGACGGCTGGTCCCCGTCGGCCTCCGGCGCCTGCACCGCGGTCACGATCAACCGCTCCCGGGCCCGGGTGATCGCGACGTAGAACAGCCGCCGCTCCTCCGCGAGCAACGCGCCGGCCGACAAGGGCTCCACCAGGCCGTCCGGCCCGAGCCGGTCCGGCTCCAGCAACGAACCGCGCCGCCGCAGATCCGGCCATTGCCCTTCCTGCACACTCGCCACCACGACGAGCCGCCACTGCAGACCCTTCGACCGGTGTGCGGTCATCAGCTGCACGCCGGCCTCCCGGTACGTCCCGTCGAACCGGTTGTCCGCCGCGATGTCCAGCGACTCCAGCTCGCTCAGGAACGCCGACACACCCTTGAAGCCGACCTGCTCCTCGGCCCGGCTCGCCGCGTCGAACAAGGCACACAGCGAGTCCAGGTCACGGTTGGCGGCCCGGGCCGTCTCCCCTCCGGAGTTCGCCTGGCCGCGGAGCCGCCGCATCCACGGCGAGTCCGACCACAGCAACCACATCACCTCGTCCGGCGCCGCGCCCGCGTTCACGATGTTCCTTGCCTTCAGCAACCGTTCGCCGAGGGCCGCGAACCGCGCCTCCGCCGGTGAGGCCTGCTCGTCGAGCAGCAGCGGATTCATCAGCGCTTCCCGCAACAGCTCGTCCGACGACCGCGGCAACCGCTGACCGGCCGCGGCCTCGCGATCGCGCTGCCGCAGCACCCGGGCCAACCGGCGCAACTGTCCGGCATCCATCGCCCCCAACGGCGACAACGCCAGCGCCCGTACGACGTCCACCGTCAACGTGGACGGATCCGCGACGGCACGCAGCGCGAGCAGCATCGGACGGACGGCGGGCTCGCGGGACAACGGCAGCTCGTCACCGGCCACGTCGACCGGGATCCCCGCCGCCGCGAGCGCGCGACGCAACGGCGGGATCGAACGACTCCCGGACCGCACCAGCACTGCCATCTCCTGCCAGCCGACACCGTCCTGCACGTGTGCTCGCCGGAGCAGGTCCGCGATGTGCTCGAGCTCAGCCCCGCTGGTCGAGTACAGATTCGCCTCGACCTTGCCGGCGCCGTACACACAGCCGCTCGCGTCCGGGTTGCGGAACCGTTCGAACGTGTCGCGATCCAGCGTCCCCGGGACACCGAGCCGGCTGACGACGTTGCGGGACACGCGTTGCAGCGTCGTACCGAAGCGGCGGGTCGTGCCGAGCGCGATCTGGGCCGCTTCGGCGCCGTCCGCCGTACGGAACTCGTCGGGGAAGCGCAGCAGACCGCGGACGTCGGCGCCGCGGAAGGTGTAGATCGACTGGTCCGGGTCACCGACCACGACGAGGTCCCCGCCGTCACCGGCGATCGCCTGCAGCAACTGCGTCTGACCGGGGTCGGTGTCTTGGTACTCGTCGACGAAGACGGCTTTGAACTCGTTGCGCAGCTTGGCCTTGACCTGCGGCTGCTGGGCCAGGATCACCGCCCGGTGGATGAGCTCGGAGTAGTCCAGCACCTGCTCGTGGTCGAGGATCTGCAGGTACTCCTCGAAGAAGTCGCCGACCGCGACCCACTCGGCCCGCTCCGCGGATCGGCCGATCGCGGACAGGTCCTCCGGGTCGAGCCCGAGTTGGCGCGCCTTGCCGATCACCGCTTGCACCTCGTCGGTGAAACCGCGCGTCTTCAGCGCCGGATGCAAGCTCCTCGGCCAGTGCACCGCACCGACCTCACGGCTGCCGGCCAGCGCCTCGCTCAACCGCAAAGACTGCTCAGGACCGGACGGAAGACGCAGTGGTACGTCGAACGCGTCGGCCGGGGTGAACCGTCGCAGCAACGCATAACAGAAGGAGTGGAATGTCATGGACGGCATCACCCGCGTCGTCCGCCCGAGCCGGCCGGTGATCCGGTCGCGCAACTCGGTCGCCGCCTTGCGCCCGAACGTCAGCACCAGCACCTGGTCGGGACTCAGCCCGCGATTGCGCACCCGGTCGACAACAGCCTCGACGAGCGTCGTCGTCTTCCCGGTCCCGGGCCCGGCCAGCACCAGCAAAGGTCCGCCGGGATGATCCACCACCGCCTGCTGATCCGCATCCAGGACAGGGGCATCCGCCGTACGCCGCTCTGCCCGAACCAACCGGTACCGGGACCCCTGTCTGCTGACCACCGCCACATCCCATCAGACCCCACCGACAATCCCGATCGGCACACACCGCGCCACCGGAACTCACCGGACTGCGGACAACTTCGGGCCCGATTCGTGCATCAAACGATTCGCAGGCCGGCATCCTCAACCGCCGGCCGGCGTCGGCGGTGCGGGGGTCCGGGGCGGGGCCGTCGCACCGCCGGCGTGTTTCAGCGCGTCTCGGGATGCCAGCGAAACTTACGGAGGTCGACGCGGCCGTTGGTGACGCGTACGCCGTCCGAGCGGAGACGATGCAGTTGCTCGTCACCCACCTCGTCGGCCGGTACGCCGCTGGCCCGGATCACCCGCCACCACGGCACGCTCCCGCCGTACTCGCGCATGATCGCGCCGACCTGGCGTGGTCCGCCCTGGCCGACGAACTCGGCGATGTCGCCGTACGTCGCGACGCTGCCCGGCGGGATCGACTCCACGGCCCGCAGCACCGCTTCGACGTACTCCTCCCTGTCCACGGAGCCCAACCTAGCGGGGACCGAGGACAGTTCAGGCCAGTGGCGCCAGGGCCTTCGCGAGCGGTTCGACGATCGACGGCGGCGCGTCGAGCGGGAGGTTCATGACGACCAGGTCGACGCCGGCCTCGCCGTACGCCGCCGCCTGGGCGACCGCCGCGTCGAGAGGCTGGTCCGGCTCGATCCGGACGTTGACCGAACACGTGATCTCGTTGACGTCGCGGCCGACGTCCTCACAGTGGTTGACCAGCACCTCCTTGAGCGGCTTCCACTCCTCCGGGCTCGGCACGATGACGTTCCAGTGCTGAGCCCAGCGGGCGACCGCGCGCAGCGTGCGCTTCGGGCCCTTGCCGCCGATCGTGATCGGCGGATGCGGGGTCTGCACCGCCTTCGGCTCGCAGTACGCGTCGGTGAGCTTGACGTACTTGCCGTCGAAGTTCGCGACCTTCTCGGTGAGCAGCGCGATCATCGCCTGCACGCCCTCGTCGAACCGGTCGAACCGCTCCTTCAACGGGTACAGCTCGATGCCGTAGGCGGCGGTCTCCATCTCGTTCCAGCCCGCGCCGACACCGAGTTCGAGCCGGCCGCCGGAAATGATGTCGGTGGTCGCGGCCATGTTCGCCAGCACGGCCGGATGCCGGTAGATCATCCCGGTCACCTGGCAGCCGACCCGGATCCGCTTGGTCGCCTGGGCGAGTGCGGCCAGGGTCGTCCAGGCCTCGAGGTTGGGGCCGGCCATGTCACCGCTCAACGGGTAGAAGTGGTCCCAGTGCCAGGCGGACTCGAAGATCTCGAAGTCGTCTGCGGCGATCCACACGTCCCGCATCCGCTGCCAGGAGGTGTGCTCCGGCCTCGTCTTGATCGCGAACCGCATCCCGGCCTCCTTGTAGGTAACCGTTTCCCGAGAAGGACCCTACCCGCTCGGACCGACCCTGCACGAGGTGGTCGGTCAGCCACCGCACAGCGGAGGGGCCGGGCGGCCTTCCTGGAAGGCGGTGACGAGGGCGAAGACCTCGAAGACGACGGCCGCGGTCGCGGTGGCGAAGAGGATGAGCGCGATCGGCTGGCGGCTGTGACCGAACCAGCGGATCAGGAGGAAGAGTGCGACGGCGCCGACGGCGAGACCGGCGAAGCCCAGCACGTACGCCGCCGTCGGGAGCGGAAGCGTGCCGTCGCAACTGTCCTGCCGCCGGCGGATCAGCTCGGCCTGGGCGTTGGTGTTGATCATCGCCAGCAGCACGCCGACGATCGTCAGCCCGAACACCAGGAGCTGCCGGCGGCGACCGGCGAGCACCTCTCCCCCCACGGTCGGTCCTAGTCGAGGCCGAGCCGCGCCCGCACCTCGGGGCGCCGCAGCGGCGGCACGGTCTGCGGCGGGTTCCGGCGCTCCGGCATCTCTGCCAGCAACTGCTCGGTGATCCGGGCGACCTCGGTCGCGGCCCGCTCGATCGGCTCGCGCGTCGTCGAGCTCAGCGAGCCGACGCCGGTCACCTTGCGCACGTACTGCAACGCGGCCGCGTAGATCTCCTCAGAGGTGGCGGCCGGCTCGAGTCCCCGGAGAACGGTGATGTTTCTGCACATGTCACGACACTACGTCCCGGCGCGGACAAATCCGGCGAAACCTACGAGGTATTGACTTCCCTAATACCTTTAGGTTTTCCTCAGTGTATGAGCACCGCTGGGCTGGACCGCAGGACGCGCCGCCGGCAGGCGACGATCGAGGAGATCCTGGAGGTCGCCATCGAGCTGATGGAGACCGAGGGCGTCGCGGCGCTCAGCTTGTCCGCGGTGGCGCGGCGGCTCGGCATGCAGCCGCCGTCGCTGTACCAGTACTTCCCGTCCAAGATGGCGATCTACGACGCCCTCTTCCAGCGCGGCAACGAACTGGTGCGCGACGCCTACCGGAGCGCGTACGACGAGGCGGACACCGACGACCCGCTCGAGCTCGGCTTGATCACGGCAACCGCGTTCTGCCGGTGGTGCCTCGAGCACCAGGTCTACTCGCAACTGCTGTTCTGGCGCACGATCCCCGGATTCGAGCCAAGCCCGGAAGCGTTCGCCCCGGCGAAGGAGTCGATACAGGACCTTCGCGACCATCTGCAGCGGATGGTGGACGCCGGCCACCTCCGCCCGGACGTGGCCAGTGACGAGGGCGTCGCCCTCTACACCTCGTTGATCGCCGGGCTGCTCTCGCAACAGATCGCGAACCAGCCCGACGCGTCGTTCGAGGAAGGACGGTTCAGCAGGCTGCTGCCCGTCGTACTCGAGATGTTCTACCAGCGCTACGCACCACAGTAGGGGGAACCATGACCGCAGTACTCGCGGGGGAAATCGGCCGGTCCGGCCGGGAGCGGAGCCGGGTCCACCGGGACGCGGAGATCCGGGCGTGGCACGACCTGCTGGCGTCACTCGAGGGGGACGAGTGGCACCGGCGTACGGTCTGCGACGAGTGGGACGTCGCCGACATCGCCGGGCACCTGATCGGGCAGGCGGAGGACGTGATCAAGCCGTGGTCGTTCCCGCGCCGGTTCCGGAAGGCGAAGCGGGTCTACCCGGGTCTGCCGCGGTTCGACGCGCACATGATGGTGCAGGCCGACGAGCATCGCGGTACGCCGCCGGACGAGCTGCGGGCGCTGTTCGACAAGGTGTGGGCGAAGGCGACGCGGAAGATCTCGCGCCAGCCGGAGCTGATGCGGCGGATCACGATGCAGGTGGAGGACACGCCTCGGATGTCGCTGGGATATGTGCAGGACATCCTGCTGGCGCGGGACCTGTGGATGCACCGCGACGACGTGTGCCAGGCGCTCGGGCGCTCCTTCGACCCGGGTCCGTACGCGCAGGAGATCATCGCGCAGGTCGTGTACGACCTGGAGGCTTCGGGTCCGTTCTGGGGCGACCGACCGGGCGTCGTACTGGAGCTGACCGGACAGGGCGGCGGGACCTACCGGCTGGGGAGGGACGAGCCGGTCGGTCGCGCCGCCGTCGACGCCGTGAGCTACATGCGAACGCTGTCGGGCCGCGACGACAACCCGTCAGTCTCGGGCGACCCGCTCGCCGTCGAAGCCGTGGCCGGCTGCCGGATGCCGTTCTAGACATGCCAGAGGGCTGGAGCATCACGCTCCAGCCCTCTGTCTGCCTGGTGGATTCTCAGTACGACGGCTGGCTCGGGTCGATCTGGTCGACCCAGGCGACCACGCCGCCGCCCACGTGGACGGCGTGGGAGAAGCCCGCGCCCTTGGCGATCGCGAGGACCTCGGCGGAGCGGACACCGGACTTGCAGTGGAAGACCAACTGCTTGTCCTGCGGCAGCTTCTCCAGCGCGACACCGGTCTGGAACTCCGCCTTCGGGATCAGCACCGAGCCCGGGATCCGGTTGATCTCGTACTCGTTCGGCTCCCGGACGTCGATCAGCACGAAGTCCTTCTCGCCGTTGTCCTTCAGCTTGATCCACTCGCTCAGCTGCTTCACCGAGATGGTCGAGCCGACGGCCGCGTCGGCCGCCTCCTCGGTCAGGGCGCCGCAGAAGCTCTCGTAGTCGATCAGCTCGGTGACGGTCGGGTTCTCACCGCAGATGGCGCAGTTCGGGTCCTTGCGGACCTTCAGGGTGCGCCAGTTCAGGTCGAGCGCCTCGTAGATGTTCAGCCGGCCCAGCGACGGGTCGCCGATGCCGGTGAGCAGCTTGATCGCCTCGGTCACCTGCGCGGCGCCGACGGACGCGCACAGCACGCCGAGCACGCCACCCTCGGCGCAGGACGGGACCATGCCCGGTGGCGGCGGCTCGGGGTAGAGGCAGCGGTAGCACGGCCCGTGCTCGGCCCAGAAGACGCTGACCTGGCCGTCGAAGCGGTAGATGGAGCCCCAGACGTACGGCTTGCCGAGCAGCACGGCGGCGTCGTTCACCAGGTAGCGGGTGGCGAAGTTGTCGGTGCCGTCGACGATCAGGTCGTACTGCTCGAAGATCTGGAACACGTTGTCGTTGTCGAGGCGCTCCTCGTGCAGGACGACGTTCGTGTATGGGTTGGTCTCGAGAATCGACTCCTTGGCCGACTGCGCCTTGGACTTCCCGACGTCGGACTGGCCGTGGATGATCTGGCGCTGCAGGTTCGACTCGTCGACGGTGTCGAACTCGACGATGCCGAGGGTGCCGACACCGGCCGCGGCCAGGTAGAGCAGCGCCGGGCTGCCCAGGCCGCCGGCGCCGATCACCAGCACCTTGGCGTTCTTCAGCCGCTTCTGCCCGGCCATCCCGACTTCGGGGATGATCAGGTGCCGCGAGTACCGGCGAACCTCGTCGATGGTCAGCTCGTCGGCCGGTTCGACCAGCGGTGGCAGTGACACGTGTCGGCTCCTCGTGAACGATGACGGTCAGGCTCTCCGGTTTTCAACCATCCGGCCCTCCCCCATGTTCCCGCACTCCCCCAACCACCCCCCACTACGTCCACATCCCGGGACCCCCATCTCACTCCCAGCGCATCCACACGCCGGGCGCCGGCAGGCGCCCGGCGTGGTTGGTCAGTCGTCGTCGGTGATGGTGGCGGTGAATTTGCGGGGGAGGGTGATGGTGGCTCCGTCTGCCTTCGTGAGGGTGACGGTGAAGGTCTCGGTCGGCTCCTTCACCTTGTCGTTCACCAGGCGGACGGTGAGCTCGCCGGTGGTTTTGCCGGGTTCGACGTAGCCGTCGACCGTGCGGTCGGGCGGGTTGGATCCGTCGTCGTACGCGCCGGCGAAGTCCTTCCGGATCACCGCCGTCCCGTCGTTCAGGACGCCGAAGACACTGACGAACTTGTCGCTCGGCGCCGACAGCGTCACCGGGAACCGCAGCGTCCCCGCCTTCTCGTTCGCGGACGTGTTCCCGACCGTCAGCGTCGGCGTGGCGTCGTCGTCGATCACCAGCCCGTGCCCGAACGACCGGTCCAGCAACGCCTCCCGCGGCGCCGACAGCACCAGACTGAACGGCAGGTCGTAGCTGTCCCGGGTGTTCCCCACCACAGGCACGCTCACCTTCTGCCGCACCTGCCCCGGCTTGAACACCAACCGCCGAGTGACATCCCCGACAGCCGTCCCGAGGTCGCCGTTCGTCTCGACGTACACACTGACCGGACGGATGGTCGGCCGCGACAGCGTCACCCAGAAGTCCATCGACTTCGTCCCCGCGTCGCCCTCCTTCACCGTCACACTCGACGCGGACAGCCGCGGCAGCAACCGGGCAGGAGCCGACAGCCCCACTCCAGGCGACGAGAACGCGACATCACTCACATACGCCGACCCACGCGCCACCCGGTCCGTCCGCAACTCGACAGCCCGCACGTCACGTAGGTCGACGCCCTTCAGCAACCCCACCGGGATCCGCACGGTCCGCAACAGGTTCTTCGGCAGCCCACTGTCCTCACGCCCCGGCATCCGCACCAGCGCGTCACTGACGGCAGACACGGGTACGACGGCCGCACGGCCGCGCCCGTCCACCACGCGCACACTCAGATCAGTCTTCGGCGCACCAACCGGGTCAGGCGCCGCACGAAACGACAACGCGGCAAACCGTCGTACGTCGCGCTGCCAAGCCGGCAGGTCCAGCCGCAGTACGCCGTCAGTCCCAGTCCAGCTCAACCTGGTCACCGCAGTGGTTGGTGTACGAGCGGCGTACCAGGCAGCACCCCAGTGCGGAGCGTTGGCCCAGTCGTCCGTCGTCATGCACGTCGGTGTCTCGGCAGTCCGGCCAGACGGCTGGCTCACACCCGCACAGACCGTCGCCGACGCCCTGCCACTCACCGCACCGGCCGGCAGAGCCTTGTCGAGCGCGTTCACGTCCCGCCGCGACGGTAGAGGAGCCTGCGACACCACGCGTACGACGGCCCGCCCGGCCGAGGCGGCCCGTGCGTCTGACCCGTCGAACTGCGGCAGGAACTGCGTCTCCCGGCCGAGCTGCAACCGGAAAAAGCCCGCGATGTACGCCGTACCGACGGCCTGCTGCTCCTTCGCCGTCAACCGGCCCGCGTACTTGGCACCGCAGGGCGACTCGTTGACGTCACCGAACCAGTCGTCGTTGGACGGCGCCTCCGACTGCCCCGGCGTCCACTCGGTGTTGAAGAAGTTGTGGTTGGTGCCGAGCACCGTCACAGTCGAGCGCGGCGCGGTGTCACCGGTCACGGAGTAGCGGGTGTCGTCGTAGAACTTCTGCCCCTGCAGGTCGGAGACGTCACCGTCGCAGTACGGCAGCAGCACGCTCATTGCGACCCCAGGAACGGTCGCGCGAGCGAAGTCGGTCGGCGCGAGCGGCAGGACGGCGCGGATGCCGTACTGGCCACCCCGGTCGGCATTGAGTACAGCAGCCCGGGCGACACCTTCACCACCGCGGGAGTGACCCATCAGACCGATGTTCTGCAGGTTCACCTTGCCGACGAACGTGCGGCCGAACGGCCCACCGCCGATCGTCGCCCATTTCTTCCACAACGCCAGGTGATCCAGGATCAGCTCCGCCCGCGCCTGCGCACCCGAGTCGTAGACGTCACCGTCGTACGCGTTGACCGCGTTGGCGCTGATCGACACGACCTGATAGCCCTGACTCGCCAGCGCCTTGGCGGGGCCGTCGTACCCGCGGAAGCTCGGCACCGGCTTCGCGCCGGCCGGACACGGCCATGGCTTGTCCGACGGGGTGACGTCGTCGCCGTAGCAGTACTGGTGCCGGCCGTGCAGGAAGATCACCAACGGCCGCGGACCGATCGCACCGCGCGGCGAGTACACCTTCCCGCGCAGCTCGGACCGTTGCTTGAGGCCAGGAAGGTAGACGGCCTCGTCACCCAGGTCGTACTCCGAGGTGGTGACCTGATACCTGCCGAGCGCACCCGGATCGTCCTTCAGCAACGGTCCCTGCCGCGCCTTCAACCAGTCCGCGTCGGTCGGTCCGACCGCCTGGATCCGGCTCCGGCCGCTGCTCTTGCCGAGGTCACCCGACCAGACCAGCCGTACGTCGCGCGCCGTCAACACGGCCTGATCGGTTGTGACCAAGGTCAGCGTCCGCTGGTCCGGCGACTGCCTGGCCACCCCGATCGGTACGCCGTTCACCGCCAGCAGCGGCAGCGACGCGCGCATCGGCGCCGGCGCTTCCAGGCGCAGGGTGAGCTGATAACCCCCGGCCACCGGCCGGACGTCCCAATTATTGCCCTTAGCAACTGATGATGGCGGAAGTACCTGGGCGGCGTTCGCCTGCAACGTCCCCACACCCAGTAGTGCGACCATCCCCAGCGACAGGCTTCTGATGAGTCTGCCCGTTACCCGCACAGTGGTCCTCTCGTTCGACGAACACGGTGTTCGTCCGACTCCATGAGCGAGAGGAAAGTTGATCCGACCAGCCGCTCAACCGTGTCTCAGTCCGGCCACAGCTGCGACTCGATCAACTGATCAGTTGGCGGAAGGCACGCTCGACCAGTTCGGGGTGTTCCATCTGGGCGACGTGCCCCGACTGCGGCAGGTAGAGCAGCCGCGCGTCCCGGAACGTCCGCTGCGCCTTGGTCCGGATCCGGGCGTCGACCAACCGGTCCCTGCCGCCGTACACCAGCAGCACCGGGCACTCGACCCGCGCCGCGTCGGCCCACAGCGACCGGCGCCGCGGCGCCAGCGACGACCGCAGGATGCTCCGGGCCCCTTGCACCGTCGCCAGCATCCCCCACGGGTCCGTGTCGCGGCGGCGCAACTCCGCCTCGTACGCCGCCTTCACCTCGGGCGGAAGCGAGCGCGGATCGCCGAACAGCAGTGTCAACGACGCCTGGAACCGCCGGTCGAACGGCAGCCGCCGGGTCTGCTCCAGCACCACCTGCCCCAGCCTGGGCGTGGCGACCGCCGCGAACCACACGGCGCTCGCGGAGGCGCGCGGATGGGGCAGTGCGGGCGAGATCAGCGTGAGGGACGCGACCAGATCCGGCCGGCGTGCGGCCAGGGCGACCGACGTGGCTCCACCCATCGAGTTCCCGAACAGATGCAACGGCCGGTCGAACTCCTGCTCCATCAGCTGGATCAGTACGTCGGCCTGCTCGTTGATCCCGGTGACGCCGGACAGCGGCGTACGCCCGAACCCGGGCAGGTCGGGCGCGATCCCGCGGATCGTGTCGTTGAGCAGGAGGCCCAACGCCGTCCAGTTCAGCGACGAGCCACCGAGCCCGTGCACGAACAATGCCGGCGGCAGCTCGGTCGCCGCGCCCGGAGCCTCCCTGACCAGCAGATCGACCCCCGCGACCCGCACCCGCCGGGCGGGCCATTCCTGCGCCCCGAGCCGGACCGCGCCACCGGTTACTGCCGCGTAACTCTCCACGCAACCCATGGTAGAACGCGGTCCCGGGCGACAGGCAGTCCGAAGGTTGGCCCGTTAGAACGCCCTGCTGGTGGAGACTGGGAGGCATGGCAGCCGCGCCGAAGCAACTGACCACCGAGGTCGATGGGCAGACGTTGAAGCTCACCAACCTCGGGAAGGTGCTGTACCCGCAGACCGGCTTCACCAAGGCCGAGGTGATCGACTACTACCACCAGGTCGCCACACTGCTGCTGCCACACCTGTCCGACCGTCCGCTGACCCGCAAGCGGTGGCCCGACGGCACCGAGGCGGCGTACTTCTTCGAGAAGAACGCCCCGAGAGGTACGCCGTCCTGGGTGCGGACGGTGACGCTGCCGACCCCCGGTAGCTCGACCGGCCGGGACGAGGCCGACTTCGTGGTGGCCGACGACGTACAGACCGTGGTGTGGCTGGCCAACCTGGCCGCACTCGAGTTGCACGTGCCGCAGTGGCGGATCGGCCTGTCGAACCACGGCAAGGATCCACAGGCCGACCTGATCGTGTTCGACCTCGACCCGGGTCCGGGAGCCACCATCGTCGAGTGCTGCGACGTGGCACTCGCACTGCGCGAGCTGCTGAGCCACTTCGGGCTCGAGGGCTGGCCGAAGACGTCGGGCAACAAGGGCATGCACTTGTACGTGCCGATCGAGCCGGCGTCGTCCAAGAAGACCAGTGCGTTCGCCAAGCAGCTTGCGGAGCAGCTGGCCGAGGCCCTGCCGGAGAACGTGACCGCCAACATGACAAAAGCGCTCCGTCCCGGCAAGGTGTTCATCGACTGGAGCCAGAACAACAGCGCCAAGACCACGCTCGCGCCGTACTCGCTGCGCGGCGCCGACGAGCCGCGGGTGTCGACACCGATCGACTGGGACGAGGTAGCGTCGGCCACCTCGCCGGAGGAGCTCAGGTTCCTGCCGCACGAGGTGCTGGCCCGGATCGAGGAGTACGGCGACGTGCTGGAAGGCCTGTACGACGACCCGAAGCCGCTACCGTCGTATCCGCTGTAACCGCTGCACACTGTTCGTGACCGTCGTACCCGAGAGGAGAGTCCGTCGCATGACCAGCGAGCCCGACTACGAGGGTCCAGGCTTCGACAGCGTCCCCGACGACGCCCCCGAGGCCGACGTACTGGAGCAACGCCTGAGCCCGGCCGCGGTGGACGGCCGCCCCGACGACTCCGGTGTACCGATCGAGGCCGACCCGGCCGACGTGGACGACCAGCGCCGCGACATCGGCGACGACGGCGAGGACGACTACCGCTGACCCGAGCGGACCAGTACGCCGGAACGGCGCCCGGTACCACGATGGAACGCCGACCGGCGGGGAAGCTACTGGCCGGGATGACCGCTGGGTAGGATTCGGGGAACGACCCGGCGGTCCAACCCGACCGCCGTGCCGCACCATCGAAGGAGCCGACGTGTCGACGACACCCGAGACCGCGCCCAAGCGCGGCAGCCGCCTGCCGCGGCTGGCCCGCCGCGCGCAACTGCTCGAGGCGGCCCAGGAGGTCTTCGTCGCGAACGGCTACCACGCCGCCGCGATGGACGACATCGCCGACCGCGCCGGCGTCTCCAAGCCGGTCCTGTACCAGCACTTCCCGGGCAAGCTCGAGCTGTACCTCGCACTGCTGGACACCTCCTGCGATGCGATCATCGCCTCGGTCCGGGACGCGCTGAAGTCGACCGACGACAACAAGCAGCGGGTCACGGCCACGATGCACGCGTTCTACGACTACGTGGCGAACGCGCAGGGCGCCTTCCGGCTGGTGTTCGAGTCGGACCTGACCAACGAGCCGGCCGTGCGGGAGCGGGTCGACCGGGTCACCCACGCCTGCGCCGAAGCGGTGTCCGAGGTGATCAGCGCGGACGCCGGCCTGAACCGCGAGCAGTCGATGGTCCTGGCCGTCAGTCTGGTCGGCATGGCCCAGGTCAGCGCCCGGTACTGGCTGGCCGCCGACAATCCGACCCTGCCGCAGGAGCACGCCGCCGACTTGGTCGCCTCGCTCGCCTGGCGCGGCATCGGCGGTTTCCCGCGCACCGAGAGCTGAGTCAGCCGGGTTCTGCTCTCGGCGGACGGGTGAGAGCCGACGGCGCCCAGCGGATAGGCTCGAACCGTCACCGGCGAGAGCCGCCGGTCGGAACGTGCCCGGAGGGTTTCGTGGAGGTCAAGATCGGCGTGCAGCACGCCAATCGTGAGTTGGTGCTGGAGAGCGAGCAGAGCCCGGACGAGGTCCAGGAGGCGGTCGCGCAGGCGCTGAGCAGCGGGACGGGGCTGTTGCAGCTGACCGACGAGAAGGGCCGCCGGGTGATCGTGCCCGCCGACCGGCTCGCGTACGTCGAGATCGGTGAGGTGTCGATTCGCAAGGTCGGATTCGGCGCGATCTGACCGACGTCCTCCTGACGCCGGGTTGCAATCCGGCGAAGCCTGATCGCAATGACGTTTGCGCGTGTCCGTCACCGGTAACCGTTCCGGTGCGGCGAGACAATCGTCACGCCGCGTGGACGCGGTCGTCACAAGGAGGAGCCAGCGTCATGGAAATCATCGGTGTGATCGTGGCCGGCATCATTATCGGCCTGCTCGGCAAGTTCGTCGCCCCAGGCGACAGGGACAACATCCCGCTGTGGCTCACCGTGCTGTGTGGCATCGGTGGTGTCCTGATCGGTTACTACGTGGCCGCGGCGCTCGGCGTCGAAGCCACCAGCGGGATCGACTGGATCCGCTGGATCGTCAGCATCATCGTCGCCGCGGTGCTCGTCGTCATTGCCGCTATGGTCACCGGACGAGGCAAGGCCCGCTCGGTCTGACCTCGCCTTTCGCCCGGCCGTCACCGCTGGTGGCGGCCGGTCGGCATGTCCGGAGCGGGGCCTCTTATGGCTGCAGGCCGAGGGCGGCGGTCATGTCACGGCTGCAGGCCGAGGGCGGTCATGCGGGCGGTGTGGGCCTCGGTGAGGCGGGTGAACATGCGGCCGATCGCGGCCAGGTCCAGGCCGGGGCGGTCGACGCTGCCGGCCAGCAAAGCGGCCAGCGAGTCGCGGTCGGCGGCGATCCGCTGCGCCTGGCTCAGGGCCTCACCCACCAGGCGGCGTCCCCACAGCGCCAGCCGGCCACCGACCTTCGGGTCCTCCTCGATCGCGGCCCGGACCCGGTCGACCACGAACTCGGCCTGCCCGGAGTCGGCGAACACCTCGAGCACCAGGGCCCTGGTCTCGGCGTCCACGAACGACGCGATCTCGCGGTAGAAGTCGTTCGCCAGGCCGTCCCCGACGTACGCCTTGACCAGGCCCTCCAGCCAGTCCGAGGGCGCGGTGTGGTCGTGGAACGCGTCCAGCGGGGTGACGAACGGCTGCATCGCCTCCATCGGGTCCACCCCGAGCGCGACCAGCCGGTCCCGCAACTGCACGAAGTGCCCGAACTCGGTCGTCGCCAGCGCGGCGAGCTCCGCCTTGTCGTTCAGCGTCGGCGCCAGCTTGGCGTCCTCGGCGATCCGCTCGAACGCGGTCAGCTCGCCGTACGCGAGCACTCCCAGCAGATCCACCGCCGCGGCCCGGTAGGCGGGATCATCAAAGGCCGTCTGCTCCATGCCCGGCACCCTATCTGGACCCGGCCCCGAGTGGCGTAAAGCACACTTCTTCCGCAGCTCTTCCCGACAGGATCGGAGGAGGGCGGGAAAGCGGGATGCCCGGCACCCGGTCCGACCGGCAGCAGAGAGTGGTGCAAACCACACGAGGCGGCGTTGACAGGTCTAGCGGTTACACTGGTGAGCGATTCGCCGGTGACGCGCCCAGACGGGCAAGCTGGTGCGAGGTGCTTGCACAGTGTCCCCGCGCCTCACGACGGGGTTGAAACACCCCTGGCGCCCGGCCCACTGAGCAACTGTCCGTACAAGCATGTGAGAGGCGATCAGCCTGACCACCTTCCGAGAGCTCGGGGTACTGCCCGAGATCTGTGACGCGCTCGACCGCGTCGGCATCGTGGAGCCGTTTCCGATCCAGGAGATGACGCTCCCAGTGGCCCTGATGGGCACCGACCTGATCGGCCAGGCCCGGACCGGGACCGGCAAGACGCTCGGCTTCGGCATCCCGCTGCTGCAGCGCACCATCTCCCCCGGCGAGCCCGACTACACCGAGCTCGCCGCCCCCGGCAAGCCGCAGGCGCTGGTCGTCACCCCGACCCGCGAGCTGACCATCCAGGTCGCCAAGGACCTGGAGACCGCCTCCACCGTCCGCACCGTCCGGATCCTGACCGTGTACGGCGGGGTCGCGTACGAACCGCAGCTGGACGCGCTGAAGAAGGGCGTCGACGTCGTCGTCGGTACGCCGGGACGCCTGCTGGACCTGGCGAACCGCGGTGTCCTGGACCTCAGCCACATCAAGGTGCTGGTGCTGGACGAGGCCGACGAGATGCTCGACCTCGGCTTCCTGCCGGACGTGGAACGCATCCTGCGCAAGACCCCCGAGCTGCGCCAGACCATGTTGTTCTCGGCAACGATGCCGTCGGCGGTGATCGGGCTGGCCCGCACCCACATGCGGCACCCGCTGAACATCCGGGCGGAGTCGCACGAGGACACCGAGATGGTGCCCACGACGGCGCAGTTCGTCTACCGGGCGCACGAGCTGGACAAGCCCGAGGTGCTGGCCCGGATCCTGCAGGCCGAGGACCGCGGCCGGGTGATGATCTTCTGCAAGACCAAGCGCGAGGCGTCGCGGCTGACCGACGACCTGCAGGACCGTGGGTTCAAGGCGGCCGCGATCCACGGCGACCTGAACCAGCAGGCCCGCGAGCGGGCGCTGATGCGGTTCCGCGGCGACAAGATCGACGTACTGATCTGCACCGACGTGGCTGCCCGCGGCATCGACGTCGAAGGCGTGACGCACGTCATCAACAACACCTGCCCCGAGGACGAGAAGGCCTACATCCACCGGATCGGCCGGACCGGCCGCGCGGGTGCGAGCGGCATCGCGATCACCTTCGTCGACTGGGCGGACCTGACCCGGTGGAAGACGATCAACAAGGCGCTCGACCTGCCGTACGACGAGCCGCAGGAGATCTACTCGACGTCGCCGGAGCTGTACCACGACCTGGGCATCCCGTCCGAGGCGAAGGGCCGGATCGCCCCGGCCCGCGAACCCCGGGAGGAGCGGCCCCAGCGCCGTACCGAGGAGAGCGGTGACCGGGCGACGCGGAAGCGGAGCCGGACCCGCAAGCGGTTGCGGGCGGGCCGGCCGGTCGAGGGCGAGGAGAAGTCGGAGGCCGACGTCACCACCAAGACGCAGGTGCCGCCGACTGAGGAGTCGTCCACCGAGGCCGCCGAGGCGCCCCGCGACCGCAAACCCCGCAAGCGCACCCGCACCCGCAAGTCCGCGGGCACCACTGACGCAACCGCCGACGCGGTAGTCGACGCGGTAGTCGACGCGGTCGACGCACCTGCTGATGACGCCGGCGCCGAGGCGGCGGAGTCGGCCGAGAAGCCGGCCAAGCGCACCCGGACCCGCAAGTCCGCGGCAGCTTCTGACGCCACGGCGACCGCTGACGTGGCAGTCGACGCGCCCGCTGGTGAAGCCCTCGCCGAGGCGGACGCTGAGCAGCAAGCCGAGAAGCCGGCCAAGCGCACCCGGACCCGGAAATCCACGACAGCTTCTGAGGCAACCGCCGACGCGGTAGTCGACGCGTCTGCTGGTGACGCCGTCGCCGAGGCGGCGGAGTCGGCCGAGAAGCCGGTCAAGCGGACCCGGGCGCGGACGCGCAAGACCGCGGAGTTCAAGGCCCCGGAATCCACGTCGTCCGAGCCCGAGGCCGCCGAGCCGAAGCGCGCGGAGCCGAAGGGCGCGAAGGCGAGTGTGCCGGAGCCACGGACGAGCCCGACTCTGCCGACGTTCACAGCGCCCGAGTGACCCGGCTGTCGCCTGACTGTGGCTGAAAGGTGATCTGAGCCTGCAACAGCCTGCCCCTCGGTTGCCGTCCAAGCGGTAACCACGAGAGAGGGGCATGGGTGATGAGGCGGATCAAGGGTTCCTCAGTCTGCGCAGTCGGGGTGGCGGTAGCGACGCTGGTGCTGCTGACCGGCTGCAGCGCCGGTGACGACAACAGCACCAGCGAGGCGGGGTCGGCGGCCGCGCCGGCCGACCGGCAGGGCACGGGAGCCGGTGAGGCGTCCGACGGCAAGGGCACCGGCAGCGCACCGCAGGCGCCGGACAAGCCCGGAGCCCAGCCGACCATCACGCGGGCGATCATCAAGACGGGGTCACTGACCGTCGAGACCGGCGACGTCAACAACGCACGGCAGAAGGCGATCACGGCGGTCACCAGCCTCCGGGGACAGGTCGCCTCGGAGGACACCGGCAGCGACGACAAGGGCAAGATCACCCGGGCGAACCTGGTCCTGAAGGTCCCGACCGCGTCGTACGAGACCGCGATCCAGCGGCTGTCCGAACTCGGCACGCGTTTGCAGATCCACCAGGAGTCCAGCGACGTCACCGAGCAGGTGGTCGACGTGGAGAGCCGGATCGCCTCCCAGCGCGCCAGCCTGGAACGGATGCGCACCCTGCTCGCCAGGGCGAACACAATCGGCGAGATCGTCTCCGTGGAGAACGAACTGACCCGGCGCGAGGCCGACCTGGAGTCGTTGCTGGCCAAGCAGAAGAACCTCGCCCTGCAGACCGAACTCGCCACCCTCACGCTCACCCTGACCGCGAAGGGCGAGCCGGCGGTGCGCACCGACCCGGACCGTGGGTTCGTGGCCGGCTTGAAGGGCGGCTGGGACGCGTTCACCACCACGTTCGCCGTGCTGGCAACCGCGCTCGGCGCGGTCCTGCCGTTCCTGGTGCTGCTCGCGCTGATCGTCGTACCGCTGTGGAGGTTCCGGCACCGCCTGCGTCGTCAGCCGGCGCTTGCCCCCTCGCAGGCTCCCGACAGCGGGCGGTAGGTCAGAGCAACGCGCCGGCCAGCGCCCGGTAGGCCTTCGCACCGGGCGAGGCCGGCGCCGTGTTCAGCACGGTCTCGCCGATCGCCGGCGCCTCCGCGAACCGGATCGACTTCGGGATCGCCGGCTCGAGCACGTCCAGCGAATACGTGTCGGCGATCGTCTCCAGTACGGCGCGCGCATGCGTCGTCCGCCCGTCGTACAGGGTCGGCAGGACCCCGAGCACGGTGAGTTCCGGGTTCGTCAGTCGCTGGACGTCGTGAATCGTGTCAAGTAGTTGCCCTACGCCACGATGTGCCAACGTCTCGCACTGCAACGGAATCAGTACGTCGGACGCCGCGGACAGCCCGTTCACCGTCAGGAGTCCGAGGGTCGGCGGGCAGTCCACGATGATCCAGTCATACGACGCTCGCAGTGGACGCAACGCGGTTCGCAGCACCTGCTCCGGACCGCTTTCCCGGGCGAGTTGCACCTCCGCGGTGGCCAACTCGATCGTCGCCGGCAGCAGGTCCGGCGCGTCGTCGAACTCCACCAGGACATCACGTGCCTTCACGCCGCCGAGCAGGACGTGGTGGATCGACTTGTCCAGGTCCTCCGGGTCGATTCCGACCGAGAAGGTCAGACAAGCCTGCGGGTCCAGGTCCACCAGCAGCACGCGTTGACCGCGCTCGGCCAGGGCAGCGCCGAGCGTCGCGACCGTGGTCGTCTTGGCCACGCCGCCTTTCTGGTTGGCAACCGCCATCGTGCGAGGCACCCGGCCATTGTGCCGCATTCCGGAACGCCGGAGCGCACCGCCGTCCGCGCGCCCGGCCTTGACCTCAACACTACTTTAACTTTCAGCATGGTCGGCATGACCGGAACGACAGTGTGCCCCGATCCCCCGACCCCAGACTGCGACGACGCCACCCTCGCCGGCCTGCCCTCGGTCGACCCGGTCCCGCTGCGCGCCGGCCAGCGGGAATGGCTCGGGCTGGCCGTGCTCGCCCTGCCGACCATGCTGATCGGCCTGGACGGCACCGTGCTGCATCTCGCGGCGCCGATCCTGAGCACCGACCTGGCGCCGAGCTCCTCCCAGTTGCTGTGGATCATCGACGTGTACGGCTTCGTGGTCGCCGGCCTGCTCGTCACCATGGGCACGGTCGGCGACCGGATCGGCCGTCGGCGGTTGCTGATGATCGGCGCCGCCGGCTTCCTGGCCGCATCCGTCCTGGCCGCGTTCGCCACCAGTGCCGAGATGCTGATCGCGGCGCGTGCGCTGCTCGGCCTGGCCGGTGCGACGCTGATGCCGTCGACGTTGTCGCTGCTCAGCAACATGTTCCGCGATCCCGGTCAGCGCCAGCTGGCGATCGCGATCTGGATGACCAACTTCATGATCGGCGGGATGGCCGGTCCGCTCATCGGCGGCATCCTGCTCGACCATTTCTGGTGGGGCTCGGTGTTCCTGATCGGCGTACCGCCGTTGATCGTGCTGCTGATCGCCGGTCCGCTCCTGCTGCCCGAGTTCCGGAACGCGCACGCCGGCCGGATCGACCTGGCCAGCGTCGTGCTCTCCACCGGCGCGATCGTCACGGTCGTGTACGCGATCAAGGAGACCGCGAAGGACGGTTTCCACCTGAGCAGCCTCGGAATCGCGGTGGCCGGTGTGCTGCTGGGCTGGGTTTTCGCGCGGCGGCAGTTGAGCCTCGCGGAGCCGCTGATCGATCTGCGGCTGTTCCGCCGGCCCGCGTTCAGCGCGTCGCTCGGGGCGCAGATGTTCGGCCTGTACGTGCTCGCGGCGATGCAGTTCCTGACCGTGCAGTACTTCCAGTTGGTGCTCGGCATGGCGCCGCTCGAGGCGGGACTGTGGATGCTCCCGATGATGGTGACCGGCATCATCGGCACGCTCGCTGCTCCGTGGGTCGTCCGCCACCTGCGGGCCGGTACGGCGATGACCCTCGGCTTCGCGGTCGCCGTACCAGGACTGGCTCTGATGGCTATGGCGGGACGTCTGCCGGTGGTGATCGGGCTGGCGATCGCCAGCTTCGGCATCCAGGTGGTGTTGGCCCTCACGTACGACGTCGTGGTGAGCAGTGCACCGCCAGAGCGGGCTGGTGTGGCGTCTGGGATGGGTGAGACCGGTACCGAGCTCGGTATGGCACTCGGGATCGCCATCGCCGGCAGCCTGGTCACAGCCGTCTACCGCGCCGGTGTCCCGGTCGACGCGCCAGAGTCTGCTCGAGACACGCTGGGTGGTGCAGTGGCGGCGGCTGAGAGTTTGCCCGGTCCTGTCGCGCGGCAACTGCTGGAGCTGGCTCGTGACGCCTACACGAACGGCGTCCAGCTGGCTGTGGTTGTGAGCGCAGCCATCGTGGTTGTGCTCGGCGTGGCCACGGCCACACTGGTCCGGACCGACTGAGCAGATACCCTCTTTACTTGTGAGTACGCCGCGTTCGCTGACGTTGCCCGACGGGGTTCGCCCTGCGACCCTTGAGACCGACCGAGGGTCCTTCGCCACCCTGATGGCCGTCCCGGACATCGGTACGCCGCTGGGCACGGTGCTGCTCGTCCCGGGGTGGACCGGCAGCAAGGAGGACTTCACGCCGCTGGTCGACCACCTGTGCCGCTACGGCTGGCGCACGGTCGCGGTCGACCAGCGCGGGCAGTACGAGACGCCTGGTCCTGCCGACCCGTCGGCGTACACGCTGGCGGAGCTTGGCGCGGACGTGGTCGCCATGAGCAAGGCCCTCGGCGGCTACAGCCAGCTGGTCGGGCACTCGTTCGGCGGTCTGGTCGCGCGGGAGGCAGTGCTCATCGACCCGTCGGTGTTCTCGACGATCAGCCTGATGTGTTCGGGCCCGTCGGCGTTCACCGACGAGGTGAAGCTGCAAGGCCTGCAGATGCTGGCCTACGGGCTGGACAATCTGCCGATCGAGCAGGTGTACGACCTGAAGCTGCAGCACGACAGCAGCGCGCCGGGGTACGTCGCACCGCCCGAGGAGATCGCCGCCTTCCTCCGGAAGCGCTTCACCGGCAACGTTCCGGTCAGCCTGGCCGAGATCACCCGGCGGTTGATCGACACCCACGACAAGACCGACCAGCTGGCGAAGACCGGCGTACGGGCGCAGGTCCTGTACGGCGAGGGCGACGACGGCTGGCCGATCGAGGTCCAGCGCGCCATGGCCGAGGCCCTGGGCGTGGAACCTCAGGTGATCCCGGAAGCCTTCCACTCCCCCGCCATCGAGCAGCCGGCCGCCACCGCCCGCCTCCTGGTCGAGTTCTTCCACGCCCGCTGAGTCACCTGACTGGCTTGACGGCAGCCTCGAGCTCGAAGTTCTCCAGGCCGGATGGCGTCAGCGCAGCCTTCAGCGCGTCGTCGTACACCAGGGCGGAGATGTTCACCTTGTCGACGACGCTGCCGACGCCGTAGCCGTAGACGCCGAGATTCTTCGGCATCTTGCTGCTGACCGTCGTCACGATTCGCTCCAGGTCGGCCTTGCTCAGCCTGACCGGGTGCACGCAGAGGTTGCCGTCGTACACCTTGGCGAACGCGCTCTTGAATGCTGCCGGATCGACATGCGCCACCCCAATCGTCAGCACCACCGGTTCGCCGGGGACGCGGCCTTTCGGGTAGAGGAGGCGCGGATTCCCGGCCTGGCTCGCGCGGGCAGCGAGGAAGTCGGCGGCGGGCTGGTCGATGTCGGCCACGCCGGATCTCCAGCCGCCCGCCGGTGCCGGGCAGGGCACCTCGTCCGGCACGATCGTCTGCTCCAACGTGGTCGTCCTCGTCTGCGGCACCGCTTGTTCCTGCACCTCTATCGTCCGGTCGGTCCAGGTCCCGGTCAGCACGGCGTAGCCGGTTCGCACACCCTTGATCGTCCGGGCGTCGTCGAGCCTGGACAGGTCGAGGCCCTTCAGCCTCACGGCGTACTGCGCCTCACAGGACGGCGCGGGCTCCTTGCCCGGCGGATAGCCGATCGCGAGCTTCGGCAGCGGCGGGCAGAACACCGGCTCCTTCCCGGGTACGGCGATCACCTGACCCGCCACCCGGACTCGGTCACCGTTGCGGACGAGCAGGTAGTCGTTCGGCGCCTGATTGCCTTGAGCAACCGAATGGGATGAGTCAGCGGTCGGAACCGGTTCGTTCTGACCGCCCGGCAGGACCGTGAGCGCGGCGGCGGCGATCGCGGCGACACTGGCGGCGGCCAGGGCCGGGACCCAGGCACGCGGGCGGCGGCGGCCGCCCAGCATGCGTTCCAGATCGGGCTCGGGCGCTGACGGCTGGTCCGCGCGCCACCGGGCGCCGGCCCGCGTCAGCAGGTCGTCGACCTCGTCGGTCGGGTTCATTCGCTGACCTCCAGCAGGGTGCGCAGGCGGGCCCGCGCATCGGACAGAGTGGACTTGACGGTGCCTTCGGAGCAGCCCATCACCGCGGCCGTGTCGGCGACCGACAGGTCCGCGAAGTAGTAACAGTCCACCGCGAGGCGTTGCCGTGCCGACAGTGAGGCGAGCGCGTGGTCGACGTCCATCCGGGCGTCCAGGTCGGGCCGCGACACCGGCCCGTCGTGGTCGTCCAGCTCCCCGGCCGGCCGCAGCCTCCGGGCCGCCTTCCGCGCCTGGTCCGCGGTGATCGCCAGCAGCCAGGCCGAGGCGGTCCCGCGCGCGGCGTCGTACTGACTCCGCTTGGACCACGCCCGCGCGAGCGCCTCCTGCACGATGTCGTCCCGGTCCGCCCCCACCGCGAGCCGCGCCGCCAACCGAGCCATCGCCGGCAGGTGCGGCCGCACCCATTCCGCGAACCCGGCCCCGTCCGCAGGCGGCCCCACCACCACCACCGGCTCGTCCGTCATCGTCGGCATACCCTGTCTACCCCCGAATCCCACTTCCGGTTGGGTCCTTACCCGATTCCAACGACCCCACCCACCCCAAGTCACACCCCACACTTATCCACAGATCCCCCGAACCCACCCCACACCCCCTCCCCAACTCACTACGGTCAAAGAACCAACCGACCTGGGGAGTACACATGCCGACCGGTCTGCACGACCTACCAGAGCCTGCCGACCTCCACGCCTGGCTGAGCACCACCCAGCGTCCCCTCGACTGGGGCGACCCGATTCCGACGAAAGCCGAGGTGGCTGCCGCGTACGGACCCAGCGCAACCGTTCAAAGCCTCGCGCTGCTGTCTCGGGCGGCTGCGGAGGAGCCGCGGCTGACCGACGACCTCCTGGCCTCGATCAGATCGGGAACGACCACCCACCAACTGGAGAACCGGCTGAAGTCACCGCAGTCACTCGCGCGGAAGATCCGGAAACTCGCCGGCACAGAGTTCGACAAGGTGCCGGTGGATGACGTCGTGCGCTACACGATCGTTGCACCTGAGCCGGACGATGTGGTGCCGACGTCAGTGGACGCCTGCGACGCGCTCACGGCGCGGGGCTGGACGATGAAGGGTGCTGTCCACTCATACGCCGACGGCAGTAGGTACAAGGGTCTGCATCTGATTCTGCAGAAACACGGACAGCGAGTCGAGGTGCAGATCCACTCCAACGAGTCGATCGACGTCAAGACCCGGACAACGCCGCTCTACCTGGTCGAGCGTGACCCGCATCAGCCACGGGAGAAGCGCGCGGAGGCCCGCAATGCAGCGATCGCATTGTCGGCTCAGATGAGGCAACCGGCGGGGATCGACGACCTCACCAGCCTCGGAGGAGTACCGGTGGAGGTCAGAGTTTACGGTAGGAGAGGCGGCCTACCGGCCGGACGTGGTGACGGAACCAGCGCCTCACCCGTGCAGCAATCTGCCCCGAACCAGTCAGTGGAACACAACCGGAAGAACGGGATGGCGAGATGACGAGGCTCTTTCTGGTCAGTCAGGGCGAGCGACGGGTCTGGGTGGCGGCCTTGGTGGACGAGGACGTCTGGACGTACGTCGGGAACACGGGGAAGTTCCACCGGAACGACGGGGTCCGGGACGACTACTTCATGAACAACGAAGCGCAGTACTCCGACATCGGAATCGCCGAAGCCAAGCGTCTGATCGCCGAAGGCGTGGGCCAGGTCGACGAGCAGAAGAACCCCGACGCGGTCCGGGACTGGCGCCACGACCCGGACGCCATGCACCCAGAAATCGTCTTCGCCTCCATGGCGGCCGATCTCGCCTGACCCGACAATGAACGACGCGGTCGAGTGGTCACGAGGCGGGAACATATCGCCTTGTCCAACCGAATGACGCAGCCGGCCGGAATCAACAAGCTCAAAGGACGGGGGCGGTGCGGCCGACGTCGTACAGCAGACACATCAGCCGGTCCGGGATCGGCGGAATGGGATGGCGAAATGACGCGGTTGTACCTGGTGAAGGATGGGGAGCGGGAGCTCTGGGTGGCGGCCTTGGTTGATGAGGATGTATGGACGTTCGTCGGGAACACCGGAAAGTTTCACCGCAACGAAGGTGCCCGGCATGACTACTACTTCCTGAACGAGTTGGAGTACGTCGAGATCGGGATCGCCGAGGCGCAGCGGTTGATCCGGGCAGGCGTCGGCACGGTGGACGAGCAGGAGTTCCCTGACTCGGCCCGGCGGTGGCGGGAAGACCCCCAGCCGATGGACGCCGACGTGGTCTTCGCCTCCATGGCGGCCGATCTCGCGTGAGGCTGTATCTGGTGAAGGAAGATGAGCGGCGGGTCTGGGTGGCGGCGTTGGTGCACGAGCGGATGTATGGGTATGTCGCCAATACCGGCAGGTTCCACGACGACGATGCCTTGCGCAACGACTGCCGGTCAGCGTGTGAGGTTTGAGGTGTAGAGCTGGGTGATTACGGATTCGATTGTGGGTTCGGCGATGGAGAGGTCTACGAGGGGGTAGTTGGCGGCGATTTCGGCCAGGAGGGGGGCTGCCTTGGTGGTGGTGGGGAAGGTCAGGTGCTGGCGGGGGCCGTCGACCTTGACGACGGTGGCGCCGTTGACGGTGATCGGCGGGAGTGACGTAGCGAGGTCGACGACGAGGGTCCGTGGGGCGGATTGGCTGTCTTTGAGGCGGTCCAGGGTGCCGTCGAAGATCTGGCGGCCGTGGTCGATGATCATCACCCGGGTGCAGAGGGCTTCGATGTCGTCGAGGTCGTGGGTGGTGAGGATGACGGTGGTACGGCGTTCCGCGTTGACCTGGGCCAGGAACTCACGCAGCCGCGCCTTGCTGATCACGTCGAGGCCGATCGTCGGCTCGTCGAGGTAGACGATCTCCGGGTCGTGCAGCAGCGCGGCCGCGATGTCGCCGCGCATGCGCTGGCCGAGTGACAGCTGGCGGACCGGTACGTCGAGCAGGTCGCCGAGGTCGAGCAGTTCGACGAAGTTCGCCAGGTTCTCCGCGTGCCGTGCTCGCGGGACGTCGTACATCTTCTGCAGTACGGCGAACGAGTCCTTCAACGGCAGGTCCCACCACAGCGTCGTACGCTGGCCGAAGACCACGCCGATCCGCTTGGCCAGCTTGAGCCGGTGGCGCGACGGATCCACACCGGCGACCCGGATCGAGCCGCCGCTCGGGACGAGGATGCCGGTGAGCATCTTGATCGTGGTCGACTTGCCGGCGCCGTTCGGCCCGATGTAGCCCACCACCTCCCCCGGCTCGACGGTGAACGACAGGTCGTCCACTGCGCGGACCTCGCGGCGGGTACGGCGGAACCCGGTCCGGGAGGTGACGGTGAACGCACGGGACACGTTGGACAACTCGATGACTGGCACGGGTTCAGCTCCCTGTACTGCGGTAACGACGAAGACCGCCCCGCCAGGCCAGTGACGCCAGCGCGACCATTGCGGCGGCGACGACCGGCGACAGCAGGCCGATCCAGGACGGCAGGCCCAACGGGGCCGGTTTCCCCAGCACGAACAACACCGGGTAGTAGTTGACGAAGGCAAGCGGTACGACGAAGGTGACGGCCCGGACGATGTCCTTGCCGAAGATGGTCAGCGGGTACTGCGTCAGCGTCTGGCCGCCGTAGGTGAACGCGCTGGCCACCTCGGCCGAGTCGACCGAGACGAACTGGAACGCCGCGCCGAGCACGAAGATCGAGCCGAAGATGATCGACCCGGTGACGATCGACACACCCAGCATGATGCCCTTGGCAACGGTCCAGTCGACGTCGACGTGGCCGAGAGCAACTGCGAGGACGAGGCCGGCCTGCAGCGGCCGGCCGATCCGGCGCAGGGCGAACTCGTCGGCGGCGGTCTGGATGAAGGCGGGCACCGGTCTGATCAGGTACACGTCGAGCGAACCGGTGCGGATCCGCTGCCCGATCCGCTCGATCGAGCCGGTGACCAGGTCGGCGAGCCCGAGGGTCAGCGAGGCCGTTGCGTAGAGCAACGCCATCTCCCCGAGCGTGAATCCGCCGAACGCGTCGATGTGGCTGAACATCAGCACGATCGCGGCGAAGTCCGTCGCCGTGATCATGACCCCGGTGAACAACATCAGCACGAACGACAGCGGGTAGGCCAGAGCCGACCGGATCCACATCACGACCAGCATCCAGTACTGCGCCGGGGCCCGGCGGAGCCGCTCAACCACCTTGGATCACCACCTTCCGGGTCGCGAACATCGTGGTGAGCTGGCAGACGAGCAGCAGCACCAGGATCCAGCCGAGCTGGAAGACCAGCGCGGACCCGATGCCGCCGGGATTGCGGCCGAGCCAGATGTCGATCGGCACCTGCAGGGTCGCGGCCCACGGTGTCGCCCGGGCGAACTCGCCGATCCAGCCGGGAAACACCACGAGCGGCAGGATCGTCCCGGAGAAGAACAGCGACAGCATCAGCGCCAGAGCCTCCATGCCGCGCGAGTCGATGATCCAGAACCCGGACAAGGCGACCAGGTAGCGGATGCCGAAGCTCACCAGGATGCCGAACGTCAGCCCGGCCGCGACCCCGAGCCAGGTGATCGCGCCGGAAGGAAACTTGAGGTCGAACACCAGCGCGCCGACGAGCAGCGGCGCGCCGCCGCGGACGAGCAACTGGAACATCGCCCGCCCGAAGTCGACCGACAGCCACCACAGCAGCAGGTGCGTCGGCCGGTACAGGTCGACCGCGATCTCGCCGCTGCGGACCCGCTCACCGAGTTCGATCGTGGTGGTGGCGCCGAAGATCCCGATCGGCATCAGCAGGCCCTGTTGCAACCACACGAAGGTCAAGGCGTCAGGTACGTCGTACCCGCCGAGACCCGGCCGCTCGTGCCACAGCGTCAGATAGACACCGCACAGGATGAACCCGAACACGGTGTTGGTGAACGCGCCGGACGCGGTGGCGATCCGGTACGTCGAGAACCGGCGGAACGACCGTACGCCGATCGCCCAGTAGACGCCCACGGCAACCTCCTCTCATCGCTTCGAGGTGGTGTCCGATCAGTCCCCAGCGGCACGCAGAACTGCCCCGGATCTGCAAAGACCCGGGGGGGGTTCGGACACCACTGTGACGGGCATGGCTGTCCACACCGTTGTCAAGGAAAGGATCGGACAGTACGACGCCCGGACCCCGCCCGTCAACTGGATTTCTCCCCGGGGCCGCTCCCCGCGGAACGAAACCGGCGACCGGCCCGGGGACGCAGGGACCACGCAGCCCTGCGCCCGGAAATCAGCTGGCGTCCTCCATGGCGACCGGCGCGGTGTCGTCCAGGCCTGCCCAGGGGTCGCGGGGTGGGGCCACGCGGCGGCCTTGGGGGCAGATGCGGGCGAAGTCGCACCAGCCGCACAGCGGTGACGGCTCCGGTGGGAAGACCTCATCCGCCTCCGCCGGGGTCAGACCCTCGTGCCAGCGCGCCTCGGCCGCAGCGGCGTCGTCCACGATCGACTCGGCCCGGCGCTGGTGCCGTGCCAGCGACGCGTCGTCATGGTCCGCGGCCGCGACCGTGTTGGTCGGCAGGTGGTGCAACTCGACCCGAGTGCACGGTTTGTGCAACACCCGGCGAGCGCCCAGCACGTACAGCGCCATCGCCAGCGACGACCGCGCGTCCGTCGAGGTCAGCGGCCGGCGACCGGTCTTGTAGTCGACGATCGCCAGCTCGCTGCCGCCGCTGCCGTCGCGCGCCGGCCGCTCGTCGATCCGGTCGACCCGGCCGCGCAGCGACGCCCGTTCGGTGGTGAAGGCAACGGTGCGCTCCACCCCGCGCGGCTCGTAGTACGGATCGGAGTCCCGGAGGTAGCCCAGCACCATCTCGGTCGACCGCTCGCGCCAGTCGATCGACTGCACCTCGTCGCGGAATCCCTCGCTCCGCCAGCTGGACCGCATCTTGGCGACCACTTCGTCCGGCGTCCGGCGGGAGGCCGGCCAGCGACCGAAGAAGTCGGCGAGCACCTCGTGGACGACCGCGCCGACCGTGTTGTGGGCCCACGGCGGCCCCTTCGGCGGCCGCGGCGTCTCGAGATAGGTGTAGCGGTACCTCCGCTTGCAGTCGGCGAAGGTGAGCAGTTTGGTCGGGGTCGCGACGAACAACCGCGTCGGCATCCCGGGCAGCATGTCGTCCATCAGCCCGCCCTGATGAAATCGGTGACCGCGTCTGCTACCAACTGTACGGCGATCGCGCTCAGCAGCAGACCGGCGATCCGGGTGACCAGGAGTACGCCGTTCTCGCCCAGGATCCGCATGATCACGCCGGAGAACCGCAGCGTCAGCCACATCACCAGGTGGATCACGACGATGCCGACCGAGATCGCCACCACATCCGGCAGCGAACCCTCCGCGCGCTGGACGAAGACCATCGTGGCGACGATCGCACCCGGTCCGGCGAGCAACGGCGTACCCAACGGAACGAAGGCGATGTTCACGTTCTTCGTCTGGACCGGATCCTCGGCGGTGTCGGTCAGCAACTGCAGCGCGATCAGCAGGAGCAGCAGACCGCCCGCGCACTGCAGCGCCGGCAGCGTGATGCCGAGGTGGTGCAGGATCTGCTGGCCGAAGGCCGCGAACACCACGATCACGCCGAACGCGACCAGCACCGCCTGCCACGCGGCCTTCGCCCGGACCGCCCGGGACTGACCCGCGGTGAGCGAGATGAACACCGGCACCGTCCCCGGCGGGTCCATGATCACGAACAACGTGACGACGACCTCGCTGAGCAACCCCAGGTTGATGACGCTGTTCACGGCAGGTAGACCTCGGGCACCCGGGCGTCCGAGGCCGCGGCCGCGTTCTCCTTCGCGACCTCGAGGAGGCGCTCGAACTGCTCCGGTTCGGTGGAGTTCACGCCCAGGTCGTGATCGATCTTGCCGACGCCGTGGTGGTCGCTGGAGCCGGTGAAGATGATGCCGAGATCCCGGGCGATCGCGCGCAACGCCGTCCGCGACTCCGGCGAGTGGTCCTGGTGGTCGACCTCGATCCCGGCCAGACCGTGGTCCTCGACCAGTTGGGCGATGGTGTCCGCGGTCATCACCTTGTAGCTGGACCGGCCCCACGGGTGGGCGATGATCGGTACGCCGCCGGCGGCGCGGACCAGCTCGATCGCGCGGCCCGGCTCGATCGCGTAGTGCGACACGTGGCCGGGTTTGCCGTCGGCGAGGAACCGGTCGAAGGCCTCGCTGCGGTTGGCGACCGTGCCGTTGGCGACCAGCGCGTCGGCCACGTGCGGCCGGCCGACGGACGGCGTACCGGTCGCCTGGGCGAGCACCTCGTCGACGGTCAGCGCCACGCCGAGGCCGTTCAGCCGGGCGACGATGGACGGGATCCGGTCGGTGCGGCCGTCCCGGACGATCCGCAACTCCTCGGCCAGGGCCGGGTACGACGGATCCAGCAGGTAGCCGAGCAGGTGGACGCTGATGCCGCGCAGTTTGCAGGAGATCTCGATCCCCGGGACGAACCCGATGCCGAGTTCCTCCGCGGCGCGCCGCCCGTCGGTCCACCCGTCGGCGGTGTCGTGATCGGTGAGCGCGATCACGTCCAGGCCGGCCCGCTTGGCGTGCGCCATCAGGACGTCCACCGGGTCGGTGCCGTCCGAGCGGTTCGAATGGGTGTGCAGGTCGATACGCACGAGCGGGGCCGGATCCCTTCCATGGACAACTGTCACCGCAGATGCTATCCGCGCCCACCCCCAGAACCCGCCCGTTGTCCCCAGGCAGGTCCGACGCGTCCGCGGCCCCGCGGTGGAACGCCTATCGTGTGGTGGCATGAATGCGCACCGCGTCGACTGCGTCGGGGCTCTCGTGTACGACGAACAGCACCGGCTGCTCCTGGTCCGCCGGGCCAACGAACCGAGTCGCGGCCTGTGGTCGCTGCCGGGCGGGCGGGTGGAGCCGGGTGAGGACGATCCGGCCGCGGTGGCCCGCGAGGTGGCGGAGGAGACCGGGCTCACGGTGAAGGTCGGCGAACTGGTCGGTGAGGTCGAACGCGAGGGCCCGAACGGTCAGCTCTACGTCATCCGCGACTACGCGGCGGAGCCGGTCGGCGGCACCCTCACGCCCGGCGACGACGCCACGGACGCGAAGTTCGTCAGCCGCGACGAGTTCGAGAACCTCCCGACCGCCGCCCTGCTCGCGTCCACGCTCGCCCAGTGGAACGCCCTCCCGGGGTAGCCGATGCGCGCGATCGAGGAGAACGCCGCCGAGCTGCTGATGGCGATGGGGGCCGCCGGGGGCGGAGAGCAGCGTGACGACAGCAGCGTGAGCTGGACAATCGGCGGCTCACCGATCGACTACCACAACGCCGTCGTCGCGGCCGACCTGACCGCTGACGAGGTCGACGCCACCATCGCCGAGTCGATCGAGTTGATGAGGCGGTACGGCGTACCGGGAAGCTGGCATGTGGGGCCGTCGATGCGTCCGGCGGAGCTGGGCAAGCGATTGCTCGACGCCGGGTTCACCCATGGCGGGAGCGAGCCGGGGATGGCGGTGAAGCTCGCGGAGTTGCACCAGCCGGCCGCAGTGCCTGGCCTGGAGATCATCCGGGTGGAGACCGGGGAGCAACTCGACGTCTGGGAGGCGACGCTCGGACGAGGGTTCGGCGAGGGCGAGAAGGAGGCTCGGTGGGTCGCGGAGGTCTACCGGCGGCTCGGGTACGGCGATCCGTGGCGGCACTACCTGGGAATGCTGAACGGTGAGCCGGTCGCGACCACCACGATCTTCCTCGGCGCCGGGGTGGCCGGCGTGTACTTCGTGATGACCGTCCCGGAGGCCCGCCGCCGCGGCATCGGCGCCGCGATCACGTACGGCGCGCTGCGGCAGGCCCGCGATGTCGAGTACGGCGTACTCGGCTCGTCACCGGCCGGGAAGTCCGTGTACGCCGGTCTCGGGTTCCGGGAGTACTGCACGATCCACCTCTACGAGTTCCACCGGTGAATGGCGGGTGAGCCTCGGTCCCAGCCGAGGACTGAGACGGTGGCGGTGTCGAGAACGAAGTGACGGCCCTCGGTGACGTCGAGCTCGAGCCAACGGGCGGTGAGCGCGCGGAGAGCGTGCGAGTGACCGAACACGAGCACGTCACCGGCTACGGCGGCGATGCGGGCGTTGACGCGGTCGAGCCGGGCGGCGACCTGGGCGGGGGTTTCGCCGTTGGGTACTGGATGCGCCCAGACCGTCCAGCCCGGCACGGTCTTGCGGATCTCCGCGGTGGTGATGCCTTCGTAGTCCCCGTAGTCCCATTCGATCAGGTCGTCGTCCACCTCGGCCTCCGGGAAGCCCGCGAGTTCCGCCGTCCGCCGGGCACGCTGCCGCGGTGACGTGAGGACCAGTTCGAACCTCTCCCCTGCCAGCCGCTCCTTCAGCGCAGCGGCCACGCGTTCACCGTCCGCGGTCAGCGGAAGGTCGGTGGTCGACGTGTGCCGGCCCGACCTGCTCCACTCGGTCTCGCCGTGCCGGACCAGGAACAGCTGGTCCTTTCGTTCGTGTGTGGTCACGCGCCCATCCTCGCAAAGAGAAATCGCATTGTCGCAGATCGGGCCCGAGCTCTTGACCAATCCGCCCCGGACAAGGCAGGGTCGAAAACTGTAAGCGCTTCCACTCCGACCCCCAGGAGCAAGCCGTGCCCTCCGGACCGACCGGCCGGCCGGCGACGATCTACGACGTCGCCGCCCGCGCGAAGCTGTCGATCGCGACGGTTTCCCGTGTCCTGCAAGGGACCGGGCCGGTGTCGGAGAAGGCGCGCGCCAGGGTCGACCAGGCGGCACGGGAGCTCAACTACGTCCCGCTGCGCGCCGCCCGCAGCCTCGCGGTCCAACGGCACGAGGCGCACGGACTCGTGCTGCCGGACCTGGCCGGCCCGTTCTACGGCGACCTGCTGATGGGGTACGAGCGCTGGGCCGGTGAACACGGCCAGAGCGTCATCATCACGGTCACGCACGGGAACCCCGATCCGAACCGCACGGTCCGTGACCTGGCCGGCCGGGTCGACGGGATCGTTGTCCACGGCAACGCTTTGGACCTGCCGACGATCCAGGGGTTGCGCAAGGCCGGCGTACCGCTGGTGCTGATCGCCCATCCGCCGGTCACGGGATGCGACTCGGTCCGGACTGAGAGCGCGGCGAGTGCCGAGCAGCTCACCACCCGGCTGCTCGATCACGGGCGGACCAATCTGCTCTTCGTCGGGGATCCGGCCAGCTCGTACGACGTGTCGGAGCGGTACGCCGGGTTCGCGAAAGCCCATGAGAAGCGTGGGCTTTCGGTGCCGAAGCCCGAGTGTGTCCCGCTCACCGAGGAAGCCGGACGGGCGGTCGCCGAGAAGGTGCTGCAAGCAACAACCCGCCCGCCCCGCGCTGCGCGCGGGTCGGGCGGGGAGAAGAAGAACGCGGCAGGCGCAGGTGTGACGGACGCGGGTGGGGCGCCGGGTGGACAGGCAAGGCAAGCGGGTGCGGGTCGGGCGTCGGGTGTGCACGCGAGGCAAGCGGGTGCCGGTGGGGCGTCGGGTGTGCACGCAAGGCAAGCGGGTGTGGGTGGGGCGTCGGGTGTGCACGCAAGGCAAGCGGGTGTGGGTGGGGCGTCGGGTGTGCACGCGCGGGGAGCGGGTGCGGGCGGAGGGGTGGTTGGGTCGGCCGGCGCTGGGTGGGGGCCGGATGGGTTGGTTTGTGGGAATGACGAGTTGGCGTTGGCGGCGGTGAGTGTCTTGCGGGAGAACGGCGTCGACGTACCTGGGGACATCGTGGTGACCGGGTGGGACGACGTGATGGCGGCGCGGTACGTGTCGCCGGGGTTGACGACGGTGCGGCAGCCGATGACCGAACTGGGCCGGCTGGCGGCACAACGACTTCACGAGCGGGTGACCGGGGAACGGACCCGCGCGCGCAACGACGTACTGGCAACACAAGTCGTGCTGCGGGACAGCTGCGGCACGGGCCCGCCTGACCGGGGTGGCGGGGTGGGCGACGAATGAGGCAGCTGCAGCAGGAACCGAGTGAGGAGACACAGATGATCACCCACAGCATCCGCCGCCGGCTGGTGATCGGCAGCGCTGCGATCACCGCCACAGCTCTCGCCTTGGCGGGGTGTGGCAGGTCGGAGGACACCCCCAGCGGGGGTTCACAGGCGACCACGACGGTCAGCGAAGGGCCGGCCACCGGCAACCTGACCGTCTGGGCGATGGGCACCGAGGGCGAGCACCTGCCCAAGCTGATGGAGCAGTTCCAGCAGGCCAACCCGGGCGCGAAGGTGACCGTCACCCCGATCCCGTGGGACTCGGCGCACAGCAAGTTCACCACCGCGATCACCGCGCAGACGCTGCCGGACGCCGCGATGGTCGGCACCACCTGGATGGGCGAGTTCGCCGACCTCGGCGCGCTCGACCCGACCCCGGAGGGCTTCGACAACGACAGCTTCTACCCCGGCGCGCTCGACACGACCAAGGTCGGCGGGACGCAGTACGGCGTTCCGTGGTACGTCGAGACGCGGTTGGTGTACTACCGCAAGGATCTGGCCGCGAAGGCCGGGATCACCGAGCCGCCGAAGGACTGGGACGGTCTGAAGGCGATGGCGAAGGCGATGAAGGAGAAGGCCGGCGCGAAGTACGGGATCAACCTGCAGCCGGGTGGCAGTGGCTCATGGCAGACGGTGATGCCGTTCGCGTGGTCCGCCGGGGCGAACATCACCGACGGGGACCAGAAGCAGTTCACCTTCGACACGCCGGAGATGCAGGAGGGGCTGCAGTACTACCAGAGCTTCTTCACCGAGAAGCTGGCCGGCAGCGACCTGCCGCCGAACCAGACCGAGGCGCAGTTCGTCAACGGTCAGGTGCCGATGTTCATCTCCGGGCCGTGGATGGCCGGGTCGGTGGCGAAGGTCGGCGGGGACGCGATCAAGCCGAACATCGGTGTGTTCCAGATCCCGGAGAACAAGACCTCCACGTCGTTCGTCGGCGGGTCGAACTTCGTCGTGTTCAAGACCTCGAAGAACAAGGACAGCGCCTGGAAGCTGGTGAAGTTCCTCTCCGACCCGAAGACGCAGGCCGCCTGGTTCAAGATGTCGTCCGACCTGCCCGCGGTGAAGAGCGCGTGGGAGGACCCGAGCATCGCTTCCGATCCGCTGCTGCCGGTGTTCGGCAAGCAACTCGAGTCGGCCAAGGCGCCGCCGGCGATCGTGAACTGGGAGCAGGTCGCGACCGCGTTCGACACCGAGATCGAGAAGATGGTCAAGGCCGGCCAGTCCCCCGCCGACACCGCCAAAGCCATCCAAACCAAGGCCTCGTCGATCGGCACCGGCGGTAGCTGATGAGCTCCGAGGAGACCGCCGGGCCGCCCGGCCTGCGGCCGGGTGGCCCGGCGGAGGTGAGAGCCGGGGCGGAGACCGGGCGAGAAACCCGGTCGGCGACCGGAACCCGAACCGGGCCGGAGGCCCGCACCGGCGGGTCGGCGCACCGCCCGCCTCGCCGGAAGGCCTCGGCCGGGTCGCCGCGGCGAGCCAGCCTCGATCATCAGACCGGTACTGCGTGGGTTTTGGTGTTGCCGTTTGCGGTGTTGTTTTTGGGGTTCACGGCGGGGCCGGTGCTTGGGTCGTTGGTGACGAGTTTCACCGATATGCGGCAGCGGGACCTGCGGACGCCGTTCGCCGTGAACCCGGTCGGGTTCGAGAACTACCTGCGGGCTCTGCAGGACGAGACGTTCCGGAAGGCGGCTTTCAACACGGCGTACTTCGTGATCGTCGGCGTACCGCTGACACTGGTCGTGGCACTGGCCGCGGCGGTGCTGCTGGACCGCGGGATCAAGAGGTTCCAGAGCCTGTTCAAGGTGGCCTACTACCTGCCGGTGGTGACGTCGATCGTCGCGATCGCGGTGATCTGGCGGTTCGTGCTGTCACCGGACGCCGGGCTGCTGAACACCGTGCTCGGCTGGTTCGGCATCGACGGGCCGAACTGGCTGGCGTCGAAGACGTGGGCGATGCCGTCGCTGATCGCGATGGCGGTCTGGCGGAACTTCGGATCCGCGATGATCATCTTCCTGGCCGGCCTGCAGGGCATCCCGCAGTCCGTCGAGGAGGCCGGCCAGATCGACGGTGCCGGCCCGTGGCAACGGTTCCGGTACCTGATTCTGCCGCTGCTGCGGCCGACCGTCCTGTTCACCAGCGTGACCACGGGGATCGGCTACCTGCAGTTCTTCGAGGAGCCGTTCGTGATGACCCAGGGCGGTCCGCTGAACAGCACGCTGTCGGTGTCGATGTACACCTACCAGCAGTTCGGGTTCGGCAACTACGGCCTGGCCACGTCGATGGCCTACCTGCTGTTCGTCGTGATCGCGGTCATCACGTTCATCCAGTTCCGGGTGCTGAGGGAGAAGTGATGCGCCGTACCTGGTGGATCTACCTGATCGGAGTGGCCGGCCTGATCGCCGTCGCGGCGCCGTTCGTCTGGATGGTGCTCGGCAGCTTCAAGACCCAGGGCGAACTGCTCCGGGTCCCGCCGACCTGGTTGCCGCAGGCACCGACCACGCAGAACTACGACGACCTGTTCGGCAAGGCCAACTTCCCGCGCTACTTCCTCAACTCGACGGTCGTCGCGCTGGTGGTGACGGCCGGGAACCTGACCTTCTGCTCGATGATCGGCTACGCGCTGGCCAAGCTCCGGTTCAAGGGCCGCAACGCCTTGTTCGTGCTGGTGATGGCCACCTTGATGGTCCCCGGCATGGTCACGTTCGTGCCGTTGTTCGTCCTCGTCACCAACGCCGGGCTGGCGAACAGCTATCCCGGCCTGATCCTGCCGTTCCTGGTCTCGCCGTTCGGCGTGTTCCTGATGCGGCAGTTCTTCCTCGGGCTGCCGGACGACCTGATAGACGCCGGCCGGGTGGACGGCAGCAGCGAACTGGGCATCTTCGCCCGGATCATGCTGCCGCTGACCAAGCCGGCGCTGGCCACGCTCGGCATCCTGACCTTCCTCGGTTCCTGGAACAACTTCCTGTGGCCGCTGGTGATCGCCCAGACCGAGGACAAGTACACCCTTCCCGTCGCCCTGGCGCTGTACTCGACCGGCCAGAACGCGCAGAACTTCGGCCTGCTGATGGCCGGCGCGGTCGTGGTCGTCCTTCCGGTGCTGGTGATCTTCCTGGCCTTCCAGCGCCACGTCACCCGGGGCATCGCGATCACAGGCCTCAAATAACCCTTCTGGAGACGCAGATGACCGCCAACATCAGTCGCCGAACCCTGCTCACCACCGCCGGCTCCGTCGCACTCATCGGGTCGGCCGCCGGTACGACGTACGCCGCAAAGCCCGATCCGGGTGCGTTGCTCCAGGGCAACTGGAAGCCCAGCAAGGCCGACCGTGCACTGGTCGGACGCTGGGCGAGAGACACCTGGCGCAGCCTGGTCGCGATGACCGACGAGAGGACCGGGCTGCCCGCCGACAACATCGGCGCGTCGGTCACCAACCCGCTCCGCAGCCGCTACACCTCGCCGACCAACATCGGCGGCTACCTGTGGAGCACGGTCGTCGCCCGTCACCTCGGCATCATTTCGCCGCAGGAGTCGTACCGCAGGATCACCCAGACCCTGACCACGATGACCAAGGTCGACCACCACGAGCCGAGTGGCATGTACTTCAACTGGTACGACGAGTCGACCGGTGAGGTGCTGTACACGGACCCGGACGGGACGAAGCCGATCACGCCGTTCGTCTCGAGCGTGGACAACGGCTGGTTCGCGGCCGCGCTGATGGTGGTGCGCAACGCCGAGCCGCGCGCCCGGGCGCTCGCGGACTCCCTGCTGGGGAAGATGAACTTCGCCTTCTACTACAACCCGGCGGCCCGGCCCGGCGGCCTGATGCGCGGCGGCTTCTTCGAGACCCCGCCGCCGGACGAGGAGACCGACAAGGGCAACCACGCGGGCGTCGGTCCGGACGTGTACTACCGCAAGTTCCACTACGACACCTGCAACACCGAGGCCCGGATCGCGCCGTACATCGGCTTCGCGCTCGGACAGGTCCCGCACACGCAGTACTTCGCCACCTACCGGACGTTCCCGGACTCCTGCGACTGGTCCTGGGTGGAGCAGCGCCCGAAGGGTGTGCACCGGACGTATCTCGGCCTCGACGTCTTCGAGGGCACGTACTCGTACCGCGGCATGCGGCTCGTCCCGTCCTGGGGCGGCGACATGTTCGAGTCCCTGATGCCCGACCTGTTCATCCCCGAGGCGACGTGGGCGCCGCGGAGCTGGGGCATCAACCATCCGCTGACGGTCCGCGCGCACATCGAGCACGGCCTGGACGACGCGAAGTACGGCTACTGGGGGTTCTCGCCGGCGTCGAACCCCAGGGGCGGGTACTCCGTGTACGGCGTCGACGCGATCGGGATGGACCCGGGCGGCTACCCGTCCGACCTGGAGGCGACCAACTACGACGCCGGGTTCGAGGGCTGCCGGGAGGGCACCAACCCGAACCCGGCGTACGGCGACGGCGTGGTCACCCCGCACGCCGCGTTCCTCGCGATGCAGTACGCGCCGCGCCAGGCCATCGACAACCTGTCCCGGATCGAGAACAACCTCCGGGCGTACGGCGGTGGCGGTTTCTACGACTCGGTGGCGGTGCGGTCCGGTGTGATCGCCAGGCGCTACCTGTCCCTCGACCAGGCCATGGTGATGGGCGCCATCGGCAACGTCTTCGCCAACGACGTGATCCGGCGCAACTTCAGCACCCGGACGGTCGAGCAGCGGATCCGGCCGCTGATCGCGATGGAGCAGTTCGAGTCCGGCCTCGAGTAACGGGAGAGACGATCCATGCAGGATGACGCCAAGGCCGACTGGGCCAGGTCGGATTGGTTCGGGCGGATCGCCGTCCGCAGCGACGAGGAGCGGGAGTTCACCTTTCCCGACCTCGACCCACCGAAGGAGGTCACCGCGGTCGGTGGGGTCGGCCAGGTCACCGTCGACTGGTCGCCGGTGGACGGCGCGGTCGGGTACCTGATCCTGCGCGGGACCGGTGAGCACGGTCCGCTCGAGCCGGTCGACCACCACAGCGGTGACGTCCTGTCGCTCCCCGCGGCGCCGTACGTCGACACCACCTGCACCCCGGGGACGCCGTACCGGTACGCCGTCGCGAGCGTTCCCGAGGTGACCGTGGCCGGCCGGCCCAGTGCGGCCGTCGGCGCAGTGCCGCTAGTTTCCGACGGCACCGTCCCGGTCGTTTCGGTCACTGTGGACACGGTTGCCGAGGGCACCGAGCTGGCGAGGCCCTGGGAGCCGATGGTGGGCAGCGAGCGGCTGAGCCAGCTGCTCTGCACCGACCGCTCCGGCGGCCGGGAGATCGGTGCCGAACTCGAGCAGGCGCTGCGCCGGATGCACGACGAGATCGGCGTCCGGACCGTCCGGGCGCACGCGATCTTCCACGACGACACCCGCGTGTACACCGAGGTGGACGGCGTTCCGTCGTACGACTTCTCGGTGGTCGACGCGATCTACGACAAACTGCTCGCGATCGGGCTGCGGCCGGTGGTCGAGCTCGGGTTCATGCCCCGCGATCTGGCCAGTGACCCGTCGAAGACCGTGTTCGCGTACGGCGCGATCATCTCGCCGCCCAAGTCGTACGAGCGCTGGCACGACCTGGTCCGGGCGCTGGTGCGGCATCTGGTCGACAGGTACGGACTCGACGAGGTGCTCACCTGGGACTTCGAGGTCTGGAACGAGGCCAACCTGGAAGTCTTCTGGTCCGGCACGAAGGCGGAGTGGCTGCACCTGTACGACGCGACCGCGGCGGCCGTGAAGTCGGTGGACCCGCGCCTCGCCGTCGGCGGGCCGTCGTCGGCCGCGGCCGGATGGGTGGACGACCTGCTCGCGCACGCGGCCGTCAGCGGCGCACCGGTGGACTTCGTGTCGACGCACACCTACGGAAGCCCGCCGCTCGACGTCCGGGCCTCGCTGGATCGGCACGGGTTCAGCGAGTCGCGGATCCTGTGGACCGAGTGGGGTGTGACGCCGACGCACTTCAACCCGATCAACGACTCGGTGTTCTCCGGGGTCTTCCTGCTGCGCGGGATGCGGTCGGCAGCTGGACGGGTGGACGCGCTGGCCTACTGGGTTGCGTCGGACCACTTCGAGGAACTCGGTCGCCCACCGCGGTTCCTGCACGGCGGCTTCGGTCTCCAGACCGTCGGCGGGCTGGCGAAACCGCGGTACCACGCGATGCGCCTGCTGAGCCGGCTCGGGCCGGTGGAGTTGCCGGTGACGCTGACCGGTGACGGCGGCGGCAGCCTGGTCGAAGCGTGGGCGTCTCGGGATCGCGACCGGATCGCCGTACTGCTGTGGAATCTCACTCTGGATCAGACCAAGGCCGACGGTGCCCCGGAGCTGTCCAGGACGGTCCACGTCGAGCTGCCCGGCGTGGATCCGTCCTGGCAGGCCACCGCGACCACGCTCGGCATCGGCGTCGGGGATGTCGCCGCCGCCGCTGCCGACCTCGGGGTCGGCGACTGGCCCACCGACGACCAGCTCGCCGAGCTGGCCGAGCGCAGCAAGCTGGTCAGTACTCCGCTGGGGTGGAACGGGTCAGCCGTCGAGCTGACCTTGCCGATGCCTTCCGCCGTCCTGGTGGAGCTTCAGCCCCCTCGAGATTGACCGCTTCCTGGATCCAGCGTTCGACCCCCGCGATGTGCACCGTCGCCCAGGACCTGGCCACCTCCGGTTCGCGCCCCTCGATCGCGTCGAGGATCGCCCGGTGTTCGGCCAGCGTCCGGGCGACGGCGTCGTTCTGGGTCAGACCGCGCCAGATCCGGGCCCGGTAGGTCGGCTGGCGCAGGCTGTCGATGATCGACGCGAGCGCGCGGTTGCCGCTGCCGATCGCGAGCAGCCGGTGGAACTCCACGTCGCCGGCGAGCAGGTCCTCGACCGACGGCTCCGGGCCGAGCTCGTCGAGCAGAGCGCGCAGCGCGGCGATGTCCGCGTCCGCCATCCGCAGCGCGGCCCGGGCCGCCGCGGCCGGCTCGAGGATCCGCCGTACCTCGAAGAACTCCAGCACCGAGGCGTCCTGGTGCAGGTCGAGGACGAAGCCCATCGTCTCCATCAGCAAGGCCGGGTCGAGACTGGTCACGTAGGTGCCGTCCCCCTGGCGCACCTCGAGGACCCGGATCAGCGCGAGAGCCTTGACCGCCTCGCGCAGCGAGCTGCGCGACAGGCCCAGGCGTGCGGCCAGATCCGGCTCACGCGGCAGCCGATCGCCGGGCCGCAGCTCGCCGGTCACGATCATCTGCTTGATCCGGTCGATCGCCTCGTCGGTGACCCGCACGCACACCTCCTGGCACGACACTGGAAACATCCGATGTCCCGTACGGACACATCGGATGTCTGGGCGATCTTTGCACGCTCAGTTCTCGGTTTCGACCCTGAATTAAGGACACGAACTGTTGACTCATGTCAAGAGGACGACATATAGATCGGATGAATCACAGTTCCCCTGGACGTGGAGGTCGAAATGTTCGGAACACCAGCGCGGCCACGCCGCTGGGCCACCGCCGCCGTGGCGGCTTTGGCCCTGACAGCCGTGGCGGCCTGCGGGGGCGGCAACGACGGCAGCGGCGGCGAGTCCGGTTCGGCCGACAAGGCCGACCTGACCTGGTCGTTCTGGGTCGGCGGGACCGAGGACCAGGCCGCCTGGCAGAAGGTGGCCGACCAGGCCCACACCGATCACCCCGGGATCACGGTCAAGCTGCAGGGCACCGACTGGAACAACTACTGGTCCAAGATCGGCACCCTGCTGGCCAGCGGCAAGGCGCCGTGCATCATCGGCATGCAGAGTCTGCGGCTGGCGTCGTACGCGAACGCGATGCTCCCGCTGGACGAACTGATGCAGAAGTACGGCCTGAAGACCGAGGAGTTCGACAAGCCGATCATGGACGGCCTGAAGGCCGACGGGAAGCAGATCGCGATTCCGTACGACTCGGGCCCGATGGTGATCTTCTACAACCGCGACCTGTTCAAGGCCGCCGGCGTGCCGGAGCCGAAGCCGGGCTGGACGATGGACGAGTTCAAGGCGGCCGCGAAGAAGCTCACCGGGGGCGGCCGCACCGGCCTGGTGACGACTCCCGGTGACCTCAGCGTGGCGGCCTGGGTCCGCACGCAGACCGGCGCCGAGCCGCTCGCCGACGGCAAGCTCGCCCTCACCGACCCGAAGTTCGTCGAGGGATTCCAGGGGTACGCCGACTTCGTCCGCACCGACAAGATCGCGCCGCAGGTGCCGTCCGGAAGCTCAGACTTCGAGACCACGCAGTTCGTCTCCGGCAAGTCGGCGATGCAACTGAACGGGCCGTGGTCGCTGATCGACACCAAGGGCAAGGTCAAGTTCCAGCTCGGCATCGCGCCGATCCCGGCCGGTCCGGACGGCTCCAAGACCTACACCGCCGGTTCTGGCTTCGGCATCTCCCGCTCCTGCAAGACGCCGGACGCGGCCTTCCAGGCGATCATGTCGATGACGAGTGAGAAGCCGCTGACCACGCTGGCCGCGGCCGGCCGGGCGTACCCGGCGCGCACCGCGGCTCACGACGCCTGGTTCACCGCGGCGAAGATCGACGGCGCGAAGGAGACGCTGGACTACGCGTCGGAGAACTCGATCCCGCTGGTCACCTCGAAGAACTGGGTCCAGGTCGCCGACCTGCTCACCCGGTTCGGGACGCAGGCGCTGAACGGCGAGATCCCGCCCGAACAGGCGCTGAAGACGATCCAGGACCAGGCGGGCGCCGGCTCCTGATGGGAGGCCCCATGACCGTCAACACCACCGTCGCCCCGCCGGGCACGCCGGCCGGCGGCGATCGACGGGCGGAGCGGCGGCCCGCGCTACGACGGGACGGCCGGTACGCCGGGGTCTTCCTGGCACCGAGTCTCGGCGGGCTGGCCCTGTTCACGCTGTTCCCGACCGTGATGGCGCTCGGGATCAGCCTGTTCGACTGGCCGGTGTTCGGCGAGCGCTCGTTCCTCGGCATCGACAACTACACGCACCTGGTGAACGACCCGGTGTTCCGCCGGGTCGTACTGAACACCACGTTGTTCGTGGTGCTGTACGTGCCGCTGAACGTGATCGTCTCGCTCGGGCTCGCGGTCTGGCTGGGTCCGGCGATCAGGGGCCGGCAGGCGTTCCGGGTGCTGTTCTTCATCCCGGTGATGACACCGATGGTGGCCAACGTGATGGTCTGGCGGCTGCTGTTCCAGCCGGGCGGCCTGCTGGACAGCGGGATGCAGAGCTGGTTCGGCGTCAACGCGCCGAACTTCCTCGGCTCGTCCGACTGGGCGATGCCGGCCATCGTGGCGATGTCGATCTGGCAGGGCTTCGGCTACAACTTCCTGGTCTTCTCCGCCGCCCTGGACCAGGTGCCGCAGTCGCAGCTGGAGTCGGCGCAGATCGACGGCGCCGGGCCGCTGCAGCGGTTCCGGTACGTCACCTGGCCGATGATCACGCCGTCGATCTTCTTCGCCACCACGATGACGCTGATCACCTCGTTCCAGGTGTTCGCCCAGCCGTTCATCCTCACCCAGGGCGGTCCGGGGGTGTCCACCCAGACCATCGTCATGTACGTCTACAACCAGGGCTGGCAGTTCCTCAGCATGGGACTGGCGTCCGCGGCGGGCTGGGTGCTGTTCGTGATCATCATGGGCATCACCGCGATCCAGTTCGTCGGCCAGAAGCGGTGGGTGCACTATGACGTCTGACCGCAACAGCGTCGCCCGGAAGGTCCGCAGCGGCGTCTCCCACATCGTGCTGATCGCGGTCGCGATCGTCTTCCTCGGTCCGTTGGTGTACGCCGTTGCCACGTCGCTGAAACCGGCGGACGAGGTGTTCACGCCGACGCCGGAGCTGTTCGGGTCCGAGATCCGGTGGCAGAACTACGCCGACGCGTTCAGCTTCGCGCCGTTCGGCCGCTACTTCCTGAACAGCCTGTTCGTGGCGATCGCCGGCACGCTGGTCGTGGTGGTGGCCTCGAGCATGTCGGCGTACGCGTTCGCCCGGCTGAAGTTCAGGGGCCGTGAGCAACTGTTCGTGCTGTTCCTCGGCACGCTGATGGTGCCGCAGGAAGTGCTGATCGTGCCGATGTACTGGCTGATGCAGTCACTCGGCTGGGTGGACAGCTACTGGGCGCTGATCCTGCCGTGGGCGTTCACCGCGTTCGGCACCTTCCTGCTGCGGCAGTTCTTCCTGACCGTCCCGGTCGAGCTGGAGGAGGCGGCCCGGGTGGACGGGTGCGGCCCGTTCCGCTCGTTCCTGCGGATCATGCTGCCGCTGGCCCGGCCGGCCATCGCCGTCCTGACCGTCTTCACGTTCATCAGTTTCTGGGGCAGCTTCCTGTGGCCGCTGATCATCGTGAACAGCGTCGAGGACAAGGGCACCGTGCCGCTCGGCCTGGCCCAGTTCATCGGCCAGCAGGGCACCCAGTGGAACCTGATGATGGCGGCCTCCGTGCTGGCGATGCTGCCCACCGTCCTGCTCGTCGTCCTCCTGCAGAAACACCTTGTCCGCGGCCTGCTCGTCACCGGTCTGGGCGGCCGATAACTTTCACTCTCCCAAGGAGATCACACATGACTGACGCGCCTCCTGCGGCTTCGGTGGAGAAGTTCCGCGACTGGCGGTTCGGCCTGTTCGTCCACTGGGGCCTGTACGCCCTGCCCGCCCGGCACGAGTGGGTGAAGAACCGCGAGCGGCTGACCGACGAGGACTACCAGCCGTACTTCGACCACTTCGAGCCTGACCTCTACGACCCGCGCAAGTGGGCCCGGGCGGCCCGCGAGGCCGGCATGAAGTACGCCGTACTGACCACGAAACACCACGAAGGCTTCTGCCTGTGGGACTCCGCCGTGTCCGACTACACGGTCGCGAAGACGCCCTGGGGCAAGGACCTGGTCGGGCCGTTCGTCGAGGCCTGCCGGGCCGAGGGCCTCGGGATCGGGTTCTACCACTCGCTGATCGACTGGCACCACCCGGAGTTCCCGATCGACCTCGTCCACCCGCAGCGCGACGACGAGGAGGCGATCGCCAAGGCGGCCGGCCGCGACATCCATGTGTACGCCGACTACCTGCACGCGCAGACCCGGGAGTTGCTGACGCGGTACGGGCCGATCGACATCATGTGGTTCGACTTCTCCTACCCGGGCCGCACCTACCCCGACGGCCGCGACGGTCACGGGAAGGGGAAGGACGACTGGCGCTCCGAGGAACTGATGGCGATGGTCCGGGAGTTGCAGCCGAACATCCTGATCAACGACCGGCTGGACATCCCCGGCGACTTCGTCACGCCGGAGCAGTACCAGCCGGACGGGCCGATGATGCGGGACGGGAAGCCGGTGCTGTGGGAGGCGTGCCAGACGCTGAACGGCAGTTGGGGCTACGACCGGGACAACCTGGACTGGAAGTCGCCCGAACTGCTGGTGAAGATGCTCGTCGACTCGGTCTCCAAGGACGGCAACCTGCTGCTCAACGTCGGCCCGACCGGGCGGGGCGAGTTCGACCCGCGGGCGCTGGCCACGCTGGGCGCGATCGGCGAGTGGATGCGGCTGCACGAGCGGTCGATCCGCGGGGCGCGGGCGAGTGACTTCACCGCGCCGGACGACTGCCGGTACACGCAGAAGGGTGACCGGCTCTACCTGCACCTGTTCTCGTGGCCGATGGGTCACGTCCACCTGCCCGGACTGGCCGGCAAGGCGAAGTACGCGCAGTTGCTGAACGACGCGTCCGAGATCAAGCGCATCGTCAACGACCCGCACCAGCAGGCCCAGAACACGACCATGGGCGGGCTCGGGGCCGACGTACTGACCCTGAAACTCCCGATCCAGAAACCGGACGTCCTGGTCCCGGTGATCGAACTGTTCCTGAGCTGACGACCTAGGAAGCCGGGGTGGGGCGGCCCGGTTGCTCCCCGCCCCGCGCTTCCAGGTAGCTGTTCTTCGGCACCATCACCTTGCGGCGGAACAAGCAGACCACGGTGCCGTCCTGCTTGTAGCCCTTGGTCTCGACGTACACCACGCCGCGGTCGTCCTTGGACTTCGACTCCCACTTGTCCAGCACCACGGTCTCGCCGTAGATGGTGTCACCGTGGAACGTCGGGGCGACGTGCCGCAACGACTCGATCTCCAGGTTCGCGATCGCCTTGCCGCTCACGTCCGGCACCGACATGCCGAGCAGGATCGAGTAGACGTAGTTGCCGACCACAACGTTCTTGCCGAACTGGGTGGTCTCCACCGCGTAGTTCGCGTCCAGGTGCAGCGGGTGGTGGTTCATGGTGAGCAGGCAGAACAGGTGGTCGTCGTACTCCGTCACCGTCTTGCCCGGCCAGTGCTTGTAGACCGCGCCGACCTCGAACTCCTCGTAACTGCGCCCGAACTGCATCTGTCGTCGGCTCCTTCCGAGTTGAGCACCACCCGGGGCCCATGCTGCCGAAAGATGACGTGACTGGGCAGTAGCCCGCGCGTGGCCTAGCTCTCAACCGGGCGAGACCTTCGTCACCCGGCCGGTCAGTCGTGCGGCTGCTGGAGGGGTGTACGGGGCTGGACGGGCTGCTCGGGCAGACGTGGGCTGACCTCACCCTTGAGGGCGAGCTTGGCCAGGTGGTTGCGGGCCTCCTCGGCGTGCTTGAAGTCGCACAGTACGTCGTACGTCGTCGCGACCACGGCGGTCCGGGAGGTGAAGTCGCGCCGGCCCGCCGACTGGGCATAGCCGAGACCGCCGAACACCAGGCCGAAGAACGCACCGAGCACCACACCGGTCAGCACGGCCGCGAGCCAGTTGCCGTTGGTGAACAGGCCGAGCAGCAGGCCGACGAACAGACCGAACCAGGCACCACTGGCCAGACCCGCGGCCAGCGCGCGGCCCCAGGTGAGCCGGCCGGTGATCTTCTCCACCTGCCGGAGGTTGTTGCCGACGATGGTCGTGTGCTCGACGGGGAACTTCTGGTCCGAGAGGTAATCGACGGCGCGCTGCGCCTCCCGGTAGGTGTCATAGGTCCCGATCGTCAGGCCGGTCGGCCGGGGGTCCATCGAGGGCATGCCCTGCGTGGTCATCGTCGTTCCTCTCCACGTGCTTCCACCCCCATCATTGCCGACGGCTGGTTACGGTGCCTTGATAGCCTCGCCGGTGATGACCGGGCGACGGTGGGACATGGGCGCGACACGCCGGATGGGCCGCGTCTTCGCCCGGCGTCCGCCGGGCCTCCCGGACCCGGCCGACCTGGTCACCAGCGGCACGCTGGACGGGGCTCTGGTCGACTGGGCCTTCTACCGCGACGGTCACCGCGACGCCAAGGTCAAGTCCTACACCGAGGCGCTCAGCCGGGCGCGGCGTGGTCAGGGATTCGTCTGGATCGGCCTGTTCCAGCCATCCGAGCGGCAACTGGCCGTCATCGGTGAGGAGTTCGGCCTGCACCCGCTGGCCCTGGAGGACGCCACCGAGGCGCACCAGCGCCCCAAGCTCGAGCGGTACGACGACACGCTGTTCGCCGTACTCAAGACCGTCACGTACGTGCCCCACGGGGACCTGACCGCAACCAGCGAGGTGGTGGCGACGGGTGAGGTGATGGTGTTCTGCGGTGCCGGGTTCGTCGTCACCGTCCGGCACGGCGAGCACAGTGAGCTGACCGGGCTGCGCCAGCGGATGGAGCAGCAGCCGGAGCAGCTGGCCGCGGGGCCGGGCGCCGTCCTGCACGCGATCGCCGACCACATCGTCGACCGGTACCTGGAGGTCGCGGGCGCCGTACAGGCCGACATCGACCTGATCGAGACCGAGATGTTCACCCCGCGCGGCTGGCGGAGCATCGACCGGGTGTACCAGCTCAAGCGCGAGGTGCTTGAGCTGAAGCGGGCGGTGGCACCGCTGACCGGGCCGATGCGGGCGCTGTCGACGCTGCGGCACCCGCTGATCAGTGACGAGACCAGGAACTACTTCCGCGACGTCGACGACCACCTGCTGCGGGTGAAGGAGCAGGTGATCTCGTTCGACGAGCTGCTCAGCTCGATCCTGCAGGCCGGTCTGGCCCAGGTGCAGGTGGCCGAGAATGAGGACATGCGGCGGATCTCGTCCTGGGTCGCGATCCTCGCGGTGCCGACGATGATCGCCGGGATCTACGGGATGAACTTCGACTACTTGCCGGAACTGCGGCTGAAGTACGGGTACTTCGCCGTCCTCGGGCTGATGGCGGTCACGTGCACCGTGCTCTACCGGTTGTTCAAGCGCAACCACTGGCTCTGAACGCTGCGCTGGCAGCCTTTTGCCATGGCCGCCAGTGCTGAGCTTTTGGATGGTTCAAACGGTTGTGCGCCGTGAACCGGCTTGGTTCAATGCGGCCATCGCGTTCGGTCAGCGATCTGCCACCTTCTGCAACGACCCGCGGACGGCATCTGGGGACTGCCGTGCCGGGTGAGCACCACCAGGGAGGGCACCGCCGTGTTACGCATCCACTTCACGCCGCGGGACCTCACCCGCGTCACGGTGGCCGCCACTCCCGCACCGCTGTGGGAGGTGCTGCTCAGCCTGCACATGCTGCAACAGTCCGACGGCCGGCTGGTCTTCGAGGACTGGCGCCGGCACGTCCGGGCCAAGGTCGCCCCGGACCAGATGCGGCTGCTGCTGGAGCTGACCCCGCCGAAGGGCTACTCCCCCGACTTCCTCACCCCCGCCGAGGCCGCGCCGGACTTCGAGACCACGCTGGAGATGGCGCTGGCCACCCCGCGGCAGGTGATCCGCGACCAGCTCGCGCTGCTGAGCGAGTACCGGCCGATGTCGCCCTGGACGCGGGAGCTGGCCAATGGCGACCGAGCGTCGCTGCACAAGCTGGGCCGGGCGATCCGGACCTATCACGATGCGGCCATCGCGCCGTACTGGAAGTCGATCGGGACGCACGTGTCCGCAGACCACGCCCATCGCGGCGAGGCCCTGTCCCGGCACGGGGTGGACCGGCTGCTGTCGACGCTGCACCCGCGGGTGCGCTGGGTGGCGCCGGTGCTGGAGGTGCTGGACCTGCACGACCGGGATTACCACCTGGACGGGCGTGGCATCCAGTTGCAGCCGTCCGCGTTCTGCTGGCGGGTGCCGACGAAGCTGCGCGACCCCCAGCTGAAGCCGATCCTGGTGTACCCGATCCACCACGCTCCCGGCATCCTGCGGCAGCAGCCGGCGGACGCGCTCGCGTCGAGCGACCCGTTGAGCTCCCTGCTCGGTTCAACCCGGGCAGCTGCACTGGAGGCGGCTGTCGAGGGATGTACGACCACCGAGCTGGCGAAGCGGTGCAAGATCTCGCCCGCTGCGGCGAGCCACCAGGCGACGGTACTGCGGGAGGCCGGGCTGATCACCACACGCCGGGCCGGTGCATCCGTCCGTCACGAGATCACGCAGCTGGGCATCTGGCTGCTGTCCGGTCACGGCTCCGGCACCGAGCGCCAACCACAGACCAGCATGACCGCATAGACCCTGCCCCGCCGCGTGCTTGGGCCGACTGGCACCGCCCCGCCCGTCGACCCAGCACGCGGGTCGGTCAGAGCTTGTAGTCCTCGAGGAGCCGGCGGCCGATGATCATCCGCTGGATGTCCGCCGTACCCTCGCCGATCAGCAGCATCGGCGCCTCGCGGTAGAGCCGCTCGATCTCGTACTCCTTGGAGAACCCGTACCCGCCGTGGATCCGGAACGAGTCCTCCACGACCTGTGAGCAGTACTCGCTGGCCAGGTACTTCGCGACGCCGGCCTCGAAGTCGTTGCGGGAGCCGGCGTCCTTCTTCCGGGCTGCCTTCACCATCAGCTCGTGCGCCGCCTCCACCTTCACCGCCATGTCGGCCAGCCGGAACAGCACCGCCTGGTGTTCGGCGATCTTCTTCCCGAACGTCTCCCGCTGCTGCGCGTACGCGATCCCGAGCTCGAACGCCCGCCGGGCCACCCCGCAGCCGCGGGCGGCCACGTTCACCCGGCCGACCTCGACGCCGTCCATCATCTGGTAGAAACCCTTGCCCGGTACGCCGCCGAGGATCTGGCCGGCGTCGATCCGGTAGCCGTCGAAGACCAGCTCGGTCGTGTCGACGCCCTTGTAGCCCATCTTCTCGATCTTGCCCGGCACGCTGAGACCCTTGTCCACCTCACCGAAGCCGGGCTCCTTCTCGACCAGGAAGGTGGTCATGTTCTTGTAGACGGAGTCGGCGCCCTCGTCCGTCTTCACCAGGACCGCGACCAGGTTGGCCGAGCCGCCGTTGGTCAGCCACATCTTCTGGCCGTTGATCGTGTAGGTGTCGCCGTCCTTGGTGGCCTTGGTCTTGATCGCGGACACGTCCGAACCACAGCCCGGCTCGGACATCGAGAACGCGCCGCGCACCTCACCGGTCGCCATCCGGGGCAGGTACTTCCGCTTCTGCTCGTCGGTGCCGTGCTGCAGGAGCATGTAGGCGACGATGAAGTGGGTGTTGATGATGCCGGACACGCTCATCCAGCCGCGGGCGATCTCCTCGACACAGAGCGCGTAGGTGAGCAGCGACTCGCCCAGGCCGCCGTACTCCTCCGGGATCATCAGGCCGAACAGGCCGAGTTCCTTGAGGCCCTCGACGATCTCGGTCGGGTACTCGTCACGGTGTTCCAGCTCGGTGGCGACCGGAAGGATCTCCGACTCGACGAACGCGCGGACCGTCTTCAGGATCTCCTCCTGGACGTCGGTCAGCCCGTCGGTCTGCTGCAACCTGCTCATCGTCGGCTCCTTGTCTCGGCCTCTGCGAATCCGAAGTGGCCTTACCCGCGAGTATCCAGGTTCTCAGCATCCCGGCACGAGGGTGACACCCGCTGTGACTCCGGCCACCTGCCGGAGGTCGTGTGTCTCACTCCGGTACGACGAACAGGCTGCTACTCCTCGGAGTTCGAGCCTTCCCGGTCGCCGTCACCGTCACCCTTGCCGTCACCTTCGCCGTCGCCGCCGGCCGGCGGGAGGACCTGGGCGATCGCCGAGAACAGCGCGGCGATCTGAGGGGTCGCCTGCCAGCGCTGGTTCCGCTGGGCCTCGACCAGCCGCTTCCGCGCGTCGTAGAAGTTCTTGGCCGCCGCCTCGGTGTCGCCGCGATCCACCGCTTCCGCGGCCCGGTCCAGATCGTTCGCGGCCTCCCGGGGCGCCTTGCTCCGAGCGCCCTGCTGTGTCTGCCGAACCTGCGCGGCCAGCGTCCGCAAGGACTGGACCAGCGCGCCCTGCGGGTTCTGCTGCTGCGTCTGCTTCGGACTCGGCTTCGGTGTCGCCTTCTTCGACGGTGTCCTGGAAGGCGTCGGCGCAGGTGTGGTCTTCGGCGCGTTGGAGGCCTTGACTGCCGGCGCCGACGGCGTACCGCCGGCCTGGGCCGGCGGGTCGGTCGACACGCTCTCCCGCAACATCAGACCGCCGACAACAGCAGCCAGTACGACGGCCATCGCCACGAGCGCCTTGGCGAACGGGAAGCCCTTCCCCGGCGCCCGGTGAGTTGCAGCGGTTGCCGGCTCCTCTTCCCAGTGGCCGGCCTGGAGTACGTCGGCTTCCTTTTCGGGAAGGAACGGCAGGACCTGCGTGCTGTTCTCCACCCGCGTGGCCAGCAAGGCGGTGATCTCGGCAGCCGACGACGGCCGGTCCTCGGGGTTCTTCGCCAGGAGGCGCAGGACCAGGTTGGCCAGTGCCGGCTCGACGTCAGGGCGGTCGATCGGCCGCGGCGTCGCCTCCAGGTGCTGGCGCATCACCGCGTCCACAGTCGGTCCGGTGAAGGGCGGCGTACCGGTGAGAAGTTCGTAGAGGACACAGCCGAGTGAGTACCAGTCGCTGGCCGGGGTGGCCGCCTGGCCGCGGACCTGCTCCGGTGAGACGTACGACGCCGTACCGAGGAGCACTCCGACACCAGTGGTCTCCGTGCCTGCGCCCTTGGCGATGCCGAAGTCGGTGATCTTCAGGGTGCCGTCCTGGGCCAGCAGCAGGTTGCCCGGCTTCACGTCCCGGTGGACGATGCCGGCCGCGTGTGCGGCGTCAAGAGCCCGCGCTCCCTGGGTGGCGATGTCGGCGACCAGCTTGCCGCTCGGCAGGCCCGCACTGCGCATCAGGTGTGCCAGGTCCGGACCGGACACGAGTTCCATCACCAGGAACACGTGCTCGCCGGCGGCGCCGACGTCGTAGGTCGCGACGACGTTCGGGTGCATCAGCCGTGCGGCGGCCTGTGCTTCGGCGCGGAACCGCTCGACCGCGTCCATCGGGTCGCCCTCGAGTCGGCGGAGCAGCTTGACCGCGACCTGGCGGGCCAGCACGGTGTCCTCAGCCTGCCACACCTCACCCGCGCCGCCTCTGCCCAGCAGGGTCAGCAGCCGGTAACGCCCTGCCAGTACCTCGCCGTTCACACACCACACCTTCCGCAGCGGACCGCAACACCTTAGGCGGCGGACAGCGGCGAGAGCGAGTCCGCGGCACAAACCTCTGCGGAGAGCGATCGGGGTACTACGGTGAGCGTATGAAGCGATCGATCACCGCCCTGATCGCGGCCACTCTGGTCGCCGCGACGCTAACCACCACGACCGCCACCGCGGCACCGGCCAAGCACCCCAAGCCGGTGGCGAAGTGCGAGTTCACGCCGACGCCGGAGAACCCGGCCGCCAAACCGGTCCGGCTCCCGTCTCCGGTCGCCCGGGCGAAGGGCACCGTCGACGTGTACTTCGTGACCAACTACGGACCGTTCGTGGTCCGGATGGACCGCGCGAACGCCCCCTGCGGCGTGCACAACTTCGTGCACCTGGTGAAGAGCCGGTTCTACGACTCCACCCAGTGCTTCCGGCTGACCAACTCGGCCCGGCTCGGCGTGCTGCAGTGCGGCGACATCTACCGGCAGGAGGAGGGCGGCCCGGGCTACAAGTTCCCCGACGAGGTGACCGGCAAGGAGACCTACCCGCGCGGGACCGTTGCTTACGGCAACCAGGGACCGGGGACCAACGGCAGTGAGTTCTTCGTCGTCCACTCGCACGCGAACATCGCGCCGAAGTACACGATCCTCGGCCAGGTGATCTTCGGGATGTCGACCTTCGACCGGATCGTCGCCGCCGGGATCGCCGACCCCGACCAGGACGGCCCGCCCGCCGAACCCGTCCACATCCACAAGGTCTGGATCGGCTGAGCCTCCGGGGGAGGGTAATTCCGGGGCCTTCGGCGCTAGCTTGAGGGTGTGGGTACACGTGGCCGGCCGAGGCATCCCGACGTACTGACCCCCGCCGAGTGGCGGGTGGTCGACATGGTGCGGCACGGGATGCCGAACCGGGAGATCGCGCGGCGGCGAGGGATCAGCGTCGACGCGGTCAAGTTCCACGTCGCGAACGCGTTGCTGAAGCTCGGCCTGGACCGCCGGGCCGAGCTTCGGACCTGGCGCGGCGTACCCGCGGACAGCGCCCTGCGACGACAAGGAGCCCCGGCCATGGCAGTGCAACTCGGTGTGATCGGGCAGGTCGCCCGCCCGGTCAGCGACATCCAGACCGCGGTCGAGTTCTACGGCACGGTGCTCGGCCTGCCGCACCTCTACACGTTCGGGGATCTGGCGTTCTTCGACTGCGGCGGTATCCGGCTGTTCCTCAGCGCCACCGAGGAGTCCGCCGGCGGCGAACCGTCCACCCTGTACTTCCGCGTCGACGACATCCAGGCCGCGTACGACGAACTGCGCGAGCGGGGCGTGCAGTTCGAGAACGCGCCGCATCTGATCCACCGGCACGAGGACGGCGTGGAGGAATGGATGGCGTTCTTCCCCGACCCCGACGGCCACCTGCTGGCGATCATGGCCCAGGTGCCCCCGCCCGACGCCTGAGCCGTCGGCTCGTCCGGGCGCGCCCAGACGCGTCAGTCGGCCGGTGGGGTCCAGATGTCGGTGCGGGTCATGCCGGCGGCACGGCCCTTGGCGGAGATGACGAGCGCCATCTTGCGGGACGCTTCGTCGATCATCTCGTCGCCGAGCATCACCGCTCCGCGGGCGCCGCCGGCCGCCGAGGTGTAGTGCTCGTAGGCGTCCAGGATGTTCTCGGCGTGGTCGTAGTCCTCCTGCCGCGGCGAGTACACCTCGTTGGCGGCGGCGATCTGGTCCGGGTGCAGCACCCACTTGCCGTCGAAGCCGAGCGCGGCCGACCGGCCGGCCACCCGGCGGAACCCGTCGACGTCCTTGATCTGCAGGTACGGCCCGTCGATCGCCTGCTTCCCGTGCGCCCGCGCGGCCATCAGGATCTGCATCAGGATGTAGTGGTACGCGTCGCCCACGTCGTACCCGGGCGGCTGCTCGCCGACCACCAGCGACTTCATGTTGATCGAGGCCATGAAGTCGGCCGGGCCGAAGATGATGGTCTCCACCCGCGGCGACGCCTGGGCGATCTGGTTGACGTTGGTCAGGCCGAGCGCGTTCTCGATCTGCGCCTCGATGCCGATCCGGCCCGGCTCCAGGCCGTGCACCTTCTCCAGTTGGGTGAGCAGGAGGTCGAGTGCGACCACCTGCTCGGCGGTTTGCACCTTGGGCAGCATGATGCAGTCCAGGTTCGCGCCGGCGCCGCCGACGACCTCGATCACGTCGGCGTACGTCCACTCGGTGGTCCAGTCGTTCACCCGGACCACCCGGATCTTGGTCCCCCAGCCGCCCTCGTTCAGCGCGGCGACGATGTTCTTGCGCGCGTCCACCTTGGCGATCGGCGCGACCGAGTCCTCCAGGTCGAGGAACACCTGGTCGGCATCCAGCCCCTTCGCCTTGGCCAGGAACCGCAGGTTCGACCCCGGCGTGGCCAGGCACGACCGCCGACTGCGCGATACCTGTTCCGTCAGCTGTGCTGTCATCGGGACCTCCACCACTCGGTTACTCACCGGTCACCGGCAGCGTACGGCGAAACCCTCGCGCCGTGCCCGGTGACATCGCTCACTGTGACACCCTGGGGCGGTGAGCACCGAGCAGGTTGTGACGGAGATCGCCGCCGTGATGAAGAAGGCGGGACTCGTCTGGCTGTCCTGGGACGGCGGACGGCCGGCTCCCGCGTGGTTCGCGACCGTCGACGGGCAGTACGTCGTCCTCGCGGACGCGGGCGACGGAGCCGAGCAACCACTGCCCGGACTGGCCGCGGCAGGTACTGCGGAGGTCGTCGTACCGGCCAAACCCGCCACCAACCGGCTGGCGAGCTGGACGGCGAGGGTACGGCGGCTGGAGCCCGGAAGCGAGGAGTGGACCGCGGCGGCCCAGGTGCTGCGGACCGAACGGCTGAACGCGTCCGACCTCGACACGCAGCTCGAGCGCTGGAAGACGGAAGCCGACCTGCTCGTCCTCGAGCCCACCGGTGAGATCACCGAGAGAGCCGGGCAGTACGACGACCGGCCGCGAGCCGAGGCGCCGGTCGGGACACCGGCGACCACCCGCGGCAAGCCTCCGGTCACCCTGCACCGCCGCATCCGCCGCCGCCCGCGCCTGAGCTGAGACTGTGAGGCGGCGGGTTAGCCTTCGATCATGAACGAGCGTAGCGAGTTCATCATCAGGCACAGCGTGGCTTTCCACTCATCCGCGCCCGCAGCGAAGCGAGGACGCGGATGAGTGGATCACCGTCGCGCGTGTACGTGGCACGGCTGGCTGGTCTCCCGTTGTACGACCCGAACGGGGACCAGGTCGGCAAGGTGCGCGACGTCGTGGTGATGCTGCGGCAGGGAACCCAGCCGCCGCGGGTCCTCGGGCTGGTCGTGGAGGTGTTCACCCGGCGGCGCATCTTCCTGCCGATGACCCGGGTCACGTCGATCGACGCCGGGCACGTGATCACCACCGGCCTGGTGAACATGCGCCGGTTCGAGCAGCGGCCGACCGAGGTCCTGGTCCTCGGCGAACTGCTGGACCGCACCGTCACGATCCGCGAGACCGGCGCGACGGCCGTGGTGTTCGACATGGCCATGGAGCAGTGGCGGACGCGGGACTGGGTGCTGTCGAAGGTGGCCGTCCGCGAGGGCGCCAAGCGGTTCCGCAGGCGCGGTCAGTCGCACGTCCTCGACTGGAGTGACGTGAGCGGTTTCGCCCAGGTCGAGGAGGGGCAAGGAGCCACCCACATCCTGGCCGCGTTCGAGTCGATGAAGGCGGCCGACCTGGCCGGTGTACTCCACGACCTGACCCCCAAGCGGCGCAAGGAGATCGCGGCCGCGCTGAACGACGAGCGGCTTGCCGACGTCCTGGAGGAACTGCCCGAGGACGACCAAGTGGAGATCCTGGCCGGTCTGGACACCGAGCGGGCCGCGGACGTGCTCGAGGAGATGTCACCGGACGACGCGGCCGACCTGATCGCCGAACTGCCGACCGACACCGCCGAGCGGCTGCTGACGCTGATGGAGCCGGACGAGGCGGAGGACGTCCGGCGCCTGCTGACGTACGAGGAGCGCACGGCCGGCGGACTGATGACGTCGGAGCCGGTGATCCTGCCCGCCGACGCGACCGTGGCGGACGCGCTCGCGCATGTGCGGAACGCCGAGCTGAGTCCGGCGCTGGCCGCGATGGTGTACGTCTGCCGCCCACCGCTGGAGACCCCCACCGGCCGGTTCATCGGCGTCGGCCACATCCAGCGGCTGCTGCGCGAACCACCGTCGGAGCTGGTGTCCGCCGTACTCGACACGGATCTGGACGGGCTGCGGCCGGACGACAGTCTGCACGCCGTCAGCAGGTACCTGGCCACCTACAACCTGGTGGCCGCCCCGGTCCTCGACGACGAGGGACGGCTCTTGGGAGCAGTGACCGTCGACGACGTACTCGACCATCTGCTCCCCGAGGACTGGCGCGAATCCGAACAGCAGGAGGTGGACCGCCATGCCACGTGACGACCGCAGCAGCGACGACCGCCGCCTGCTCCGGAGTACCAACCGCCTGGACATACCGCGCGAGCTGCGCCGCACGATCGTCCTGCGGTCCTCGTACGACGCCGACGCGTTCGGACGGCTGTCGGAGCGGATCGCCCGGTTCCTCGGCACCGGGCAGTTCCTGGTCTACATGACCGGGACGATCCTGTTCTGGGTCGGCTGGAACATCTTCGCGCCGCAGCACCTGCGGTTCGACGAGTACCCGTTCATCTTCCTCACCCTCGCGCTCAGCCTGCAGGCGTCGTACGCCGCTCCGCTCATCCTGCTGGCGCAGAACCGGCAGGAGGCGCGCGACCGGGTGCAGTACGAACGCGACCGCACCGTCGACGCCCGGGCCCGGGCGGACATGGAGTTCCTGGCCCGCGAGATGGCGTCGCTGCGGATGGCCGTCGGCGAGGTCGCCACCCGCGACTTCCTGCGTTCCGAACTGCGCTCGTTGCTCGCCGACCTGGACGGGAAGAGCCGCGAGGACGACCGGGTCTGAGGTGTGGCGGATCGAGCTAGGCTCGCAGGCAGGTGAGGAAGGACGATGCGATGAAGACTCGCTTCAAGCCTGATCGCGGGCTGACCAAGAGGATGGTGGTCACCAGCTTCCTGCTCGGCCTGCTGTACGTCGGTTTCGTCGCGCTGCTGATCGCGTTGACGAAGAGCGCCGTACTGGCCGTGCTGATCGCGGGCGGGATGCTGTTCGTGCAGTACTGGTTCTCCGACCGGATCGCGCTGTACGCGATGCGCGGCCGGATCGTCAGTCCCGAGGAGGCGCCGCAGCTGCACGGCGCGATCGACCGGCTGTGCGCACTGGCCGACATGCCGAAGCCGAAGGTCGCGATCGCCGACGTCGACCTGCCGAACGCCTTCGCCACCGGCCGCAACCCGGACAAGGCGGTGGTCTGCGTGACCACCGGGATCCTGCGCCGGCTGGACGCGGACGAGCTCGAAGGTGTCCTCGCCCACGAACTGTCCCACGTCGCCCACCGGGACGTGGCCGTGATGACGATCGCGTCGTTCCTCGGCGTCCTCGCCGGGCTGATCACCCGCTTCGGTCTGTACGGCGGCCTGGGCGGTGGCGGCCGCCGCGACCAGAACACGGTGGTCATGGTCCTCACCATCGTCCTGGTGTCCGCGGCCGTGTACGCGATCTCCTTCCTGCTGACCCGGGCCTTGTCGCGGTACCGCGAGCTGGCCGCCGACCGGGCCGCCGCGATGCTGACCGGCAGACCGTCCGCGCTGGCGTCCGCCCTGACCAAGATCAGCGGCGACATCGCCCGGATCCCGTCCCGCGACCTGCGCCAGGCCGAGGCCTTCAACGCGTTCTTCTTCGCCCCGGCGTCCGCGGGAGGTTTCAGCCTCTCGTCGCTGTTCTCCACCCACCCGCCGCTCGAGCAGCGACTCGACCGGCTCGGGGTGCTCGCGCGCGAACTCGGGGAGCAGGCTTAGTCCATGGGCCTTCTCGACATCCTGCTCGGCCGGAGCAAAGCCGTCCCGCCGAACCTCGACCAGCTCTTCGCCGTCCCCTCGGCCGCGATCACCTTGGAGACCGCGGCCGGTTACCGTCCGACCGGCAGTGGCTCGGTCTGTTTCAAGGCCGCGGAGGGCGGCGGGTTCTCGGCGCTGCGGGCCGAGGTCGACAAGCTGCTCGCGCTCGACGGCGACAAGTTCACCAGCCACACGGATTCCTACGGCTTCACCTGGCTGGTGCGGCAGACCTCACCGGACGATGTCGAAGGACTCGTCACCGACCTGCACGCGGTCAACACCTCGCTCGTCGACGCCGGGTTCGGGTCGGCGCTGCTGTGCACGCTGGTCGCCTTCACCGACGGCAGCAAGTCGCTGGGGCTGGTCTACCTCTACAAGCGGGGATCCTGGTACCCGTTCGTCCCGGTCGGGCCGGACCGCCGGGACAACGCCACCGAACTCCAGGTCAAGTCGGTCATCGACACCGACCTGCGGATGGAACAGGACCTGGCCCGCTGGTTCCCCGTTTACGGCGCCCCCGGGCTGTGAACCACTGGTCGCCTTGACCTAGGTCACATGGACCGTGGTCGGCGGCATCTGGGCGAGCACGTAGCCTTGGGGTATGGCTCCTACTGCTGATCAGGTGACCACCGCGCTCAGTGGTGTGATGGATCCGGAGATCAAGAAGCCGATCACGGACCTCGGCATGGTCGACTCCGTGGTCGTCCGCGACGACGGCGTGGTCGCCGTACGGATCCTGCTGACGGTCGCCGGCTGTCCGATGAAGGACACGCTGCGCCGCGACACCACGGCCGCGATCAGCAAACTCGACGGCGTCACCGGGGTCGAGATCGACCTCGGGGTGATGTCGGCCGAGCAGCGGGCCGCCCTGCAGACCCAGTTGCGCGGCGGGGCGCCGGAGAAGGAGATCCCGTTCTCCCGCCCGGACTCGCTGACCAAGGTGTTCGCGATCGCCTCCGGCAAGGGTGGCGTCGGCAAGTCCTCGGTGACGGTCAACCTCGCGGTCGCGATGGCCCGGCAGGGGCTGTCGGTCGGCGTACTGGACGCGGACATCTACGGGCACTCGGTGCCGGCCATGTTCGGGGTCGCGGACGAGCGGCCGACCGCGGTGGACGACATGATCATGCCGGTGCCCGCGCACGGCGTGAAGGTGATCTCGATCGGCATGCTGAAGCCGAAGCGGGACCAGGTGGTCGCCTGGCGCGGCCCGATCCTGGACCGTGCGCTGGTGCAGATGCTGGCGGACGTGTACTGGGGCGACCTCGACGTCCTGCTGCTCGACCTGCCGCCCGGTACCGGTGACATCGCGATCTCGGTCGGCCAGCGGCTGACCAGCGCCGAGGTGATCGTCGTGACCACCCCGCAGGAGGCCGCCGCCGAGGTGGCCGAGCGAGCCGGGACGATGGCCCAGATGGTGCACCAGCGGGTCGCCGGCGTGGTCGAGAACATGTCGTACCTGCCGTGCCCGCACTGCGGTCCGGAGCACCGGATCGAGATCTTCGGCACCGGCGGCGGGACCCGGGTGGCGGAGACCTTGTCGGCACGGCTCGGGTACAACATCCCGTTGCTGGGCGAGATCCCGCTGGACGAGCGGCTGCGCAGCGGCGGCGACCTGGGCAACCCGCTCACCGCCGCCGACCCGGACACCCCGGCGGCCCAGGTGCTCGACCACATCGCGGCCAAGCTCGGCGGGCGCCCGCGTGGTCTGCTCGGACGGCAACTCGGCCTCTCGCCGGTCGGGCGCTGAGGACCTGTTCTGCTGTTGACTTGACGGGTGCCGATCCCTGCTGAGCATCCCGTCCTCACCGACGGCGTGGTGACGCTCCGCGCGCCGCGACCCGACGACGTCCAGGGGCAACTCGAACGTCATCGAGAGGACCCGGACCGCGGGTTCGACGAGGACGACGCGCGCCGGTGGATCGGGTCCGGGATCACCGAGGCCTGGAGGACGGGCGAGCGGCTGGCGTTCGTGATCGAGTACCAGGGCCGGTACGCCGGGACCGCCTCGCTGCAACCTGATGCCGACGGCAACGCGCGGATCCACTACGGCCTGTCGCGCTGGGCTCGCGGCGCCGGGGTGGCGAGCCGGTCGGTGCGGCTGCTGCTGGAGTTCGGGTTCGGCACGTGCGGGTTCCACGTCATCCATTGGTGGGCCCGGGTCGGCAACTGGCCGTCGCGGCGGGTGGCCTGGGCGACCGGGTTCCGCTTCGGCGAGACGATCCCGGAACTCGCGGAGGAGAGCGGCCGCCGCGTCGACGCGTGGACGGGCTGGATCGGGCCGTCGGATCCGCGGAATCCGCGCAGACCGTGGTTCGAGCACCCGGTGCTGGAGACTCCACGGCTGCGGCTGCGGCTGTGGCGCGAGGACGAGATCCCGCGCATCAGCACGGCCCGGACGAACCGGGCGACGGCCCACTTCCTGCCGTTCATCCCGCAGCCGTTCACCGCCGAGGACGCGCGCTTCTGGCTGAAGGAGCTGGCCGAGCAGGCGGCGTCCGGGCTGCGCTACAACTGGTGCGTGGCCGACGGCGAAACCGATCTCGGCCTCGGGAACGTCACCCTCTTCAACCTCCGGCAGGGCAGCGACGGCGAGATCGGCTTCTGGCTGCACCCCGACGCCCAGGGTCGAGGGGTGATGACCGAGGCGATCGAGGGCATGGCTCGCTGGTACTTCGCCGCCGAGAAGGACGGTGGACTGGGTGGCCGCCGCCTGGTCATCCGCACTGCTGCCGGTAACCACGCCGCCCGCCGTACAGCCGAGAAGCTGAACTTCCAGCTGACCGGCACCGAACGGCAGGCGTTCCCCCTGGGCGATGGCACAGTCGACGACCGAGTCACGTACGACCTGCTGTCGACAGACTTCCTCAGCTGACCTCAGGTCGACACGGGCCTTCTCCCACACAACCGACGGCAGTCGTCAGGTCGACTCGGGGTCGAAAGGTGCTCTTTGGCCCGCGGGGAGGCGTTGGGGGGTGTCGGAGAAGTCGGTGGAGACGGGCTTGTCGTCGTCGAAGTCGTCGGCGCCTTCGAGGAGGTGCTTGCGGACGAAGTTGCGCGGGTTCAGGTCCTGCAACTCGAGGTCCGCGAACTCCGGGCCGAGCTCGTTGCGCAGGTCGTTCTGCGCGTTGGTGACCATCTGGCGGACCTGGCGCAGCACCCGGCCCGCGGTCCGGGCGAACTCCGGCAGCCGATCCGGGCCGAACACGAGCACGGCGACGATCGCGATCACCACCAGCTCGAGTGGCCCGATGCCGAACATGTCCCCACCTCTCTGCACGTCGTCTGCGACGGCGACCAGCGTAGCCGCAACCTGGTGACATCGCCTGCCGGGTCAGCCGATTCCGGACATCCCCGGCCGGCCGTCGTACCTGTGGACCTCAGCCGGTCTGCCGGGCGAGGGTGACGTTGGCCTGGCGGGCCTTGCCGCCGCGCTCGTACACCAGCCGCACGCTCTCGCCGGGCTGGTGGGTGCGGATCGCCACGATCAACGCCTCGGCGCTGTCGACCATCTGGTTGTTGATCGAGGTGATCACGTCACCGACCCGCAGGCCCGCGCGCATGGCCGGCGAGGCCGGCTCCACCTTGCTGACCCGAGCGCCGCCCTCGAACTGGATGTCGACCTGGGCGCCGATCACCGGGTACGACGCGACGCCGGTGGCGATCAGTTGCTGGGCGGTCCGCCGGGCCTGGTCGATCGGGATCGCGAACCCGAGCCCGATGTTGCCGCTCTGGCCCTCGGTCGCACCGCGGACGGTGGCGATCGCGGAGTTCACGCCGATCACCCGCGCGTTCATGTCCACCAGCGGGCCGCCGGAGTTGCCCGGGTTGATCGCGGCGTCGGTCTGCAGCGCGTTCAGGTACGAGTTCGGGTCGACGCCGTCGCCGGTGGTGACCGGGCGGTTCTTGGCCGAGATGATGCCCGAGGTGACCGTTCCGGCCAGGCCGAGCGGCGAACCGATCGCGACCACGTCCTGCCCGACGATCGTCAGGTCGGACCGGCCGAACTGCACCGCCGGCGCGTCCAGGCCGGCCACCTGCACCACGGCCAGGTCGTACGCCGGGGACCGGCCGACCAGCCGTGCGGTCCAGGACTTGCCCTTGTCGTTGATGACCTGGATCGCACCGCCCTTCGCCGCCGCTGAGACCACGTGGTTGTTGGTCAGGATGTGGCCGGAGCCGTCGATGACGAAGCCGGAGCCGGTCGCGTTGGAGTTGTCGGAGCCCTCGACCTTCAGTTGCACCACACTCGGCAGCAGGGTCGCGGCGACCGCGGAGACCGAACCGCTGCGGATCTTCGGGTCCGCGCCGGTGCCGACCGGTGGACCGGGCTGCTCGGCGACCGGGCGGTTGTTGTCGATCGCGACGACACCCAGCGCCGCGCCGGCGCCGGCCAGCACGCCGATGACGAGGGCGACGGCGGCCGCGATGGCGATGATCCGGTTGCCTCGCTGGGGCGGGTCCGGTGTGTACGCGCCGGCCTGCTGGTGGTGCCAGTCGATCGGCGGAGGCGGTGTGTACGCGGGCTGGTAGGTCGGGCGCTGGGTCGGCCAGGCCTGGCCCGGGTACACCGGCCGGAAGCTGGGCTCCTGGGCCTGCTCGCCGAAGCTGCGCTGCGTGACGGAGCGGCCGCCGTTCTGCCGGTAGGTCTGGTCACCACCCGGCGTCGGCAGCGGAGTCGTCCCGGACCCCGGCGCGGGCGGCGCCAAGCCGGTCAGCGGCAGCGGATTCGACGGGGACGGGCTGGTGGGCTCGGCCGGGAGGACACGGGTGGGTTCCGCGCTGGGCGTCGGTACTGTCGGCTCGGCGTCGTCGCTGGTCACGGTGCCCGCCTCACGTCGTCGTCGTTGTCGTCGGTCGGCGTCCGCTGCCCGGGTTCCGGATGGGACTACCGGATTCGATTATCCCAGCTTCCCGGAAAGCGCACCCATCGGAGTGAGCCACGTGGCGATTTTGGCCAGCCCCGCGCCGACCCGCTGGACCGCGGTCAGCTTGACCGGTACGTCGTGCGGGAACGCCTCGACCACCCGCGCGAGCATGTCCGGCGGCAGGTCGCCGATCAGCGTGTAGACGATCCCGTTCGAGGACCAGACGACGTACGACGGCATCCCGTACCGCAGGTAGACACCCGGGGTCCCGGTGGTGCTGAACCCGGCGACCGCGGCCGGATCGAGCGCCCCGCGCTGCTCGAACAGCGAGACGTTGAACAGCCCGTCGGAGTACGAGAACTGCAGCGACCCGTTCGTGGTGTCCTGGTGGACGTCGTACAGCTTGAGCGACGCGGGCAGCTCCGGGGCGCACACCCAGCCCTGGGAACGCAGGTTGTCGACCTCGCCGAGTCCGAGCGACTCGACGCCGCTCGGCGCCATCGGCGGCAGATGGCCGAGGAACTCCGACTCCTCGATCTCCAGCTCGGTGAACACCGTGGCGCGGACCATCGTCTTGCCGTCCACGCCGAACAGCTGCCGCTGGAGCAGCAGTCCGGTCGCCTTGTCGATCCAGAACCGCGCCGCCAGGGTCCGGTCGTCCCGCAGCGCCTCGACCAGTACGGCGGTCCGCCCGATCGTGTCCGTGCAGCACTTGTAGACGAGCTGGTACGTCGCCCGCAGCAAGGTCAGCGGACCACCATCGACGGACACGCCTGTGTTCGTCGCTCGCTGCACGAAGGCCTTGGCGCCGGGTGAGGAGGAGCCGACCACACTGATCTCAGAGCCCTGTGAGGCCGCGTGGACGATGTCGAGCATCGCCGAGCTGGCGCCCTGCGGTCCCCACGCGGTGATGATCTGCGTGCCGTGGTACGAGACCGTGTTCGGAGCCGCGGCGGCACGCGCCAGCCAGCTGATCGCCAGCGGTGAGTCCTCGCGCAGGACGGTCGGCGGCGCCGCGACAGCGGGCGAGGGCAGGCCGAAGCCGATCAGTGCGGTGCTGACCAGTACGGCGAGCCGGGACAGGCTCACGGTCAGCGTCCTGTCAGAGCCACCGGCTGCAGCGTCGGGCTCAGCCCGGTGTATCCAGCCCCGTTGTAGGAGTTCAGCAGGGCCACCGGGTCGCTGAACGGCGCTCCGCTCGTCGTGCTGGCGTGGTCGGACGAGAAGCTCGCCACCGGCGGCTGCAGCGTCGGCGGCTGCTCCTGTCGGGCCGGGTCACCGACGACGAACGCCGTACCCAGCAGAGATGCGACAGCGGCGGCAGAGCCGGCGGCACCGAGCACACCCGTCCGCCGCCGCGAACGTGTGGTCCTGGCAGCACCGGGCCGGGTGGCACCCTGGCGGGCGGCCGGGAAGGCGGACCGCTGCGGGAAGAGCGAGACGGCCGGCGTCGGCACCGGGCGGACTTCCTCACGCGGCTCCGGCGAGAACGACGAGACGCCCATCAGCCGCTGCATCAGGTCGGTGGACGGCTCAGGCGACTCCAGAGCAGCCATGCGGGCCTTGAGCCGGCGCTGAGCATCCACTTCGGACCGGCAGCTGTCACAACCGACCAGATGACTCAGGACCTTGTCCCGCGAGTCGTGGTCCAGCGCGCCGTCCACGACGGCGCTGAGCTTGTCCAGCGGGTGCTGCAGGCTCACCGCTGTTCACCTCCGGCGAATCCGTCACCGAACGATCCGTCGGCGGGCGGCCCGCCGACCCGGGTCTGGCCGGACCGCGGCGCCCGGTGCTCGAGCTGCTTGCGCAGCATCGAGCGGCCCCGGTGGATCCGGCTGCGAACGGTGCCGAGTTTCACGTCCAGGACGTCGGCGATCTCGTCGTACGTCATGCCCTCGATGTCGCAGAGCACCACGGCGGCGCGGAAGTCCTCCGGCAGCGCGTCCAGCGCGTACTGAACGTCGTGGTCGAACTGGTCCGAGTCCAGCTTCTCCGCCGGGCTCTCGCCCTTGGCCGGCAACCGGTCGTGCGCGTCCTCCGGCAACCCGTCGAACCGGATCCGCTGCTTGCGCCGGGCGCCATCGAGGAACAGGTTCGTGGTGATCCGGTAGAGCCAGCCCTCGAACGTCCCCGGGGTGTAAGACGACAGCGAGCGGAAGACCCGGACGAACACCTCCTGGGTCAGGTCCTCGGCGTCGTGCTTGTTCCCGGTCAGCCGGTACGCGAGCCGGTAGACGCGCGCCGAGTGCGTGCGGACGATCTCGTCCCACGACGGCAGCGCGTCCGGCAGCGGCTGGGCCACAGGCGCCACGGAGATGTCGGCCGGCTTCACCGCAACGCCTCCCGGAGTCGGTTCGGCAATGAGCGTGAAGGCCATGGTGCCGCGGTCACCGTCCTTTGCGCACGTCGGGAACACCCGGGTTCGACCCTGAGTTGCTCGTACGACGGCTCAACGCGGTGCCCGGACCGGAAGTTCCCGGCCACGGCCCTGCACAGATCGGACGCGTCGGCGGCCATGTTTGTTGCGCTCTACCTCTCCTCGATCACCGCGATCGGATCGCCGTCCCGGACGACCTCACCCTCGGTCACCTTCAGTTCGGCGATCGTGCCGGCCACCTCGGCCAGCACCGGGATCTCCATCTTCATCGACTCCAGGATGACCAGGGTGTCCTCCGGCCCCACGGTGTCCCCGGCCCGGGCAGTGACCTTCAGCACATTCGCCACCAGCTCTGCCACCACGGTGTGACTCAAGTCGCCTCCCAGGCTCCGGACCTCTGCCTCGATCCTAGGCCTCGCGGTCAGCGCTTCGGCGGGCGCGGTAGGAGGCGACGCGGGTGCGGCTCGAGCAGGTCGGCGAGCAGAACCGGCGCGGCCGGCGTTCGGCCGGGTTCACGAAGACGCGCTCGCAGTCGGGCGCCGCGCACGACCCGATGGCGCCGAACCCGTGCCCGGCCGCGAATCCGGCGAGCCCGAGCGCGGCGGTCGCGGCCAGCCACTGACCCCACGTCGCCCCTGGCTTGGCCACGTGCAGGTGCCACGGCGATCCGTCGTGATCTGACAGGTACGGGCGTACGGCGTACTCCTCGAGCAACTCGTTGAGGACGCGCGCGGCCTCGGCCGGTTCGCTGTGGAACACCGGCCGGATCCGCTCCCGGACCGCCCGCACCTCGGCGAGGTCGTCGTCGTCCAGCGTGATCGGCTCGGACTCCCCGTGCTTCAGCAGGAACCCGCGGACGTCGTCCGGGGACGTGAGCGTCTCCGGATCGCGAGTCCGGGTGTTGACCAGGTCCACCGCGAGCCGGACCAGCCGGTCCGGCGTCTGAATCTCCACGCCTCTCCTTTCCGTAACGTATTTGATAGCGTAACGCGTAACTTACAGATTTGCGTTACAAGGAGGTCGGTGTGCCCAGCTATTACCTGGCTGCGACCCTTGCCAGGCTCGCCGACGAAATGGTCGCGTTCACACTCGTCCTGCTCGTCCTGGAGCGCACCAACAGTCCTGCGCTGGCAGGAGTCACCGGGGCCGCGTATGCGCTGCCGGCAGTCGTCACTGGACCGCTCCTCGGAGCCTGGCTCGACAGGACGCCGTACCGGCGGAGCGCTCTGGCGCTCAACCAGGCGGCGCTGGCCGTGGTCATGGTCACCCTGCTCGGGGTGGTCGGGCACAGCGCGCACTGGATGACCCCGGCGCTCGCCGCCGTGGCCGGAGCGACTCTGCCCATGGTGAGCGGCGGATTCACCAGCATGCTGCCCAGCCTGGTCCCGTCCGAGCGACTGGCGCGCGCGAACTCGTTGGAGGCTGCCAGCTTCGGTGCGGCCGCGATCACCGGTCCGGCTGCTGCTGCGACGATCGCGGCAACCATCTCGGTCGAGGCCGCGGCTGTCGTCATCGCAGTAGCGGCGACCCTCAGCATCCTGGCCATCACCCGCCTGCCCGCTCTGCCACCTACCGCGGCTGCGGCAGAGCCCTTCCTGCCATCGGTGGTGAGCGGTCTGACTCATCTGGTCCGCACGCCGCGGCTCCGGGCGTCCACGGTCACCACCACGATGGTCATGGGCGCATTCGGCCTCCTGCTGATCACACTGCCCCTGCACATGGGCTCAGTGGGCATGCCGAGGTCTGCGGCCGGCTACCTCTGGACTGCCTTGGAGATTGGCAGTGTGCTGACCGCTCTACTGCTCGGACGTCTCCAGACACGCTGGCGGCCTGAGTACGTCGTCATCGTCGCCGCAGCCGCTTCCGGCTTGGCGATGACCGCCTGGCCGCTTGCCACGACGTTCGCCGTACTCCTGCTGCTTGCTGCGCTGACAGGGTTGCTCGACGGGCCGATGCTCCCGGCTATGTTCGCCGCTCGCCAGCAGTACAGTCCTGAGCCGCTCCAGGGCCGAGTCAGCACCACAGCCGCCAGCCTCCGGGTAGGCGCCTCAGCCCTCGGCCAGTCGATCGCAGGCCAACTGATCCCCGTCATAGGCACCCACGCAGCCCTACTGGCCGTAGGCCTGACCGTCCTCACCGCCGCAGCCCTGGGACGCCTCTCCACACCCCCCACAAAGCTCCCCGCGAACGCTTGACGCCTGGCTCCACGGCTGGACCACCTCCCGGGCGGGGGCTTGGGGCGGAGCGTCATGAGCGCTGGCGAACGCAGCGCAGTACGCCGGTGCGACGACCGGCGTACTGGTGGCGACCGAGGAAGGAAGGGCGCTCTACACCGCGCTGGGCTGGACGGTCAGTTCACCGATGACCGCCGCGGTCATTCGAGGATGACGGAGCGGGTCAGGCTGCGCGGCTGGTCGGGGTTGAGGCCGAGGGCCAGGGACTTGGCGACCGCGACGCGTTGGGCGATCACAAGGGACGCCATCGGGTCGAGGCCCGCCTGGTGAACGATCGTGGCACCGGTGGCCGTGACGTCGTCGACCAGGCCGGCCGGCGGCTCGCCGAAGATCCAGACGCCGCGGCCGGGCTGAGCGATCGCGATCGGACCGTGGCGGTAGTCCATCGCGGGGTAGGCCTCGGTCCACGCCGACGCGGCCTCACGCTGCTTCAGCGCAGCCTCATGGGCCAGACCGACGGTCCAGCGCGTACCGACGTATGTGACCTGCTCCAGCTTCGCCAGCTCGTCAACGTCCACGGTGAGCGCCGTCTCCGCGTCAGCAGCCGCCTGCCGGAGGTCCTCCCCCAGTGAGGCGCGCAGCAACGCCAGAGTGGTCGTCGCGAACCGGGTCTGGACAACGGACTGCTCGTCGGCGAAGTCGAGCAGGATGGTGTGGTCGGCCAGGTCGACGATCGGCGAGCCGGCGGTCGCCGTGATCGCCACGGTCGGCAGATCGGTCGCCCGGATCAGGTCCAGCACCTCGGTCGTCGTACCGGACCGGCTGATCACCACGACGACGTCGTACGCGCGGCCGGCCGGGAACTCCGAGCCCGCGAACGCGTCCGTCTCCCCCTGGCCGCTGTCCTCGCGCAGGGCGGCGTACGCCATCGCCATGAACCACGACGTGCCGCAGCCCACCGCCGCCACCCGTTGACCGGGCTTGGGCAATGCGCCACCGTACTGCGCGAAACCGTCCGAGACCTGCCGCCACAGCTCCGGCTGAGTGGCGATCTCAGTGCTCACAAATGGCGTCTCGGTCATCTTGTCTCCGCACTTGTCGTGGTCGAAACTGCTCGAACGTGATCGAATGGTGCCAGCCAGCCGCCATCCGGCTGACCGATTGTGTGAAGGAGGAGCCCCGGGTGAAGCGTTATGAACGCCTGAACACCTTGCTCGAGTCGCTCGCCGAGAAAGGCGCCATCGACGTCGACGAACTCGCCGAGCAGCTGCACGTGTCCGCGGCGACGATCCGCCGCGACCTCGACCACCTGGGCAAGCAGCAACTCCTCACCCGGACCCGCGGCGGCGCGGTCGCCAACGCGGTGTCCTACGACCTTCCCCTGCGCTACAAGACTGCGCGTTTTGCGTCGGAAAAGCAGCGGATCGCGCAGGCCGCGGCCACATTGGTCCGACGCGGCATGGTGATCGGGATGAACGGCGGCACCACGATCTCCGAGGTGGCGCGCACCCTGGCGACGCGTCCGGAGCTGTCCGCCGAGCACGGTGAGCCGGCCTTCACGCTCGTCACCAACGCGCTCAACATCGCCAACGAGCTGATCGTCCGGCCGCACGTGAAGATGGTGCTCACCGGCGGCGTCGCCCGGCCGCAGTCGTACGAGATGATCGGGCCGCTGTCGCACCGGATCCTGGCCGACCTGTCGCTGGACATCGCCTTCATCGGCGTCGACGGGATCGACGAGACCGGCGCCACCGCCCACCACGAGGGTGAGGCGAACATCAACCAGTTGATCGTCAGCCGGGCCGCCAAGGTCGTCGTGGTCGCCGACTCCTCCAAGCTGGGCCAGCGCGCCTTCGCCCGGATCTGCGAGCTGAGCGAGATCGACACGCTCGTCACCGACGCCCAGGCCGACGAGAGCCAGCTGACCGTCTTCAAGGAAGCCGGCATCGACGTGATCCGCGCCTGACCGGGTACGACGTCCGGCTGCCTGCGATCGCATCTACGCCGCACCTCCTCTCCATGCCCCATCATCTCCGTCTGGGTCGATCATATCTGACTCAAGGTGCAGAGTTATGAGCAAGAGTGCGCAGTCCCAGCGCGGGAGACGCGGAAATCGGACCGCGTGACGCTAGGCTTCTGGTCAGGATGAGTAGCGCAGCGCCAGAACAGTGGGCAGAACACTCCGCAGATCTTCGGGAGGGCATCATCGCCACCGGCATCGACCCGACGTCCTGGGCTTACGCCGAGGACTACACCGGTGAGGACGAAGTCGTCACCGGTGCGCGGGCGAGCGCCGCGGAGAGCGGTATCGCCGCGATCGGGCCGGGCACGGCCGCCGCACTGAGCGTGCTCGCGGCCAGCGTGGGCGCGAAGGCGGTCGTCGAGATCGGCACCGGCACCGGCGTCTCCGGGCTGGCGCTGCTGCGCGGGATGCGGGCCGACGGCACCCTCACCACGGTCGACATCGACGCCGAGAACCAGCGACTGGCCCGCAAGACGTTCCTCGACGCCGGCGTCCCGTCGAACCGGTTCCGCCTGATCGCCGGCGCCGCGCTGGACGTGGTCACCCGGCTCACCGACGGCCACTACGACCTGGTGTTCTGCGACGCCGACCGGCGCGAGAACACGGCGTACCTGCACGAGGCCCTCCGCCTGCTCCGCCCCGGCGGTGTGGTCGCCTTCGCCGGCATCCTCACCGGCGGCCGCGTCGCCGACCCGGCCCACCGCGACCCCGACACCAACGCCCTCCGCGACCTGATCCGAGCCGTCCGCGACGACGACGACCTCGTCTCCGCCCTCCTCCCCACCTCCGAAGGCCTCCTCACCGCCGCCAAACGCCTCACCTGAGCGCTCCGTGTCTCCCGGTCAGTTCTGAGTTTGGTGGCCGGTTAGGCGGGTTAGTTCGGTGGTTACTTCGTGGAAGGCTTCGGTTCGGGGGTCGATGAGTTCGTAGTGGCCGGTGGCTTCTACGCGGGTGAGGTGGGCCGTGGGGTGGGCGGTGAAGTACGACTCGGTGACGCTGATCGGGACGATCGTGTCGGCGGTGCCGTGGACGAGGCGCACCGGGGCGATGGGGGCCGGGAGGTGGACGGGGTCCAGGTCGTTGCGTACGCCGCGGCCGATGAAGTCCTGTACGGCGCCGTCGTCGAGCCCCAGCCGGTCGGCCCCGAGCAGGTCGGCGACCGGCGCCAGCGCGATCACACCGCGCAACCGCACCGGGTTGAGCGTCGCGGCCGCCCACAGGGCCAGGTGACCGCCCGCTGAGTGGCCCATCAGTACGTAGCCCGCGTGGACGTCGACCAGGTCGGGCAGGCTCTCGATCGCCGTACGGACGTCTGATGTGGTGACGTCGGGGTTGCCCGGCTCCCGGCGGTACTCCAGCGACACGACCGGCCAGCCGAGGTCGGACAGCGCTTCGCAGAGCGGCCGGGCGTGCTTCCGGTCGTAGTCCGGCCGCCAGAACCCGCCGTGCACGAAGATGACCAGCGGGCGGTACTCCTTGGCGTGCCAGTGGTCCATCACCTGGTCCGGGTGGTCGCCGTACCGGAGTTCCTCGTCGGGCGCACGCGATTCGCGCGTGAGAACGGATCGGTCTTCACTCATCGGACCTCCCGAGGCTGCGCCGAATTCCGAAGAAAGTGCAGGGCGTTCGCGGACAGCAGCTTGTGCTGCTGCTCCGCGGTCAGGAAGCCGGCCTTCCGTACCACCTCCCCGACCGGCCGCTCACCCAGTGGATAGGGATAGTCACTGCCGACCAGAACGCGGTCTTCTCCCACGGTATCCACAAGAAGCCGTAATGGCGCAGATTCGAAGACCACGGTGTCGACGAAGAACCGGTCCAGGTAGTACGACGGTGGGTGCTCGGAGCAACCACGCACGACGTCACCGCGCCGGTGCCAGGCGTTCTCCACCCGCCCCAGCCAGAACGGGAAGCTCCCGCCGCCGTGGGCGAAACAGATCCGCAGGTACGGCGGAAGCGCGTCGAAGGCACCGCCGAGAATCATCGCCAGCAGGGACAGATGGGTCTCGGCCGGCATCCCGGTCAGCCACCGGGCCATCCAGCGGTCCAGCCGCGGCCCGCCCGGCATGTCCCACGGGTGGACGAGGACCGGCGTGCCGGTCTCCGCGCAGTGGTTGAGGAAGGCAACGATTCCGGCGTCGTCGAGATCCTTGTCGCCGACGTGGTTGCCGATCTCCACCCCGGCGTGCCCGGCCGCCAGGCACCGGTCCAGCTCGGCGCAGGCCGCGTCCGGATCCTGTAACGGCACCTGGCAGAACGGGACGAAACGGTTGTCCCCGGCAAGTGTCTCGAGGGTGAGGTCGTTGAAGATCCGGGCCACCTTCACGGCCTGGCCGGCGGGTCGGTCGTAGGCGAAGAACACCGGGGTCGGCGAGACCACCTGCAGGTCGACGCCGTCGGCGTCCATGTCGGCACGGCGGACGGCCGGATCCCAAGCTTGCGGTCCGATCGGGCGGAACTCCGACGAGCCGACCATGATCATCGCGGCCCGCTCGGAGTCGATCCGCAACCACGGCCAGCCGTCACCGCCGCACGCAACCGAGAGATCCGGCCAGCCCTTCGGCACCAGATGCGTATGAACATCGACAACCACCCGCCACCCTCCCTCCTGGTGCCCGGCCTGGTGGGGTCAGCCCTTGCCGCGGTGGAGGGTGCCGCACTTGGGGCAGGTGCGGGCCTCCTCGCTCTCGTAGAAGGCGTTGAAGACCGGCGGGAGGTCGGCGACGATGTCGGTCACCTGGAGCTCGACCTCGTGCACGATCTCGTGGCAGTTGTCGCAGTACCAGCGGAACTTCTCCAGCACCCCGGGTTCGCGGACCCGCTCGATCACCAGGCCGATCGAGTCCGCGTCCCGCTGCGGCGAGTGCGGCATGTTCCGCGGCAGCACCCACATCTCGCCCTCGTTGATGTCCACCCGGGCCGGGCCGTCGTCGGTCATCACGTCGACGTGCATCGTGCCCTTGATCTGGTAGAAGAACTCCTCGTACGGGTCGACGTGGAAGTCGGTGCGCTGGTTCGGTCCGCCGACCACCATCGTGATGAAGTCGTCACCGGTCGGGAACATCTGCTTGTTGCCGACCGGCGGCTTCAGCAGGTGCTTGTTCTCCTCGATCCACTGCGGAAAGTTCGTCGACTCCAGGTTGACCATCACTCGCTCCTTTGCGGGATCGCCGCTACGGCCTGAATTTCGATCAGCAGCTGGGGATGCGGCAGCTGATGAACGGCAACAGTCGTCCGGGCCGGCCCGGACTCGTCGAAGTACTCGGCGTACACCTCGTTATAGCCCCCGAAGTCGTTCATCGACACCAGGTACGTCGTGACACTGACCAGATCCTCGAGTCCGGCGCCGACCGCGGCCAGGATGTCGCGGAGGTTGTCCAGGACGGCGCGCGTCTGCTCCCGGATGTCCAGCGACACCGTTCCCAGCGAGTCCACCGAGGCGCCCGCGATGGTGTTGTCCGGCCGCCGGCTCGATGTCCCCGACACGTACGCGAACCCGTTCGCCACCTTCACATGCGGAAACCGCCCCCGCGGCACCGCCTTCCCCGGAACAACGGTCATGGGGCCTCCCGGCCTGGACTGAGGAGCGGAGGGAGCGAAGCGAGTGGAGTGACGAGGGAAGGCCGGGAGCCAAAGCCCCATGACCACGCCGGCGCCGGAGGCCCGGCCAAAAGCACGGTCATCTGAGCTCCACGCAGATGTTGGTGGGTTCGGAATAGAAGTCGAGGGAGTGGCGGCCGCCCTCGCGGCCGATTCCGGACTGTTTCATGCCGCCGAAGGGAGTGCGGAGGTCGCGGAGGAACCAGGTGTTGACCCAGACCAGGCCGACGTCCAGCGCCGCACCCGCACGATGCGCCCGGCCCACGTCGCGGGTCCAGACCGTTGCCGCCAGCCCGTATTCGGACCCGTTGGCCAGCGCGTACGCCTCCTCCTCGGTGTCGAACGGCGCGATGTGGCAGATCGGGCCGAAGATCTCCTCGGTGTTGGTCCGGGCGTCCGGCGGCAGCCCGGTCACCACGGTCGGTTGCACGTAGCAACCACCGTCCCGGGCGTCGCCGAACGACGGTACGCCGCCGCCGGTCAGGACCTCGCCACCTTCGGCTCGGGCCAGGTCGTAGTACGACAGCACCTTGTCCCGGTGCTGTTTCGAGATCAGCGGCATGTTCATCGTCGCCTCGTCGGCCGGCCACCCGAAGGTCAACTCCGCGGCCCTTGCCGCCAGCCTGGAGCAGAACTCGTCGAACACGGGACGCTGCACATACAGCCGCTCGGTGCACAGACACACCTGGCCGCCGTTGGTGAAGACCGACCGCACCGAGCCCTCGATCGCGTCGTCCAGCGCCGCGTCGGCGAAGATCAGGCCCGCATTCTTCCCGCCGAGCTCGAACGACACCGACTTCACCCGGTCCGCGGCGACCTTGGCGATCGCCGTACCGGTCGCTGACTCGCCGGTGAACGTGATCGCGTCGACTCCGGGATGCCGGGTCAGGTACTCCCCCGCCGACGACGGCCCGAACCCGTGCACCAGGTTGAACACACCCTCCGGTACGCCGGCCTCCGCCATCACCTCGGCCAGGACGGTCGCCGACGCGGGCGTCTCCTCGGACGGCTTGACCACGACCGCGTTGCCGCAGGCCAGCGCCGGCGCGACCTTCCAGGTGAGCAGCAGCAGCGGCAGGTTCCACGGCACGATGATCGCCACCACGCCGACGGGTTTGCGGACGGCGTAGTTCAGCGCCCGCCGGCCGTCCGGCAGCACGGTCGTGTACGACTCGGTCGGCACCGTGGTGGCGAAGTCCGCGAAGGCCCGGAAGTTTGCCGCACCGCGCGGGATGTCGAGGGTCCGCGCCTGGCTGATCGACTTGCCGGTGTCCCCGACCTCGGCCGCGACCAGGTCGTCGAAGCGACGCTCGAGCCCGTCCGCGACCCGCCGCAGGACGACGGCCCGCTCCTGCTCGCTCATCCGTCCCCATGGGCCGCGCAACGCGGCCCGGGCGGCCTGCACGGCCGCGTCCACGGTCTCCGCCGAGGCCTCGCACACGTCGAAGATCTGCTCACCCGTGACCGGGCTGAGTTTCGCGAACGTCGACCCGCTCTCCACGAACTCACCGTTCACGAAGTTGCGCAACAGCCCGACCGAGCTCGGTTGCCCGGTCAGGAGTTCCCGCGACCACAGACTCACCGCCGCCTCCGCAACAGCCCCAGCGCGACGACTCCGATCCCGGCGATCACCGCGCCGAGGACCTGGTGCTGGCGCCGTACCCGTCGCTGCACCTCGGCGTACGGCGTCGTGGAGAAGGACACGAGCTCGTAGCGGGAGACGTACCTGCCGGGCAGGGCGCGCTCCAGCGCGTGCTCGATCTGCTTGGTCAGCCGGAACACCGGCGAGGCGACCTTGTCCCGCATCTCGACGAAGTTGTCCAGCGCCATCTCCGCGATCGCCTCGGTGTTCTCCCGCCGCCGTGCCTCGAACAGCGGCAACGCCCGCGCCCACGAACCGCCGGTGTCGTCGAGGCAGCGATCCAGTTCGACCACGTCCTCGAAGGCGCAGTTCGCGCCCTGGCCGTAGAACGGCACGATCGCGTGCGCCGCGTCGCCGAGCAACGCCGTCCGGCCGTGCGCCTGCCACGGCAGCGTGTGCACGGTGCCGAGGACTCCGACCGGGTTGTTCAGGTAGTCGCCCACCAAGTCCGGTGCCAGCGGCAACAGATCGGGGTAGTGCTCGGCGAAGTGCCGCTCGATGTCCGCGGCCGACGTCAGCGCGTCGAAGGACCCGGACGGCCAGAACAGCGTGCAGGTGAAGGAGCGGTCCGGGTTCGGCAGCGCGATCATCATCGACGTACCGCGCGGCCAGATGTGCAGCGCGCCCGGATCCAGGGCGAACTCGCCGTTCGCGGCCGGGATCGACAGCTCCTTGTAGCCGTAGTCGAGGAAGTCGACGTCCTCGGCGACGATGCCCTCGGCAAGCAACTGCTCGCGCACCGCCGACCCGGCGCCGTCGGCACCGAGTACGACGTCGGCCTCGGCCGAGACCTTCCCCGACGGCGTCGCGAACACCATCCGCCCGGCCTGCGAGTCCAGCTCCACCAGCCGATGCTCGAAAACCGTCGTGACCCCGGGAGCAGACGCGGCGGCGGACAGCAACGCGTTGTTCAGCGTGCCCCGGCTGATCGAGTTGATCGCCCGGTCACCGGTGGCCGAGTACGCCTGGAAGTCCAGCGGACCCGAGACCGGGTGGATCATCCGCCCCTTCATCGGCAGCGCGTCCGCCATCACCTGGTCGACCAGGTCGATCCGCCGCAACGCGTCCAGGCCGCGCTCGGAGATCGCCAGGTTGATCGACCGGCCCCGTTCGACCTGTCCGGTGCGCGGATCCGGCCGCCGCTCGTACAGCGTCACCTCCAGCCCGCGCCGGGCCAGGAAGCAGGCGAGCAGGCTGCCGGTCAGCCCGGCCCCGACGATCGCGACCTTCACGCGTGCACCGCCTCGGTCAGGGCCGACGCCGCGCGCCAGCAGTCGTGGTACGTCGAGTACAGCGGCACCGGAGCCAGCCGCAGTACGTCGGGCTCCCGGGCGTCGGCGATCACGCCGTACTCGAACCGGAGCCTCTTGGCCAGCTCACCGGCTCGTAGCGAGCCACCGATCCGCAGTGACAACTGCGCGCCGCGCCGGGCCGGATCGGTCGGTGTGATCACCCTCAGCGGCCGTCCCGGTGTGACGTCGGCCAGCAGCTTCTCCAGGTACGCCGTCAGCCGCAGACTGCGCTCCCGCAGCGTCTCCATGCCGATCCGGTCGAACAGCTCCAGCGACGTCCGGACCGGGCTCATCGAGAAGATCGGCGGGTTCGAGACCTGCCAGGCGTCCGCGGACGCGGGCGGCCGGGGTTCCGGCGCCATCTCGAACCGCGTCGCCGGGTCGGTGCTCCACCAGCCCTCGAAGCGTGGCAGCTCGCTGCGGTGATGCCGCTCGTGGACGTAGGCGCCGGCCAGCGCACCCGGCCCCGCGTTGAGGTACTTGTACGAGCACCAGGCGGCGAAGTCCACACCCCAGTCGTGCAACGACAGCGGAACGTTCCCGGCCGCGTGGGCGAGATCCCAGCCGACGACCGCCCCGGCCGCGTGACCGGCCTCGGTGATCGTCGGGATGTCCATCAGTTCACCGGTCAGGTAGTTCACGCCGCCCAGCAGCACCAGGGCGACGTCGCCACCCAGTTGCTCGACGACGTCCGCCGTACGCAGGCAGTCCTCACCGGGGCGTGGCCGGAGGCGGATGATCGCGTCCTCGGCGTCGTACCCGTGGAAGCGGGCCTGGGAGCGGACCGCGTAGCTGTCGGACGGGAAGGCCGAGTCCTCGATCACGATCCGGTGCCGCGAACGGGTCGGCCGGTAGAACGACACCATCAGCAGGTGCAGGTTGACCGTCAGCGAGTTCATCACCACGGTCTCGCTCGGCAGCGCCCCGACCAGGCGAGCGGCCGGAGCGGTCAGGAACTCGTGGTACGGCAACCACGGCCTGGCCGCGTCCAGGTGCCCTTCGACACCCAGCGACGCCCAGGCGTCCAGGTCCTCGAGCAGCTCGGTCCGGGTCGCCTTGGGGCGCAGGCCGAGCGAGTTGCCGGCGAAGTACGCGACCTCGGGGTAGTCGCCGCCCTGGGCCGGCGGTACGTCGAACAGCTCCCGGTGCCCGGGATCCGCGGCATCGAGTTCCAGCGCCTCCTGTTCGAGCGCGCTCACGCCTCGGCGACCTCGCCCTTCGTGTCGACGGCCGGAATCACCTGACCCTTGCCGAGAACCGTCACGCCGCCCTTGGACACGGTGAATCCGCGTTCCCGGTCGAAGTCCGGGTCGACGCCGATCTCGACCCCGTCCGGTACGACGATGTTCTTGTCCAGGATGACGTTCTTGAGCACGGCGTTCGCGCCGATCCGGCAGTTGTCCATGATCACCGAGCGCTCGATCGTCGCACCCCGGTTGACGATCACGTTGGCACCGAGCACCGAGTGGTCCACGCAGGCGCCGGAGACGACCGAGCCCTGGCAGACGATCGACTCGCCGACGGTCGCGTTGTCGGTGAACTTCGCGCCCGGCAGCTGCGGATGCGAGGTGAAGATCGGCCAGTCCAGGTTGTAGAGGTTGAACACCGGCTGGATCGAGACCAGGTCCATGTGCGCCTCGTGGTAGGAGTCCAGCGATCCCACGTCACGCCAGTACGAGCGGTCGCGGTCCAGGGCGCCCGGGACGTCGTTCTCCTTGAAGTCGTAGACCCCGGCGGCGCCCTCGGCAACCAGCATCGGGACGATGTCGCCGCCCATGTCGTGCCGGGACGCCGGGTTGGCCGCGTCCCTGCGGAGCGCGTCGACCAGGACGTCCGCGCTGAACACGTAGTTGCCCATCGAGGCGAACGTCTCGTCGGGCGAGTCCGGCAGCCCGGGCGGGTCGGCCGGCTTCTCCAGGAAGTCCTCGATCGTGTGACCGTCCGCGCCGGTCTTGATCACGCCGAACTCGGTCGCCTCCACCCGCGGCACCCGGATCCCGGCCACGGTGACGCCGTTGCCGCGCTCGATGTGCGCCGCGACCATCTGGGAGGCGTCCATCCGGTACACGTGGTCGGCGCCGAACACCACGATGATGTCGGGCTGGAAGTCGTCGATCAGGTTCATCGACTGGTAGATCGCGTCCGCGCTGCCCTGGTACCACTGCGGGCCGAGCCGCTGCTGGGCGGGCACGCAGCTGACGAAGTTGCCCAGCAGGGTGGACATCCGCCAGGTGACGGTCACGTGCCGGTCCAGCGAGTGCGACTTGTACTGCGTCAGCACGAACAGGTTCCGATACCCGGCGTTCACCAGATTGGACAGTACGAAGTCGATCAGGCGATAACTCCCGCCGAACGGCACGGCCGGTTTGGCCCGGTCGGCCGTCAGCGGCATCAGCCGCTTTCCCTCGCCACCTGCCAGCACGATTCCGAGAACTTTGGGCGCCTTTGCCATGTCCGCACCTTAGTCCCGGAAACCCGGGGGCATAAGCGTTTGCGAGTGTCGGGACACTGGGAAGATGCCGATCCTCACCGAACCCACCCTTGCCGTGCACCGTTCGTTCCTCGCCGCCTGGGACGAGGCGGGGCCGGATCAGGAGCGGTGGATGGGTGCCCGGGCGATCGTCGGCGACGAGGAGGAGTGGACCCGGGAACAGGCGGAGGATCCAGCCGAGTTCGCCCGGATGATCGAGCTGATCAAGGCCGAGGCCGATCCGGCGAGCGAGTTGCCGGCGGACCTGGTGCACCAGACCGTGCTGTGGTTCGTCGAGGGATCCGAATGGCTCGGGCGGCTCTCGATCCGGCACCGCCTCACCCCGGCCCTGGCCGAAGTGGGCGGCCACATCGGGTACTTCGTCCGCCCCTCGGTCCGGCGCCGGGGCTACGCGACCGAGATGCTGGTCCAGTCCCTGCCGATCGCGGCCGGTCTCGGCATCGACCCGGCCCTGGTCACCTGCGACGCCGACAACGTCGCCTCCCGCAAGGTGATCGAGGCGGCCGGCGGCGAACTCGAGGACGAGCGACACGGAAAGCTCCGCTTCTGGGTACCGACACGGACGTCCTGATGTCCTAGGGTCGGGCTCATGAAGGTGGCGATCCTGACGCGTGAGTTTCCTCCGGACGTCTACGGCGGGGCGGGGGTGCACGTGGACTTCCTGGTCCGCGAACTGCGCCGTCTGCTGGACGTCGACGTGCACTGCATGGGTGAACCACGCCAGGGTGCGACCGCGCACTCCGAGGACGACCCACGTCTCCCGGAGGCGAACGCGGCGCTGCGCATCCTGTCCACCGACCTGACCATGACCGCCGCCGTGAGCGACGCGCAGCTGGTGCACTCCCACACGTGGTACGCCAACATGGCCGGACACTGGGCCAAGCTCCTGTACGGCGTACCGCACGTCGTCACCGCGCACTCCCTCGAGCCGCGCCGCCCGTGGAAGGCCGAGCAACTGGGCGGCGGCTACCGGCTGTCCAGCTGGGCGGAGCGTACGGCGTACGAGGCTGCCGACGCCGTGGTCGCGGTGAGCCGCGGCATGCGGGACGACGTACTGGACTGCTACCCGTCGATCGACGCGGCGAAGGTGCACGTGATCTCGAACGGGATCGACGCCGACTTCTACCGACCGGACCCGGCCACCCACGTGCTGGAACGGCTCGGCGTCGACCTGAACCGGCCGTACGTCACGTTCGTCGGCCGGATCACCCGGCAGAAAGGCGTCCCGCACCTGCTTCGGGCCGGCCTGCGCCTGGACCCCTCGGTCCAGCTGGTGCTGCTCGCCGGCGCGGCCGACACGGTCGAGCTGAAGGCGGAGACGGACGCGCTGATCGACGACCTGAAGGCGGCCCGCGACGGCGTGTACGTGGTCTCCGAGATGCTTCCGCGCGAGGACGTCCGGCAGGTGCTGACCCACGCGCTGGCGTTCTGCTGCCCGTCGGTCTACGAGCCGCTCGGCATCGTCAACCTGGAGGCGATGGCCTGCGAGACGGCCGTCGTCGCCAGCGCGGTCGGCGGCATCCCCGAGGTCGTCGACGACGGTGTCACCGGCACCTTGGTCCGGTACGACGAGAACGACACCGACACCTTCGAGTCGGAGCTGGCCGCGGCCGTCAACGAGCTGATCGACAACCCGGCCAAGGCCGAGGCAATGGGCAAGGCCGGCCGTGAGCGCGCCGTCACCGAGTTCGGTTGGGATGCCGTGGCGGACCGCACCGTGCAGCTCTACGACTCCCTGGTCGGCTGAGAAACGTCCTCGGTGGACGCGGTCAGACTGCCCAGCAGGGCCAGCTGATCGGCATCCCGGCTTCCGGGGGCGGCGTGAAAGACGACCAGCGTCAGGCCGTCCGTGCCGCCGATGAGCAGCTTGTCCGACCGCAGGTCGAGCTCGCCGATCACCGGGTGATTGAGCGGCTTGCGCCGGCCACGCCGGGGCCGTACGTCGTGCCGCGCCCACAGCTGCCGGAATCGCTCGCTGCGGACCGACAGTTCGCCGACCAGCTCCATCAGGCGCGGGTCGTCGACCTCCGACCCGACCTCGGCGCGGAAGGCGGCGACCCCGTCCTCGGTCAAGTCCTCCCAGTCCCGGCGGAGCTCCCGCTCGGCCGGATCGAGGAAGACCGCGCGAAGGAGGTTCGCCCCGACCCGGTAGTTCGGCGAGAGTGCCTCCGCCAGGGCGTTGACCGCGAGTACGTCGGTGTACCTGTTCTGCACGTAGGCCGGGTTGTTCGGCCATCCGTCGATCAGCTCGAGGATGCTCTCCGGCACCCGCGCGTCGCTCGTCCGCGGCTGCGGCGTGCGCGGCCGCTCCTGGGCAAGACCGACCAGGTACGCCGCCGCGTCCGCGTCCAGCCGCAGTACGCCGGCCAGCGCGTCGAGCACCTGCATCGACGGGTGCCGGTCGCGGCCTTGTTCCAGCCGCAGGTAGTAGTCGGAACTTATGCCGGCCAGCATCGCGACCTCTTCGCGCCGCAGCCCCGGCACCCGGCGCAGCCCGACACGGCGGATCCCGACGTCCTCCGGCCGGACCTGCTCCCGCCGGGCGCGAAGGAACTCACCGAGCGCGTTCGTGCTGTCCATGCCTTCCACCCTAGTCGCGCTCGTCACGCGCTGACTGGGTCCTGTCACTACCAGGAACAAGGGGGCACTCCCACCCCGCCCGAACCGGTTGGACGGTGGAGGCATGACAAACAAGACAATCACCCTCGCCGACGATCTGACCATCACCCGGATGGGGTACGGCGCCATGCAGCTGGCCGGCCCCGGTGTGTTCGGACCACCGAAGGACCGCGATCAGGCGATCGCCGTACTGCGGGAAGTCGTGGAGCTGGGCATCACTCATATCGACACCAGCGACTTCTACGGACCGACTGTCGTCAACGAGCTCATCAAGGAAGCACTCCACCCTTATCCGGCTGACCTGGTGCTGGTCACCAAGGTCGGCGCCCGCCGGGGTGACGACGTGAGCTGGATCCCCTCGCTGGAGCCGGCCGCCCTGAAGGCGCAGGTCCACGCGAACCTCGAGCACCTCGGCCTGGACGTCCTCGACGTGGTGAACCTGCGGGTCGCAGAACACAGCGACGGCCAGGACTCGATCGCGGAGCAGTTCACCGCCCTGGCCGAACTCCAGGAGGAAGGCCTGATCCGCCATCTCGGACTGAGCGCCGCCAGCCTCACCCAGATCCGCGAGGCCCAGACCATCGCCCCGGTCGTGACCGTGCAGAACCTCTACAACGTGGTCCACCGGCAGGACGACGACGTGGTCGAGTTCTGCGCCGCCGAGAACATCGCGTTCGCCTCGTTCTTCCCGCTCGGTGGCTTCACCCCGCTGCAGTCCGAGACCCTGGCGAAGGTCGCCGCCCGGCTGAACGCCACCCCGCAGCAGGTCGCGCTGGCCTGGCTCCTCCAGCGTTCGGCCACCAGCGTGGTCATCCCGGGTACGTCGTCGGTCGCGCACCTGCGCGAGAACGTCGCGGCCGCCGACCTGATCCTCCCGCCCGACGCCATCGCCGAGCTCGACGCCATCGGCGGCTGACCCGTCGTACGTCGCTCTGCGGAAGATCGCTGCCAGCAGGTGCGAGCTTTCTTCCGCAGATCCGGGCCAGGATCAGCCGATGCCGGAGGTCGGAGCCTCGGCGGCGAGCCAAGTGGTGAGCAGGCGGGCGCCGGCGCCGGTGGCGCCGGTGGAGTACTCGAAGTTGTCCGACGGCGACTCGGCGATCGACGAGAGGTCGAGGTGGGCCCACGGGATGTCGCCGGCGAAGGCCTTCAGGAACAGGGCGGCGGTGATGGAACCGGGGCCCTTCGAGCTGTTGACGGAGTCGGCGATCGGGGTGGAGATCAGGTCCTGGTACTCCTCCGGCAGCGGCATCCGCCAGAGTTCCTCGCCGGACACGCGGCCGGCGTCGGCGAGGTTGTCGGCGAGGGCGTCGTCGGTGGCGAACAGGCCGCCGTACAGCATCGACCCGAGGGAGACCTTGATCGCGCCGGTCAGGGTGGCGATGTCGACGATGACGTCGGGCTGAAGCTCCTGGACCGCGTACGCGAGGCCGTCGGCGAGGACGAGGCGACCTTCGGCGTCGGTGTTCTTCACCTCGGTGGTGCGGCCGCCGTAGTGCCGGATCACGTCGTCCGGCCGGTATGCCGACCCCGACGGCATGTTCTCGGCCGCGCAGATCAGTCCGGTCACGCGGACCCGCGCACCGAGCTCGCGCAGCGCGGACAGCGTCGCGATGACCGAACCGCCGCCGGTCATGTCGCGTTTCATCGACACCATGCCCTCGCGCGGCTTCAGCGACAGACCGCCGGTGTCGTAGGTGATGCCCTTGCCGACCAGTACGACGTACGGCGTGTCGTCGGTCGCGCCGTCCGGGACGTAGTCGAGCCGGATGAATCGCGGCGGCCGGGCCGAACCCTTGCCGACGGCGAGGATGCCGCCGAACCCTTCCGCGGCCAGCCTCTTCTCGTCCCAGACAGTCACCTCGAGACCGGACGTGGCGGCGAGTTCGGTCGCCCGCGCGGCCAGCCAGGCCGGGTCCTTCTCGTTCGACGGGGTGGTGGCGAACTGCCGCGCCAGCCAGCCGGTCCGCCCGATCACGACGCCGCGGTCCAGCACCGCCTGCCGGTCGGCGTCGGAGCCGTCGGTCAGGGTGACCCGCCCGACCACCGGCTTGCCCGGATCGACCGTCTTCAGCGTGTAGGTGAACGAACCCAGGACGATGCCCTCGGCGAACGCCCGCAGCGCCGCGTCATCGATGCCCTCGGCAACCACAGTGGTGAGCTCGTCCTTGCCGCGGCCGAATCTCGCGATCGCCGCCCCGGCGTGTCGCAGCTCCTTGGCGGTCCCGTCGCCGGCCCCGACCAGCAGGATCTCGGTCACCTCACCGGTGAGCAGCGGGTACGCCGCGGTCGCGCCGGCGGTGGGGCTGAAGCCGGTCGCCCGTTGTGCCTCCAGCAGCCGGCCGAGGTCCACCCCGAGCCGTTCGCCGGCGTCCTTCGCGGCAGCCGGCAGGCCGTCCTCGCCGACCACGATCACCCAGGTCGGCGCGCCGTGCACCGGCAGGCCGGGCTGCCAGGCCACGGCCGGAAGAGTCGGGAAGGCGAACTTGCTGCTGCGGCGAGCCACTAGGAGGACCTCACTGTGTGATCAAAAGTCGGAGAAAGCGCCCGGCCAACCGTAACGACCCCGGCCGGTGCCGCAAAAGGCACCCACCGGGGTCGTAGAGATGTGTCAGGGATCCGTCAGCCGACGACGGCCTTGAGCGCGTTGCCGAGCTCGGTCGCCTCGTCGGCGTTCAGCTCGACGACGAGCCGACCGCCTCCCTCGAGCGGAACCCGCATCACGATCCCCCGCCCCTCCTTGGTGACCTCGAGCGGACCATCGCCCGTCCGCGGCTTCATCGCCGCCATGCGCGCACCCCTTCCCAGTGTCGGTGTTGAGCGACGACACCGCACTGAGTACCGTCTCCGGCGCCGTGCGGTGATGCGCCGTCGGCGCGTATCGCAGTGTGTATCAGAACCCATTATTCCCGATCAGAGGCCAGAGCCGTGCACCATACGGCAGACTCAGGCACGTGCACGCCCGTTCAGCCCTTTTCGACCTGTACGGCGACCACCTGCGCGCACGTGGTGCGCGGGCCCCGGTCGCGGCCCTGGTCCGGCTGCTCGCGCCGCTCGGTGTCCACCCGCCCGCGGTCCGTACCGCCGTGTCGCGGATGGTCCGCCAGGGCTGGCTGGAACCGGTCCGGATCGACGGCCAGCCGGGCTACGCGCTGACGTCCCGGGCGCGTCGCCGGCTCGACGACGCGGCCGCCCGGATCTACCGCACGACGCCGGTCGGCGACGGTTCCGGCGACTGGGACCGGCACTGGCATCTGTGCATCCTCCGCGAGGTGCCGAACGCGCGCCGGCGTGAGCAGTTGGCGAGCCAACTCGCCTTTCTGGGTTGGGCTCCGCTGTCCGACGGCGCCTGGGTCGGACTGCGCAACGACGCCGAGGTGGACCAGATTCTCGGCATCGAGGGCATCGCCGCGGACCGTTTCCGCGCACCGGTCGACGAGGGGGCGGTTGCGTTCGCCCGGCGGGTCTGGAGACTGGACGACCTCGGCGCGTCGTACGACGCCTGGCTGATCGAGGCCAAGGCCCTGGTCGAGACCGCCGGCGACGACACGACCGACGAGCAGGCGTTCGCCGTACGGTCGGAACTGGTGCACGAATGGCGCAAGTTCCTGTTCCGGGATCCCGGGTTGCCGGCCGAGTTGCTGCCGGACGACTGGGCGGGCACCAGGGCGGCCGCGTTCTTCGATTTCCACGCCCAGCGCCTGAGCCCCGCGGCCGGGCGTTTCGTCGACAACTGCCTCACGCATCACTGAGTTTTCCTCACCGATTGTCAAGGAGCTGACCACGATGAGTGACTCCGTCACCTACGCGCTGACCGATGGCGTCGCCACCATCACGCTCAACCGGCCGGACGCGATGAACGCGCTCGACACGCCGACCAAGGTCCTGCTCCGCGACACCGTCCAGGCCGCCGCCGAGGACGACTCGGTCCGGGTCGTCGTCCTGACCGGCACCGGTCGGGCGTTCTGCGTCGGGCAGGACCTGAAGGAGCACATCGGGCTGCTCGAGGCGAACGACACGGCCGCCCTGTGGAGCACCGTCCCGGAGCACTTCGCGCCGATCGCGCGGGCGCTGGCCGAGATGCCGAAGCCGGTGATCGCGGCGGTGAACGGGGTCGCGGCCGGGGCGGGCGCCTCGATGGCGTTCGCCTGCGACTTCCGGGTGGTGGCGGACACGGCCGGGTTCAACCTCGCCTTCACCGGGATCGGGCTGTCGTGCGACACCGGCATCTCGTGGACGCTGCCCCGCCTGATCGGGCACGCGAAGGCGCTCGAGTTGCTGTACTTCCCGCGCACGGTGCCCGCCGACGAGGCGTTGACCCTCGGCCTGGCGACGAGCGTCGTACCGGCTGCCGAGTTCTCGGCGGCGGTCGACGAACTGGCGGCCAAACTGGCGGCCGGGCCGACGGTCGCGTACGGCGCTGTGCGGCAGTCGCTCGGGTATTCGGCGACTCACACGCTGGCCGAGGCGCTGGTGTTCGAGGCCGGGAAGATGGAACTCACCGGCGGCACCGAGGACCACCGCAACGCGGTCGCCTCCTTCGTCGCCAAACAGAAGCCGACGTTCACCGGAAGGTAACGCTCCGCCCTCCTCGGGGGCGTCCTGCCGAGCGCGAGGCCTTGTAATCGTTTACGTAACCGATTACAAACAGCCGTGTGAGGAAACTGCTGCTGCCTGCCCTGACCGCCGCCACCCTGGCCGGGAGCCTCGTCGTCCCCGGCTCCGCCGCTCAGCCCGATGCCGTTCCCGGCGTGATCACCGCTGCCACTGTGCGATCAGCCATCCTCGGCGAGGACATCAACTACAACGTCTACCTGCCGCCCGGGTACGCCGAATCCACCCAGCGCTATCCGGTGCTCTACCTCTTGCACGGGCGCGGCGACACGATGGCCGCCTGGACACAGGTCAAGAGCCGGCTCGACGACTTGATCGGATCCGGCGAGATCCCGCCGACGATCGCGGTGATGCCGGACGCGCCGTGGAGCAGCCGGGCGAGCTACTACGTCGACTCCGCGTACACCGGCGCGGACCCGGGCCGGCCGGTCGAGACGGCGTTCTTCCGCGACCTGGTCCCGCACGTCGACGCGTCGTACCGGACCATCGCGGACCGGACCGGGCGCGCGGTGGCCGGGTACTCGATGGGCGGCGCGGGCGCGTTGCGCTACGCGATGGCGCATCCGGAGGTGTTCGGCGCGTCGATCGTGCTCAGCCCGGCGGTGTACGTCCCGCTGCCGCCGGCCGAGTCCAGCGCCCGGGAGTTCGGTGCCTTCGGCAAGGGTAAGGACCCGTTCTCGGAGGCGGTCTACCTCCGGCTGAACTATCCGGCCGCGTTCAAGTCATTCGCGGCGACGGGACTGCGGTCGCACCTCTACATCGCCGTCGGCGACGACGAGTGGAAGAACCCGAAGCCCGCCGACTACACCCACGACCTCGACTTCGAGGCGCATGTCGTGTTCAACCAGGCCGTGCGGGTGCCGAACCTGACGTCGGAGTTCCGCGTCGTCGACGGCGGGCACGACTGGGACGTCTGGGGGCCGACGTTCGCCGAAGGGGCGAAGTACATCTTCCAGTACATCGGAAAGCCGCCCGCCGTACCGATGAAGGCGACGGTAACGGGTACGGCGGGTGAGGACCGGGCCGGCGGAATCGCGACTGATGCCTCGGGCAACGTTTATCAGGCCGTCGCGGTCGAGGGCTCGCTGGACGGGGCGCCGTACGCGGGTGGCAAGGATGTCGCGTTGACCAAGTACGCGCCGGACGGGACGCGGGAGTGGACGCGCTCGATCGGGACGAGTGGGACGGAACGCGCGTACGGCGTGGCGGTCGACGCTCAGGGGCGAGTTGTGGTGACCGGGTACACGAACGGGAATCTCGACGGCTCGCATGCGGGGAACACGACCGATGACGCTTTCGCGGTGCAGTACGACGGCGCCGGCAACCAACGGTGGCTGAAGCAGTTCGGCGTACCGGGGATTGCAGATCGGAGCTACGCGGTGGCTGCGGACGGCGACGCGATCTATCTCGGCGGGTACACGAAGGGCTCGTTGGGCGGCGCGAACGCGGGCGACAAGGATGTGTTTGTCGCGCGGCTCGACGGTGACGGACTGCAGGTCTGGCTTCGGCAGGTCGGGAGTGCCGGCGAGGACAAGGGCATGACGGTCGCGGTGTCCGGCGGGTCGGTGTACATCGCCGGTATGACGGGTGGTGCGCTGGGTACGCCGGCCGGCGGGGTCGACGGGTTCGTCACTCGGTACTCCGTTGACGGGGATGCGGCGTGGCTGAAGCAGTTCGGGACGTCGGAGACCGACGAGGTGTGGGGGTTGGCGGCCGATCCTGCTGGTGGCGTGCATCTGACGGGCTACACCGCTGGTTCGTTCTCCGGTGCGTTGGTGGGCGACAAGGACTTCATCGTCGCCCGCGTCGATGACGACGGGGTGCTGACGTGGCGGGATCAGTTCGGTACGACGGGGAACGACAAGGGTGCTGCGGTCGCGGCCGACGAGTCCGGGAACCTGTACGTCGCCGGGTTCACCGACGGGGCGTTGGAGACGAGTATCGGCAAGTTCGACGGCGTACTGGCGAAGTACTCCGCGGATCGCACGCGCTCGTGGGTACGGCAGTTCGGTACGGCGGAGGACGACGCCGCCGACCCGTTCGCCGAGGCCAACGTCTACGTAACCACGACGCCGACGGGCACCCAGGTGTCCGGGCTGACGAACACGGATGTGTTCCGGACGGCGTTCAGCGCGGACGGCGCGAACACTCTTCCGTAGAAGGTTTGGTGGGCTCCCCGGCCGCATTCCGGCCGGGCGAGTCACGGCCGGAATCCACCTGACAGACCGGGGAACCCGGTGAACACCTCATCATGTTCGGTGCGTCCGGCACAACTCGTTCAGCCGTTTGTCTTCCCTTATTTTTGGGACTTTCCGTCTCACCTTGCAGATGCACAAGCCACCTGCACGTGCATCCCGCGCCACCCGTGGAGACTCAGCGGGCGATGCACGTGGACAGGTGGTCGTTGACGATGCCTGTCGCCTGCATCAGCGCGTACGCGGTGGTGGGACCGACGAAGACGAAACCCTTCTTTTTCAGGGCTTTCGACAACGCAACGGACTCCGGGGTGGTCGCCGGAACGTCCGCCAGGGTCTTCGGCGCCTCGTGCTCGGCCGGCTGGAACGACCAGACGAGCTCGGTGAACTCCCCGTCGTCCAACTCGAGCAGGGCCCGCGCGTTGTTGATGGTGGCGTTGATCTTCAACCGGTTCCGGACGATGCCCGGATCCGCCATCAAACGCTCGAAGTCGTCCGCGCCGTACTTCGCGATCACCGCCGGGTCGAACTGCGCGAACGCGGCCCGGAAGTTCTCCCGCTTGCGCAGGATGGTGATCCACGACAGCCCGGACTGGAAAGCCTCCAGCGTCAGCCGCTCGAACAACCCGATGTCGTCCCGAATCTCCTTGCCCCACTCGTTGTCGTGGTACTCGACGTACTCCGGCGCCGAGGTCGCCCACCCGCAGCGCGGCTGCCCGTCCGGCCCGATCACCGCCACCGCGCCACCTCCCGCGCCAGCCGCCGCAACGACAGCCGCATCAACGCCTCGAACACCGGACGCACCACCGGCCGCGCGGCAACCCCGAGCCTCCCCAGCGGCGGGACGACATCCTCCGACCAGGTGAACGTGCTCCCGCCGGCTTCCGTACCGCGGCGTCCGGGAGTGATCGTGAACGTGCCGGTGCCACGCACCACGGTGCCGAGGTGCTTCACCGTGCACTCGCGCGGCGGATCCCAATGTGTGATGACCATGTCGTCAGTGAACCCCACGCCACCGACAGAAGTCCGCGCCGCAACCCCGCCGCCGACACCGATGCCGCCGTTTCCGGTCGCCCAAACGCGAGTAAGCAACATCCACCGCGACTGCCGCTCCCAGTCCACCACCACATCCCAGGCCGCCGCCGGATCCAGCGGAAGCGCGATCGACGCCTCCGCATGGCAACTACGCTCGGGCGTCATGAGCCGATTGGATCAGGTCGGCCGCTGATACGCACCCTGCTCCGGCGACGGATACCCACCGTCCTCCGGGGCCGGATAACCACCCTGCTCCGGCCCGTGAGACCTCTGCTCGGCCGTCGGATAGTCACCGTCGTCAGGCGCAGCGTCCCCACCCTGCTGAGGCACCCGCCCATTCGCCGGCAGCGCCTCCTCCTGCCCCGACCACTGCGCCACCCCCTGCTGCTGATCAGCCGGCGGCCAAAACTGCCAACCCCCCTGCTGACCTGCATCCTGCCGCGGCCCAGCCTCCTCCGCAGGACCCTGCTGGGCGTACGGCCCAGAGCCAGGCCGCTCCAGCGGTGCCTGCTCCGGATACGACACCCGGTCCACCGACTGCTCGCCGTACGGCGCCTGGGCCCCAGGCTGCTCGGCATACGGAGGTTGCGCCGGCGACTGCCCGGCGTACGGAGTCTGCGCCGGTGACTGCTCGGCGTACGGTGCCTGCCCCGGCGACTGCTCGGCGTACGGCGCCTGGACTGGCGACTGCCCGGCGTACGGCGCCTGGACTGGCGACTGCTCGGCGTACGGCGCCTGCCCCCGCGACCCCTCGGCGTACGGCGCCTGAACCGGAGACTGCTCGGCGTACGGAGTCTGGGCCGGCGACTGCTCGACGTACGGAGTCTGCGCCGCAGGCTGCTCGGCGTACGGCGTCTGGGGTGGTGGCTGCGGGGAGTTGTTCTGGGGGGCGGGCGGGTGCTGTTGCCACTGGGGTGCCGGCTCAGGCAGGACCCAATGCGGAGTAGGAGCGGGCTGACCGCTCTGCTCTGCCGGCTGCTGAGGCGCGAACGCCTCCGCCTGGGGGCGAGGCGGCTGAGAAGCTACGTGCTGCCCGGCCTGGGAACTCCCCGGCTGCTCAGGCTCAGTAGCAAACTCCGGCCGGACGTGAGCAGTCGACGCAGGCTCACCCGGAAACCACGGCGCGGCCTCCGCCTGCCGACCGTACGACTGCGGCTCGCCAGACTGGTGCTCGACCACAGACTGGGGTTCGCCGAACTGATGCTCGGCCGCGGACTGGCGTCCGAACTGGTGCTCGGCCGCGGACTGGCGTCCGAACTGGTGCTCGGCCGCGGACTGGGGTTCGCCGGGCTGGTGCTCGGCCGCGGACTGGGGTTCGCCGGGCTGGTGCTCGGCGTAAGACTGGGAATCGGACGACTGCTGGCGGGCTTCCGGGGGGCTGTATGGCTGGGGCTGCTGAGAGATGTACGGGTCGGCGGGAGCGGGCTGGGCCTCCGAGGAGTCGGGCCTTGACGGCTGGTCGACGGCGGGGGCTGAGTGTTTCGACGTGCTTCTTCGGGCTACAGCGGGCTGGGTCTGGGCTTCCAGCAATGCACGAGCCTCCGCCTGGAGGCGCTCGTACTCGTCCGCCGCCGTCATGGATGACTGTTTGACCGGCGCTTCCGGGCTGCCCGACTCGGCCTCGCCCTGACCCGAGGCGTCGGGAACCGAACCGCCGGAAACCGACCCGGCACCAGCCGGCGCCTCAGCACCCCACCCGGCGGCCTGCGTACCACCTGTCGGCCCAACGGCAGGCGACCCGGCGGCCGGTCCCCCGGCAGGCGAGGCCGCGGCCGGTCCCCCGGCAGGCGAGCCGGCGGTCGGTCCTCCGGCAGGCATGTCGGCGGGCGCGTGGGCGGCCGGGGAGCCCTCGGTCGGTGCTGCCGGCGCGGCGGCGGGCGGTGCTGCAGCCGGGGAGCCCGCGGTCGGTGCTGCGGGCGCGTCGCCGGTCGGTGCGGCGGGCGCGTCGGCGGTTGGTGCTGCGGCAGGCCCGTCGGCAGGCGGCTCCGCGTTCGGTGCCCCGGCCGACGCGACGTCGCCTCCCTCCACAGCAGCCTGCTCGGCGGTGTCGGTCTCGGCGGCCTCAGCCCGAGCAGCAGCCTGATCGGGCTCAACTTGAGCGGCGCCAGCCTGAGCAGCGCCAGCCTGAGCAGCGTCGGGCTGGGCGGGGTCGGGCTGGGCGGGGTCGGGCTGGGCGGCGTCGGACTGAGCGGCAGCAGCCTGGGCGGCAGCAACCTGGGTGGTGTCGGGCTGGGTGGTGTCGGCGTGGGGTTCGGAAGCGGGGACCGGGGTGGGGAATTCGCCGCCGACGAGGATGGGTTTTTGGATGCCGGTGTCGTCGAAGTCTGACGGGTCGTAGTCCGTGGTCGAGGTGAAGCCGGGGCCGTCGATGATCGGCGACACGGCGCGTTCCAGGTCGGCGATGCGCCGGTCGCGTTCCGCCACCTCCCGGGCGATCCGGTCGAGCAGCGAGTCGACCTCGTCCATCCGGTAGCCGCGCAGGCCGACGCCGAACCGGGCCGACTCGATGTCCTTGGCGGTCAGCGACTGCCGGGCCGGGACGCTGAGGTCGGGCCGGTCGTCGTACGCCGTACTCATGGCACCCCAACGACCCGAGGCCACCACCGCCACAGCCCCGATCAACAGCACCACGATCAGCCCGAAGAACCACATCACGGGACCGATCGTGCCATGCCCGTCGAGTCACCCGCACAACCGGAGCCGGATTCAGCCCTGCGCGAATCCCCGCGGCCCCGCGAAACGGTCAGCTGCCGTCGGAGCCCAGGCGGTGGGCTTCGCGCCGCTCGCGGGCCTCGGGGTTCTCCGTCTCGGCCACGTCCCGGGCGGCCGCCTCCGCTGCTTCCTCGGCCGCCGCATCGGCCAGTTCACCGGCCTTGACGATGTAGCTGATCGCCTCGCCCACGTCGTCGGTCACCACGAACATGTCCAGGTCGGCCGCGGAGATCTTCCCGTCGGCGAGCATCGTCTCGCGCAGCCAGTCGACCAGCCCGCTCCAGTACGACGTACCGAACAGGACGACCGGGAACGACGTGACCTTCCGCGTCTGCGCCAGCGTGAGCGCCTCGAACAGCTCGTCGAGCGTGCCGAACCCGCCCGGCATCACCACGAACCCCTGCGCGTACTTCACGAACATCGTCTTGCGGGTGAAGAAGTAGCGGAAGTTCATCCCGATGTCGACCCACTCGTTCAGGCCGTTCTCGAAGGGCAGCTCGATGCCGAGGCCGACCGAGACACCGCCGGCCTCGGAGGCACCCTTGTTCGCCGCCTCCATCACGCCCGGTCCACCGCCGGTGATCACCGCGTAACCGGCGCCGACGAGTTTCCGCCCGAGCTCCTCCGCGGCGGCGTACATCGGGTCGTCGGGCCGGGTCCGGGCCGAGCCGAACACGCTGATCGCGGCGCCGAGTTCGGCCAGCATGCCGAATCCCTCGATGAACTCCGACTGGATCCGCAGCACCCGCCACGGGTCGGTGTGCACCCAGTCGGACGGTCCCCGGCTGTCCAGCAGCCGCTGCTCCGAGGTCGAGTGCTGCACCTGGTTGCGCCGCATCACCACCGGCCCGCGCTGCTGGGAACCAATCGGACGGTCGGGGTGGATCGAGGGTTCTGCCATGCCCCCAGGTTAGGACCTACTCAGCGGACGGGCCTGCCGACGCGGGGCCCGCCACGAGGAGTACCTACGCCGTCAACCAGGCCCTCAGCCGCTGTTCACACAGCTCGATCTCCGCCTCCGGGACGAACTCCTCCTGCTTGTGCGCGTACAGCGGGTCACCGGGGCCGTAGTTCACCGCCGGTACGCCGAGCAGCGTGAACCGCGCCACGTCGGTCCAGCCGAACTTCGGCTGCGGCTCACCCCCGACCACCTGCAGGAACGCCGCCGCGGCCGGCCGCTCCAACCCGGGAAGCCCACCCGGCGCCGAGTCGGTGACGACCAGGTCGAACCCCTCGAACACCTCTCGCAGGTGCGCCTCGGCCTCCTGCTCCGACCGGTCCGGCGCGAACCGGTAGTTGACCTCGACCGTGCACAGATCGGGTACGACGTTGCCCGCGACCCCACCGTGGATGCCGACCGCGTTCAGCCCCTCGCGGTACTCGAGCCCGTCGATCGGGACCCGGCGGGGCTGGTACGCGGCCAGCCGGGCGAGGATCTCGCCCGCGGCGTGGATCGCGTTCGACCCCATCCAGGACCGGGCCGAGTGCGCCCGTTCGCCGCGGGTGGTGACCTCGACCCGCATGGTGCCTTGGCAGCCTGCCTCGACGACCGCGTTCGACGGCTCCATCACGACCGCGAAGACACCTTCGAGGAGTTCAGGGTTCGACCGGGTCAGCTTGAACAGGCCGTTCCGCTCGGCCTCGACCTCTTCGCAGTCGTAGAAGACATAGGTGACGTCGCGGTTCGGCTCGGTCAGGGTGGCGGCCAGGCGGAGCCCGACCGCGACACCACCCTTCATGTCACAGGCGCCGAGGCCGTGGATCAGGCCGTCCGCGCGGCGGGCCGGGAGGTTGCTGTTCAGCGGGACGGTGTCGATGTGCCCGGCCAGCACGACGCGCTCGTCCCGGCCGATGTCGGTCCGCGCGACCACGGTGTTCCCGTGCCGGAACACCTTCAGGTGCCCGTACGCCGACAGCGCCTTCTCGATCTTGTCGGCGAGCTTCTCCTCGCTGCCGCTGACCGAATGCACATTGACCAGCGCCTCGGTCAGGTCCGGGCCGGACATGGTGAGGTCGAGCTTGCCCATTCAGGAATCCTCTGCCGGTGGTAGGAACACGCAGAACTCGTTGCCCTCGGGATCGGCGCAGATGTTCCAGCCGATGTCGTCGTCCTTGGGCCGCAGCAGTTTCGCACCGGCGTCCAGCACCGGCTGCAGGGCGGGCGCGGTGACGTCCCAGTGGATCCGGTTCTTCACCGTCTTCGGCTCCGGCACCGGGACGAACACCCAGTACGGGAACGGCAGGCCGGGCACGTTCTCGAGCCAGTACCACGGCTTGCCCGGCGTACTCGCAACATCGCCGCCGACCACCCCGGACCACCAGCGCGCCTGCGCCGCCGGGTCGGCCGAGTCGACGACCAACTCCATCAGCCGGTACGCCGGGACGGTGTCGCGGACGAAACCGCAGAACTCACCGCCCTCCGGGTCCTCCAGCACGGTCCAGTGCTGCTCGTCCGTCGGCGGCTTCTGGATGGTCGCGCCCGCACGCAACAGGTCGTCGATCGAGCTGGTACGCACGTCCAGGTGAACCCGCTGCTTCACCGTGCGCGGCTCGTCGACCTTGTTGATCCAGATCGTCTTCTCCGGGAGGTCGCCGACCAGCACGTTCGGGTTGTCGGCCGGCGGGGTCAGCCCGAGCACGCGCCCCCAGAACGCGACCATCGCACTCGGGCATGTCACATCCACGCACAAGTCCTTGAACCGGGCCACGTTCATGGGGCAACCCTAATCCGCGGGACCGACAAACACTTGCTTGGTTAGGGTTGCGGCCATGCGCGACATCCGGCCCGAGATCAGGGCAGCTTCTCAACGCCTCGACGACACGCTGACGACGGTGGACGACGCGGTGGTGCGGGCGCCGTCGGGATTGCTGGGGTGGTCGCGCGGTCATGTCATCACCCACATCGCCAACTTCGCCGAGGCGATGACGCGGCAGGTCGAGGAGGCGCTCCAGGGGCGATTGGTCGAGGTGTACGACGGCGGCCGCCCGGCCCGCGACGCCGCCATCGAAGCCGGCGCCGGCCGATCCGCCGCCGAACTGAAAGCCCATCTGCGCGAGGCGACGGCCACTCTCCTCGCCGCCTGGGACCAGGTCGGCCCGGACGACTGGGAACGCCCGATTCTGCACCGCAACAGCAACCTGGCGGCCGGCATCCACGCCACCTGGCGCGAACTCACCGTCCACACCGTCGACCTGAACCTCGCCCCGACGGCAGACGACTGGTCGCCCGACTTCTGCCTGCACCTCCTCGACTTCCTCCGCCCCCGCACCCCCGAAGGCATCCACCTGATCCTGCGAGCCACCGACGGCACCACCTGGGAGACCGGGACCGGCGAGCCCCGCGTCCTCACCGGCAACCTCACCGACCTCACCGCCTGGTACGCCGGCCGCACCCCACCCGGCCCCGTCACCGGCCCAACCCCCGACCTCCTTTCCTGGCCCTAGCGACCCGCCCCGGGACAGCTGGTAATTCATCCTCGGGCCCGATGTCCGCCGGCGACCGGTGACCTAGCCTCAAAGCGTGCGCTGGACGACGAGGGTCGCGACGCGGCTGCGGCCGCCCTGGCTCGATGTCGCCATCGCCGCCGTGTTCCTGGCGATGACCGTGGCCGAGGCGGTGCTGAACCCCGACGTACGCTCGCCGCTTCAGCACGGCGTGGTCGCCGGCGGTGCGATGCTCACCCTGGCCTGGCGGCGGTCGTTCCCGCTGACCGTCGCGGCAGTCGTCCTCACGATCAACCTGCTCCTGAATCCTGAAGGCGAGTTCTCCGCGCTGCTGTCCCTGGTGCTCGTGTCGTTCACGGTCGGCGCCGAGACCGCTCCTCCGCGCAGCCACGTCGGGCTGGCGTTGGTGCTCGTCCCGTTCGTGGCCGCTTTGGTGGCCGAGGGGCTGGAGCCCAGCGACGTCGCCGCGGCCCTGGTGTTCCTGGTCGGCCCGTGGGCGGTCGGGGGACTACTTCGGCGGCGCACGATCCGCACGGACGAGGCCCTTGCTGAGGTCGACCGGCTCGCTCGCGCGCGGGAGGTCGAGGCGGCGCGAGCCGCCGAGCAGGAGCGGAGGCGCATCGCGCGCGAGCTGCACGACATCGTCTCCCACTCGCTCAGCGTGATCTCCATCCAGACCCAGGCCGTACGCCGACGGCTCGGGCTCGAGCACGCGGCCGAGGCCGCGGACCTGGCCGCCGTGGAGTCGACAGCACGCGAGGCGCTCGCGGAGATGCGCCGGTTGTTCGGCGTCCTTCGCAGTGAGGGAGAGCCGGTGTCACTCGAGCCCCAACCCGGGCTGGCCGAGCTGGGCCGTCTCGTAGACCAGGTGCGCACCTCCGGGCTCGACGTCAGTGTGGTCACGGAGGGCGACACCTACGAGCTGCCGCCCGGCGTCGACCTCGCGGCGTACCGCATCGTCCAGGAGTGCCTGACCAACGCGCTGCGCCACTCGGGCGGGCAACGGGTGGACATCCGCGTGGAGTACGCCCCCACCTCACTGCGGCTGTCTGTCGACGACGACGGCGCCGGCCCGGACGCCGGACCGAGAACCGCCGACGGGCACGGGCTGGTCGGGATCCGGGAACGCGTGACGTTGTACGGCGGCAGCGTGGACGTCACAGCGAGCCCGCTGGGCGGACTCCGGCTGGTCGCCGAGCTGCCCGTTCGGGAGGGGTCATGACGCGGCTGGTGATCGCCGACGACCAGGGCATGGTCCGCGCCGGATTCCGGTCGCTGCTCGAGGCCGAGGACGATCTGGAGGTCGTCGGCGAGGCTGCGAACGGCCAGGAGGCCCTCGACGTCGTACGCCGGACGCGGCCGGACGTGACTCTGATGGACATCCGGATGCCCGTGCTCGACGGCATCTCGGCCACTCGTGCCCTGACCGACGAGGGCAGCCCGACCCGGGTGCTCGTGCTGACGACGTTCGACCTCGACGAGTACGTCTTCGAGGCGCTGCGAGCCGGCGCCTCCGGCTTCCTGCTCAAGGACGCCCCCGCGGAGGAGCTGGCCGCGGCGATCCGAGTGGTGGCTGCCGGCGACTCCCTGCTGGCGCCGGGCGTGACCAGGCGGGTGATCGACGCGTTCGTGCACCGCGCCCCCGCGCCCTCGCGGCGCGACCCGCGGCTGGACCTGTTGACGGCCCGGGAGACAGAGGTCCTCGGGCAGCTCGCGCGGGGTCGCTCCAACACCGACATCGCAGCCCGGCTGTTCGTCTCCGAGGCGACCACGAAGACCCACGTCAGCAACGTGCTCTCCAAGCTGCAGCTGCGGGATCGGGTGCAGGCGGTGATCTTCGCCTACGAGAACGGTGTCGTCGTGCGGGGTGAGGGCGACGGCGATCGACCGCGCGGCTGATCCTGATCTCCGTCCCGTGGCCGATCCATGCTGAGGCAGGCGGCGGTGAAGGTGGGGGCAGATCCAAACCACGGGAGGACTCACGACCATGACCACCATCACCCCAGCCGACCAAGGCGCGTCCCTCGAGGCTCCTGTCAAGACGACCCGGCGCTCCGCGTTGTCGGCGCGCCGGGTGTTCCTCGTCGCCTCGCCGGTGCTGGCCGGCCTCTTCGCCGTACTCGGAGCCGCCGCCGATCCGGCCGCGGGCCAGTCCGGGCGCGAGTTGTACCAGAACTACGCGGCAAACCCCGACGTTCTGCAGTGGAAGTCGATCGGGTTCCACTGGTCCTACGCGTTCTGGATCACGCCGGCCATGCTGCTCGCGGCGTACGTCCGGGACCGCGGCTCCTGGCTGGCGAATGTCGGCGCGTTCCTCGGATTCGTGGGCGCCACCTCACTGCCTGGTCTGCTGTTCGTCGACTACTACGACTCGGCCATCGGGCAGGTCGCGGGCGTGGACACCGCCGTGGAAGTGACGCGACTGATCGAGGACACCATGTGGGGTGCCGGCGTGCTGGCGGTCCCCGGGATCGCCGGCCTGATGCTGGCGCTCCCGGTCGCGGCCGTCGCCGCCTGGCGCGGAGGCATTGTCCGCTGGTGGGCGCCGCTCGCCGTGGTCGCGGGATTCCTGGCCTTCTCGATCTCCGGAGTGATGTGGTGGGGCTGCGTCATCACCACCGCGTTCTTCGCGGTCTTCGCCTACGAGGTGGCGCGGGGAACGCGGCCCTGAGGGCGGCCGCCGGCGGGTTGTTCGACCGATGGCTGGTTGCAACAGACCGGCCATCGCATAACCCGCCGGCGACCGGCTCAACTCACCGTGAAGTCGTCCAGTTGGATCCAGGTGTCCGTGTTGGGGGCGTTGAAGCCGGCGTAGACGGTGACCTCGTGGATTCCGGCGGGGATGGTGACGGTGACCTCGTGGTGGGCGTAGCCGTTGGAGGCGCCGAAGGTCTTCGAGGCCAGGTCCTGGGTTCCGGAGCGGACGCCGAAGCGGCCCTGGCCGGCGGGCAACCCTGCGGACGCGTTGATCCAGGAGCCGAACGTGTACGTCGTACCCGGGACGACCGGCACGGTTTGGTACAGGGCGCTCCAGCCGGTGCAGGTGCAGCGGATCCAGCCGTTGTTGGCGCCGGAGTGCGCGAACCCGAGACCACGGTCGACACCGTTGGCCGCCGTACCTTCGAAGAGCCAGGCCGGCTTCCCACCGCCTGTTCCCTCGAATCCACCGTCGGCGAGTTGGGCGACGTACCGAACCGCCAACTCGGACACCGACGTGTAACTGCGGGTCCCGCCCGGCAGCCCGATCACTCGCACACCGTCGGTCTCCTGGACCGGAAAGGTGATGGTGTACGTCTTGTTCGCACCGGCCGTGGCGTCTCCCGGGTACGCCGGCGACACGGTCTGCGCGCCGACTTCCACCCACGAGCCGTCGACCTTCACCTGCACCCGCGGCCGACCGGTGAAGTACCCACCTTCACTCGACACGGCCCCGGAGGTGAACTCGACCCGGTTGACCTTCTGCTTACCGGGCCAGGTGTAGCCCCACCACGACGCGCCCTTGATCTCGTCGTCGAAGTCGGTCTCGCTGCCGGTCAGCGCACCGTCGTTCATCAACGCCAGGCTGCCCGACTGCGTCGACTTCGAGATCGCGACCGCACCGGTGGACGAGGCAGCCAGGTTGTCGTTGCCCGGCAGATTGTCCGCCGCATCCGGCACCGACGGTGTCAGCACCAGCTTGCGCAGGTTGAAGTTGTAGACCGACGTCCCGATCCCACCGCCACCGCACGGGCACACGTTCGCCTGCACGTACATGGTCCGCCCGTCCGGCTGGACGAACTTCGACGGGATCGTCACGCCGTACCCGCCGTACTTCGAGGTCGACCACGGGTACCCGCCGAAGTCCTTGCTGAGGAAGTGTTTCCACGGGCCCCACGGCGTCGGCGCCTCGTAGAACTCGAAGGTGTACTCCGTCCACGACGTGTAGACATATCGCTTCTGCTTCTCCAGGTACGTGACACCGCCCTGGCTGATCACGCTCAGGTTCGACGCGTTCGTCCCGTACGTCTGGGCGTACAGCCGCCGCTGGTCGGTCAGCACCGGCTTGCGGTCGGCGATCTGCTTCGACCAGGCCGGCCCGCGGTCGTTGCTCCCGGCATAGAACTGCCAGGCGCCGCGGTCCTGCACCTTGCCCTTGGGGACCCGCGCCATGAACACACTCTGCGGATCCGCGACGGTGTCGTCGAACGAGTCCCGCCAGTTCCCGTCCAGGCCGTAGGCGTAGACGTACCCGTCCGGCGCGAGCGCACCACCCTTGCCGAAGTCGGCGAACCAGATCGTCGTGAACACGTGGTCGGAGAACATCGGCCGGGACTTGTCCCAGGTCCAGGTCCGCCCGTGGTCGGTCGACTTCAGGATCGTCGCCGCCGGTACGTCGTTGAAGTCGAGCGCCAGGTCCTGGACCGCCAGGTACAGCGTGTCGCCGACGCACACCATGCCGGTGGGCTTGCGGTTGTACCCGCCGCCGCTCCAGATCGACCCGACCTGGTCGCCCTTCGAGATCGTCGTCCCGGTGAGGTTCCCGGGGGTGCCGTCGATCTCGTTGACCGCGATGTCGGCGAAGTCGCCGTCGAGGCTGAACCCCTTGCCGTCGCCGTTGGCGGCGTACAGCTTGTCGTTGCCGGCCCAGCAGGACGGCCACAGGTCGCCGTCGCTCTGGCTCGGCATCCCCTTCGACTCGACCTCGGCCGTGCCGATGTAGTTGCTGGGAGCAACAGGAGCGGCCGGTTGCCGCCCCGAGTCGATCGCCAGCGCCGCCGAGCCGAACACCAGCGGCAGGACAGCCAACAAGGCCCCACGCTTCATGCGCTATCCCTTCAGGGTCTGGTACCAGTACGCGACCGACGACCAGTCGTCACTGCGCTTGTTCGCGTGCCCGTGCTCGATGGTCACGCGGATGGACTCGAAGAACGTGATCGGATCCTCGATGTGGAAGCGGTACAGCGAGATCTCGCCGCTCCAGTTCGGCCCACCGGGCAGGGTGATGCCGTGGTACGGCGCCGAGTACGCCTCGCTCGGGCACCAGGCGGTGTTGAAGTAGTCCTCGGTGCCGGTGCCGTGCAGTGACGGCGGGAACGGTTCGCCGTCGATGAAGATCATGTCGTCGCCCTCGCCGTACCAGTTCCAGTCGGCCGAGTCGCGCAGGTTGCGGATGCTGACGACGCACCCGACGTAGTGCCCCCTTGCCCTCGGTGTCGAGGACGACGTAGTTGCCGGCACCGTCCAGGTTGGTGCCCTCCACCTGGTACTGCCGCAGCGTCTCGTCACCCTGGTCGACCCCGTCGGTCGGGTTCTGCCGGTTGTACGACGCGTGGAAGTACCCGAGCCCGTCCTGGACGCCGTCGAACAGTTCGTAGTCGATGTAGTAGTAGAAGAACACCGGCGCCGCGGTCAGCTCCGAGATCAGCTCGACGCGGGCCCGACCGGCGAACGGCATGTGGAACCAGCAGTTGAACCCCTTGCCGTCCTGCGGGCTCATCTGCAAGGGGGCACTGACGAAGTTCACCGTCCTGCCGTGCCCCACGCCGAAGAAGTCGCCGAGCGGCACCAGCACACTCGGCTCGGACGAGTCCTCCCAGGTGATCTTGAGGATCAGCTTGCGCAGGTAGTCGCCGTCCATCTCGTCCGGACCCCACGGACTGTCCCGCGCCACCGTGCACCAGATGTGGTTGATCGATCCCGGTCCCTCGAGATCCGCCAGTACGGCGGTCTCACCCGGCCGGATCGTCAGGCGGTCGTCGTTGCCACCGGATCGGTCCCAGCTCGACGCGCGCCGCCGCTTGGAGTTCCTCAGTCGCGGCAGATCACGCAGACTGCTGCCATAGTCGCCGTACATTCCAGCCTTTCAGCTACTTGAGGCCGGTCGTCTTCATCGCGTCGACCAGCCGTTTCTGGCCCGCGACGAACACCACGACCGTCGGGATGGCCGCGATCACCGCGGCCGCGAGGATGAGGTTCCACGCCGAGGCGTACTGACCCTGCATGCCGGACACACCGAGCTGGATGACGCGCAGGTCCGGGTTCCGGGTGATGGTCAGCGGCCAGAGGAACGCGTTCCAGTTGGCCAGGAAGAACAGCACCGACAGCGAGGCCAGCACCGGCCGGCTGAGCGGCAGGATGACGCTCCAGTACCGGCGCCAGTAGCCGCAGCCGTCCAGGTCGGCCGCCTCCTCCAGCTCGCGCGGGATGTTCAGGTAGTACTGCCGGAGCAGGAAGATCCCGAAGGCGTGGAAGATGCTCGGCACGATCAGGCCGGCGTAGCTGTCCAGCAGGCCGAGTTGCTTGGCCACCAGGAACAGCGGCACCAGGATCACCGGCAGCGAGACGAGCAGCGTCGACATGATGCCGGAGAAGATGATCCCGCGGCCGGGGAACCGCAGCCGGGCCAGCGCGTACGCCGCCATCGAGTGGAAGAACAGCGCCACCACGGTGACCACGACCGACACCACCGCACTGTTCAGCATGAACCGAGGCATCGGGATCTTCAGCAGCACGTACTGCAGGTTGTCCAGCGTCCAGGTGGTCGGCCAGCCGAACGAGAACACGTCCTCGGCCGGTTTCAGCGCGCTGATCGCGATCCACAGCAGCGGCAGGACGGCGATGATCGCCAGGACATGGGCAAGGATCGGCAGGAATCTAATCCTCATCGAACCGGCCTCCTCGGGTGAAGCCGAACATCAGGCCGGTGCAGATCACCAGGACTGCGACGACCACGGTGGTCAGGGCGGCGGCGTACCCCATGTTGTTGAAGGTGAACGCCTGCTCGTAGATGTAGAGCACGACCGTGCTGGTCGCCCGGGCCGGGCCGCCCTTGGTGAGGACGAAGACCAGGTCGAACGCCTGCAGGCCGGTGACGGCGCCGATGGTCGAGTTGACCACGACGAAGAAGCTGGTCGGGCGCAGCAACGGCCAGATCACGTACCGAAACCGTTGCCACGTGCCCGCGCCGTCGATCTGCGCGGCGTCCTCGAGTTCCTTCGGCACGTCCTTGAGCCCGGCCAGGAAGACCAGCATCTGGTAGCCCATCAGGAACCAGACGCTGATCACCACATAGGTGCCGAGGGCAAGGGCGGGCGTACCGAGGAAGGACACGTCGCCGAGGCCGAACGGCGCCAGCAGCTTGGACAGCGCGCCGCGCTTGTCGACCAGCAGGAACTGCCAGATCAGGCCGACCACGACCAGGCTGACCACGTTGGGCAGGAAGAAGGCCGAGCGGACCCAGCCGATGCCCTTGAAGTGGTTGCGGACCAGCATCGCCAGCGCGAAGCTGACCACGAACGCGAGCGGCACGAACGTGACCACGTAGATCGCGGTGACCTTGAGCGACGCCCAGAGCTGGTCGTCGCCGAACATCAGCTTGTAGTTGGCCAGACCGACGTACTGGTAGTTCCCGAAGCCGTCGACCTTGAAGAACGCGACGCCGAAGGCGAGCACCATCGGCAGCGCGACGAAGATCAGCAGGCCGATGGTGTCCGGCGCGAGGAAGGCGTACGCCGCCAGGGCCTCACGCCGTTTCCGGGTCATACCAGCCTTCGGCCGTCGAGCCGAAGCCGTCGCCTGTGGCTTGGACGGAGGGGCTGTGGTGGTGACCATCAGCTGATCGGCGCGCCCTGGTAGGTCTTCAGGAACGTGTCGATCCGGGCCGCCGCGTCGGCCGCCGCCTTGGCCGGGTCGGCGGCGTTCAGCTGGCAGGCCTGGATGGCGTCGGCGATCGGCTGGTACACCTCCGGTGGGAACCGCGGCTCCGGCTTGCCGGTCGGCGCGATCTCGCTGACGAACTGCTTCAGCACACCCTCAGCGAACGCGCCCTTCGCGTCGGCGGCCTCCTGCACCGACTTGCGCGGCGGCACGTTGGTCTTCACCACGGTGTTCCACTGCCGCTGCCGCTCGACACCGGCGGCGTCGGTCGAGCCGAGCGCCCAGGCGATGAACTTGGCCGCGGCCTCGGGGTTCTTGCCCTTGGCGTTGGCGACGAAGGCCCAGCCGCCGAGGTCGGTGGCCGGCTTGCCGCCGTCCGGAATCGGGTGCGGGATGATGCCGTACTTGAAGTTCTTCGCCTTGGCCCGCATGTCGGCGACCGCCCAGATGCCGCTCTGCTGCATCGCGACCGCGCCCGAGCCCAGGTTGGACACCACGTCACCGCCGCCGTCGCCGAGCGCCTTGCGCGGAGCCACCTTGTTCTGGATCGTGTCCTGCCAGAACTTCAGCGCCTGGACGGCGGCCGGGGAGTCGAACGCGACCTTGCCGTCCTTGATCGGGGTGCCGTCGCCCTGCCAGAGGAACGGGTACCAGGTGAAGTTCTGGTAGTAGCCGGGCAGCGTCTCGAACATCACGCCGTACCGGTCCTTGCCGGTCAGCTTCTCCGCGACCGCGAGGGTCTGGTCCCAGGTCTTCGGCAGGTCGGCCTCGGACAGGCCGGCCTTCTCGAACGCGGTCTCGCTGTAATACATCGCGAGCGGCTCGATCTCCATCGGCAGGCCGTAGACCTTGCCGTCGACGCTGCGGGCCTCGAGCAGGCCGGGCAGGTAGTCGGCCTTCGCCTCCTCCGACAGCGCCGGCCCGAGGTCCTGCAGGACGCCGCCGTTGTAGTAGCGCAGGAAGTCACCGGGGCTGATCAGGAAGATGTCCGGGCCCTGTCCCGACTGGAACGCGGTCTGCAGGGTGGTGCCGTTCAGGTAGTCCTTGCCGGGGATGTAGCGCAGCTTGACCTTGACGTCGTTGTTCTTGTTCCACTCCTCGACCAGCGAGACGAACCACTTGCTCTGCGGGCCCTGGTCGTCGGAGGGTCCGTAGAAGTTCCAGAACGACATCTCCTTGGCGTTGCCGCCGGACTCGTCACCACCACAGGCGGTCAGCAGCGGTCCGCCGACCGCAGAGGCGGCCAGTGCGCCCAGTCCGCCGCGCAGGATCGAACGCCGGCTGACCGGCGTGGCAGGGCTGTGGCGTCGTGCAGGGAAGGGTGTTGCGGCCATCAGGTGCTCCAGGGGTGTCTCGAACGGCCGACCGTGTTTAACCGTTTCGGGGCAATCGATTTCTCGCAATCTACGAGTGACGCCCTGGCCGGTCAAGGCCCGGACCGGTGTCGATGTGGTCAAATCTGCCGATTCCCTCGTGCAGGCGAGGTTTCGACCGACGTGCAGGCGTTGACACTGCCGGACCCCGCTGCCTAGTCTGCGGAAATCGATTTCTGAGATGAGAGGGCTCTGGGATGCCAGTTGTGCCGAATCGTGGCGGTGTCGAGGCACCCCGGGATCTGGTCGCGTTGGGGCTGCAGGCGGCGAGGAACGCGATCGAGACCGAGGCGGCGGCCGTGTCGGCGCTGGCGGACCGGTTGGACGGGGCGTTCCTGGACGTGCTGATCGCGGTCGCCGGCTGCGAAGGTCACCTGGTGGTGACCGGTCTCGGCAAGTCCGGGCTGGTCGGCCGCAAGATCGCCGCCACCCTGGCCAGCACCGGTACGCCGGCGACCTTCATCCATTCCGGGGACGCGCTGCACGGCGACTCCGGTGCGGTCACCAACCGCGATCTCGTCCTGGCCCTGTCCGCGTCCGGCGAGACCGCCGAGGTGTGCGCGTTCGCGCGGATGCTGCGCGAGCGCGAGATCCCGGTGATCGCGATGACCGGCAACGAGGAGTCCACGCTGGCGCGGATCGCGACGTACACGCTGGACACGATGGTGCTGCGCGAGGCGGATCCGCTGAACCTCGCCCCGACCGCGTCCACCACCGCCGCCCTCGCGATGGGCGACGCGCTGGCTTGCGCCCTCGTCGTCCTGCGGGACTTCAGCCATCACGACTTCGCCCGCTTCCACCCGTCCGGCGCCCTCGGCCGGCGGCTGCTGGGGGAAGAGGCATGAACCGATATGACGTGTGTGTACTGGGCTCGTTCATGAAGGATCTGGTGGCCACCGCGGAACGCCGGCCGCTGCCCGGTGAGACCCTGCACGGGACCGGGTTCGCCGAGTTCCTCGGCGGCAAGGGCGTCAACCAGGCGATCGCGGCCGCACGGATGGGCGCGCGGACGGCGATCGTCGGGACGATCGGCGAGGACCGGTACGGCGAGGAGTTCCTCGAACTGCTCGAGTCCGACGGCGTCGACACCTCGTGGGTCGTCCGGCACCCCGAACTCGGCACCGGGGTGGGACTCCCGCTGGTCCTGCCCGACGGCGGCAACTCGATCATCATCGTGTCCCGCGCCAACGCCGCGATCACCCCCGCCGACGTCGAGGCGGCCGCGGACGTGCTGACCGCCAGCGCCGTCCTCAGCGTGCAACTGGAACTCCCGGTCGAGGCGAGCCGAACTGCCCTCCGGCTCGCCTCGACCGCGGGTGTCACCACGATCCTCACGCCGGCTCCGGTCGGACCCGTCGACTCGTCGCTGGCGTCGTACGTCGACATCCTGGTCCCCAACGAGGTCGAGGCGGCCGCGCTGACCGGGCTGGACTGCGACGACGAATCGCAGGTGCCGGTGATCGCCCGCAAACTCGCGGACGAGTGGGACCTTCGGGGCTGTGTGGTGACACTGGGCGCGCGGGGTGCGTTCGTCGTCGACCGAACGACCCAGGCCGAGGTCTGGATCGATCCGCATCAGGTGGCGACGGTCGACACGGTCGGCGCCGGCGATGCGTTCTGCGGCTCGCTGGCCGCGTCGCTCGCCGCCGGGTCCGAGCTCGTGGACGCCGTACGACTCGCCAATGCCGCCGGTGCCCTGTCGACCACCGTGAACGGCGCCGCCGACTCCGCTCCGGACCGGGCCGCCGCCCTCGCCCTGCTGGACGGCGCGGCCTTCTCGGTGGGCCCGCCCTCGTCGTGAGATCCTTAGTGCTCCAGGAGTGGCGGAGCTTGAGCGATGCTGGCGTCCAGGTGCGTGCATCGCGTTCTTTGAGCGGCGTCCTCGATGCGGAGCATCGTGGATGTTGCTCAAAGGGCGCGAGGTGCGTGCATGGGCGTCAGCAGCGCCAAGCTACGCCACTCCTGGAGCACTCTCCCCCGGATCGGAGTTAGAGTGCGATCCAGACGATCTACTGGACTCCAGCGGGGAGCAGGCATGACGACGATCTACGACGTCGCGCGTAGATCCGGTGTGTCTCCGGCCACCGTCTCGCGCGTGCTGAGCGGCCGGCGCAACGTGGATCCGGAGTTGTCCGAGAAGGTCCGCGCCGCGGTGGCGGAACTGGGTTACCGCCCGAACGGCGTGGCCAGAAACCTCCGCAAATCCAGTACGAACCTGTGGGCCGTTGTCATCTCCGACATCGAGAACCCGTTCTTCACCTCGCTCGTCCGCGGTCTGGAGGACGTCGCCCAGACCGAGGGCTTCCACGTCGTCCTGTGCAACTCCGACGAGGACCCGGCCAAGGAGACGGCGTACGCCTCGGCGGTGCTGACCGAGCAGATGGCCGGTGTGGTGATCTCCCCGACCAGTACGGCGGAAGGCGTGCAGCAACTCGCGGACGCGAAGATCCCGATGGTGCTGATCGACCGCCGGGTCGACGGCGTCGAGGCGGACACTGTCCTGGTCGACAACGAGCACGGCGCGACCGAGGGCGTGAAGCACCTGATCGACGGCGGTTACCGGCGGATCGCGTGCATCACCGGTCCGCGCAAGGTCAGTACGGCGATGGACCGGCTGGCCGGTTACCGGGCCGCGCTGCGGGCCGGCGGGATCCGCTACGACAAGGACCTGGTCCGGCACGCCGACTTCCGCGAGGCCGGTGGGTACGCCGCGATGGAGAGCCTGCTCGAGTTGCCCGAGCCGCCGGAGGCGTTGTTCGTCACGAACAACCTGATGACGGTCGGCGCCCTGGAATGCCTGGCGAAGAAGGGCGTCCGCGCCCCGGCCGACATCGCCGTCGTCGGCTTCGACGACATCCCGTGGGCCGACCTCGTCGTCCCCAGCCTGACCACAGTGGCCCAGCCCACCTACGAACTCGGTCGCACGGCCGGCCTGCTGCTGAAGGACCGCATCGCCTCCCCCGGCCGACCGCCCTCCACCGTCACCCTCCGCACCGAACTCCACATCCGAGCCACCTCAGCCCCCAGGAAAACAAAGAAGTAAGAGCAACACCGCGCTCTGTCGGTGCTGATGGCGCGGGCGATGTTCGGTCAGTGCGGTGGGGGTGGCGGGGTGTTTCCAGCTTGGATCCAGGCCACATAGTCGCGGACGATTTCGTGGTCGGGCCGCAGGCTCAGGCAAGTTTGTAGGGGCCGACGACGAAGCCGGAGCGGACGGCGGCGGTGCGGTCGCCGAAGTGGGCCGACAGCAACGATTCGCAGCAGGCCTTGGACGGGCCGTAGAGGTCCATGCTGAAGTGGTTCTCGGATGCGCCCTCCGGCCAGGGCAGCAAGGGCGCGTCCTCCGTCATACCCCGCGTGATCCTGCTCGCGTCGACGGCGATCGACGACATGTACGTGTAGTGCCCGACGCGATCCCGGAGCAGCTCGGCACTTCGCCGTACGTCGTGGATCAGGAAACCGGACATGTCGATCACCCCGTCCCACTCCCCTGTCTCCAGCGCATCCGGCTGCGATCGGGAGCCGGTCAACCGGCGCACGGACGGGAACAGGGCCGGGTTGGTGACGCCGCGGTTGAACAGGGTGACGTCGTGGCCGTCGCGGAGAGCGGCCTCGACCACGTGGCGGCCGAGGTTCTTGGTGCCGCCGAGGACGAGCAGCTTCACGCCAACTGCTCCACGAGGCCCTCGAGCTCGGCCAGCAGCGGGTCGATCCAGTCCCGGGACTCCGGGATCGTGCGCAGACCTTCCGCGACGACGAAGTCCAGCGCGCGCAGGCAGAAGCACGCGCCGCCGGCCAGGAGCTGCCGGTCGACCAGGAAGGAGTCCGCGCCGGCCGCCTCGACGTAGTGGGCGACGATCGGTCCGCGGTCGTGGCCGAGGGCAACGGCATCGCGGACCAGGGTGTACAGGTCGCTCAGGTGCGGGGCGAGATAGGTCAGCGGCCAGTCGACCGCCGTCCATCGGGTCCCGTCGGAGACCAGGTTCTTCGGCACGAAGTCGCCGTGGACGACCGCGAGCGGCGCCTCCTGGTGCAGCAGGGTCAGCGCCTGGGTCAGCGGCGCCAGGTCGAACGAGATCCGGCCGATCCGCCCGGCCAGTTCCTTGGCGTGTTCGGGCGGGAATCCGCTCGGTCCGGGCACCGGCCGGCTGCGGATGTCGGCGAGCAGCTCGGCGGCGGCCAGGAAGCCCTCCGCCGACGGTTCCTGCTCCAGTGTGACCCGCCCCACGTCGGCGAGCACGAGCACGTTGCCGCCGTTGTGAATCAGCTTCGGCGCAGGCAACGCCAATGGAATCACGTACTTCTCGTAGACCTGAGCCTCGCCGGCCTGGGCGTCGGTGCCGCGTTTGGCGATCACGCTGTTGAGGCCGTACGACAGCCTCCACACCTCCGATGAACCCCACTGCCGCAGCAGCTCACCTTTGAGCGCCTCGACCGACGGAGCCCCCGTCGCCTGCAGAACTGGATCCGACACGCTCTCGAGCCAGACAGGAAGCATCCGAAAAGTAGACCATGCTCCGCCGCCGCTCGTCGCCGAATTAGGGTGTGGGGTATGACCCAGAACGCCACGCACGCCTGGGGCTTCGGCCTCGCCACCGTCACCGTCTCCGGGACCGTCCTCGACGTCTGGTACCCGGCGCCCGCGCTCGGCACCAAGCCGGAGGACGTCAAGGCGCCCGCCGAGCTGATCGCCGCCGAGGGCAACGACGAGTTGCGGCAGGTACGGCGTGAGGTCGTCTCGGCCGAGATCGCCCTGGACCAGGCCCCGGACGGCACCGCCGACGCGTACCTGCGGCTGCACCTGCTCTCGCACCGGCTGGTCCGCCCGCACGGCGTCAACCTGGACGGCATCTTCGCCGCCCTGCCGAACAACGCGTGGACGTCGCTCGGCCCGGTCCCGGTCGAGGAGGTCGAGCAGGTCCGGCTGCGGGCCCGCGCCGCCGGTAAGTACCTGACCGTGACGAGCGTCGACAAGTTCCCGCGGATGACGGACTACGTCGTACCGAGCGGCGTCCGGATCGCCGACGCCGACCGGGTCCGGCTCGGCGCACACCTGGCCGCCGGGACGACGGTCATGCACGAGGGATTCGTGAACTTCAACGCGGGCACCCTCGGTACGTCGATGGTCGAAGGACGGATCGTGGCCGGGGTCGTGGTCGACGACGGCAGTGACATCGGCGCCGGCGCGTCGATCATGGGCACGCTGTCCGGCGGCGGCAAGCAGGTCGTGTCGATCGGCAAGCGCTGCCTGCTCGGCGCGAACGGCGGCACCGGGATCTCGCTCGGCGACGACTGCGTGGTCGAGGCCGGTCTGTATGTGACCGCGGGGACCAAGGTCACCCTCCCGGACGGCACGGTGGTCAAGGCGCGCGAGTTGTCCGGTCAGCCGGGACTCCTGTACATCCGCAACTCGGTCACCGGCGCCGTCGAGGCCCGCCCCCGCAAGGGTGAGGGCATCACGCTCAACGAAGCCCTTCACGCCAACGCGTGACGCCTGGCAACCAACCGCGGGTCCTGCACGTCTACCGCTTCGTGACCCACAGACAGGAACCCGGACCCCGCCCCCGAACGTTGGGAGCGGTATGCCGATGAAACGGGGCGCCGTCATTGCCGTGGGCGCGTTGGGTGCGCTCGCGCTGGCAGTCGGCGCCGCGATCTCGTGGATCGGCGACACAGACCTGCCGGCGATCCTGCCACCGAAGGAGCAGTGCGAGGCCACCGTCAACGGCGCGACCGTCGTACTGGACCTGGAACAGGCCGAGTCCGCCGCGATCATCGCGGGTGTCGCCGTACGGCGCGGGCTGCCGGCGCGGGCGGCGACGATCGCGCTGGCGACGGCGTACCAGGAGTCCGGGCTGCGGAACCTGGCCCACGGGGACCGGGACTCGCTCGGTTTGTTCCAGCAGCGGCCGTCGCAGGGCTGGGGCACCCCGGCGCAGGTCCGCGATCCGCACTACGCGGCCGGGAAGTTCTACGACGCGCTGGTGAAGATCAGGAACTACCAGAGTCTCGCGGTGACGGTCGCGGCCGACCGGGTGCAGCGCAGCGCGTTCCCCAACGCGTACGCGGACCACGAGGCCGATGCGCGGATCCTCGCGTCGGCGCTGACCGGGCAGTCGAAGGCCGCGTTCAGCTGCACCGTGGACATCGAATCCGTGGACGCGCAGACGATGGGCAGGAACGGGCTGACGCCGCGAGCGGACGCCGTACGGCGGGATCTGCTGCAGACGTTCGGGAGGCTGTCGACCGGCGGGTACGCACCGGGCGGGATCCGGTCCGGGCACATGGAGGGCTCCGCGCACTACGAGGGCCGGGCGGTGGACATCTTCGTGCGTCCGGTCACGGCGGCGAACACGACCAGGGGCTGGGCGATGGCGCAGTACCTGGTGGCCCGGGCGGAGCTCCTGAACATCCGGACGATCATCTTCAGTGACAAGATCTGGACCTCCGGCCGCCGCTCGGACAGCGGATGGCGTGACTACACACCGCCGGCGCGGTCCGGGGACGCCGCCATCCTCCGCCACCTCGACCACGTCCACGTGGACGTCGTCGAGCAGTAGCTCTCCGCATCTGAAGGGTGTCTTAAGGTACGCACTCACTCTGGGTGCATGAACAACCTGGGGGCACAACACCGACCGAACATCGTGTTCAACCTGCTCGGTGCGTTGCTGATCGTCGCGGGGATCGCCGTGGCGCTCTACGGGCTGGCCGCGGCGGTCCAGCTCATGACCGGATCTGACCCGTTCGGCGGAGGCGGAGTCTCACGGCGGCTCTCGGACGCGGTGGCGGTGACGTTCTGGGGGGCGATCGTGCTCACGATCGGCCGGTACGTCTGGCGGGGAGCGCGCCGGCGGGGTGCGCGGGACCGCTTCGGCCGGCTGCTGGCCATCGTGGGATATCTGCTGCTCGGTGTCGGCCTCGACCGGGGGCTGGAGGCGGGTGTGAGGCTCGCGAGGACCGGGTCCCAGGCGGCTGCTCAGGCTGCCGTGGTGGACACCCTGGTCGCGATCGCCGTCTGGGCCGTTCCGGGGGTCGTGATCGCCTCGATTGGATTCAAGCTCTGCGACGAGAAGGCACTCCTCGAGGCCTCCGTCAAAGCCGAACTCTGACATGAGGCGGGCCACCCACGGCGCACCCGCCCCGCTCAGACGTCCACATACAGCCGCAGAGCGGCGATCTCCCAGCAGTTACTCCACGTGTTCCTGCGGGGGCAGGGCGGCGAGCAAACTCACCGCCTCTGCACCTTTCGAGAACTCACTCGTCGTGTTCCTGCGGAGGCAGGGCGGCGATCACCCCACCACCGCTGGTTTCAGGAGTTACTCGTCGTGTTCCTGCGGGGGCAGGGCGGCGATGAAGGGGTGGTCCTTGTCGATCTTGCCGAGCTTGGAGGCACCACCCGGGGAGCCGAGGTCGTTGAAGAAGTCGACGTTCGCGGTGTAGTAGTCCTTCCACTGCTCCGGGGTGTCGTCCTCGTAGTAGATCGCCTCGACCGGGCAGACCGGCTCGCATGCCCCGCAGTCGACACACTCGTCGGGGTGGATGTAGAGCATCCGGTTGCCCTCGTAGATGCAGTCGACGGGGCATTCCTCGACACAGGCGAGGTCCTTCAGGTCAACACACGGCTGCGCGATGACGTAGGTCACTGCTACTCCTCCTATGGCAGGCAAGCGCAGCGCTGGTCTTGGGGTGCTGCGATGCTGTGATGCGGTATCTAGTATCACGGTAATACTTCGCCCACTCTGCCAGGAGTCCGCATCGTGTCAGGCCTGAGCGCCCGTGATATCGGCCACCGTGTCGTCGTCAGGCACCGGATCCCCGGCGGGCTCACCGACGTGATCGGCGTACTGCAGTCCTGGAACCCGGAGGTCCTTGTCGTTCGCCACGCAGACAGCAGTCTGCACGAGATTCGTGTCAGCGATGTGACGGCCGCGAAAACGATCCCGGAGATGCCGCTGCGCCCTGTGGACGTGGAGCAGTTGTTCCTCACCACCGCACTCGGCCGGCCGGCGGTCGAGACGTCGTACGTCGGCCAGTGGTTGCTGCGGGCATCGTCCGGCTGGACCGGCCGGGCCAACTCGCTGCTGCCCGCGGGCGACCCCGGGATGCCCGTGCCCGAGGCCCTCAAGCAGGCCGAGGAGTTCTACGACGAGCGCGGACTGCCCGCGCTGGCCCTGATCCGCGTCGGCAGCCGCGAGGAGGCCGAGTTCCGGGCCTGTGGGTGGATCGACGCCCGCCCCGGCCAGTCCGACGTCCTGGTCATGCACACCACCCTCGACCACGTGAACGCTCTCCCCGCGTGCGACGTACTGATCGCGGACCACCCCGATGAGGCCTGGTACGCGGCCGCTTTCGACGGGCCGGTGCCCGAGCCCGCCCCGGCCGTGATGGAGGGCGCGCCGAAGGCCGTGTTCGCGTCGATCTCGCTGGATGGCAGGGTGGTCGCAGTGGGGCGCGGTTCCATGACCGGCCACTGGCTCGGTGTGGACGCCATCCGCGTCGACTCGTCGTACCGGCGTCGAGGCCTCGGCACGGCTCTCCTGCAGGGTCTGGCGCGCTGGGCAGGCCCGCTCGGGGGGCGTCGTACGTACCTCGAGGTCCTGGAGGAGAACACGCCCGCCGTCACCGCCTACAGCAACCTCGGCTACGCGCCGGCCTACCGGTACCGCTACCTGACCCGGCCCTAGCGTTGGGATGGCCGCTAACCTCGGGTGGCATGGCGGATCACGTAGTGGAGCGGCCCGAGTACGCAGGGGACTACGAGGGGACGGTGCACGTCGAGTACACGCCGCACCCGGACGACGGGGTGGCGGATCCGGGCGAGATCGTGTGGACCTGGGTGCCGTTCGAGGAGGACTACCGCCGGGGGAAGGACCGGCCGGTGCTCGTGGTCGGATCGGACGGACCGTGGCTGCTGGCGTTGATCCTGACCAGCAAGGACCACGACCGCGACGCCGCCGACGAGGCCCGCTGGGGCCGGGTCTGGCTGGACATCGGCAGCGGCGCCTGGGACCGCGACGGCCGTCGGAGCGAGGTCCGGCTCGACCGGGTACTGCGGATCGACCCGGCCCAGGTCCGACGTGAGGGCGCAGTGATCGGCGAGGACCTGTTCAACCAGGTCGCCGCCGAACTCCACAAACTCCAGCCCTGATCCCCGCGATCCCCTCGAGCGGTTGGGCCTGTGGGGTCAGTTCGGAGGGCGGGTGCTGGCGTTCGTGCTGGGCTTGCCGGTGCTGGACGGGGTGGTGGTAGCCGGCGGCGGGGTGGTGCCCGGCTTGGGGCCGCAGCGGATGTCGTCGGCCGCGTTGTACTTGGTCACGAACGACTCGGTCTTGACCCGGACGCCGTTCTTCGCGAAGTACCGGTAGACGGTGATGTCGAAGCCGGGCGTCGGCGCCTGCGGGCGGCAGTTCGGCTCGGTGCTGTAGACCACCTTCGGGGCGCGCGGGTTGGTCTTCGCCGACTGGCCGGCGGTGATGTCCCAGACCTTGGTGCCCCAGATCTTCACCGTGATGCTGCCCTGGCGGCCCGGCGTCGACGCCTTGAAGATCGTCTGCACCAGGATCCCGTGCCCGGAGTCGTTCAGGAACTTCATGTCCACCGACGGCCAGGCCACGGTCGCCTCCCGGCCGACCGGGTAGCGGCTGATGTAGACGCTGTGCGCCTTGTGCTCGACGTCCTTCAGCCCGGCGAAGAACGCCGCGTTGAAGGTGGTGGTGGCCGACTGCGACACCCCGCCGCCGAGGTCCAGGACGAACTTGCCGCCGCTGATGATGTTGCCCTCGGTGAACCCGTTCTCCTTGGTCCGCTCACCGACGATCTTGTTCAGGCTGAACATCTCGTTCGGCTTCAGCAGCGTGCCGTTGATCTTGCGGGCCGCGGTGCCGATGTTGACGTTGCGGTACGGCGCGTGCGGGAACTGGGTGGTGAACTGCCCCATCACTTCCTTGATCCCGAGCGCCTGTGCCGCCTCGGTGGTCAGCTTGGCCTTGGTCCGGGTCAGCGGGACCGCGACCCGCCGCTCACCGACCGGCTTGGGCAGCACCGACAGGATCGCCGGACCGACCTTCGCCCGGTCCACCACCATGCCGTCGACGGCCGGGATCACCCTCGGGCCGTTGCCGACGATCTGCACGGTGGCGTCCTTCGGCAGCGTCTCCAGCGCCTTGAACCGCTCCTGGAACAACGGCTCGAGCAGCTTCGTGTTCAGCGTCGGGGTGAAGTCGCCGTCCTTGGCGGTCAGCGTCAGCGCCGGTCCGTACTCCGCCGGCGAGAGCTCCACCGCCTTCTCCCCGACGGTCAGCCGGATCGGGCCGGACATCGCCGGTTCGGCGAACGTCGTCATCGCCTGCTCGATCGCCTCCGTGCCGGCCTTCGGCTTGGTCACGCTGACGGCGAGCTCGTCCGGGGTGCCGTCGGCCGGGTACGCGGCGAGCAGGGTGGCGGTCGCCTTCGCGTTGTCCAACTGGACTCCGTCCGCGGGGGCGTGCTGGACCGGCTTGGCGTCCTTGAAGGTGATCGTGCCCTCGGTGGCCGGCCGGTTGACCTGCTTCCCGAGCTTGGTGACTGCCGCCTGCAGTTTTGCGTCGTCCTTGGTGATCACCGGCTCGACCGGGTCACCACCGGTGAGGGCCTGCCAGATGCGTCCCGGGGCCAGGCTCCGGCCGCCGCCCGCAGCCTCTATGGTGGCGTCCACGTCGACGCTGAGCCCGGCCTCGACCGGGTCCACCTTGTACGTCGACTCGCCCGCCTTGAGCGCGATCGGCTGGGCCAGCCGGTCCTTCAGGCCGGCCTCGAGCTTCGCCTTGGCGTCCTTCTCGGACAGTCCGCCGACCGGGATGCCGAGCACCGTGGTGTCACCGGGGATCTTGTCGCCGGCGAACGCGAACGCCGCCCCGTACCCCACCACGAGCACACCGAGCCCCGCGGCGGCGATGATCCCCGCGAGCTGCTTTCTCCCCACCGGACAGAGTCCTCCTGCTCGAGCCGTGTACAGGCTGTGCCCGCGCGGGGCACAAGGGCACATCTTACGGGAAGAGGAAGGCCGTCCCGACCTTTGGGCCAGGCCCGCGCTGCCCGTCCGGCGTCAACTCTCCGGTAGCTGTCCGTAACCGCCGGCGTAGTAGATCAACGCTCCGTGATCGCTTTGTTCGCGGACACCGAGGCTCAGGATCTCCCCGACCACGATCGTGTGATCGCCCCCGTCGTACGTCGCCCAGGTCCGGCACTCCAGCCACGAAAGGGCTCCCTCGATCACCGGGCAGCCCGTCTTCGGTCCGGCCGTCGTACCGACGCCGTCGAACTGGGTGTACAGGTCCCGCCCCGACCGGGCGAACCGGTCCGCGATCGGCTCCTGGTCCCCGGCCAGCACGGACACCGCCCAGTAGCCGCAGTCCAGTACGGCGGCGTGCATCCGGACACCCTTGTCGACGCAGACCAGCACCAGCGGCGGGTCGAGTGAGACCGACGTGAACGCGTTGGCGGTCATCGCGTGGGCGACCCCGTCCTGGAGCGTGCTCATGATGGTGATCCCGGACGCGAAACGCCCCAGCGCCGCACGGAACTCCGCGGGCGTCACACTCCCACTGGGCTCCGAGGACGACACCCCAGCAGACTATGCCCGGGCGTAGGTTGATGCCTCAACTGAGGGTGTGGGACCGGTCACGTGGGCGATCGGTCAGAGTCCCGCGAACAGATCGCGCTCCAGGCCGTCCGGCCCCGGCGCGGCCGTCCCCTTGACCAACCGGTACGCCTCCGAGCCCCAGATCTCGTTGCCGTTGTTGTTCGACAGCGCGAAGAACGGGCCGTCGACGGTGATCTGGGTGGCGTGCGCCTTCATCGCGTTCATCTTCTGATCGATGTACTGCCCGGCCTCGATCACGCAGTCGATGAACCGGTCCGGCGTGACGAACGGCCCGAGCGGACCGTCCGGATCCATGCCCTCGAACGTCGTGGTGTCACCGGACTCGCGCAGCCGCCGCAGGCTGTCGCGCAGACTCGACTCGGCCATCGCGTTCCAGTAGATCTTCGGGATGTCCCACGCCGCGCCGAGATCCTCCCGGTACGACGGGATGCCGGCCAGCGCGGCCGCGTACGTCGCGACCCGGTGGGCCTGGATGTGATCGGGGTGGCCGTAGTTGCCGTACTGGTCGTACGTCACCAGCACCTGGGGGCGGACCTCACGGATCACCGGGACCAGGTCGTTCGCCGCCTCGAGCAGGTCGGCCTGCCAGAAGCTGTCCTTCCGGGTCTCCGGCGGGACGTCGGCGTTGCCTTCCTCGTTGTAGATCATCCCGGTGTCGCGGTACTTGCCGGGCGCCCCGAGGAAGCGGTAGTCGGTGACCCCGAGCTCGGCCATCGCGGCGGCGAGCTCGCCGATCCGGTGCTCGCCGAGCTGGTCGGTCTGGTCGGCGGCCAGGTGGGCGAGCTCTGGGACGAGCACCTCACCCTCCTCACCGAGCGTGCAGGTGATCAGCGTGACACCCGCGCCCTCGGCGACGTAGCGGGCCATCGTCACACCGTTGTTGATCGTCTCGTCGTCCGGGTGGGCGTGCACCAGCAACAGCCGGCGATCAGGAAGCTCACTCATGCCGAAAGCCTACGTCGGCCTTCGGACAGAAAACCGGCGTCGTGGTCAGCCGAAGCGGCGGACGAGCAGACAGCCGGCCTGGAAGCGGGACTTGGCGCCGAGGCCGGCGACCAGCGCGCTGATCTCGGCCCGGACGGTGCGCACCGAGAGCCCCAGCTCGCGGGCGATGGCGGCGTCCTTGGCCCCGGTGGACATCATCCGGCCGATCGCCACCTGCCGACTGGTCAGCTCCTTCACCGCGGCCGGCGTACGGCGGCGCGCACCCAGCTCGTAGACATCACAGACGATCTCCGGGGCGACGTCGTCCCTGCGCACCGCGAGGGCGACCTGGTAGATCGACATTCCTTGTTCCTCCCCACTAGCTCAGGGAGCGATTCTGGCGTCCGGTCTGGACCGGACGCCAGGTACAACCCATACAGTTCGCCCATACAGTTGATCGGGAGTGTGACTTCCGCCACTCACAGGTGCCGGAACAGCTCCCGGACGAACGGCCGGTCCGGCACCAACCACTCCGACGCGTCCAGCTCGTCCCGGCCGAACCACCGCAGCTCGGCGTGCTCCCGCAGTACCGGTTCCCCGGCCACGATCGAGGCCAGGTAGACGTGCAGTCGATAGTGCTCGGAGATGACGACCGGCGGGCCGAGCGAGGTCCCGACCTTGATCTCCAGGTCGAGCTCCTCGCGGATCTCGCGCACCGCCGCCTGCTCCTCGGTCTCCCCCGGCTCGACCTTGCCGCCGGGGAACTCCCATCCGCCGTCCGGCCCGGCCCGGTACGCCGCCAGCACCAGACCGTCCCGTACGGCGGCCACTCCCACGACTGTCTGCACGACCGCGACTCTTCCATATCTGCAAAGCAAAACTGTCGATGCCCTCCGGCAGGATGATCCGCATGCCGTTGCAGAACAGGGTTCTGCCCACTCAGGAGATCGTGGCCGACCCGGGCCGCGGCCTGCTGATGGGCAACCGCGGCCGGCTGCACGGCCCCGACCGCCGGCTGGGCGCCACCCGCTGGCGGTCGAAGGCGTGGATCTGCTGCGTCCTTGACTGGAAGGGAGTTCGGCGCGATCCGATGCCGCCGGGACGCTGGACCGCACTGTTCTTCTTCGACGAAGCGGTCGCCCTCGCGGCCGGCCACCGCCCCTGCCACTACTGCCGCCGCAGGGACTTCCTGCTGTACGCAGGCGCCTGGGCCGCCGGCCGCGGCGTGGACGAACGACCGCGCGCCGCGGCGATGGACGCCCAGCTCCACCACGAGCGCGTCGAGCCGAGAACCAGGCAGCAACGCACCACGATCCAGCAACTGGACGATCTTCCTGACGGAGCGATGATCCGGTACGACGGCCGCCCGGCCCTCGTCCTCGGCCATCACGTGCTGCCCTGGTCGTGGGAGGGGTACGGCGATCCGGTCCGGCCACCCGGGCTGCACGAGGTCGCCGTACTCACGCCACCGGCGAATCTCGTTGTACTGAAGGCCGGATTCACTCCTTTACTGCACCCGACCGCGCTCGGCAACTGAGGCAAGCCTTACTAGAAACACGCCGTACCGAAGGGTCTTCCGTTGCGCGCCTGGCGGGGGCAAAGTGTGCCCATACTGACAGCAACAAAACAATCACTGGAGTCGGCATGGGTGAAGGCAACAGCGGCGTTGCCGCAGTCGTCCGCGCGCTCGAGACGCTGCATGCAGCCGTCGGGAAACTCAGCCAGGAGTACGGTGACACCCTCGGCATCCGCCGGTTGGTGTCGGACGTGGCCAGGCTGAACGACGATCTGGCCGAGCTCGGCCCTCCCGACCCCCGTCACAGACCCGGACCTGTTCCGGAGGAACTCGAGGAGATTCCCGACGTGGAGTATGACGCGTCCATGTGGACAGACGCGGAGCACGAAGGCTTCGGCGCGCCCGACAGGCACGCCCCCTGATGGCTCTCGGAGTTGGCGCGCCCGGACGCGCGCAAGTCGGCGAAAAGACGTTGAGAACCGACCGCTGGTGGCTGGCACCGCTGCGGATCGGGGTGATCCTGGCCTTCTTCATCGTCTACGCGACGGTCCGGATCTTCATGAACAAGTGGTACTGGGTCGATCAGTACGAGTACCTCACCCCGCTGTACTCCCCCTGCATCAGCGAGTCCTGTGTCCCCGGCTCCAGCCACCTGGGCACCTGGTTCCCCAAGTTCCCGGTGTTCCTGCCGCTGAGCATCATCACCTTCGCGGTGCTGGCCGGGTTCCGCGGCACCTGTTACTACTACCGCAAGGCCGGCTACCGCTCGCTGTTCTTCGCGCCGGCCGCGTGCGCGGTCCCGGAGCCGCACAAGAACTACACCGGTGAGCGGAAGTTCCCCCTGGTGGCACTGAACCTGCACCGCTACTTCTTCTACGGCGCGCTGGTCTTCGGTGTGCTCAACGTGTACGACGGCATCCTCGCCTTCCACGGCAAGGACGGCGGCTTCGGCATCGGCCTGGGCACCGTGATCATGTGGGTCAACCTGGTGATGCTCTGGCTGTACACGTTGTCGTGCCACGCCTGCCGGCACATCGTCGGCGGCCGGCTGAAGAACTTCTCCAAGCACCCGCTGCGCTACCGGTACTGGACCTTCGTGTCCAAGCTGAACCCCAAGCACGGCACGTTCGCGATGACGTCGCTGTTCACCGTGATCCTGACCGACGCCTACATCATGGCGCTCTCGGCCGGCTGGTTCTCCGACCTGCGCTTCTTCAACTGACACAGGACTCTTCTTAGACATGACTGAGCTCGAACGACACACCTACGACGTCGTCGTGATCGGGGCCGGCGGGGCCGGCCTGCGCGCGGCGATCGAGGCCCGCGAACAGGGCAAGCGCACGGCGATCGTGTGCAAGTCGCTGTTCGGCAAGGCCCACACCGTGATGGCCGAGGGCGGCTGCGCGGCCGCGATGGGCAACGCGAACTCGAACGACAACTGGCAGGTCCACTTCCGCGACACGATGCGCGGCGGCAAGTTCCTGAACAACTGGCGGATGGCCGAGCTGCACGCGCAGGAGGCGCCGGACCGGGTCTGGGAGCTGGAGACGTACGGCGCGCTGTTCGACCGGACCGAGGACGGCCGGATCAGCCAGCGCAACTTCGGCGGTCACACCTACCCGCGGCTCGCGCACGTCGGCGACCGGACCGGGCTGGAGCTGATCCGCACCCTGCAGCAGAAGATCGTCTCGCTGCAGCAGGAGGACTTCCGCGAGACCGGTGACTACGAGGCGAACCTCAAGGTGTTCGCGGAGTGCACGGTCACCGAGTTGCTGAAGGACGGGGACGCGATCTCCGGCGCCTTCGGGTACTGGCGCGAGTCCGGCCGGTTCATCCTGTTCGACGCGCCGGCCGTCGTACTCGCCACCGGCGGGGTGGGCAAGTCCTTCAAGGTCACCTCGAACTCCTGGGAGTACACCGGTGACGGGCACGCGCTGGCGATGCGGGCCGGCGCGACGCTGATCAACATGGAGTTCATCCAGTTCCACCCGACCGGCATGGTCTGGCCGCCGTCGGTGAAGGGCATCCTGGTCACCGAGTCGGTGCGCGGTGACGGCGGCGTCCTGAAGAACTCCGAGGGCAAGCGGTTCATGTTCGAGTACGTGCCGGACGTGTTCCGGGCGCAGTACGCGGAGACCGAGGAGGAGGCGGACCGCTGGTACAAGGACCCGGACAACAACCGGCGGCCACCGGAGCTGCTGCCGCGGGACGAGGTGGCCCGGGCGATCAACTCCGAGGTGAAGGCCGGCCGGGGTACGCCGCACGGCGGTGTCTTCCTGGACGTGTCGTCCCGGCTCCCGGCCGAGGAGATCACCCGGCGGCTGCCGTCGATGCACCACCAGTTCAAGGAACTGGCCGACGTCGACATCACCGCCGAGCCGATGGAGGTCGGCCCGACCTGTCACTACGTGATGGGCGGCGTCGAGGTCGACCCGGACACCGCGCAGTCCGTCGTACCGGGCCTGTTCGCGGCCGGTGAGGTCGCCGGCGGGATGCACGGGTCGAACCGGCTGGGCGGCAACTCGCTGTCCGACCTGCTGGTGTTCGGCCGGCGCGCCGGCATGGGTGCCGCGATGTACGTCGACTCGCTCGAGGGCCGGCCGAAGATCGACGAGGCCGACATCGACGCCGCCGCGGCCGAGGCGCTGGCGCCGTTCGAGCTCGAGGGCGGTGAGAACCCGTACTCCATCCACCAGGAACTGCAGCAGTCGATGAACGACCTGGTCGGCATCATCCGCAAGGAAGAGGAGATGGAGCAGGCGCTGGTCAAGCTCGCCGAGTTCCGCGGCCGGATCGCGAAGATGACGGTGGAGGGTCACCGGCAGTTCAACCCCGGCTGGCACCTCGCGCTCGACCTGCGGAACATGCTGACCGTGTCGGAGTGTGTGGCGAAGGCGGCGCTGCGGCGGCAGGAGTCGCGCGGCGGTCACACCCGCGACGACTACCCGGCGATGTCGGCCGAGTGGCGGCGCAGGCTGCTGGTCTGCGCCCTCGACGCGGACGGCGGCGTGACGGTGACCGAGAAGGAGCAGACCCCGATGCGGGACGACCTGCTCGAGCTGTTCGAACTCGACGAGCTGAAGAAGTACCTGACAGATGAGGAGCTGCCGGTTTCATGACCTACAAGGGCAAATTCCGCGTCTGGCGGGGCGACTCCGAGGGCGGTGAGCTCAAGGACTACGAGGTCGAGGTGAACGAGGGCGAGGTCGTGCTCGACGTCATCCACCGGCTGCAGGCGACGCAGGCGCCGGATCTCGCGGTCCGGTGGAACTGCAAGGCCGGCAAGTGCGGCTCGTGCAGCGCCGAGATCAACGGCATGCCGAAGCTGATGTGCATGTGCCGGATGAACACGTTCGCCGAGGACGAGGTCGTCACGGTGACGCCGATGCGCACGTTCCCGGTGATGCGGGATCTGGTCACCGACGTCTCGTACAACTACACGAAGGCGCGTGAGGTGCCGGCGTTCAGCCCGCCGGCGGACCTGAAGCCGGGCGAGTACCGGATGAAGCAGGTCGATGTCGAGCGCTCGCAGGAGTTCCGCAAGTGCATCGAGTGCTTCCTGTGCCAGAACACCTGCCACGTGATCCGGGACCACGAGGAGAACAAGGAGAACTTCTCCGGTCCCCGGTTCCTGATGCGGATCGCCGAGCTCGACATGCACCCGCTCGACGCCGCCGACCGGCAGCACGAGGCCCAGGAGCAGCACGGCCTGGGGTACTGCAACATCACCAAGTGCTGCACCGAGGTGTGCCCGGAGCACATCAAGATCACCGACAACGCACTCATCCCGATGAAGGAACGCGTCGTCGACCGCAAGTACGACCCCCTGGTCTGGCTGGGCAACAAAATCCGCCGCCGCCCGTCCTGATCCGGGCCAACGGGCCCCTGTCGCACCCCACCGCGGCAGGGGCCCGCTCCATGTGAGGGGTCAACCCCTCAGCTTATGGGTTGGCACCCTGCATGCACCGGCCAAACCCACCACCTGAGGGGCCGACCCCTGAGGCGGGCGTCCCCAAGGGTGGGGGTGGGTTCACCCGTGCGGGTGAGCCGGATGGGGGTGGGCGGCATCTAGGGTTCCGCGTATGGACGTGCTGCTGATCGGGCTGATCAACCTGGCCATCTTCATGCTGATCTTCGTACCGGTCTCCCAGCGGCTGCTCGGCGTACGGTTCGGCCTGGCCCGGCTGGCCCTCGGCGCGCTCCTCACGCTGGCGGTCTTCAGCCCGCTGATGCAGACCCTGACCGGCCCCGCACCGTGGACCGGTTCGACCGGCGCCGCGATCGCGTTCCTGGCGCTGACCGCGGTCTGCTCGATGCTGTCCGGCCTGATCTTCCTGGTGCTGTCCGAGGCCCTCGTCCCGACCGGTTCGTTGCCGCGGGCCCGCGATCTGCGCCGCGACCTGACCGGCCGGATCGCCCGCACCCGGAGGTACCTGCAGATCCTCCGGATCGCGATCCGGCACGGTCTCGGCCCGTACCTGCGCGGCCGTCGCCGGCCCGGCCGGGAGAACGCCGCCGGCCAGGCCGAGCTCGCCCGGTCCCTCCGCCTCGCGCTCGACGAGGCCGGTGTCACCTTCGTGAAACTCGGCCAGGTGCTGTCCACCCGCAGCGACGTCATCCCCGTCTCGGTGGCGAACGAACTGAGCCGCCTGCAGGACCAGGTCTCTCCCGCGCCCTGGCCCGGGATCGAGGCCGTCCTCACCGAGGAACTCGGCGCACCACCCCACCAGGTGTACGCCGCCTTCGACACCGAGCCACTCGCCGCCGCTTCGGTCGCCCAGGTCTACACCGCCCGGCTGCCGGAGGGCACGGACGTCGTGGTCAAGGTCCAGCGGCCCGGCATCGCGGCGGTCGTCGAGCGGGATCTCGACATCGTCCGGCGCCTCGCCCGGTTGCTGGAGCGGAACACCGACTGGGGCCGGTCGATGGGCGTCCGGGCGCTGGCCGACGGGTTCGCCGACGCGATGCGCGAGGAGCTCGACTTCACGGTCGAAGCCGGAAACATGACCACCGTCGCGGCCGGCCGGTCCGTTGCCTTGAACAACGACATGGTCGTACCCGAGCTGCACCCGCGGCTCTCCACCGCCCGGGTGCTGACGATGCAGCGGCTGGACGGCATCGGCCTCGGCAACGCCGCGCCGGCCATCGCCGAGCGTGGCCTGGACGGGACCCGGCTCGGTCGCGTGCTGTTCGAGTGCCTGCTCGGCCAGGTGGCGATCGACGGTGTCTTCCACGCCGACCCGCACCCTGGCAACTTCCTGCTGCTGGCGGACAGCCGGATCGGCATGCTCGACCTCGGTTCGGTCGGCCGGCTCGACCCGGCCACCCGCGAGGCCCTGCAGCGGTTCCTGCTCGCGGTCGACCACGGCGATCCGGTCGCCGCCACCGACGCGCTGCTGGAGATCGTCTACCGCCCCGACGTCATCGACGAGCGCGGTCTGGAGCGCGCGGTCGGCCAGTTCATGACCCGCCACCTGTCGGCCGGCGCCGCGCTGGGTCCGGCGATGTTCAACGACCTGTTCAAGATCATCACCTCGCACGATCTCGGCGTACCGCCGGAGGTGGCCGCGGTGTTCCGCGCCCTGGCCACGATCGAGGGCACGATCTCGCGCATCTCTCCCGGCTTCGACCTGGTCGCCGCGTCGCGCCGGTTCGCGTCGGCGCATGTCACCGACCGGCTCGCCCCGGAGGCGTTGCTCCGTACGGCGACCGAGGAACTCGCGACGTTGTTGCCGATGTTGCGGCGGCTGCCGCGCCGGATCGACCGGATCGCCGCCGCGGCCGAGAGCGGGCGGCTGGGTCTGAACGTCCGGCTGCTCGCCGACGACCGGGATCGCCGGCACATCACGTCCCTGCTGCATCAGGTCCTGCTCGCCGTCCTCGGTGCCACCGCAGGACTGATGGCGGTGCTGCTGCTCGGTACGCCGGGCGGCCCGCAGGTCACCGAGACGATGAGCCTGTTCCAGCTGTTCGGCTACAACCTACTGGTGATCTGCGCGGTCCTGGTCCTCCGCGTCCTGGTCCTGGTGTTCCGGCTGCCCGACAGCAGCCGCACTTGACTTGAAGCCGACTTGAACTTCGAGGATGTCCGGCATGTCCTCGACCACCGCACCTGTCGGCCCACCACCACGCCTGTTCAGCGGGCGGCACCTACCGCTCGTGCTGGGCGTGATCGGCCTCGTCACGCTCGGCGCGTTCGAGAACCGAGCGGTCGGTACGGCGTTGCCGACGATGGTGCGGGAGTTCGACGCCCTCGGCAGCTTCGGACTGGCCAACGCGGCGCCGAACGCGAGCTACCTGATCTCGCTGGCGATCGCCGGCCTCTGGTCGGACCGTCGTGGCCCGATCCCCACGCTGCGGGCCGGCGCGATCGCGTTCACCCTGGCCCAGTTGCTGGTCGGTACGGCGACCGCGATGCCGATGGTGATCGCCGGGCGGCTGCTCAGCGGGTTCGCGGAAGGGCTGCTCGACGTCTCGCTGATGGTGCTGGTCGCCCGCGCGCTGCCCGCCGTACTGCGGCCGAAGATGTTCTCGCTGTTCGCCGCGATGTGGATCCTGCCGTCGGTGGTCGGTCCGGTGCTGACCGGTCTGGTCACCGAGCAGTTCGGCTGGCGCTGGGTCTTCCTGGGTGCGGTGCTGCTGATCGTGCCGAGCTGGATGCTGCTCGGTCCGGCGATGCGGCAGTCGGCGAACGCCCCGGCACCCGAGCGCAGCGCCGAGGACGCGGCCGAACTGGAGGCCTGGCGGGCCGCGCTTCCCTGGGCGCTCGCCGCCTCGGTCGCGCTGTTCTCGATGACGCTGGCCGGTGATCACCTGGAGGCGCATCCGCTGATCGCCGGCCTCGCGATCCCGGTGTCGCTGGTGGTGCTGGGGCTGGCCGCCGTACGGGTGATGCCGAAGGGAACCTTCGTGGCGCAGCGCGGGTTCCCGGCGGTTGTTGCGGTTCGCGGGCTGGGTGGGGCCGCGTTCGCCGGGGCCGGCGCCTACCTGCCGCTGTTGCTCACGCTTCAGCATCAGTTCAGCCCGTCGCGGGCAGGGGTGACGCTGTCGATCACCGGCGTGAGCTGGGCGTTCGGGTCTTGGCTGCAAGGCCGGAACCACGGCATCGCGCGGGTCAACGTACTGCGTTCCGGTCTCGCGCTGATGAGCGGTGGTCTTGCGATCACGTCGTTGCTGGCTTGGACGGATGCGACGACCTGGTTCGGCCTGATCGGCTGGGCGTTCGCCGGGGTCGGGATGGGTCTCAGCTCGTCGAGCCTGTCCGTCCTCACGCTGGACCTGTCCGACGCCTCCAACTCCGGCCGCAACAGCAGCGCCGCCCAGATGGCCGGAACCATGAGCATCGCCACCGCGATGGCCGCCTCGGGCACGCTGCTCGCGCTCAACTCCTCCAACCCGCAGCCGTGGGTCTTCGGCACCATCATCACCGCCAGCGCCGCCCTGGCCTTCCTGGGCACCCTCACGGCCGGCCGCGTACGACGCCCGGCGGCGATCTGATGTGATCTCAGGTGGTCCAGGGGCGGAGACGCGGCCACCAGGCCGGGACCGCTCGGCGGTAGGCCTCGTACTCCGGGCCGAACTGGCCTGCCAGCGTCGGCTCCTCGTACCAGTGCACGAACGTCGCCGTCACGGCCCAGATGACCGCGGCATACAGCAGCAGGCTCAGCTGTCCGAACAACAGCGCCTGCCCGAGAATGACGAGCAGCAGGCCGACGTACATGGGATTGCGGACGTAGCGGTTGAAGCCGCTCACCACCAGCCGCTCAGGCGGCGCGGTCGGCGCAGGCGTCCCGCCCGCCTTGGCGAACTCGGCGAACGCGTGCACCGCGGGGATCAGTCCGGCGCCGATCAGAACCACGCCGAGCACTTGGGCGACGACCCAGGCGGGCAGCGGCTCTCGGAACTCCCACCGCGTGATGAGCCACGGGATCAGGCCGACCACCGTGCCCGGCGCAACCACGAAGAAGACCGCACTCCCGACCGCTGCCCGTGACCTCTGCATGACCTGCCACCTCCGCCGCGTCATGAATTCATCAGATGATGAATCTATTCCTCAGCGTAGCCAGTTGCCCGGAGGCTGTCGAGTCTGCTTGCGTTCCGGCGTGGAACTGGTTGCCTGCAGCAACTGCGTCCCGTTGACTACGCCGAGGAGCACCGGCCGGCTTTCTGGGAGCCAGTCGGGGTCTAGAGTGTGGACCATGGCTGAGCTGCTGACGGACGACCAGATCGACGCGGCGATCCGCGACCACCTGCCGGAGTGGAAGTTCGCGGACAACGCGCTGGTCCGCAGCGTGAAGCGGGAGAGTTTCATGGACGGCATCCGCCTGGTCGCGACGGTCGCCCAGCTGGCCGAGTCGATGAACCACCACCCGGACATCGACATCCGCTACACCACGATCACCTTCCGGGTGAGCAGCCACGAAGCCGGCGGCATCACCAACGACGACCTCGTCCTGGCCCGCCACATCGACACCGCGGCCGGCTGACCTCTCCACGCACGGGGTTCTCGGCATCTTGTACCTCGGTCCGGCCGCGGAGCGGTAAGTCTCTGCCTGGTCTTGATCGGATACCGTTGGCGAGTGACGACTGCCGAGGAGTACCGCCTGCTGGGGTTCAGCGACGAGGACCGTGAAGCGACCGAGGCCTTCGAGGCCGACCCGGCCGTCGTCAAGGACCTGGCCGACCAGCTGCGGGCTGCGATCGGCAAGCTCGGCAGCGAGCCGCAGCTGCGGATGCCGGTGGACCCACGCAACTCGGTCCAGGCGTTCCTGGACACCCTGCCGGACATCCGGCGGTACCACGCCGAGCGCGGGATCCCGGACGACATCAGCTGGGCGACCCTCGCCGACCTCGGGCAGCAGCTGAAGGTGCACCGCCGGACGTTCGGCGACTACGGCCTCCACACGCACTGGTGGATGACGGTCCACTGGACCGGCCAGATCTACGCCCTCGGCCGGTTGCAGTTCCTGCTCCACCAGGTGCCGGCCGACAAGCCCGTGCCGGGGACCGAGCCGGGCGAGTGGGTGATCGGCGTCCACATCCCGGAGACCGGGCCGTTGACGCCCGAGGCGGTCGACGACAGCTTCGATCGGGCGCGGGAGTTCTTCCCGCGGTACTTCCCGGAGTACCCGGTGAAGACCGCCACGCTGTGGTCGTGGCTGATCGATCCGTACCTGCTCGACAACCTGCCGCCGGAGTCGAACATGGTCCGGTTCGGCCGCCGCTTCACGCCGTACGGCGAACCGAACGACAGCCAGGACAGCGCGGTCTTCTTCACCTTCCGGACGCACGATCTCGACCGGCTGGACGAGTTGCCGCAGGACACCACGCTGCAGCGGCTGGTGGTCGGCCGGATCAAGGCCGGCGGCACCTGGCAGAGCGCGTACGGCTACCTGCGCCTTTGACCTAGAGCCTGGTCGAGGACCTAGCGTCGGTCGTATGACCGTCACGCTGATCACCGGAGGGTCGAGCGGCATCGGCGCCGCCGCGGCCCGGCAACTGCTCGAACTCGGCCATCAGGTCACCGTGACCGGCCGGGACAAGAACCGGCTCGACGCTTTCGCGGCAAGTGCCGGAAGCCCGTCGGACCTGCTCACCGTCCCCGGGGACGCGGCCGAACCCGCGGCGGCGGAGGACGCTGTCAAGCGGACCGTCGAGGCGTTCGGGCAGCTGGACAACATCGTCGCGAACGCCGGGTACGCAACCCACGACTCGATCGGCGACGGTGATCCCGAGGGCTGGCGGCACATGATCCTGACGAACGTGCTCGGTCCGGCCGCCCTGATCCACTACAGCCTGCCGGCCCTCCGCAAGACCCGCGGACGGATCGTGCTGGTCGGCAGTCTGGCCGGGCACGTGAACACACCGGGCAACATCTACGGCGCGACGAAGTTCGCCGTCACCGGGCTCGCCGAGAACGTCCGCCAACTCGTCACCGGCGACGGCATCGGGGTCACGCTCGTCTCGCCGGGCGCGGTCGAGACCGCGTTCTCGGATCCGGTCGGCGGGCTGGAGCCGGGCCGGCCGCGGATCAGCGCGAACCAGCTCGCGGCGACGATCGTGTTCGCGCTGACCCAACCGGCCGAGGTCGACCTGAGCACGCTCGTCGTCCGCCCGATCGGCTCCGCTCGCTAGGTACGCCGTACTTCGTGAGCGAACTGCCGAACCGGATCGGTGATCGTCAGCCGGCCGAAGCCTTCGCGGCGCGGCGCTTGACCACGATCCGGCGGGAGGTCTCGAGGACCAGGCCGATGACGAACGCCAGGCTGAGGCTGAAGCCGAGGGCCTTCAGCGAGTCGTGCGCGAACGCGTCCCCGCCGAGGTAGCCGAGCAGAGCGACGTACGTGTAGGCGACCGTCACGCCGGCGAAGGTGAAGAGGAAGAACTTCTTGAACGAGTACCGGGTCGCGCCGGCGGTCAGCGTGGCGACCATCCGCGCGCCGGGAACGTAGCGGACCGTCATCAGGATCAGCCCGCCGCGGGAATGCAGGGCGGCCGACACCTTCTCGTAGATCGCCTGTCTGCGCTCGCGGCGCTTCATCCAGCGGTGCAACGCCGGCCCGGAACCGCGGCCCATGAGATAGCAGACGGACTCGCCGATGACGGAGCCGAGCATCGCCAGCACGATCACCAGCAACAGATTCTGGTGTCCCGCGGCGGCGGCCATCCCGGCCGTGACGACGAGGCCTTCGCTCGGGATCACCGGGAACACGGCGTCGATCGCGGCGGCGAGGAACAGGACGAGGAGCAACCAGTGGGAGGCCATCGCCACACTGAGCAACTGTCGCGCGGCCTCGGCCAACTCCGTCAATTCCGTCACCCGGAAAAGCATGCCATCCGCTGTCAAACGGCCGGCAATCCCAGCGCTGTGATTCAGCGGGGTTTCACCGGATGTTCAGCGCCGCTCGGCTGCGTGTGCCGCGACGGCGGCGCCACGTGCTGGGCGAGCTCGGTTCGCGAGTGGATGCCGAGCTTCGCGTACACCTTCCGGAGGTGGTACTCGACGGTCTTCGGGCTCAGAAACAGCCTGGCCGCGGCCTCACGGATGCTCTGCCCGTCGGCGAGCAGCAGAGCGATCTGCCGCTCCTGAGGGGTCAAGTCGTCCGCCGTACTCGGCACTCTGCGCCGTGCGGTCTCTCCCGTCGCCTTCAGCTCTGTCGCAGCCTGGTCAGCCCAGCCCGCGGCTCCCAGCTCGTCAAACGCCGCAACCGCCAGTCGTAGCTGTGCGCGCGCGTCCACCCGCCTCCGGGCTCGTCTCAGCCAGGCGCCGTACGCCAACCGCGTCCGAGCCTGCTCGAACACGTCCAGGGTCTGCGCGTGCCACCCGAGGGCCCGCTCGAACTCCTCCTCGCTCTCGTCCACGACCGCCATCACCCGAGCCGCCCGCGCCAGCGACCACGGCTGCCCCTTGGCGTTTGCCAGTACGACGTACTCGCGTCCCATCGCCTGAGCATCGGCGGACCGGCCCAACCGCAGGTACGCCTCCACGAGCTCCGGCACCGGCGACAGGTCTGGGTCCTTGAGCCCGTTCGAAGCCAGTACGTCGACCAACCGCTCGTACTGCGGCAGCGCTGCCGCCGGATCACCCCGGCCCAACTCGTAGTCGCCGAGCGCGAACAACGACCACACAGTGCCCAGGTGGATCGTCCGCTCGGTGCAGATCCGTAGAGCCTCGGCTGCAAGCTCCTGACACTCGGCACGGCCTTGGTGCGCTGCCAGCCAGGCATGACCGGCCAGATTCATCGCCAGCTCGGTCGTCTGACCGGTTTCCCGCGCTAGCCGGATGCCCTCGTCGTACGACGTGGCAGCGTCGGCCCACCGGTCAGTGGTGGCGTCGTCACGGGCCAGCACGAACAGCAAGCCGGGCAGTGTGCCCAGGGCGACCTGCTCACGTCGCTCGAGCATTGCCTGCTGCAGGAGGGCCCTCCCAGTGCTGCTCTCGCGCAGGAAGAGTGGTGCGATCACCATCCACACCTGCCGCCGGCGATCATGTTCGAGCTCTTCCGACGGGGCCAGAGCAACTGCCTGGCGGATCTGGTCGGTCCCGCCTTGCCCGGCGAGGATCTTCGCCACTCCGCTGGCCATCATGCCGATGATGCGTGGGCCTGGACGCTGGACGGCCGGTAGCAGCCGGTCGATGCCTTCCGCAGCTTGGAGTGCTGACGTGGTGTCACACAGGCGAAAGCACGCGTTGACCGTGTCGGCGAGCAGTCCGGTCGCCACGGCTGCGTCGTCGCACTCCGCGGCCGCTGAGATCAGGATGTCGCGCGCCTCGGTCGGTGAGCCGCATTTCACGGCCAGATCGCCGCGTACCTCCTGTGCTCGGATCTTGGTGGTCAGTGGCGGCCGCAGCGCCAATGCCTCGTTCATCAGGGCGTCTGCCCAGTCCGCCAGTCCGGCTGACCAGGCTGCCTCTCCTGCCGCGACCAGTCTGAGTGCCCGGTCCCTCGGTGCTTCGGTCAGTCGAGCAGCGCGTTCGTACGCAGTCGCCGCGACGGCGTGCGCTCCCCGACCGGCTGCATGCCTCGCCGTGACATCCAGCCCGGCCGCCATTTCGTCGTCGCAGCCGAGCACTGTCTCGGACAGATGCCACGCACGCCTGTCCTCGTCCTGCGTGGCCCCGGCCACCGCTTGGTGAACGGTACGACGCTCGGCCGCATGAGCACTCGTGTACACCGCCGAGCGGATCAACGGATGGCGGAACTCGACTCGACCATCGCGAAGGGCCACCAGACCAGCCGTCTCCGCCTCGGACAGGGCTCGGACGTCGACGCCCAGCTCCTTGCACGCTCTGGCCACCACACTCAGCTCACCGTCGTCCACAGCCGCAACGAGCAACGCGGTGTGTGCAGCTGAGCTGAGCCGGTTTGCCCTTGCAGTAAAGGCTTCCGCGAGCAGTGCGGGCACTGGCACCGGTGCACCAGGCGCAAGCCGGTGGAGCTGGTCAGGTTCGCCGGCCAACTCCAGCAGCGCCAACGGGTTCCCGGCGACCGTCCGGTGTAGCCGGGCAACCAGATCAGCCGGTAGCCCAGGAACGAGCTGCTGTGCTGCCTCGAACGGCACGCCCGCGAGTTCCAGGGACGGCAGGTCTGCCTCGGCGAGCGGATGAGACTCGTGCTGCCGGGCAGCGATCAGCAGCATGATCGGGTCGGCGAGGAACCGCCGAGCGGCGAACAGCAACGCTTCCGCCGACGGGCGGTCGAGCAGGTGCGCGTCATCGACGATCACCCCGACCGGCGCCTCCTCGGCGTACCGGCAGATCAGGCTGAGGGTGGCGGCCCCGACGGCAAACCTGTTGGCCGTGCTCTCGTCCGGGCTGAGTGCCAATGCGGCGGCAAGGGCCGCCTGTTGCGGCTTCGGTATGCGATCGAGCTCGGCCAACGCAGGGCGGAGAAGCTGGTGGAGAGCACCGAAGGGCACGTCTCGTTCGGCTTCCGTGCCACGTGCTCGAAGCAGCCGCAGACCGGTGGCCAGGCCGGCCACTTCGTCGAGCAGAGCGGTCTTGCCGATGCCGGGCTCGCCGGTCACCAGCAGCACGCCCGCCACCCCCACCCGAGCCCCCGCGACCAGCTGCTCGATCGCCCGGCGTTCGGCCTCCCGCCCGATCAGCATGTCTCGCAGTGTGCACCAGGTGGGGCACCTGATGCGACGGCCGAGCTGCATTACCTACGTTCGCCGTACCGATCCAACAAGGGGGATGACATGACAGTCGCGATCAACGGCGACAAGCTGATGGGGCTGGTGTACCAGGCTGTGGACGAGGTGGGGGCGACGCTGAACGCGGCCCTGGTCGTGATGGGTGACCGACTCGGCTACTACCAGGCACTCGCGGACGATGGGCCTGCCACGCCGGGTGAGCTGGCCGAGCGGACCAGCACCAGCGAGCACTACACGCGTGAGTGGCTGAACGCTCAGGCGGCAGGCGGGTACGTCGAGTACGACCCGAGTACCGGTCTCTACACTCTGCCGCCGGAGCAGGCCGTGGCGCTGACCGACCCGAGCAGTCCGGCGTACCTGCCGGGCTTCTTCCAGCTCGCGCTCGGGACAGTGCAGCACACCACGCAGACGATCGAGGCGGCGCGCAGCGGCGCTGGGATCGGCTGGCACGAGCACACGTCCGACGTCCACGTCGGATGCGAGCGGTTCTTCCGGCCGTCGTACAACGCGAACCTGCTCTCCAGTTGGCTGCCCGCGCTCGAAGGAGTGGTGGAGAAGCTGGAGCGCGGTGCGACGGTGGCAGACATCGGGTGCGGGCACGGCGCCTCCACGATCCTGATGGCGCAAGCCTTCCCGCGGTCGGAGTTCGTCGGTTCGGACTACCACCAGGAGTCCATCGAGACCGCCCAACAGCGCGCGGCCGAGGCGGGACTTGATGACCGCATCCGCTTCGAGGTCGCGCCGGCGACCGGCTACAGCGGGTTGGGGTTCGATCTAGTGACGACGTTCGACGCCCTGCACGACATGGGCGACCCGGTCGGCGCCGCCCGCCACGTCCGTGAGTCGCTGGCGCCGAACGGCACCTGGATGCTGGTGGAGCCCATGGCCGGCGATCGCGTCGAGGACAACCTGAACCCGGTGGGCCGCGCTTACTACGGCTTCTCCACCCTGCTCTGTACGCCGGCTTCCCTCTCCCAGCCGGTCGGGCTGGCACTGGGGACACAGGCCGGGCCGGCACGCATCCGGGACGTCACCACGGCAGCCGGCTTCACCAGGTTCCGGACAGTCGCGCAGACGCCGTTCAACCTGGTCTTCGAGGTCCGGCCCTGACGAGCTCTTGACAGACATTTAACCAGCTGGTGAAGTGTTTGCGTGCTGACGACGACCTTCGGGGCGCTGGCGGACCCGACCCGGCTGGCGATCGTGACCAGGCTGAGCCGGGGCGACGCGACCATGGGTGAGCTCGCCGCGCCGCACCGGATCACGTTGCCGGCGATGACGAAACATGTCGGCGTCCTGGTCGAGGCCGGGCTGGTGAGCCGCCGCAAGGTCGGCCGGACCGTGGTGTGCACGATCCGGCCGGAGGCGTTCACCGAGGTCCAGGAGTGGCTCGGCGACCTCACGACGTACTGGAACAGCACGGTCGACCGACTGGAAGAGCTGCTACGAGGAGGCGGGGATGGGACCTGACATCCGGATCGAAAGGGTGCTACCGGCAACCATTGGACAGGTGTACGACGCCTGGACCCGGGTGGAGCTGCTGACCCGGTGGTACTGCCCCAACCCCGACCTCGACCTGAAGGTCGCCGCCGACGTCCGCGTCGGCGGCGACTACGTGGTCGAGATGGGGCCCCACGTCGTCCGCGGCACCTACCTCGAGGTCGACCCGCCGCACCGGCTCGCCTTCAGCTGGCACTGGGACGGCACCCCCGACCGGCCCACCCGGGTCGACGTCCACCTCACCGAGGTCCCCGACGGCACCCGGATGCTCCTCACCCACACCGGCTTCGAGACCGAGGAAGACGCCACCAACCACCACCAGGGCTGGATCCCCGAACTCGACCGCCTGGCCGCCCTCCTCACCACCTCCCAGCCCACGACTCCCTGACCCCGACATGAGTCGAGCCCCGGGCGGTGACCCGGGGCTCAGGCGGATGGATGGACAGTTGGCGGAATCAGCTGCCGGACTTGCGCCGGAACTGGCGCTTCTGCTTGTCGTTGTGCGCTTCGCCGACACCCTCACGCCGCAGCCCGGATCCGGGGTGCGCGTTGTGATGTGCGTTCTTCTTCTCGAGCGCTTCACGGAACTTCTTCTGCAGATCGTCCGCCGGCTTGCTGGACTTGTCGCTCATACCGTCTCCTTCACAAACCGTCAGGCGTACACCCCCACGCTAACCAATCCCCACCCGGCCCGCGACCGCATTACGTCATCCGGACCTCGATCACGCGGCCCCGCGGGTCGGCTCCAGCCCGGTCTGCTCATCGGTTCGCCCACTCACCGGTGACCTCAGGCGGCTGGTGGCCACAGCGACCGGTACGGCGATCGCCGCGATGACCAGGCCGGTGACCAGCGCGGCCGAGGTGGAGTAGCGGCCGACCGCGACCCCACCGGCGAAGGAACCGGCCGCGATCCCGACGTTCGCCGCGGACGCCGGCAGCGACTGCGCCAGCGCGCCGCCGGGACCGGCCAGGCTCACCACGCGGTACTGGAGCGAGGGCAGCATGCCCATACCGAACAGTCCCAGGGCCATCAGCGCCGGCGCCACGAGGACCGCGATCGCGCCGGCGAGGTAGAGCGCCAGCAGGGAGATCGCGACGCCGACGGTCGCCACGATCAGGGTCCGCGCAGCGTTGCGGTCGGCGAACCGGCCGCCGTTGAACGATCCCACGGCCGTGGCCACGCCGTACGCCAACAGGAACACGCTGATCATCGAGCCGGAGATCCCGGTCACGCTCTCGAGGAACGGCACGAGGTACGTCAGTCCGGCGAACAGCGACGCGAACAGCAGGAACGTCAGAAACAGAACGGCGAGCACCCGCGGCGCGAACGCGTATCTGGCCTGGTTGCCCGCGGCGCCACCTGTACTGGGCACGGACGGGACAAGCACCAGTGTGGCGATCAGCGCGATCACACTGAGCACCACGATCGCGGCGAACGAACCGCGCCAACTGAGCGTCTGGCCGGCCAGTGTTCCCAGCGGGACCCCCAACGCGGCCGAGACGCGACCCCGGAGATCACCACCGAGATCGCCCGGCCCATTCGCTCCGGCGGGACGACGGAAACGGCGACCGCGAGTGCGGTGGCGATGAACAGGCCCTGGAGCGCTCCGGTGAGGACACGCACCGCGAGGAACAGGCCGTAGCTGACGGTCAGCACCGCAAGCAGGTTGCCGAGGACGAAGAGGACAAGGGTGCCGATCAGGACGATCCGCTTGTTCAGTCTGATCGTCAGAGCGGCCAGCAGCGGACCACCGAGGGCGAGGCCGAGCGCGTAGGCGGTCACCAGTGAGCCGGCTGCGGGAATGGACACCCGGAGGTCGGCGGCGATCAGGTTCAGTACGCCGACGACCAGCAGTTCGGCACTGCCCAGCACGAACATGCCCAGAAACAGCGTGGCCAGCGCGAGGTTCGTCCGCGCCGGCCTCGGCACCCTTTGCCCGATACTCATCTGCACCCGTCCTCGTGTTCGCGGTCTCGACTGTGCAGACCACCTGACGGGCCCGAACTCATCGCCGCGCCGTCGTCTCAGCCAGGGAAAACCTCGGCGCGGGCAGCGTTCGCACTGTTAGGTTCGAGGCGAATCGAGGGAAGGGGACGCGGGTGCTGGTGAGTGGTGAGGCGTTGCTGGGGATCGCCCTGGTCGAACTCGGCCTGGTGATCGTGCCGGGACCCAACATGATCTATCTGGTCTCCCGATCCGTCGCGCAGGGCCGGCGCGCCGGGCTGATCTCGTTGGCGGGCGTCGGCATCGGGTTCCTCGTGTACTTGCTCGCGGCAAGCGCCGGTCTCGCGACGTTGTTCGCGCTCGTGCCGGAGATCTACGTCACGCTGAAGCTGGCCGGCGCGGCGTACCTGCTCTGGCTCGCCTGGAACGCGTTCCGCCCCGGCGGCAACTCCGTCTTCGCCACCCAGGAACTCGAGCCCGACCGTCCGCGCAAGCTGTTCGGCATGGGCCTGCTCACCTGCCTGCTGAACCCGAAGATCGCCATCCTCTACATCTCCCTGCTGCCCCAGTTCCTCGACCCGTCACGCGGCCACCTCGGCACCCAGAGCCTGATCCTCGGCCTGGTCCAACTCGCCGTCGGCGTCGCCGTGAACGCGGTCTTCGTCATCACCGCCGGCTCCGTCGCCGTCTTCCTCGCCCGCCGCCCGACCTGGATGCGCATCCACCGCTACCTGACCGGCACCGCCCTGGCCGTCTTCGCCATCCGCCTGGCGACCGACCGCGCCAGGCCGTTGGCCACTCATTAGCCCGCTCCGGATACTGCTGGACGTGCCGATGCATCCTGGACAACTGGACGTGACGACGGACCTCGTGACCCGGCTGGTCCGATCACAGTTCCCGGCGTGGAGCGGCCTCGCCATCCGCCCCGTCACCTCGTACGGCACCGTGAACGCGTTGTTCCGGATCGGAGACGACCTGGTCGCTCGGTTCCCCATCCAGCCCGGTGACCCGATCACCGTCCGCAAGGACCTCGAAGAGGAGGCCGACGCTGCCCTTCGGCTCCACCGCATCTCGCCGTACCCGACGCCTGAACCCGTCGACATCGGCGAGCCCGGTGACGGCTACCTGCTCCCCTGGGCCGTCTACACCTGGCTGCCGGGCACCATCGCGTACGACGCCGACGTCGCGCGTTCGATCGATTTCGCTGGGGACTTGGCGACGTTCGTCCGCGCACTCCGCGCCGTGCCGACCGAAGGCCGGGTGTTCACCGGCTCGTGGCGCGGCGGCGTACTCGCAACGCACGACGACTACGTCGCCGACAGCCTTGAACGCAGCCGCGGCATGATCGACGTCGACGCCCTCGCCCGGCTCTGGGCGGACCTGCGGACGACGCCGCGGACCGAACCGGACGTCTGGGCCCACCGCGACCTCATGCCCGGCAACCTGCTCGCCGGCAACGGCCGCCTCGTCGGCGTGATCGACGTCGGCACCTTCACCGTCGCCGATCCCGCCATCGATCTCGCACCCGCCTGGAACCTGCTCCACGCCGACGCCCGCGCCGCCTTCCGGACCGCCGTCGGCAGCAACGACGACGAATGGCGCCGAGGCATGGGCTGGTCCTTCGCCCAAGCCATCGGCTGCCTCTGGTACTACGCGGAAACCAACCCCGTGATGTCCCGGACCGCCCACCACACTCTGACGGCCCTTCTCACCGCCGCATAGTCACGAAGACGAACTCCTTTCCGGGCCGATCCGGGGCCTCGCGTACGTCGTCGACCGTGAAACCGGCCGCAGTCAGCGACTCCTCGACCTCGTTGCGCTCCCGGAACCGCAACGTCGAGTCCGACGTGAGTACGGCGCCGTCGGACGCGAAGACGTACGTGCCCCGGAACGAGACGAAGGGCAGCTCGACAGCAAGCAGATCGGACCAACTCTCCACCGTGTCGCCGCCCGCCACCCGCTTCACCTGATGCGTGTGCTCACGGGTCCACTCCTCCCAGGCCCGCCGCGCTGGATCCCGGGTCTCGAACACGAACCGCCCACCGGGTTTCAGGGCTTGGCGTACGCCGGTCAGCGTCGCCGCCCACTCCTCGTCGGTGAGGAACACCTGGGCCACGTTCCCGGTCATCACCGCGAGGTCGACCTCGAGCGGCGGCAACGTGGTCGCATCGCCGTGGATCCACCGCACCCGATCGGCGAACTCCTTGCCCTTGGCAACCTCCAGCGACGCCTCCGCCGGATCCACGCCGACGACCTCGACCCCGAGCCTTGCCAGCCAGGTCGCCAACTCGCCCGTCCCACAGCCGACGTCCAGCACCCGCCGCGCGCCGAACTCCTCCACCATCGCGACGTAGTGCTCCAGATCGCCCCGATCCGCGTCCAGCTCGTCATAGATCGCCGCCAACCGACGTACTCCGAACAACGCATCAACCATGCCGCCGACCCTAGGCCGCCTCGGTCAGGCCGACCAGGCAATTACGGGCCGGTGGCCGCGAGCAGCTGGTGGAGAGAGACGCGAGTCATCGGATGGTTGAGGAGATCGGCGGACTCGCGTTCGGCGAAGTCGGCTCGGTCGGGATCGGACGGGCTGATGGCCTCGCAGATCGCGTTGTAGGTCCAGTTCAGCCAGCCCGTGACCGCTGTGGCGAAGGACGACAACGTCAGCTCGGGCCATCGGCCGGCCGTGTCGACGTACCCATCGCGGAGCGCTGCGATCGCGATCGGGTTGATGGCCGGCCGCAGCGTCCAATGGGTGAGAGCCCAGGAGATCTCGAGCTCCGGGGTTTGCGAACCGGCGAAATCCCATTCGGTGACCACGAGCTCGTCGTTGTGGCCGAGGCGGGTGTTCTCGGGGTTGAGCACCTGGTTGCAGAGGATGAACTCCGCTCCGTCGAAGTCGGCGTCGATCGCGTTCAGGTCGAGGATCGCCGGGAGGGTGTCCGCGAGTTGCCCGGCCCACGGCTTGCCGGCCGCGCGGGCCCGGTCCAGGAGTTTCTCCCATTCGGACTCCGGCCGCCGGTAGGTGACGTACGGGTTCATGGGCACGTCGCTGGGAATCGCCAGCGAGTGCAACGTTCCGAGGATCTCGCCGACCCGGCGCGCCACGGCGGCCGGCGTCGGTGTCACCGGCGACGGCCCGACCTCGATCCATTCGTGGACTCGCCAGTTGTCTCCCTGCACGCGTTCGACCAGCCCGCCTTCGGGGCTGCGCACCGGAGTCGGCGCCGTGACCCCGGCGGCAACCGCCGCGTCGCGAAGCCGGGCGCCGACCTCGGCCTGGTCCGCGGTGATCCACGGATAGACCGACACGGCCAGCCAGCGCCCGCGGTCCGTCGTGATCGACCAGGATCGCCCCATCAAGCTGAACGCAACCGGCGACGCACTCCCGACGACACGACCGAGCCCGAACGCGGACGCCAGCGCCTCGGCCAGCCCATCAGGTACGACGGGTGCCTGAGCGGCCCGCCGTTCCACTTCGGACTTCAGCGCGGCCCAGTCGCGGACGCCGTACTCGACGGCCAGCATCCGTTGCGCCGAGGCCAGCGAAGCACCCGGATCGGACTCCCGCAACGCCACCAACAGATCCTTGGCCTGCTTCCGCAGGAACCCAAGGCTCGGACTGTCAGGCAGATGTCTCACGACGCGTCCTCTCGGGCCCGGACTCGCACAGGCCACAAGGGGAACGCCTCATCCACAGGGGTGGCTTCCAGCCTTCCGGCGAGTCTCGACGCAGCCCCAACCACGCACCCCCGACCCTACCGGACCACCCAAGCTTCTCCAGCTCAGACGTTGAAGCGGAATTCGACGACGTCGCCGTCTTGCATGATGTAGTCCTTGCCTTCCATGCGGACCTTGCCGGCGGCGCGGGCGGCGGCCATGGAGCCGGCCTCGATCAGGTCGTCGTAGGAGACGATCTCGGCCTTGATGAACCCGCGCTGGAAGTCGGTGTGGATGACGCCGGCCGCCTCGGGGGCGGTGGCGCCGCGCTTGATGGTCCAGGCGCGGGCCTCCTTCGGCCCGGCCGTCAGATACGTCTGCAGGCCGAGCGTGTCGAACCCGACCCTCGCCAGCACGTCCAGGCCGGGCTCGTCGATGCCCATCTCGGCGAGCATCTCGCGGGCCTCGTCCTCGTCGCCCAGCTCGACCAGTTCCGCCTCGAACTTCGCGTCCAGGAAGATCGCCTCGGCCGGCGCGACCAGGTCACGCATCTGCTGCTTCAGCGCCTCGTCGGCGAGCTCGTCCGCGTCGCAGTTGAAGACGTACAGGTACGGCTTGGCCGTCATCAGCATCAGCTCGCGGATCGCGTCCCGGTCCACGTCCGTGGCGATGATCGGCGTCCCGGCCTCGAGGTGCTTCTGCGCGGTCCGGACCGCCTCGAGCACGACGCCGCGCTCCTTCTTCAGCCGCGCCTCCTTCTCCAGCCGCGGGATCGCCTTCTCGACGGTCTGCAGGTCGGCCAGGATCAGCTCGGTCTGAATGGTGGAGATGTCATCGGCCGGCGAGACCTTGCCGTCGACGTGCGTGACGTCGTCGTCGCGGAAGACCCGGGTGACCTGGCAGATCGCGTCCGACTCGCGGATGTGGCTGAGGAACTTGTTGCCCAGGCCCTCACCCTCCGACGCGCCGCGGACGATGCCGGCGATGTCGACGAACTGCACCGTGGCGGGGATCACCTTGGCGGAGTCGAACAGCTCGGCCAGCTTGCCCAGCCGCGCGTCCGGTACGCCGACCACGCCGACGTTGGGCTCGATGGTCGCGAACGGGTAGTTCGCCGCGAGCACGTTGTTCTTGGTCAGCGCGTTGAACAGGGTGGACTTGCCCGCGTTGGGGAGCCCGACGATTCCGATGGTGAGTGCCACGGGCGTCAAGGGTACGCGGCCTACCCCGCCGTACCCCAATCCGCGGTACGCCGGGCACCCCGCCGTACGGCGCGGAACGGCACGGCGACGCGCGGTGGGACCCGGCTGAGCGTCGTACCGGGATCAGATCAGGAAGGCCTCCAGCTCCGTGCCGTACCAGCGGTTGGTCCGCCCCAGCGGGCGCAGCCCGAGCCGTTGGCAGACGGCCAGCGACGCGGCGTTGTCGGGCCGGACCACCGCGTAGATCTCGGTCAGACCACCGGTGAATCCGTGCGCGATCGCGCCGCGGGCCGCCTCCGTCGCCAGGCCGCGGCCCCAGGCGTCGGGGTGGAAATGCCAGCCCACCTCGACCTCGCCCTTGCTCCCGGTCCCGTCGGACGGATCGGGCAACGGCACGAGGAGGACGGTGCCCGCGACCGTGGCCGTCGACCGCTCCTCCACCGCCCAGACGCCGTACAGCGGGTCCCGATTGCGCTCCTGCCAGCGCTTGATCGTGCGAGCCGCGGCGGCGCGGGCCGTCATCACCCGGGGCTCGGCGCCGAGCCAGCGCGACACCTCCCACCGCCGGTAGATGTCGAACACGCGGTCCTCGTCGGTGTCCACCCAGTCGCGCACCACGAGCCGTTCCGTCTCGTAGACCACCTTCGGATCCATGCCGGCACCTCCCCATCGCTTGCCGTTCATGTATCCGCCCGAACCAGCCGAGAGCAAGCGACGTCTCAAGTCTGTGACCAGTTGGAGAGTGCGCGCACCCCTTCGGACACGTTTGGTGACCGGTTGCCTGCAGTTCCTGCGGTTCGGGTGGCTCGAGGCGGTCTCCTGTCTCTTCCCGGTCTGCTTGTTCGCCGGCCTCGCCGTCTCCAAGTACGTCGACCTGCCACTCCCCCGGTACGACGCCCTGCTCGTGTACTGCCTGGGCCTGACCCTGCTGTTCTGGGTGATCGGCCTGGAGACGTGGCGCGAGGTCGCGGTGATCTTCGGGTTCCACCTGGTCGGGCTCGGCCTGGAGTTGTTCAAGGTGCGGGTCGGGTCGTGGCACTACCCGGGTGAGGCGTACACCAAGGTCGGCGGGGTGCCGCTGTTCGCCGGGTTCATGTACGCCGCGGTCGGCAGCTACATCTGCCAGGCTTGGCGGCGGCTCGACCTGCGGGTGAGCGGCTACAGGCCGGTGCTCACGACCGTGCTCGCGGTGCTGATCTACGCGAACTTCTTCACTCATCATTGGATCGTCGACCTCCGGATCCCGATCGCGATCGGGCTGCTCGTCGTACTGCGTCGCACCTGGGTCTTCTACTCGGTGGGCGAACGGCGGTACCGGATGCCGCTCGCGGTGTCTTTCGGACTGATCGGGTTCTTCCTGTGGGTCGCGGAGAACTTCGGCACCTTCCTGGACGCCTGGAACTACCCGGACCAGGTGGACGTCTGGCGGCTCGTGCATCCGGCGAAGTTCGGCGCGTGGGCGTTGCTGGTGAGCATGAGCTTCGTCCTCGTCGCGAGTGTGAAGTCGCTGGAGGGCAGGCTCTACCACCGCGGCGCACCGGCCAGCGTCGCGACGCCGCGGGCCACCGACGTCACGGCGGTCGAGATCTCACCGCAACACGAGAACGCCAACCAGACCAGGTGACGGCGCGTCTCCTCTGGTGTCCGGCACAGCAACTCGACGGCTGAGCTGCGAGGGGCTCCTGAGGGGGAGCGACCGGGTACATCCGCCTGATCTGCAAGGGAGCATCATGTCCCGTAGGTTCGCCGCGTTCGTCGCGACCGGGACGGCGCTGGCCGTTCTCGTCATCGGTTCACTGATCGCCATCGCGCTGGGGAAGGCGCAGCCACCCAAGCCCACGGTGGCGTCGACATCCACGTCGGCGACGCCGTCGGTGACACCGACGAGGACGCCGACCGTCAACGCTCCCGCGTCGCCGCACCGACCCGTGCCGAACCCCACCGCCGCGCTTGCCGCAGGCAACAAGAAGGTCCTGTTCCTCAGCTTCGACGACGGTCCGGATCCGGTCTGGACGCCGAAGATCCTGCAGGTGCTGGCCAGGCACGGAGCGCACGCGACCTTCTTCGAGCTCGGCAGCATGCAGGCTGCCCACCCAGGTCTGCGTGAACAAGTGCTTGCCGCTGGCAACACCATCGGCAGCCATTCGATCACCCATGCGCAGCTGACCGCGGTGTCCGCCGCCAGGCGGCACCGCGAGATCTTCGACGGACCCCGGTCGACCTGCTTCCGGCCGCCGTACGGCGCCACGAACGCGAAGGTCCGCGCCGACATCACGGCCGCCGGCATGGTGCAGGTCCTCTGGGACGTCGATCCACGCGACTGGGCCCGGCCCGGCACGCAGGCGATCGTTCAGAACATCCTGACCCACGCCCACCGGCGCAACATCATCCTGCTGCACGACGGCGGCGGGGATCGCTCGCAGACGGTCGCCGCTCTGGACAAGGTGCTCCCCCTTCTCAAGGCGCAGGGCTACTCGTTCCCCGCGATGGCCTGCTGACGTCAAGCCTTCCTCGCCACCGCGGAACAGACCCGGAACTCGTCACGCATTCTTCCGGCAAACTTCCGGCACTCTGCCGGATTCACCAGAAACTGTCGGCGGCCTTCGGCACTATCAGTCACATGACCGGTACGACGGTGTTGTTGCTGCTGCTGTTTCTCGTGGTGGGGGTGGTCCTCGGGGTTGTGTTCGGGGTGCTCTGGGTGCGGGGAAGGGATGGTGCGGAGCTTGCGCGGGTGACGGCTGAGCGGGACGCGGCCGAGGATCGGGTCGTCGAGCTCACCCGGGAGCGGACTGCTGTCGGGCAGCAGATGTCGGGCCAGGCCGTGGTGAAGGAGGCGCTGGATCGCCTGCATGCGCAGCTGAATCAGCTGGAGCAGGGACGTGCGGCGTGGCAGAGCCAGCTTCATCAACAGGTCAACGAAGTACGGATGAGCGGTGAGGCGCTGCGGCGGGAGACGGCTTCCTTGTCGACCGCTCTGCGGAAGCCACAGGTGCGCGGACGCTGGGGTGAGCTGCACCTGCGCCGGACCGTCGAGCTTGCCGGCATGGTCGCCCACTGCGACTTCACCGAGCAGACGACGACCGTCGGCGAGGACGGCTTGTTGCGACCGGACCTCGTGGTGCGTCTTGCCGAGGGCAAGAATCTGGTCGTCGACTCGAAGGTTCCGCTGGCCGCCTTCCTGGAGGCGGCCGAGTCGGACGACCCCGCCTTCCGTGAGGAGCGGTTGCGCGCGCATGCCCGGCATCTGCGAACACATGTGGATCAGTTGGCGTCGAAGGCGTACTGGACGCGGCTGTCCCCGTCACCGGAGTTCGTCATCCTGTTCGTGCCGGGCGAGTCCTTCCTGTCGGCGGCGCTCGACGTGGAGCCGAGCCTGCTGGAGTACGCCGCTGAGCGCCGGGTGATCCTGGCGACTCCGACGACACTCATCGCCACCTTGCGCGCGGCGGCGTACGCGTGGAACCAGTCCGCCCTGACCGAGTCCGCGCAGCAGGTCTTCGAGCTCGGTCGCGAACTCTACGACCGGCTCAGCACCATGGGCGACCATCTGAGTCGGGTCGGCCGCTCGCTCACCTCTGCCGTCGAGGCGTACAACGGCACGGTCGGGTCGTTCGAGCGGCGGGTGTTCATCACCGCCCGGAAGCTCAGGGACCTGCACGTCACGGAGGCGGAGTTGACCGCGATGGAGTCGATCGAGGCGTCCGTCCGCCCGCTCACGGCTCCGGAGTTCCTCGCGGTGGAGGATCCCGACCCGACCCGCAAATGGCCTCCGCCCCAAGCCGGCTGACGGCAGGCGTGTCGGAAACCCGACAGGGGTGGGGCATTGACAGGGATGAGCGGGTCGCCAACGATGAGAGCGCTCTCACCTGGTCGTCCGGCGATCCACCGTCCCTCGTCGTTCTGACCTGAGCGCCGGTCGCTGGGCTGGTGTGCCCTGGTAACGCAGCGGCTCGGCCGGCCGGCGCCTCGCCTTCTCGTACGGGACAACGTGAGGAGGAACAGTGCGCGTCAAACATCACCTGCTGGCGATCGCCGTGGCCGCGGCGAGCATCGCCGGCGTACTCACGGCGACCAACGACAGCCCGGCGGCCGCCGTACCCGCGACCATTCCACTGAAGATCACCAACAACTCCGGCCGCTCCGATCCGGTGTACATCTACAACCTCGGGACCAACCTGGCCACCGGCCGGCAGGGCTGGGCCGATGCCGCGGGCAACTTCCACCCCTGGCCGGCCGGCGGCAACCCGCCGACACCCGCGCCGGACGCGTCGATCGCAGGCCCGGCCAACGGGCAGTCGCTGACGATCCGGATGCCGAAGTTCTCCGGCCGGGTCTACTTCTCGTACGGCCAGAAGCTCGTCTTCAAGCTCACCACAGGCGGTCTGGTGCAACCCGCCGTACAGAACCCGAGCGATCCGAACCGGAACATCCTGTTCAACTGGTCCGAGTACACGCTGAACGACTCGGGGCTGTGGATCAACAGCTCCCAGGTCGACATGTTCTCCGCGCCGTACGCCGTCGGGGTGCAACTCGCCAACGGGACCAGCAAGTCCACCGGTCGCCTCAAGCCCGGCGGCTACAACGGGTTCTACAGCGCGCTCCGCGGCCAGCCCGGCGGCTGGGCGAACCTGATCCAGACGGCACCGAACGGGAGCGTGTTGCGAGCGCTGTCACCCCTGTACGGCGTCGAGATCGGTGCGCTGCCCGCCAACGCGATGGACGACTACGTGAACCGGGTGTGGTCGAAGTACAGCTCGCAGACGCTCACGATCACGCCGTTCGCGGACCAGCCGAGCATCAAGTACTACGGTCGCGTCTCCGGCAACGTCATGAACTTCACCAACAGCTCGGGCGCGATCGTCACGTCGTTCCAGAAGCCGGACTCGGCCAGCATCTTCGGCTGCTTCAAGTTGCTCGACGCACCGAACGACCAGGTCCGCGGGCCGATCTCGCGCACCCTGTGCGCCGGCTACAACCGCTCCACCCTGCTGGTGAACCCGAACCAGCCGGACCCGAACAACGCGAACTTCTACCTCGACAACGTCACCAACCACTACGCCCGCAAGATCCACGCCCAGATGGCCGACGGCAAGGCCTACGCGTTCGCCTTCGACGACGTCGGCCACCACGAGTCCCTCGTCCACGACGGCAACCCGCAGCAGGCCTACCTGACCCTCGACCCCTTCAACTGACCCGGTCTCCGCCCCGGCCCACCGCACCCACAGCCCAGCTGTGGGTGCGGTGGACTGTGCCGGCAACCGGATGTGCGCGGCACTGAGGACTTGACGTGGGAATCGGTTAGTGGCAGCTTACCGTTCGTGGGGACTTACGGATTGCCGGGGGCGGCGGGCCCGGTGCTGGATGCGCTGGGAGATCCGACGCGGCGGGCGATTCTCGAGACGTTGCGGCGGGGCGGGCCGAGTTCGGTCGCCGCGCTGGCCGAGCGGATTCCGGTGAGCCGGCCGGCGATCTCACAGCACCTGAAGGTGCTCGGGGCGGTGGGTCTGGTGGATCACGAGTCGCGCGGCACGCGGAACATCTACCGCGTCGACCGCACCGGCCTCGACGAACTCCGGGCCTGGCTGGACCGTTTCTGGGACGACGCCCTCGAGGCGTACGCCGACCACATCCGCCGCACCGAGGATCGCCGGACGACCGAACGACGTACTGAGGAGGAGCGGGGATGAGTGTGGATCAGGGGTTGGCGGCGCTGGTCAAGCGGGTTGTGGTGCCAGTCGGTCCGGAGCGGGCGTTCGAGGCGTTCACGGCGGAGATGTCGGCGTGGTGGCCGTTGAGGACGCACTCCGTGACTGAGGAGAACGCGCGGGAGGTGCGGCTCGACGGCGCCGTGGGTGGGCGGATCGTCGAGTACGACGACGGTGGTGAGGTCGGGTCGTGGGGGACGGTTTCGACGTGGGATCCGCCGACGTCGGTCAGCTTCAGCTGGCATCCCGGCACCGATCCGGAGCAGGCAGGACAGGTGACGGTCACCTTCACGGCGGTGGAGGGCGGCACGGAGGTCCAGTTGGTGCACACCGGGTGGGAGCGGCGTCCGGACGGTCTCCGGGCCCGGGTCAACTACGACACCGGCTGGGAGTTGGTACTCGGCACCTACGCCACAGCCCTCAGCGACTGATCCACCACCCGACCGCAGCCTCTGGAAGCTGACGGCCGCGGGACGGGTCAGACGGTCCAGGCGTGGTCCGACGTACCGGTCGTCGGCAGGCCGGCCGCTTTGAGGTCCGTGCGGAGCTCCCGCGGCAGCGCGAAGGTGAGGCTCTCCTCGGCCGTGGTGACCTCCTGGACCTCGCCGTAGCCACGCTCAGCGAGCCAGCGCAGTACGTCGCGAACCAGCACCTCGGGCACACTCGCGCCGCTGCTGACGCCGACCGAGTCGACACCGTCCAGCCAGGCCTCGTCGATCTCGTCGGCGTAGTCGACCAGGTAGCCGGCCTTGGCGCCGTGCTCGAGGGCGACCTCGACCAGGCGGACCGAGTTCGAGGAGTTGCGGGAGCCGACCACGATCATCAGGTCGGCCTCGGGGGCGAGTTTCTTGACCGCGGCCTGGCGGTTCTGGGTCGCGTAGCAGATGTCGTCACTCGGCGGGTCCTGCAACTTCGGGAACCGCTCGCGCAGCCGCCGTACCGTCTCCATCGTCTCGTCGACGGACAGCGTGGTCTGGGACAGCCAGACGACCTTCTCGGGGTCGCGGACCGTCACGTTCGGCACGTCGCCCGGACCGTCGACGAGGTGGACGTGGTCGGGCGCCTCGCCGCTGGTCCCGATGACCTCCTCGTGGCCCTCGTGACCGATCAGCAGGATGTCGTAGTCGCTGGCGGCGAACCGCTTCGCCTCGTGGTGCACCTTGGTCACCAGCGGGCAGGTCGCGTCGATCGTCTTGAGTTGCCGCGCGGCCGCCTCCTCGTGCACCACCGGGGCGACACCGTGTGCGGAGAAAATCACCGTCTGACCCTCGGGCACCTCGTCGGTCTCGTCGACGAAGATCGCGCCGCGCGCCTGCAGCGTCTGGACGACGTGCTTGTTGTGCACGATCTCCTTGCGCACGTAGACCGGCGGGCCGTACAGGTCGAGCGCCTTCTCCACCGCCACGACCGCCCGGTCCACGCCGGCGCAGTACCCGCGTGGCGCAGCGAGCAGCACCCGCTTGGTCCTCACCGCGGTCGTCGTGGGCGTGTTCTCAGGCTGGGCAGTCACGCCCCCATGGTACGGGCCGGGTTCAGGCCTACCCGAGCCGCGCCGGACCCGGAACAGCGGGGCCTGTGAGCAGCATCACGTCGTACGCACGAAGCAGGAGTACCAGGGGCCGGACTCGAACCGGCGGCCTCACCCTTATGAGGGGCGCGCGCTCACAAACTGCGCCACCCTGGCCAGACGTTGCACAGGGCAACCGATCGCACGTCGAGGAGCCGCCCGCCCTGTCCGGACGGCTCCCCCGGGAGGTGTTTCCAGTCCCTCCATCATCCCGCCGAAACGCCTTACCCGCAAAGGAATTACGGTCCGCCCAGGCCTGGATCGCCACGAAGTCAGCCGCGGTCAGTCCGCGGCTCGCCTCGACCCGGTGCAGCAGGTGCGACGAGTGGAGCTTGGAGAGGAAGAACCGGTCGTGCCGATTCACCTCGTCGTCCACCCAGACGAACGGTCGGTCGCCCACCCATTCCGCGACGTACGGCGTCTTCCACGATCCCCGCCGTACTCGTGCCACCGACTCTCTCGGCGGCCAAGAGATCACCGGCAACTCGGGCAGGCCGAGAAGAGGTGCCAGCAGGCGGTTGGCGCCGTGTTCCCAGCTGGTCGCCCAGACGAGGTCGAAGGTCTCCGCGAGCAGGTTGAGCCTCACCCCGTGCTGCTGGTTGAGCAGCACAATCCAGGTCTTGTCACCCTCGACGATCTCGTGCCGCTGGTAGCCCGGGGGTATCACCTTTGCCCGATAGGGGTTGAGCGGCCCGTCGATGTCGAGGAGCAGGAAAGGGCGATCCGAGGCGTCGTACGGGGGCATGATCACCTCTTCTGTACTCAGGGTAGCTGGGGCAGCACGGTAGCGAGACTCGCGCGAATTGAGGAGCCGTGCGGGGGTTTGTCGGCGGGGGGTCGTAGGGTCTGGGCGTGGCTTTGGAGACCTCGCCGGATGCGCCTGCAGCCGTTCGCACGATCGCGAACGGCATTGCGAGCTGGATCAATCAGCTCGGCGCGGTGTGGGTCGAGGGGCAACTCACGGACGTGTCGATCAACCGCGGTACGACGACCGTCTTCGGCACCCTGCGCGACACCGACGCGGACATCTCACTGCGGTTCACCTGCAACCGCCGGGTGTTCGAGGCGGTCGACCCGCCGGTGACGGACGGCTCGCGCGTGGTGGTGAACGCCAAGCCCAACTTCTTCGCCCGGCGCGGCACGCTGGCGCTCGCGGTCAGCGAGATCCGGCACGTCGGGATCGGTGAACTTCTCGCCCGGATCGAGCGGCTGAAACAACTCCTCGCGGCCGAGGGCCTGTTCGCGTCGTACCGGAAGAAACCGTTGCCGTTCCTGCCGCACACGATCGGCTTGATCTGCGGGCGGGATTCGGCAGCGGAGCGCGACGTACTCGAGAACGCGAAGCGGCGGTGGCCGGCGGTGGCGTTCCGGATCGAGTACGCGTCGGTGCAGGGGCCGGCGGCGGCCGGTGAGGTGATGACCGCGCTGCGGAAGCTCGACGCCGACGAGTCGGTCGAGGTGATCGTGATCGCCCGCGGCGGTGGGTCGCTGGAGGACCTGCTGCCGTTCTCCGACGAGGGTCTGATCCGGGCGGTGTCTCAGGCGCGTACGCCGGTGGTCAGCGCGATCGGGCACGAGCCGGACTCCCCCTTGCTGGACCTGGTGGCCGACCTGCGCGCGTCGACGCCGACGGACGCCGCGAAGCGGATCGTGCCGGATGTTCGCGAGGAGCTGGACGGCGTACGGCTGCTGCGGGAGCGCGGTCTGCGCGCGATCACCGGCTGGCTGGACCGGGAGATGCACGCGCTGGCGGCGATCCGGAGCCGGCCGTCGCTCGCCGCGCCGGTGACCGATCTGCAGCGGCGGTCCGACGAGGTCGCCGCGCTGGTCGAGCGCAGCCGGCGGACGCTGACGCATCGGCTGGACCGGGCGAGTGACGACATCGCGCACCGGCTGGCGAGCGTACGGGCGTTGTCCCCGAAGGCGACGCTGGAGCGCGGGTACTCGGTGCTCCAGTTGCCCGACGGCACCGCCGTCCGGGAAGTGGCGCAGGTGGCGCCCGGCGATCTGCTGCAGGCGCGGGTGAGCGACGGCCGATTCGCCGTCGAAGTCAAGTCCGAGGAGAACACGTGAGCGGCGACCGTCCGGAGATGTCCTACGAGCAGGCCCGGGAGGAACTGGTCGAGGTGGTCCGCAAACTCGAAGCCGGCGGCACCACTCTCGAGGAGTCCCTGGCCCTGTGGGAACGCGGCGAGGAACTCGCCGCCACCTGCCAACGCTGGCTCGACGGCGCCCGCGAACGCCTGGCCAAGGCCCAGGCCACCCACCAGGAAAAGCCCAACTGATCCGACTCGGCGTCAGCCCTTGACGGCGCCGAGGGTGAAGCCGGTGATGAAGCGTTCGAGGAAGAGGTTGAAGATCAGGGCGATGGGGACGGCGACCAGGATCGTGGCGGCTTGCAGGGACTGCCAGAAGAAGACGTCGCCGCGGACCAGGGCGGTCGGTACGCCGGTGCTGATCGGCTTCTCGCCGGACGGTGAGACGAAGGCCAGGGCGTAGATGAACTCGCTCGCGGTCAGGGTGAACGCGAAGACGACGACCGCCACCACACCGGGGAAGACCAGTGGTACGACGGTCCGGACGAAGGCGCCGAGCCGGCTGTAGCCGTCGACCATCGCCTGTTCCTCGATGTCCTTCGGGATCGTGCGCAGGAACCCCATCAGCAGCCAGATCGAGACCGGGATCGTGATGGTCGGGTACACGAGGACGAGCGACCAGGTGCGGTCCTGCAGGCCGGCGGCCACGACCATCCGGGACAGCGACAGGAACAGCAGAGTCGGCGGCACCAGGTAGACGAAGAAGATCGCGATCGCCATCGGGCCCGACCACGGACGGTCGAGCCGGGCCAGGCTGTACGCCGCGGGCAGCCCGAGGCCGAGCGTGATCGCGGTGACCAGCAGGCCCACCCACAAGGTGTTCCACACGAACGTCGGGAACTCCGTGCTGTTGAACAGGTAGTCGATGTGCTCGGTGGTGGGCGTCAGGTTGAACAGGAACGGGTTGTTGCTGCGCCGGTACAGGTCCCGGTTCTCCTTGAAGGCGGTGATCCCGGCCCAGATGAACGGCCCGGCCGCACCGAGCGCCGCCAGGATCGCCAGCAGGTACACCGTGACGCGGGACGCCAGGTGATGCCGCCGCGCACGCCGGCGCAACTGCTCGATGTCGGCGGTCGTCATGACACGTCCATTCGCCGTACCGCCCGGAGGATGGCGATCGCCGCGGCCAGCAGCAACGGGAACAGGAACAACGCGATCGCCGCGCCCTGGCCAACGTCCCCGCCCTCGATGCCGCGGAAGAACGCCCAACTGGCCAGCACCTGGGTGGAGTTCGTCGGCCCGCCGCGGGTCAGCACGTAGACGACCGCCATGTCGGTGAAGGTCAGGATCGCCCCGAACAGCGCCGCCACCGCGATGATCGGCATCGTCAGCGGGATGGTGATCTCGAACATCCGCCGCCAGAACCCGGCACCGTCGACCGAGGCCGCCTCCTGGACGTCCTTGGGGATGGCCACCAGCCCGGCCATCATGATCACCGCTGCGAGCGGGACCAGCCGCCACACGTGCACCACGATGACGGAGCCGATCGCGAGGTCCGGCTTGCCGAGCCAGTACATGTTCGCGTCGATCGCGCCCAGTTCCCGCAGGACCCAGTCGATCGGCGAGAACACCGAGTCGAGCAGCCACAGCCAGGCGATCGTCGACAGCGCCACCGGAGTGGTCCAGGGCAGCAGGACCAGGAAGCGGACCAGCCACTTGCCCCGGAAGTCGGCGACCAGGATGTTCGCGAGCACCTTGCCCAGTACGACGATCAGCGCCATCGAGACGACCGTGAACACGACGGTGTTGCGCAGTGACCGCCAGAACACCGGGTCTTCGAAGACGTTCTGGTAGTTGCGCAGCCCGGCCCAGTCGAAACTCGCGTCCCCGGCGGTGACGTCGCTGAAACTGAACGCGATCGCCAGGAAGAACGGGATGGCGACCAGCGCGACGATGTACCCGACGGACGGCAGCAGGAACACCCAGGCCAGCAGGTCGTCGCGGTCGGCGAAGCGCCGCCGTACCGTCAGATCGACCGGTTCGGTGACCCGTGACGGCTCGGCGACCTTCGTCATGATCCGGTCCGCACCGAGACCGGCTCGGTGCGCTCCCCGCTGTCCGCGTCGAAGAACCGCAGTCGTTCCGCGTGCACCGCGAACTCGTGCTCCTGACCCGGCTCGACCGCCGACGTCACCGTCGCCGGAAGCCTGGCGATGACCCGGGTCTCGGCCCCCAGACCGCGCACCGTTCCGTACAGGTGGCGATCACCGGACAGATACTCGACGCGGTCGACCTGGAAGGGCACCACCAGCCGATCGTCACCGTGGACCATCGTCTCCGGCAGCAGATGCTCGGGCCGGAAGCCGACCAGTACGCCGTCGCGCGGCACGAGGTTCATCGGCGGCGACCCGAGGAAGGTCGCGACGAACGTGTCCGCCGGGTCGTCGTACACCTCGACCGGTGGGCCGACCTGGCGGATCCGGCCGGCGTACATGACCGCGATCCGGTCACCCAGCCCCATCGCCTCGACCTGGTCGTGGGTGACGTAGATCGTCGTGGTCCGGACCCGGCGCTGGAACCGCTTGAGTTCGTCCCGCGCACTCGCCCGCAGCTTCGCGTCGAGGTTGGACAGCGGCTCGTCGAGCAGGAACACGCTGGGTTCGCGGACGAGAGCCCGGGCCAGCGCGACCCGTTGCCGCTCGCCGCCGGACAGCTGACGCGGCCGACGGTCGAGCAGCGAACCGATGCCGAGCAGGTCGGCGGCCCACTCGGTCTTCTCCGCCCATTCCGCCTTGTCGATCCCCTGGGCCTTGAGCGGGAAGACGATGTTGGCCCGCACGGTCTTGTGCGGGTACAGCGCGTAGCTCTGGAACACCATCGCGACGCGGCGCGCCCGCGGCGGCAGTTCGTTCACCACGTGCCCGCCGATCCGGACCTCACCGTCGGTCGGTTGCTCGAGGCCCGCGATCGTCCGCAACAGGGTGGTCTTCCCGCAACCCGATGGCCCGAGCAGGACGAGGTACTCGCCCTCGGTGGTGGCCAGGTCCACGCCGTCGACCGCGTTCACCCGGCCATGTGCGCGCCGACGGCGGGCCCGCCCGCCCTCGAACACCTTGCGTAGCCCACGGACCTCGACGACAGCCACGCGACCTCACCTACACTCCGCCGACCAGACCGCGCTGCCGCCACTTGTCGAAGATGGGTTTGATCTGCCGCTCGGCGTCGGCGACCGCCTGCTCGGGGCTCAGCTCCCCGCGCGCCGCCTTGGCGAACATGTTCGGGATGACGAACGTCGCGAACACCTCGCCGATGGCCGTGTTCGCGGGCCCCGGGTGGCCGATGTTCGTGCTCCACTCGATCGCGTTCTTGAGTACACCGAGCTTGTTCTCCGGCTTCGCGCCGAACGGGTCCCGGTCGAGCCAGCCGTTGAGCTGCGGCACCAGCCTCGGGAACGCCGGCAGGTCGTAGAGTTTCGAGTGGTACGTCGCCGACGGCCAGTTGGCGGTGTAGTGCAGCAGGAACTCCTTGGCCGCGTCGACGTTGCGGGCGTGGTTCGGGACGATCCAGTTGTACATCACGTGCTGGGCGGCGAGTGCGGTCTCGGGGCCCTTCAGCGCCCGGGTGAAGTAGATGTCGTCGGCAACTTCCGGGTTGGCCTCCTGGGCGGTCCGCCACGCCGAGATCGAGTTCAGGATGTACGACATCTGGCCGGCGATCAGGCCCTGGTTGTTGGACGCCGGGTTCCAGGAGAAGACCTCGTTCGTCATCGTCTCCTTGAACAGGCGCTGCATGAACTCCACCGCGGCGACCGTCTCGGGCGAGTTGATCACCACCTCCTCGTCCTCGTTCTGGATCGAGGCGCCGTACGACCACATCAGGGCCCGGCCGGCCATGTTGGAGTCGATCTCCTGGGACATTCCCAGGCCCATCTGGATGTTCTTGGTCTTCTTGATCTCCGCACCGCCGCGGAGCAGGTCGTCCCAGGTGGCCGGACCGTCGGGCAGCCCGACCGACTCCCACAGGCTCTTGCGGTAGTCACCGGGGTCGGGGACCCAGCCCGGTGCGTACGCGTAGTGCTTGCCGGTGGCCGGGTTCTGGCTCGACTTGACGCACAGCTTCAGCTGCTCGCCGAACCGGTTGGTCGCTTCCTCGGCGACGTCCTTCAGGTCGACCACACTCGGCTCGAACTGCGAGAGCGGCGCGATGTACTGGATCAGGTCATGGCCCTGCCGCGCCTGGATCTCGGCCGCGGTCCGGGCCACGATCTCGGTGTTGTTGATGTGGTCGACGGTGACGTTGACGCCGACCTCCTTGCCCCAGTTCTTCGCGAACGGGTCGAACCACTGGTCGTGGCTCGGCACGAAGTGGCTCCAGAGCAGGATCCTCAGGTCGCCCGACAACTTCGACGCCGGCGAGGACATGGTCGGGCTCGGCGCCGGAACGGTCGCCTGCGGCGGCCCGGCGTCGTCTCCGGCGTCACCGCAGGCCGCGGCGGTGGTGGCCACGGCGGTCAGCCACAACAGGCTCCGGCGGGAAATACGAGTCTGCTCGTCCATCGCGCACCTCCAGCGCGAGACTCTTCTCCCCAGCCTGTTCTCGGAAAACCTGACTAGTCAACTTTTTGAAAGTCCCAAGAGGGTCTCGGCGGCCGTGCGCAGGCCGGTCTTCAGCCGATCCAGGGCGAAACCCTGCTCGCGGAGGGCGTGGTGGAGGTCGGCCGCGAGCGGAGCCAGGAGCAGGTGGGCGGTGTAGTCGGCATCCAGGTCGGGACGGTCTTCCTCGACGAGGAGGGCCAGGTGGCGGTGCCAGAGGCGGTAGGAGCCGATGCGGTAGCGGGCGCCGTCGGAGGCGTTCTCGCTGTCCATGAACAGTTCGACGTGCCGGTCGAGCAGTTCCAGGTACGCGTCCAGGAACGCCGTGACCCGGTCGGCCGCGGGGGCACCAGGTCCCAGCGGCGGCGGTCCGCTGAGGATTTTCGCCTGGAGTTCCTGTTCACGCTCGTCCAGTAAGGCCACCGCCAGGCCGGCGCGATCGCCGAAGCGGCGAAAGACGGTGCCCTTGCCGACGCCGGCCGCCGCGGCGATCGCATCCAGTGACACGTTCTTCACGCCGTGCTCGGTGAACAGGCGGTCGGCCGCCTCCAGCACCCTGAGCCGGTTGCGGCGGGCATCGGCGCGTTCCGGGCGCGGCTGCCCGACGACCGGAAGATCCCGTTGTGAAGCGGACTGCGGTCCGGTACTGTCGTTCATAAGACGGACTGTAGTCCGCTAAAGACTCTGGAGGAAGCATGAGCAACACCCCCGCCCGGATCGCTGTCGCGTATCACTCCGGGTACGGCCACACCGCCAAGCAGGCCGAAGCCGTCGCGGCCGGCGCCTCGTCGGTGCCAGGCGCCGTGGCCGAACTGGTCCCGCTGGACGAGCTGACCGAGGACGTCTGGGACCGGCTCGCCGCCGCGGACGCGATCGTCTTCGGCGCCCCGACGTACATGGGCAGCCCGAGCGCGGTGTTCAAGAAGTTCGCCGAGGAGAGTGTGCGGGCCTGGGCCGACAACCTGGCCTGGCGGGACAAGATCGCCGCCGGGTTCACCAACTCCAAGGCGATGTCCGGTGACAAGCTGAACAGCCTGGTCGACCTGGCCGTGCTCGCCGCGCAGCACGGGATGATCTGGGTCGGCTTGGACCTCTACCCCGGCTGGGCCGAGAGCACCGCGAGTATCGAGGACCTCAACCGGCTCGGCAGCTGGCTCGGCGCGATGGCACAGTCCGACGCCGACCTGTCGGCGGAGAAGGCGCCGCCGGCCACGGACCTGCGGACCGCGGAGGCGCTCGGCGTCCGGGTCGCGACCGTCACACTGCGGCACCTCAGGGGAGCGCTGGCAGCCTGATGGCGTGGTTCATTCTGCTCGCCGCGGGAGTCGTCGGACTCCGGCTGGTCGGCGCCGAGTAGTCACGGGGCCGTGCGGTGGCGGCGGTGCGGGCCGCGGGTGGGCAGCGGCGCGGGGTGGGGCGAGTCGTCGAACGCGCCCGGAGTGAAAGCGCCGCGGGCCGCGCTGTAGCCGGCCACCAGGTTGCGGTAGTCGTCCCAGGTCTCGACCCGGAGCGGAACGTTGCCTATGGCATCGACCACGGTGACCGGGTGGTGGCCGAGCTCGATCAGCTCCCACAGGTCGGCGTCGCTGCGCAGCTGCCGCAGTTCGCCGAACAGCTCCCGGCCGAACCAGCACGGGTTCCCGCGACCGTCGTCGTACCGGCTGACTCCGATCGGTGTCGCCGGTCCGGCGACCTCGGCGACCAGCGACCACACCGTGGCCGACGTCACGCCCGGCTGGTCGCCGAGCAGCACCACGATCCCGTCGGTACGGCGGTCGACCGCGTCCATCGCGGGCACGATCGACGAGCTGCCGGTGTCCGCGTGCGGCGACTCGACCACGCGGACGCCGCCGAAGTCGATCCGGTCCCGGATCGGCCCGGACGCGGCGCCGAGTGTCACGATCAGCTGGTCGAACCCGCACTGCCGGGCGGTGTCGAGCGTCGCACCGAGCAGCGTCCCGCCGTGGTAGGACAACAGTTGCTTCGGTACGCCGAGGTGCGGAGAACTTTCCGCGGCGAGCAGCAGCCCCGTGACGAACATGCTCGCATCAACCCCTGATCCGGGTCGCCGGAAATCTCACCGCAGGCTCCCTCTGCCGATTTCCCCGAGCGCATCGTCAAGCCGAAGAATCGATGGAACCGCGCCGCTACCGGACGTGTCAACGACCGTCCGGAACGTGGTCGGGAAATGTTCAGCGCAGGACCGAGGCAAGCGTTTCCAGGGCCGGATAGCCGGCGTCTCCGACCACGATCGTGGTGACCCCGGAACCCACCAGCACCAAGGCGTTCTCGCCCTCCCGGTCGAGCAGCACCTTGCGCTGCCAGGTGACGCCCTCGACGGTCGCCGTACCGTCGTCGGCGGTGCGGCCGAGTTCGTCGGACTGGAATTTGTTCCCGGACACGTTGGACTGTTCCAGGCCGACGTACTTCTTCTCGTTCGTGACGATGCCCAGGTGCCAGGTCATCGGGCTCTGTTCAGGGGTGCGGAATTCCACGCTGGTGGCCGTCCAGCCGGCCGGCATCGGGGCCGGGCCGCGGACCCAGGGCGCGACCTTCTTCGCGTCCTCCAGTTGCGCGGTGTACTCGACTGCGCGGATCTTCTCCTCCTTCGGCCGCCAGGTGACGAGCACCAGGAAGGCGACCACGACGAAACAGGCCAGCAGCGCCCAAACCATGTTGGTCAGCGTGCGCGCGTTGGCCCGGTCCCTGCGGTTCTGCTCCCGGTAAGCGATCGCCTCGGCGCGCGCCCGGGCCTTCTCCCGTGCCTCGGCGGCCGCCCGCGGGTCCTCCGTCACCGCGTTCGCACCGTCGTCACCTGTCGAACTCATGCCACGAGTGTCGCATCTCGGCTGAACGGCCCACGAGGGCGTTGGCTACGATCCGGTGGCATGAGCGATCCCAGCACGCCACCTGCCCATCTCGAGGTCGAGGCGGATGCGCCGGACCGGAACCTCGCCCTGGAACTGGTCCGGGTCACCGAGGCGGCGGCGATGGCGGCGGGCCGCTGGGTCGGCCGCGGCGACAAGAACGGCGCCGACGGCGCGGCGGTGAACGCGATGCGCACGCTGATCGGCACCGTCGGGATGAACGGCACCGTGGTGATCGGCGAGGGCGAGAAGGACAACGCCCCGATGCTCTACAACGGCGAGCAGGTCGGGTCCGGCGACGGTCCGGAGTGTGACGTCGCGGTCGACCCGGTCGACGGTACGACGCTGGTCGCGAAGGGCATGAACAACGGCATCGCGGTGATGGCGGTGTCGCCGCGGAACTCGATGTACGACCCGTCCGCGGTCTTCTACATGGAGAAACTGGTGGTCGGCCCGGAGGCGGCCGACGTGGTCGACATCCGGCTCCCGGTCGCGGAGAACATCCGCCGGGTGGCGAAGGCGAAGGGCTCCACGGTCGACGACGTCACCGTCGTCCTGCTGGACCGGCCGCGGCACGAGGACCTCGCGACCCAGATCCGGGCCACCGGGGCGCGGATCAAGTTCATCAGCGACGGCGACGTGGCCGGCGCGGTGGAGGCGGCCCGGCCGGACACCGGTCTGGACATGCTGCTCGGCATCGGCGGTACGCCGGAGGGCATCATCGCGGCCTGTGCGATGAAGTGCCTGGGCGGACTGATCCAGGGCCGGCTCTGGCCGCGTGACGACGAGGAGCGGCAGAAGGCGATCGACGCCGGTCACGACCTCGACAAGGTGCTCAGCACCGACGACCTGGTCAGCGGTGACGACTGCTTCTTCGTCGCCACCGGCATCACCGAGGGCGAGTTGCTGCGTGGCGTCCGGTACGGCCGGTCCACCGCGCGCACCCACTCGCTGGTGATGCGGTCGCGCAGCGGCACGATCCGCAGCATCGAGAGCGTGCACCAACTGTCCAAACTGCGCGCCTACTCCACCATCGACTTCGAGCACGCCCGATGACAGTGCTTTTGGCCGGGCCTTCGGCGCCGGCGTGGTCATGGGGCTCGAACTCCCGGCCTTCCCTCGTCGCTCCAGTCGCTGTGCTGAATGCCGCGCCTCCGGCGCGGCGGGTCATGGGGCTGTTGCTCCCGGCCTTCCCTCGTCGCTCCAGTCGCTTCGCTCCCTCCGCTCCTCAGTCCAGGCCGGAAGGCCCCATGACCGGGCTCCCTCCGCTCCTCAGTCCAGGCCGGGAGGCCCCATGACCGTGCCCGTCCTCGTTGTCGGTGAGGCTTTGGTGGACATTGTCGGCACCGGGGCCCGTTCCACCAGCAGGAACGGCAACGGGAAGGCGAAGGTGACTCCCGGGGGCTCGCCGGCCAACGTGGCGGTCGGGCTCGCGCGGCTCGGCGTACCGACCGAGCTCGTCACCCGGTTCGGGACGGATCCGTACGGCGACCAGCTCGGCGCTCACCTGTTCGGCAACGGTGTCCAGCTCGCGCCCGGCTCGGTCGACCCGGGTTTCCGGACCAGTACGGCGACCGCGACGCTCGACGCCGCCGGGGTCGCGTCGTACCAGTTCGACATCACCTGGGAGCCGCCGGCTTTGTCGCTGTCGCGCGGCTGCCCGGCGATCCACACCGGGTCGATCGCGACCGTGCTGGAGCCCGGCGCGAAGGCGATCCACGCGTTCCTGAAGTCGATGGCCGACCAGCCGGTGACGGTGACGCTCGACCCGAACGCCCGGCCGACGATCACGCCGGATCCGGTGTCGACGTGGGCCGCCGTCCGTGAACTGGCCGCGTTGTCCGACCTGGTGAAGCTGAGCGACGAGGACTGCGAGTTCCTCCGGCCGGGGATGTCGGCCGACGAGATCGCGGCGGAGTTGCTGGGCGTCGAGCGGACGCGGTGCGTGGTGATCACGCGCGGCGGCGACGGTGCGATCGGGATCAGCCGGGACGCACGCGTCGAGGTGACGGCGCCCGCGATCGAGGTCGTCGACACCGTCGGAGCGGGCGATTCGTTCATGTCCGCGCTGATCGCCGGCCTGCACGCACGCGGGCTGCTCGGCGAGACCAGGCTGAGCGGACTGACCGAGTCGCAGCTGCGTGACGTGGTGGACTATGCGGTGAAGGCGGCCGCGATCACCTGCACGCGGGACGGCGCCGACCCGCCGACGGCCGCGGAGCATCTTGCCACCTGGGGTGCTTGATGTCGGCCGATGCCTGGAGCGCCGAGCTCGAAAGCAAGGGCAGCGTCGTCTTCCCGCCGCGGCGCGGGCGGCTGGCGGTCCGGCTGGCCGGCTTCGCACTGCTGATGCTGATGTCGGCGTGGACCAATCTCGACCATCTGCGCAACGACGACATCTCCGGCACCCTCGGCGTACTGCGGCTGACCGCCCTGGCCGCGTTCGTCTACGGGACCGGCCTCACCCTGTGGCAGCTGATCACCAATCGGCCGGTCGTCACGGTCGATGCCGAGGGCATCAGCCGCGGCCGCAGCCTGCGATGGTCCGGCATCGCCGGCATCGACGATCCGGCCGGCTTTCCGCTGAGCCGCACCGTCCAGATCCACCCGGCCGACCGCCGTACCCGGCCGATCCGTATTCCCCAGGACAACGTCGAGGACCTCGACGCCCTCACCCTCTGGCTGCGGTCACTGCACGCCCGGCACCGCGGCTAGTTCACCGCGCTGCGGACGGCGCTGAGGTGTTCACGTGCCCGGGTCGCGGCGAGGTCGGGGTCGCGATCGCGGATGGCCTCGGCGATCGCCTCGTGCGCGGCCTGGTCGTGACGGTGCCGGTGCGTGTGGTCGAGCTTGAGCATGTCGAGCATCGCGCGGCGGATCCGCGGCACGAAGGTGTCGAACAGTTCGGTCAGTACGGCGTTGTGCGCGGCGGTGACCACGGCCCGGTGGAAGGCCAGGTCCGCCTCGACGTACCAGTCGTCGGGTGACTTCTCAGACGCCTTCTGGCGATCCGCGAGCGTGTAACGGAAGGTCCTCAGGTCGGCCGGCGTACGACGTGTCGCGGCCAGCCGGGCCGCCTCGGTCTCGATCGCCAGCCGGCCTTCCAGCACGTCGGTGATGTCGGCCTTGCGGAGAACCTTGTCCCAGTCCTCCGCCGCCTGCTGCGCGATCACGAACACCCCGGCACCCTGACGGCTCTCCAGGACGCGGCGGCCGGCCAGCTCACGAACCGCCTCACGGATCGTCGACCGGCCGACTCCCAGTTGCGCGGCCAGCGTCGTCTCGCCGGGGAGCTTCTGGCCGAGCTGCCACTCGCCGCTGCCGATCCGGCGGAGCAGCTCCTCGGCCGCCTGCTCGGCGAGGGGGTGTCGGCGGATCATGCGGCTCAGTCTAGGGCGTCCGAAGTTCTCAGCTTGTCTGAGGAGTTGGTTTCGGGTTAGCGTGATCGGCATGTCCTGGGGCCTCCTCCTTCTCGGCAGCCACGGCGGGAGCTGAATCGATCGGCGTCCCCACCGTGGAGTGCTGTCGCCTGCCGGTCGCCCGCCGCTTCGAGCCGAAGGACGCACCATGGACTGGAACCGCCAGCAGCCCTCCCCCATGCCCAGCCACCGCTACCGCGACATCTTCGCGAAGGTCCCGGTCGCACCCGTCGAGCGCGAGTGGCCGGACCGCCGGATCACCACCGCCCCGCTGTGGGTGCCGGTCGACCTCCGCGACGGCAACCAGGCACTGGCCGAGCCGATGGACCCACAGCGCAAGCGCCGGTTCTTTGAGTTGATGGTTGCCATGGGCTACAAGGAGATCGAGGTCGGGTACCCGTCCGCCTCGCAGACCGACTTCGACTTCGTCCGGCTGCTGGCCACATCCGATCTGGTGCCCCCGGATGTCACGATCGTGGTCTTCACCCCGGCCCGACCCGAGTTGATCGAGCGGACGATCGAGTCCGTGGCCGGCCTGCGTACGCCGGTCGTCGTCCACATGTACGCCGCCACGGCACCGGTCTGGCGCAACGTCGTACTGCGTCGTACGCGCGACGAACTGGCGTCGCTGATCTACGCCGGGGCGGAACAGATCCTGCGACTGGCCGGGGACTCGGTGCGGTTCCAGTTCTCGCCCGAGGTGTTCAACCTGACCGAGCCGGACTTCGTGCTGGAGTTGAGCGATCAGCTCACCAAACGCTGGGACGCGACACCGGAACGGCCCGTCATCCTCAACCTCCCGGCGACCGTGGAGGTGGCGACGCCGAACGTGTACGCCGACCAGATCGAGTACATGCACAAGAACCTGCCCCGCCGCGACGGCGTGATCCTGTCGGTCCACCCGCACAACGACCGCGGCACCGGGATCGCCTGCGCGGAACTCGCCGTACTCGCCGGTGCGCAGCGGGTCGAGGGCTGCATCTTCGGCAACGGCGAACGCACCGGCAATGTCGACATCGCCACCCTTGCGCTCAACCTGCACGCCCAGGGTGTCGACCCGATGATCGACTTCTCCGACATCGACCGGATCCGGGAGACGGTCGAGTACTGCACCCGGATGCCGATCCACCCGCGGCACCCGTACGTCGGGGACCTCGTCTACACCGCGTTCTCCGGGACGCACCAGGACGCGATCCGGAAGGGGTTCGCCCGGCAGTCGGCCGACGACGAGTTCTGGGATGTGCCCTACCTGCCGATCGATCCGGCCGATGTGGGTCGCGGGTACGAGGCCGTCGTACGCGTGAACAGCCAGTCCGGGAAGGGCGGGATCGCGCATGTGCTGGCGGCGTCGTACGGCGTGCGGATGACGCCGGCGCAGGAGAAGGAGTTCGCTCAGCACGTCCAGCGGCGTACCGACGAGACCGGCCGTGAGGCGACTGCGGCCGAGCTGAAGGAACTGTACGAGGAGGTCTTCGGGTGCTCGAACTGAAGGACGTCGACCTGGTCCGGGACGGCAAACTGCTGCTCGCCGGGGTCACGCTGATGATCGGCGAGGGTGAGCGCTGGGCACTGCTCGGGCCTAACGGTGCCGGAAAGAGCACGCTGCTCGGGTTGTGCGGCGCGATCACCCACCCGACCCGCGGAACCGTCGAGATCCTCGGCCGTCGCCTCGGCACCGTCGACATCCGCACGTTGCGCGAGTCGATCGGCCACGTCAATCCCCGGCATCCGCTGCGCTCGCCGCTTCGCGTGCTCGACGTCGTACTCACCGGTCTGACCGGCACGATCGAACTCATGCCTCGCTGGGAGCCCACTGCCGGTCAACGGGCGCGGGCTTCGGAGTTGATCGAGTTGCTCGGCATCGGTCCACAGGCCGGCGATCCGTGGACCACGCTGTCCCAGGGCGAGCGCGGGCGCGCGCTGATCGCACGGGCGCTGATCTGCGAGCCTCGCCTGCTGTTGCTGGACGAACCCTCCACCGGCTTGGACGTCGCCGCGCGCGAGCAGCTCCTCGAAACCCTTGACCACGTTCACCTGTCACGCCCTCACCTGGGGTCCGTCCTCGTCACCCACCATCTGGAGGAACTCCCCAGCTCCACCACCCACGCCCTTCTCCTCCGCGAAGGGACCGTCGTGGCGGCCGGCCCGGCAGACGACGTACTGACCACTCCCCTGGTCTCCGCGGCCTTCGACCACCCCATCCAGATCACCCGCATCCAAGGCCGCTGGACGGCTCAAGCCACCGCGCGCTCCCGCGTGGGGTAGTTGCCCAGCTAGAGTTGGCGCACTCCGGGGGCGGATACGAGGGCTGGGGGATCGTGTGGCGGTGATGGGGGAACAGCCCGCTGAAGTCTGGGTCGACGAGCTGCGCCGGCGTGGTCGGGTGGTCTTTCCGCTACGGCGGCGTCGGCTGATGGTCATGCCTGGGATCATCGTGCTGCTGTTCGCGTCGAAGTCGGCCGCCTCGTTCGTGAACTCGCACGACGAGGGGGGATGGGGGCCCATCATCGAAGGACTCGCCCTCGCCGGCTGGCTCACCGTCGCGGGGGCCCTCACCTGGATGCTCATCACTCAACGCCCGCAGCTGATCGTCGACCACGAGGGCATCCGCCACGGCCGCAAACGCTTCCTCCCCTGGACCGAAATCGGCACCATCGGCCTACCCCACGGCCCGAGGTTCCACCTGACCCTCCCCATCATCCCGACCAACGTCTGGGCCAAACACCTCACCCTCGGCCAAGAAAACGTCCGCGACCTCCAAGCCTTCGCCCACTGGCTGGAAGACGTCCTGAAGCAACACCGCACCGCCCAGTCAGGTAACCAAGCCCACTGACCAGACTGAGGCCGGCGCAGATACCGGCAAACGTCGGCCCGAATATGGCGTCCGACCTCGCGGGTCGCATTACAGTGCTGGTTCGGGTCGCCGGAGGTGTGAGGACGGGGGGACGAGATGGCGGTCATGGGTGAGCGGCTGCCCGAGGCGTGGATGGTGGAGCTGCATCGGAACGGGCGGGTGGAGTTTCCGCTGCGGAGATGGACGGCTATGCGGTGGCTGCCGTGGCTGCCACTGGTGTACTTGCCGGGCCCGACGCTGGCGTTGCTCGACGGCGAGTGGCGCTTCGTCGGTCATCTGATGATCGTGGTGTCCGTCGGTGTCGTGGTCGCGATGGTTTGGCAGCTCGTCACCCAGCGGCCGGTCGTCATCGTCGACCGCAGGGGGATCCACCGCGGACGCCGGCGGTTCATGGCGTGGAGCGATGTCGGCTCGTTGGGGCCGGTGTCCGGGCCGAAGCTGGCGCGGCAGTTTCCGGTGATGCCCAGGGACGTGCGGGCGAAGAATCTCGTCCTCGGCCAGGAGCACGTGAACGACGTGGCGGCTTTCCGGAGTTGGCTCGACGAGGTGCTGGACGAGCATCGGCGGGCGGCGCAGGACCGGTCGGCCGACGGCGACCGGTCTGACGGCGGGGTGGGCTCACCGCCGTGAGGTGTCAGCTCAGGCCGAGGCGTTTGGTGAGGCGGGGGCCTCGTTTGATTTTGATTTCGCCGAGGATGGCGGTGCCGCGGATGTGGAAGGTTTTGGGGCGGCCGGGGGTGGGGTCGGCGGCGGTGGGGCCGGACTGTTGCTCGGAGACGGAGCCGAGGATCGGGTTGCTGTCGAGGTGGACGATCGCGTTCTGCGGGACGCGGATCTTGACGTCGGCCAGGATCGACTTCACCTCGACATACACCTCGTCGTACGGGAGTTGCGCCTCGGTGTAGTCCAGGGTGACGTCGCCGAGGACGGCGTTGACCTCCTGGTGCTGCGGTGCGAGCCAGTTGCCGGTGCGCTTGGTCTCCGACATGAACGCGTTGATCACCGGACCCGCCTGCACCGTGACGCCGGCGTACTGCTGGTGGCTGACGGCCGGCACACCCGGTGCTCTCGGGCCGTTCGGCAGGTCGGCGGTGAGCTCGACGAGTTCGCCGTACGTCTTGGAGGCGTACAAGGTCTCGAGTCGCTCCTCGAGTTCGGCGTACGACAGCCGCCCCTCGCCCGCGGCCTCCCGCAGTACGTCGGCGACCTCTTCCCGCTCCAGATCCGACACCCGCCGCCGCATCGCCAGCTCGTCCTGAGTCAACGGTGCCGGCGGCTGCGCGGGCACGCCATCCTGCGGTCGGTTGTCCTGGGGAACCTCTTCCTGAGCCACGACAAAACCTTACGCGCGCACCGGGCCCGCGGCAGTCAGGTTTCTTCCCCGAATCAACCCTGAGCACATCCCTGATCCTGGGGCTCATACTGTCCACCATGAACTGGGACGGGTTACCCAACGGAAGGCTCCTGGCGGGCCTGTATCTGCTGGCGTTCGTGAGCATGTACGCCGGAGTCGCCTGGGTCCTGGTCGCCCAATCGACCGGCGAGCCGACGATCGTCGGCGGCATCATGTTCTTCGCGGGCCTGTTCGGCATCATCGGCCTGGCCTGGGGGCTGCGCAATCGGGTCACGGCTGAGCCGGGGAGGTTCATGGGGAAGGCGAGCGGACATCAGCGGGCGTACCAGCGGCTGGCGCTCGGCGTCGAGCTGCCGCGGGCTTGGCAGGCGTTGACGGGCTGAGGACCAGGTCACCAGCGGATGAGACGCAGGTCGCGTGGGGTTGGGCGCCGGGCCGGTTGAGATCGAATTAGGCTTGGGGGGCTCAAACCACATGTGATGGAGGTACGCGGTGTCCGCCGACTTCAGTTACTCCGACTTGCTGCCGCTCGGTGCCGACGAGACGGAGTACCGGCTGCTGACGACCGAGGGCGTGAGCACGTTCACCGTCGGCGACCGGACCTTCCTGCAGGTGCAGCCGGAGGTGCTGCAGGCGCTGACCGCGGAGGCGATGCACGACATCTCGCACTACCTCCGTACGGCGCACCTCGCGCAACTGCGCCGCATCATCGACGACTCTGAGGCGTCCGGCAACGACCGGTTCGTCGCGCTCGACCTGCTGAAGAACGCGAACATCTCGGCCGGCGGCGTGCTGCCGATGTGCCAGGACACCGGTACGGCGATCGTGATGGGCAAGAAGTCCGAGGGCGTCCTCACCGGCGTGGTCGACGAGGAGTGGATCAGCCGCGGTGTGTACGACGCCTACACCAAGCTGAACCTGCGGTACTCGCAGATGGCGCCGCTGACCATGTGGGACGAGAAGAACACCGGCTCGAACCTGCCGGCGCAGATCGAGCTGTACTCGACCCCGGGGACCGGCGATCCGTCGTACAAGTTCCTCTTCATGGCCAAGGGCGGCGGCTCGGCGAACAAGTCGTTCCTGTTCCAGGAGACCAAGGCGGTGCTCAACCCGAGCCGGATGATGGAGTTCCTGGACGAGAAGATCCGATCCCTGGGTACGGCGGCCTGCCCGCCGTACCACCTGGCGGTCGTGGTGGGCGGGACCTCGGCGGAGTACGCGCTGAAGACCGCGAAGTACGCGTCCGCGCACTACCTCGACTCGCTGCCGACGTCGGGTTCGCCGCTGGGGCACGGGTTCCGGGACGTGGAGCTGGAAGAGGAGGTCTTCAAACTCACGCAGCAGTTCGGGATCGGTGCGCAGTTCGGCGGGAAGTACTTCTGCCACGACGTCCGGGTGATCCGGCTGCCGCGGCACGGCGCGTCGTGCCCGGTCGCGATCGCGGTGTCCTGCTCGGCCGACCGGCAGGCGCTGGCGAAGATCACGCCGGAGGGTGTGTTCCTGGAGCAGCTCGAGCGCGACCCGGCCCGGTTCCTGCCGGACACGACCGACGAGCACCTCGCCGATGACGCCGAGGTGGTCCGGATCGACCTCAACCGGCCGATGAGCGAGATCCGCGCCGAGCTGAGCAAGCTGCCGGTGAAGACGCGGCTCTCGTTGAGCGGTCCGCTCGTGGTGGCGCGCGACATCGCGCACGCGAAGATCAAGGAGCGGCTGGACGCGGGTGAGCCGATGCCGCAGTACCTGCGGGACCACGCGGTGTACTACGCCGGCCCGGCGAAGACGCCCGAGGGGTACGCGTCCGGGTCCTTCGGACCGACCACGGCCGGGCGGATGGACGCGTACGTCGACCAGTTCCAGGCGGCGGGTGGATCGTACGTGATGCTTGCGAAGGGCAACCGGTCGGCGAAGGTGACGCAGGCGTGCAAGCAGCACGGCGGGTTCTACCTGGGCTCGATCGGCGGCCCGGCGGCGCGGCTGGCGCAGGACTGCATCAAGTCGGTCGACGTGATCGAGTACCCGGAGCTCGGCATGGAAGCCGTCTGGAAGATCGAGGTCGAGGACTTCCCCGCCTTCATCGTGGTCGACGACAAAGGCAACGACTTCTTCACCGACACCGCGAAACCAGTCCCCCTCACAGTCCGCCCCCGCAGCTGAACCCCCGGGGGCAAGGCGAGCCACCACCCAACCAGTCCCCTCACCCTCCGCCCCCGCAGCTCAACCCCCAGGGGTAAGGCGAGCCACCACCCAACCAGTCCCCTCACCCTCCGCCCCCGCAGCTCAACCCCCGGGGGCAAGCGGCACACCAGTCCCCTCACCTTCCGCCCCGGAGCGGGGGGTGACGGGTGGGTGGGGTGGCAGGAGGCTCGGGGGGGTGGGGCGGTGGAGACGGCAGGCGTGCAGATCCGCGCGAAGCAGTTCATCATGCGTCCGCGTTGGTTGACCGGCCGGGAGCGTCAGGTCGTGTGGGCCGACCTCAGCCTGGCCGGGGATCCGCGCCTCGGGCGCTTGGGACGAAAGTCAAACGCACCTTCCCGGTGGCCGTTCTGGAAACCCGTGGAGAGCTAGCCGGCCTTGGCGTCGACCGGCTCGGGCAGCTTGAGGAGAAGCGTCTTGGCGGCCTTGACGACGTCGGCCTCGTTGTGGCCGAACGCCTGCAGGTACGACCCGAGCGCGGATCGCAGTAGTCGCAGCTCCTCAGGTTGCAGTTCGATCGTGTACATGTTTCCACGGTACGACCGAACCCGGCAGTAAGAACCCGTCCGTGACCCACCCGTTGTCTCACCCTGTCCAGTGGGTGGCCGCCTCAGCCAACGCCGCCTGGAGATCCCACCGCAGGTGGACGCGGAGGAACGGTCGTTTTGCCGACGCCGCCGCCACCGCTCAGTAGGAGGGCTCGGGGCATCGTCAGCTGTGGAGTTCGTCGGCGATGAGGGTGGGCTGGTGGGTGGTGGGAGCCGTCGGGAGGCGCCAGTTGACCGGCGGGGTCCACGACTCCCAGCCGTCCGAGAACGGCGGCCCCCAGGCCTCGATCTCCTGGACCGCGGCATGGGCGTCGGCGACGATCCGCTCGGCCTCGGCGGACGTGAAACGACCCGCGGTCACCGCCCCTTCGAGCTCGTCCTCGTCCTTCCATTCGATCACCCGGTCCGGCCGGATCCACAGATCGAGAACGTGGTCGACCGTGCTGGTACGACGACCCGCAACGTCCCGCTCGTGGGGCGCCTCGAGGTTCACGTACCACCCGCGGAACGTGCCGTCCTCGGCCCAGAAGTGCCACACCGACCACGGCCGGCCCGGCGGCAGCACCTTCAGGATCCCGGTCCCGCGCCAGACGTCGAGTTTCAGCACCCGGTCCTCGGTGAACATCGCGACCGGACCGGCGTACCGGGTCTCCCGGCCGTCGGTGAGCACCGGCTTGATCAACGGCGTGCCGGGCGCGAGCCAGGCGACCAGCCCGTCCTCGTCGTCCCGCACGACCGTCATCGGCCGGACATTCGGTTTGTCCTCGTGCCGCCCGGTCCCCTCGTACACCCATTCGATCACCGTGCCCGGCTCCCAGAAGCGCCCCGGTTCGGACGCCGCCGCCGTCACGATCCCGCCGGCCGGGTCATCGAGAGGACGTCCAGCGCCGCGTCCAGTTGCTCCTCGGTGAGATCTCCCTTCTCGACATGACCGTTCTCGATCACGACCTCGCGGATCGTCTTGCCCTGCTTGAGCGCGCTCTTCGCCACCGCGGCGGCGTTCTCGTAGCCGATGTAGCGGTTCAGCGGCGTCACGATCGACGGTGAGGACTCGGCCAACAGGCGGGCGTGCTCGACGTTGGCGGTGATGCCGTCGACGCAACGCTCGGCCAGCAGGCGGGAGCTGTTCGCCAGCAGGGTGATCGACTCGAGCAGGTTGCGCGCGATCACCGGCAGCATCACGTTCAGCTCGAAGTTGCCCCCGGCCCCGGCCACGGTGATCGTCGTGTCGTTACCCATCACCTGGGCGGCGACCATCAGCGTGGCCTCGCAGATCACCGGGTTCACCTTGCCCGGCATGATGCTCGACCCCGGTTGCAGGTCGGGCAGCTGGATCTCGCCCAGGCCGGCCCGCGGCCCGGACCCCATCCAGCGCAGGTCGTTGCAGATCTTCGTCAGGCTGACCGCGATCGTCTTGAGCTGCCCGGACAGCTCGACCAGCCCGTCCCGCGCCCCCTGCGCCTCGAAGTGGTCCGCCGCCTCACTCAGCTCCAAGCCGGTACGACGGTTCAGCTCCTCGATCACCTTCGCCGCGAACCCGGGCGGCGTGTTGATGCCGGTCCCGACCGCCGTACCGCCCAGCGGCAGCTCGGTCACCCGCGGCAGCGTCGCCCGGACCCGGTCCGCGCCGCGGCGGATCTGCATCGCGTATCCGTCGAACTCCTGCCCGAGCGTCACCGGGGTCGCGTCCATCAGGTGCGTGCGCCCGGACTTCACCACGTCGGCGAACTCCGATCCCTTGTCCGACAGGGACTGCGCCAACTGCTCGAGCGCCGGCAGCAGGTCCCGTACGACGCCTGCCGTGGCGGCGACGTGGATCGCGGACGGGAAGGTGTCGTTGCTGGACTGGGACGCGTTGACGTGGTCGTTCGGGTGCACGTCGGCGCCGAGCTCGCGGGTGGCGAGCGTGGCGAGCACCTCGTTGACGTTCATGTTCGTCGACGTACCCGACCCGGTCTGGAAGACGTCGATCGGGAACTCCGCGTCGTACTCCCCCGCGGCCACCTTGTCCGCGGCGGCCACGATCGCGTCGGCCCGCGCGCGGTCCAGGACGCCGAGCTCGGCGTTCACCAGCGCCGCCGAGGCCTTGATCTGGGCGAGCGCGTGCACGAGCGCGGGCTCCAGCGGCCGGCCGGAGATCGGGAAGTTCTCCACGGCACGCTGGGTCTGCGCCCGCCACAACGCGTCCCGAGGCACCTTGACCTCGCCCATCGTGTCGTGCTCGATCCTGAATTCGACGTTGTCACCCATACCAGCAGAGTACGTCGCTCAGCGCTGTCGGCCCGCCCTGATAGACCTACCTGTGGACAATGCCATGACCATCGCACCGCAGTCGCGCAGGAGGACGGATGCAGTTCACCCAGGCTTTCGAGATCACCCAGTGGGACCAGGCGCAGTACGACGAGAGCGGCAAGATCCAGCTGGGCCGGGCCACCGTGGGCAAGACGTTCACCGGCGGTGATCTCGAGGGCACCAGCTCGGCCGAGTTGCTGATGGTCGGCACCTCGGACGGACCGGCGGCGTACACCGCCGTCGAGCGGTTCACCGGCACCCTGGCGGGCCGGGACGGCTCGTTCGTGATGGTGCACGGGGCAACGGCCGATCACACTTCCTCGCCCGGGAAGATCGTGGCCGCGGACGGAGACCTGGCCGGCCTCACCGGCACCGTCGTCTACGAGCACGACGAGACGGGTCCGCGGATCACGGTGGACTACGCGCTGCCCTGATAGACGTAGTAGGTCTCGGCCCGTCCCTGGAGGTCGACCGGGACGGGCGTCACGTCGCACGCGCCGAAGACCGAGGCGACAGCTTTCTCCAGGTCCGACGACGCGGAGGAGGACCACACGGTCAGCACGCCACCGGGCCGCAGCCGCGCCTTGCACACCGCCAGGAACGACGCCGCGTAGATCGCCGAATTCTCGTCGTACACAAGGAAGTCCGGCCCGTTGTCGACGTCCAACAGGATCGCGTCGAGCGAAGCGTCGTCCTGAGCCACGACCACGTCGCGTACGTCGCCCACCACCACGGCCACCCGTGGATCGTCCAGCACGGACGGCACCAGGCCGGAGCGCATCCACGACACCAGCTCCGGCTCGATCTCGGCCACCACCACCGACTCCAGTCGCGGGTCGGCCAACAACGCTCGCACGGTGTAGCCGAGACCCAGACCGCCCACGAGCACGCGGCCGGGACGTCGTACCGAGGAAAGAGCTGCCGAGGCGAGCAGTTCCTCGCTGGAGGTCTCCACGTCGTCCATCACGAAGACGCCGTTCACCCGAAGCTCGAGCGCTCCGTCGTCGTCGCGCCGCCGCAGGACCAGTTCGCCACGCTCACTGACCGCCCGCGCCACCTCGCCCACGCGGACAACCCTAGGAGAGGTCAGTACCAGCCCTTCGACTGGGAGTGGGCCCAGGCGGAGCAGGGTGAGCCGTAGCGGTTCTCGATGTAGTCGAGTCCCCACTTGATCTGGGTGACGGGGTTGGTGCGCCAGTCGGAGCCGTACGCCGCCATCCGGCTGCCGGGGAGGGCCTGCGGGATGCCGTACGCGGAGGACGTCGGGTTGTCGGCGTCGACGCGCCAGCGGGACTCCTTGTTCCACAACTTCTCCAGGCAGCTGAACTGCCCTTCGCCCCAGCCGTGGTCGGGCAGGAGGTTCTTCGCGACCTCCTTGGGTGTGCCCTCGAGCTTTTTCCGCTCGGCGTCGCGGCTGGCGCGCACCTCGCGAGAGTTCTCGTCGGTCTTCTTCAGTGCCTCGTACCGCTTCAGCGCCGCGTTCTTCGCGGCTTGCTTGATCTCGGCCTGGTCCTGCGCCAGTTTGCGGGCCTGCTCGACGGCCTCGAGCTGGTTGCGCAGGCGGGCGGCCTCCAGGGCCTGCTCCTCGGCGGTGAGCGGCTTGGGCGTCGGGGTCGTGATCTTGGTGGCGCGGGCCCGTTCGCTGTTCAGGACCGCCATCTCGGCACGTCCGGACACCTGCTCCGAAGCAACGCTCCGACCGGGGGAGCTGAAGAGGTCGACACCGGCGACAACGGAGACGACGGCGATCCCAATCACTGAGAGAGCCGCGACGGAGCGCTTCGCTTTCATCTGTCCTTCCGAGAGAACCCGACCCCCGTCGGCTGCAACAGGAACATACTTTGGCCTAAACGGTCCGTGATCACAAGCAGGTCACAGAGTACGGTGCGGCCGCCGGAGTGGCGGCCGCACCGGGTCGAGCGGAAGTCTTACGAGAGCTTTACAGACTCCTATTACCTAAGAGTAGGAACGCTCCTTACCGATACACCACTGCCTCGGTCACAGCTGCAGGTCGTCGAGCATCTCGGTGACCAGGGCGGCGATCGGGGACCGCTCCGAGCGGGTCAGAGTGACGTGGGCGAACAGCGGGTGACCCTTGAGCTGCTCGACCACCGCGACCACGCCGTCGTGCCGGCCGACGCGCAGGTTGTCCCGCTGGGCGACGTCGTGGGTGAGCACGACCCGCGAGTTCGCGCCGACTCGGGACAGCACGGTGAGCAGCACGTTGCGCTCCAGGGACTGGGCCTCGTCCACGATCACGAACGCGTCGTGCAGCGATCGGCCGCGGATGTGGGTCAGCGGCAGCACCTCGAGCATGCCGCGGTCCATCACCTCGTCGATCACGTCACCGCTGGTGAGCGCGCCCAGCGTGTCGAACACGGCCTGGGCCCACGGCTGCATCTTCTCGGACTCGGTACCGGGCAGGTAGCCGAGCTCCTGACCGCCGACCGCGAACAGCGGCCGGAACACCACCACCTTCTTGTGCTGGCGCCGTTCCATTACCGATTCGAGGCCGGCGCACAGCGCGAGGGCGGACTTGCCCGTCCCGGCGCGCCCGCCGAGCGAGATGATCCCGACGTCCGGGTCGAGCAGGAGGTCGAGGGCGACCCGCTGCTCCGCCGAGCGGCCGCGGATCCCGAACGCCTCCCGGTCGCCGCGGACCAGCCGGACCCGCTTGTCCGGCATCACCCGGCCGAGTGCGCTGCCCCGCTCGGACAGCATCACCAGCCCGGTGTGGGTCGGGAACTCACCGGCCTGCGGCATCTCCAGGACGCCGTTCTCGTACAGGTCGTCGACCTCCTGCGTGCCGACCTCGAGCTCGCTCATGCCGGTCCAGCCGGACTCCATGGTCAGCTCGGCGCGGTACTCCTCGGCCATCAGGCCGCAGGCCGACGCCTTGACCCGCAGCGGCAGGTCCTTCGAGACCAGCGTGACGTCCTTGCCCTCGGCCTTGAAGTTGCAGGCCACGGCCAGGATGCGGCTGTCGTTGTCGCCGAGCCGGAAGCCGGCCGGCAAGGTCTCGGGGTCGGTGTGGTTCAGCTCGACCCGGAGGGTTCCACCCTTCTCCCCCACTGGCAGGGGCGCGTCCAGACGTCCGTGCAGGATCCGGAGCTCGTCGAGCAGCCGCAGCGCGGTGCGGGCGAAGTAACCGAGTTCCGGGTGATGCCGTTTGCCCTCCAATTCGGTGACGACGACCACCGGGACGACCACCTCGTGCTCGTCGAACCGCATCAGCGCGTGCGGGTCGGACAGCAGCACGGAGGTGTCCAGCACGAAGGTGCGCTGGGCCGGTGCGGAGGTACTTGACGCCTTGGCGTGGGTGGCAGCCATGTCGCACGTCCTCTCGGGCCGCGACGTGCACCACGCCCGGCCCACCAGTGTTAGGTGATGGACCGGGAGCCGGCCCGGGGATCAGGTGCAGATCCCCTCCGGACCGCCGCACGAGCGGATCCGGGAACCAGTGAGATCGAGACCAGGGGTCTCGGGCACTCCGTTCTGCCCCTCATGGGGCAACCGGCTGGCGAACGACTCTCAAGCTGATCGGGCCTCCCGGACAGCCGGCTTCCCCTCCGACCGTCACTTAGGAGCGTAGATCCGCCGTCCAAACCGCGCAGCCCGACACGCCCGTCCTCGGGGTTAACGGCTCGTTACACCTTGTCCACCTCACGGGGGATCCTGCTCACCCTCCGGAGTGATCCGGTACGGCGCCCGCCCGCGACACGCTGACGCCATGCGAAAACACTGGCCTGAACTGACTGGGTACGCGACGGCCGTCTGGTCCTTCGCGTACGGCGTACTGGGCGTCTACTGGTCGCTGGGCGGAGCCGCTTACCCCTTCGCGAAGGTGCCCGACGACCGGGCGAGCGGATCGATCCTGGAAGGGGCCCCGGTCGGCGTGGTGGCGCCCGTCATGGCCGCGCTCGGCCTCGGCGGCGCCGTCCTCGCGCTCGTGATGACCAGGCGTCGGGCCCGCGGATGGGTCCTGCAGACGATCGCCGGGATCATGGCGGTCGGCCTGGCCCTGGTGATCCCGGACTACACACTGGTCGGGCTCGTGGCGCTGTCTCCCGCCTTGATCGTGTTCGCGTTCACCGGCGTACCGGGGTCACAGGATCTCGGTGACATCCTGTACTGGCACCGCGTGAACCTGGTCATCGTCTTCGTCGGCGGCCTGCTATGGGCCGCGACGGCGATCGCGTACCACCGCCGCAGCCGCGACGCATGCGTCTCGTGCGGCCGCGGCGAACACGGTGAGCGGCCCTGGACGACGCCGGGGTCGGCCCTGCGCTGGGGCCGCTGGGGGGTCGCCGTCTCCGTGGTGGCGAACCTGCCCTACGAGTTCACCCGGGTGGCCTGGTACTTCGGCTGGCCGGTCGGCATCACCGACGAGTTCCACCAGATGATGGTCGACACCCCGGGAATGCTGGAGATGGGTCTGGGCCTGGCCGCGATGGGTGTCGCCGGCGGCATCCTCACCCACGGCCTGGTGCGGCCCTGGGGCGAGGTCTATCCACGCTGGATCTGGTTCAAAGCGGGTCAACGCGTCCCACCGCTGCTCGCGATCGTCCCCGCGTCGCTGGTGGCCGTCGTACTGATCCCTGCGGGGTTGATGAACACCCAACTCCCGACCTCCGCGGACAACTGGGCGGTGAACCTGCCGGGCGTCCTCTGGGTCCTCTGGGGAGCGGCTCTCGGTACGGCGACCTACGCCTACTACCTGCGGCGTCGTACGGCGTGCCGCCGGTGTGGACGCGGTGTCACGTCCCGAACCGGCGCTCCCGCTGTGCGTAGCTCCGAATCGCCCGCAGGAAGTCGACGTGCCGGAAGTCCGGCCAGAGCGCCTCGCAGAAGTAGAACTCGCTCAGCGCGCTCTGCCACAGCAGGAACCCGCCGAGCCGCTGCTCACCCGACGTACGAATGACCAGGTCGGGGTCCGGCTGGCCCTTGGTGTACAGGTGCCGGGCGATGTGCTCGACGTCGACGCGCTCGGCGAGCTCCTCGATCGAGATGCCCTTCGCCGCCTCCTCGAGGAGCAGCGAGCGGACCGCGTCGGCCAGTTCACGGCGGCCGCCGTACCCGACCGCGACGTTGACCAACATGCCCTCGACGCCCTGGGTGGCCGTCTCGGCGGCCTTCAGCGTCTCGGCGGTGGCGGCCGGCAGCAGGTCGAGCGCGCCGACCGGGTGGATCCGCCAGCGGCCGATCGTGGTGAGCTCCTCGACCGTCTGCTCGATGATCCGCAGCAGTGGCTCCAGCTCGTCGGCCGGGCGGCTGAGGTTGTCGGTGGAGAGCATCCAGACGGTGACAACCTTGACGCCGACGTCGTCGCACCACTCGAGGAACTCGGAGATCTTGTTCGCCCCGGCCTCGTGACCGCGCGACACCGGGTCGCCGACCGCGCGGGCCCAGCGCCGGTTGCCGTCGATGATGACGCCGATGTGCCGCGGGATCCGGTCCGGCGACAGGGACCGGCGCACTCGGCGCTCGTACAGGCCGTACACCGCGTCGCGCAGCTTCTGCTTGCCAGGTGTCCGCATGGGCAGGTTGCTCTCCTCGAAGACTCTCGGCAACGAGGCTAGCCCAGAATCACCCGTGGCGAGAGGGCTCCGGCGGGCCCAGAATCGGCTCGGAGGAAGATCGAACTTTCGCCGGTGTTCGCGCGTCGGACACGCGAGGGAAGGTGTGCCGCCGGGCGATCTCGCCTACATTTCATCCTTATGGACCTTGAACCTACGCTTCCGTAGGTTACGGTTGAGTAGGTGAGACCACCGCCCGGTACCTCGAAAGGACGGCGATGACCGCTAGCAGTACCCAGCCACAGGAACTCGGTCACCGGCTCTCCGGACGGCTCGGCCCCCTCAAACCCAAACTCCGCGGCTGGCTGCACGCCGGCACGTTCCCGTTGGCCACCGCCGCCGGCATCGTGCTGATCTGCCTGGCCCCGAGCTCGAGCGCCCGCTGGGCGGCGGCGGTCTACACCCTGGGCGCGATGCTGTTGTTCGGCATCTCCGCGCTGTACCACCGGTTCTACTGGGGCCCGACCGGCGAGGCGATCCTGCGCCGGCTCGACCACAGCAACATCTTCCTGCTGATCGCCGGCACCTACACCCCGCTCGGCATGGTGCTGCTGCACGGCAAGGACCGGGCCGTGATGCTCGGCCTGGTCTGGGGCGGTGCGCTGGCCGGCATCCTGTTCCGGATCTTCTGGGTGAGCGCGCCGCGCTGGCTGTACACCCCGATCTACCTGGCCCTGGGCTGGGTGGCGATCTTCTGGATGGGCGACATCTACCACTACGGCGGCGCCGCGGTGGTCACACTGATCGCCGTCGGCGGCGCGCTGTACTCGATCGGTGCGGTCGTCTACGGCACCAAGCGGCCGAACCCGTCGCCGCGGTGGTTCGGTTTCCACGAGATCTTCCACGCGTTCACCGTCGCCGCGTTCATCTGCCACTACATCGCCGTCAGCATCGCGACGTACCGGGCAGGATGATTTCTCCGGCGCATCCGTGCCAGCCCTGAAGACTGGCTGAAGGTCCTCCCGCACGATGGGCGGTAGACATCGTTTGGGGGGACACAGCCATGATCACCGCCTTGGAACTGCTCGGCCGCGACGCGCTGACCGGGGACGATCTCACCGCCCTGGTCCGAACCATCACCGGGCACCCGGAAGCCGATCCCGGTGCGGTCCGGGTCGAGCCGGTCGACTACCCGATCGGTACGCCGAGCACCGCGGCGCTGCTGCGCGTCTTCGGTACGGCGACCCTGCCGACCGGCAGCCCGGAGACGTACACGGTCGACTGGTCCTGCTTCGTCAAGCAACTGCAGTCGGTGCGGCATTGGCCGCACATCACGATGGTGCCCGAGCCGTTCCGGGAGGCCTTCATCCAGAACATGCCGTGGCAGCTGGACATCGCCGTCCATCAGAGCGGTCTCGGCGACCTGCTCCCCGACGGCATGCGGCTGCCCACGGCGTACCGGATCGACCTGTACGACGACGATCGCGGCACGCTGTGGATGGAGAACGTCACCCAGGAGCCGGGCCCGTGGCCGATGGAGCGGTTCGAACGGGCGGCGTACCTGCTCGGACGGCTGTCCGCGCGCCGCCAGCCGCACCTCGTCGAGCCGCTGCTCCCCCGCGGCGGTGACTGCCACCAGCCCGGATACGCCTTGCGCTACTACACGCACGGGCGGGTGCTGATGAGCGCGGTGCCGGCCCTCGCGGATCCGGAGACCTGGCGTCATCCGTTGCTCGCGACCGCCGTGTACAACGTCGGGGACCACCGGCTGCGGGAAGACCTGCTCGCGCTGGCCGAGCGGGTGCCCGCCGTACTGGATGCTCTCGACGCGCTGCCGCAGTGTTACCAGCATGGGGACGCCAGTCCGCAGAACCTGCTGGTCCCGAAGGGGAAACCGGACGAGTTCGTGGTGATCGACTGGGGGTTCGACTGCCCGCAGGCGGTCGGGTTCGACCTCGGTCAACTGCTCGTCGGGCTCGCCCACGCCGGGGAACTGTCGCCCGACGCGCTGCCGCTCGTACACAAGACGATCCTCAGGGCATTCCTCACCGGACTCGCCGAGGAGGGGATGCAGGTGACCGAGGAGCAGGTGCTCTACGGCTACCTCGGCTCGCTGCTCGCCCGCGCGACCTTCACCGCGCTGCCGCTGGAACAGATCAGCCAGCCCGGTGCCACGGCCACGCTCGAGCTGTTCGAGCACCGGGTGCTGCTCACGCGTGTGCTGGTGGATCTGGTCTCCACAGTGGTCTGACGTGTAGATCTCAGTCGTGTCACAGCTGCAACGAACGCGGCGTCCACGGGTATCCATGGTGCGTGAGGAACCTCAGCAGCTACGCAGCGGTGGCCGCCGCGGTGGGACTCGTCCTGACCGGCTGCGGCAACGAGTCCGAGGGCGGCGCGGGCGGCACCCCGTCCAGCCCGTCCAGCCCGTCCAGCACCCCCACGCCGTCGATGCCGACCGTGACCCAGTCGACACCGGCCGGTTCCGGCCTCCCACTCGTCGTCACCCGGACCGGAGGGATCGCCGGGTTCGACGACAGGGTGGTGATCGACACCGACGGGGTCGCCACGGTGAGCTCGCGCGGCAAGGAAACGGTCCGCTGCAAGCTGGACCGGTCCCTGCTGGCATCACTCACCGCGGCCGCCCGGCAGGTCGACTGGGACGCTCTGCCGGTGACGAAGCCGAGCACCCGGCACCCCGACGACATGATCGTCGCGGTCACCGCGAACGGTAAGACCGCCCGGCTCGAGGAACCGAAGGTGAAGCCGATGACGGCCCCGGTGAGCACCCTGCTCACCGAAGCCGCCATCCCACCGGGCAAGCGGTGCAAGCCGCTCTAGACGGTCAGTTCGTGGTCACCGCGACGTCGTCGATCACGAAGCTGGTCTGCAGCGACGAGTCCTCCTGACCGAGGAACCGGACCGTGACCGTCTTGCCCTTGTAGGCAAGGACGTTCAGGGTCTTCTGGACGTACGACGAGCTCCTGTTCAGATTCGAGTACGTCGCCAGCGTGGTGGTCGTGGCGCCGTCGACGATCTGCACCTTGACCGTGTCGTACACCGTCGAACCGGTCGTCTCGGCGGTGTCGATCCGGATCCACAGCGACAGGGACGCGGCCGTCGCGGTGGCGGGGATCGTCACCGACTGGCCGAGGTTCTCGCTGGTGGTCCGGCCGTTGCCCTGCAGCCACGCCTTCCAGCTGCCGCCGTGCGCCGGCCGGGACGTGCTGTTGGTGATCACGCCGGTGGTCCCGGTCCAGTTCACCGCGCCGGACTCGAAGCCCGGGTTCTGGATCAGATTGCCGCCGGCCGGCGGCGGGCCGGCGTCGTAGTCCTTCTGGGCGTAGGTCCAGATCATGTGGCCGATGGCATCGATCTGCCGGTCCAGCGAGGTGAGGTCGAGGTTGTTGATGTTGTCGCAGGAGCGGTGGTAACACGGGTCGAACGCCTGACCCGCCGTACCGCCCCACTTGGCCGCCTGGGCGGACGTCTTCGTCCCCTCGGCGCCGGAGAACGTCCCCGCGGTCGGGATGCCGAGCGACCGGAAGGCGGCGTGGTCGGAGCGGCCCTGTACGTCGATGAACTCGGTCTGCACGTTCTTGCCGGTGAAGTACGCGACCAGGTCGTCGCGGGCGCCGTTGCCCGCGGGGTTGTCGTTGTACACGAAGTAGCCGGGGTTCGGCGACGCGATCATGTCGAAGTTCAGGTACAGCTCGATCTTGTCGCGCTCGGCGGCCGGCAGGTTGTTGACGTAGTACTTGGAGCCGAGCAGCCCGAGTTCCTCGGCGCCCCAGAAGCCGAACCTCAACCGGTTCCTGGGAGTCTGGCCGCCGGCAGCGTAGGCGAGGGCGGTTTCGAGTACGCCGGCGCTGCCTGAGCCGTTGTCGTTGATCCCCGGACCGGAGCTGACCGAGTCCAGGTGGGCACCGGCCATCACGACGTGGTTCGGGTCGCCGTGCGGCCATTCGGCGATGACGTTGTACGACGTACCGACCGAGGTGGAGAAGGACTGCAGGGTGGTGGTGTAACCGGCCGCGTCGAGTTTGGCCTTCACCCAGTCGGCCGACGCCTTGTAGCCGGGGCGGCCGGTGTAGCGGTTGCCGCCGTTGTTCGTGGCGATCGCCTGGAACTGGTCGAGGTGCGCCTTGGTGTTGGTGACGGAGATGTCCGGTGACTCGACCGCGCCGGCGACGTTGCCTGGGGCAAACAGTGCGCCGGCTACGAGAGCGATGCCGAGACCGGAGTAGACGGACTTGCGCATGGGCGGATCTCCTTTGGCCTCAATCAAAGAAGAATCCGGGGCGCGCGGGCCTGGGCGGAGGCCGCGCGCCCCGGACGGGTGTCACCGCGAGCGGGTCAGCTCACGGCCAGTGAGGTGTCGTCGACCACGAAGCTGGTCTGCAGCGACGAGTCCTCGTTCATCAGGAACCTCACCGAGATCGTCTTGCCCTTGTAGGCCGTCACGTTGAAGGTCTTCTGCGTGTAGGTGGTGTTCTTGTTCAGGTTCGAGTACGTCGCCAGCGTCGTCGTGGTCGCACCGTCGACGATCTGGATCCTGGTCCGGTCGTACACGGTCGAGGTGGTCGTCTCGGCGGTGTCGATGCGGATCCAGAACGACAGCGTCGCACTGGTCGCGGTCGCCGGGATGGTGACCTGCTGGGAGATGGTCTCGGTCGAGGTGGTGCCGTTGCCGCCGAGCCACAGCTTCCAGGTGCCGGTCCGGGCCGGGCGGCCGGTGTCGTTGGTGATCGGGCCGGAGGTGCCGGTCCAGTTCACCGCACCGGACTCGAAGCCCGGGTTCAGCAGTAGGTTGCCACCGGTGGGCGGCGGTTCGGTGCTGCCACCACAGGTCGCCGCGCCGGCCGGGACGGAGATGCCGTTGAACGCGGCCTCGATGCCCTTGCACTGGGTCGAGTCGGCGCCGTACAGCTCCTTGGCCGAGTTGATCGCGCCTTCGCGGGCGTCCTTGTAGGTGCTGCCCGAGGAGAGCTTCGTGCTCAGCGTCCGGTACCAGACCTTGGCGGCCACGTCGCGGCCGACCGGCGTGATGGTGGCGCCGTTGCAGGCGGTGCTGCTGTGCGTCACGCCGCCGATGACCTTACTGCCGGTGCCCTCCGAGGCCAGGTAGAACCAGTGGTTCAGCGGGCCGGACGAGTAGTGCGGGTCCATCCCGCCGGTGCTGGTCGACCAGCAGTCCACGCTGCGTCCGTCCTTCGACGGCTTGTCCATGTAACGCAGCGGCGTGCCGTTCCCGTTGATGTTGATCTTCTCGCCGATCAGGTAGTCACCCGGGTCGGCGGAGTTGTTGGCGGAGAACTCCACGGCCGTACCGAAGATGTCCGAGCTGGCCTCGTTCAGGCCGCCCGCGTCGCCGAAGTAGTTCAGGTTCGCGGTCGCCTCGGTGACGCCGTGGGTCATCTCGTGGGCGGCGACGTCGATCGAGGTCAGCGGCCGCTGGTTGTTGGCGCCGTCGCCGTACGTCATCTGGGTGCCGTCCCAGAACGCGTTGACGTACGCGTTGCCGTAGTGCACCCGGGACCGGGCGCCCTGGCCGTTGTTCCAGATGCCGTTGCGGGAGTGGACGTTCTTGTAGTAGTCCCAGGTCAGCTGGGCACCGAAGTGCGCGTCCACACCGGCGGTCTGCCGGTTCGAGGTGGTGCCGTTGCCCCAGGTGTCGTCCGGGTCGGTGAACGTGGTGCCGGTCCCGGAGGTCGCTCCGTTGAGGTCCGTGGTGTAGTTGCCGCCACGGCTCGGGTCGCTCATCGTGTAACTGCCCGACGTACCGATGCTGACGGTGCCGGAGTACATCGAATTGCCGGTGCCGGTCTTGATCTCGTCGCTCTGGGCCAGCACCGCGCCGGTCTTGGCGTCGATGTAGGAGTGCAGGACGGACGGGGTCTGGTCCGCCTTCACGCCGGTGGTGACGACGTCGTACGCGAGGACGGGCCTGGCCTCGGTGACGAACACGACCAGAGAGCCCTTGTTGCCGGTGGCCTTGAACTTGGCGCTCTTGGCGGCGGTGGCCAACGCGGCCGACTGGGACAGAGTCGGCTTGGTCGGGACACCGACGGACTTTGCGCCGCGGTTGTAGGTGACCTGGTTGATCTTCTCGCCCTTGCGCTTGAGGATCAGGTCGCCGCCGACCACGGGCAGGCCGTTGTAGGTCCGGTCGTAGCGAACGTACTCGGTACCGTCCGGATCCCGCACGACGTCGCGAACCTTGAGCACCTCACCACTCGCGAGTCCGAGAACTGCGGCCGTCCGCGCGGTCAGCGCCTGTTCGGCCTGGACCGCGGCCGGCTGGTTGAAGCCGGATGCCGGGAACGGAGCCGCACGATCAGCGGCTCCCGCGGGCGAGCCGGCGAGCGACGCCCCGGCAAGTCCTGCTGCCGCGACGATGGCCACCGCCCCTGCTGATGTCAGTCGTTTCAAGACAACATCTCCTCACGGTGTGGTCGCTGTTTGGGCGCAGCGACCAATTCAATTTGGGGACGCCGGATGTCTGGCCCAGCAGTGCCACTGCCTCTGTTGTGACACTGTGTGTCAGGACATGCGAGATCTGTTACATCCGACTGAGGGAGGACTCTCGTCCGCGCAGGGGCCGCAGTCAAGAGATTCGCGCGAAACGGCAGGGAAAACCCGCACCGCCGCCGTTGTCAGTTCGCCGCCGTCAACTCCCGGCGAAGGTCTTCCGGCAACACGACCGGCAGCCGGCAGGTGAACTTCTGACAGACGTACGCCGCCGGCTTGTCCCCGACCAGCCCACGGCCTTCCATCAGCGGTACGGCGAGACCCGGCTCCCCCTGGACGATCGCCGTACCCCACGGAGCCTCGGTCATCGCCGTCCTCAGCAGGTCGGGCGACGCGCCGGCGATCGCGATCTCGAGCGGGCCGGAGGCAACGGTCTCGGCCACGGCCAGGGCCCGGCCGGCGAACCGGGGAGCCCGGGCCGCGACGGTCGCGGACGCCTTGAGCGCCTGCTCGGCCGCGGTCTCGTACCGGACCGATCCGGTCAGGCTGGCCAGGGTGGTGAAGGCCTCGGCGGCAAGGCTCACGCCCGACGGGCTGGCGTTGTCGGTCGGATCCTGCGGTCGCCAGACCAGCGCCTCGGCATCGGCGGCCGTGTCGAAGTACGAGCCGTCGGCAACGAACTGGTCGAGGGTCCGATCGAGCAGTTGCCGCGCGGTGTCGTACCACTCGATGTTGCCGGTGACACCCAGCAGGGTCAGACAGGCCTGCGCGTACGCCGTGTAGTCCTCGAGCACACCGTGAGCGGTCCCCTGGACTCCGTCCCGAGAGGTCCGATGCAGCCGCCCGGTGTCGTCGATGTGGACGTCCCGGACCAATCCGGCCGCGGCTTCGGCGGCTTCGACGTACTCGGGCCTGGACAGAATCACGCCGGCCCGGGCGAGGGCGGTGATGGCCAGACCGTTCCAGGCGGCAACAACCTTGTCGTCGCGGCCGGGATAGGTGCGGTGGCTCCTTGCCTCGCGGAGCGTTGCCCGCAGACGCTGCCACCGCTCGGGGTCGTCGGGGTCCTGGCGGAGTTGGAGCACCGAGGCGCCGTGCTCGAAGGTGCCGGTGACGTTGCAGAGTTCGATGACCCACCGGGCGTCGTCCTCGCCCAGCGCTTCGTGGAGCTGCTCCGGCGTCCAGACGTAGTACTTGCCCTCCTCTCCCTCGGTGTCGGCGTCGAGAGCGGAGGCGAAACCGCCTTCCGGGGTGCGGAGCTCGGCGATCAGGAAATCGGCGGTCTCCTCGGCGATCCGGCGAGCCAGCGGGTTCGCGCTGACCGTCCACCAGTGCGTGTAGACGTCGAGCAGCAGGGCGTTGTCGTACAGCATCTTCTCGAAGTGCGGAACGACCCACTGGGCGTCGACCGAGTACCGCGCGAAGCCGCCGGCCAGCTGGTCGTACATTCCACCGCGCGCCATCCGCTCGCACGTCGCCTCGACCATCGCGAGCGCGTCCCCGGACCCGGTACGGCGGCGATGGCGCAGCAGGAAGTCGAGCACCATCGACGGCGGGAACTTCGGTGCGGCGCCGAAACCGGCGTCCACCGGGTCGAAGTCGACCTTCAGCAGCGCGGCCGCCCGGTCGAGATCGATCGTGTCGCCCGGCTGGACCTGCTGGGCACCCAGCTGCTCGACCACCCGCCGGCCGATGCCGTCGATCTGGTCACGCTTGGTGCGCCAGGCGTCGACCAGCGACTCGAGCACCTGCCGGAAGGACGCCATACCGCTGCGCTGCTCGGCCGGGAAGTACGTGCCACAGAAGAACGGTTCGCCGCCCGGGGTGAGGAACACCGACATCGGCCAGCCGCCGTGCCCGGTCATCGCCACCGTCGCCGACATGTAGATCGCGTCCACGTCCGGACGCTCCTCGCGATCCACCTTGACGCAGACGAAGTGCTCGTTCAGGTACGCCGCCGTCGCCTCGTCCTCGAACGACTCGTGCGCCATCACATGACACCAGTGACACGCCGAGTACCCGATCGACAGGAACACCGGCACGTCCCGCTCCCGAGCCTCCTGGAACGCGGCGTCCGACCACTCCCGCCACGCCACCGGATTCTCCGCGTGCTGCCGCAGGTAGGGACTCGTACTCCGGCCTAGCTCGTTGACGGACGTCATACCTCCACGTTAGGGGGTCTGCGAAAGAGCGACCGAGAGGCCCAGGGTCAGGGCCATCGTGACGAGTTCGAAGCCGACGATCTGCCAGAAGCCCCGGCCGTCCGCGATCAGGTCGCCGGTGGCTCTGCGGCGGTGCAGCCAGGTGCCGACGACCAGAAGCACGAAGGCGGCGATCTTGGCCAGCAACAGAGCGCCGTACGAGCCCGCCGTCAACGCGTCCGGGACCGCGTCCCAGCCGCCGCCCTTCGCGGCCAGCCGGCCGGCCGCGCTGATCAGGCCGCTCAGCAGTACGGCGACCGACGAGATCAGCGCGACCTGGTTGAACCGTTCGAGCACGATCGGAAGGCCGCTCCGGCTGGCCCGCCCGTACCGGACCAGGCCCGCGAGGCCGCCGATCCAACTGGTCGCCGCGATGACGTGGAAGACCAGGGCCGTCCCGGCCAGGACGACGTACGACTCGTTGCGCGGGTACGCCGTGACGGCCGTCGGAATGAGCGCGGTGATCGCGACGATCACCCCGAGCCCGGCCGCCGACGACGTCTGGACCCGGCGGATGCCGATCCCCAGGGCGGCCACGAGGATGCCGGTGATCAGCAGCGCCTTCACCTCGGGTACGCCGAGCGCGTCGTCCAGCCGGAGCCGGAGCAGGTCGACCGGAGTGTCGAGCAGAATCGCGGCGGTGACCACGGCGCCGGCGAACGAGCAGACCGCCCAGATGATCGCGGAGTTGCTGGCGTCCCGGACCGCCCGCCGGCCCTGGACGCCGAGCGGTCCGCCCTCGATCCGCAGCAGTACGACGGCCGCCAGCAGAGCGCCCGCGCAGCCGACGGTCGCCAGCACGGCGATCAGCCGGAAGAACGGCAGCAGCCAGCCGACGAACAGGCTGGGTCCGCCGATCACACCGATGTCGCGAGGCTCACTACCCGCTGCGAACAGCGCGATCACCAGCCCCACCGAGGCGACCACCACCGCGCTCGCGCCACCCGCCACCAGCCGTCCGGGCATGCGGTGCCGGGCAGCGCGGGTCGCGGTCACTGAGGGGCCCCGCCCTCGGCACGATTCGACACGCGGCTCACTATAGGGTCAGCCGGAGGTGGGCTGCCCAGTCGACACCAACTCGTGATGAGGGTGTCGCACTCAGTGCTTCGAATGCGCCTTCGGGTCGGTGCCCGACGAGGTGGCTGGCGACGTCGTGGCCGGCCTCGTGGCCGACGAGTCAGTCGCAGTCGGGGTGGCCGTCGCCTTCGGCCCGGCATCGCCAGCCGGGTCCGCTGAGCTGTCCTCGCTCGCTGGGCCGCCGGACGGTGCTCGGCCGTCCGCACCATCGCCGTCGAAGTCGATCCGCTTCAACTGCTTGCCCATGTTGCGCATGAGCAGCGCCGTGGCGACACCGAGCGCCAGCACGATCAGCAGCGCGACCCAGCCGGGGCGCACCGAGTTCGGGTCGATCTCGGTCGTCACAAGGGTGGTCATCGCTGTCACGCCACCAGTCTCTCACTGTCCGGGCCCGCCGTCAGCGCAGCCCCGCGAACAGGTCGTCCTCGGGAAGTGCTGTGTCCACCAGACTCCGGGCCAGTTCGTAGTCCTCGGTCGGCCACGCCTCCTGGTGCACCTCCAGCGGCACGGCGAACCACGCACCGTCCGGGTCGATCTGAGTGGCGTGTGCCAACAGCGCCTTGTCCCGGACCGAGAAGTACTGCGCGCATTCGACCCGGGTGGTGATCCGGCGCTCGTTCTCCGGGTCCGGCTTCCAGTCCTGCAGGCGTTCGGCGTACGGCGACTCGAGGCCGCGGGCCACCATCGCGTCGTGCAGCGCCTTCATCCGCTCGCGGTGGAACGTGTGGTGGTAGTACAGCTTCAGCGGCTGCCACGGCTCGCCGAGACCCGGGTAGGCGTCCTTGTCACCGGCCGCCTCGAACGCGGCCACGGTGATCTGGTGGCACATCACGTGGTCGGGGTGCGGGTAGCCGCCGTTCTCGTCGTACGTCGTCACGACCTGCGGACGGAACTCGCGGATCAGCTTCACCAGCGGCGCGGCGGCGTCCTCGACCTTGAGCGACGCGAAGCAGCCCTCGGGCAGCGGCGGCAGCGGGTCACCCTCCGGGAACCCCGAGTCGACCCAGCCCAGCCACTCCTGCCGGATGCCGAGGATCTCCCGGGCCGCGTCCATCTCCCGCCGGCGGATCTCGCTGATGTTCTCGAGCACCTCCGGCCGGTCCATCTTCGGATTCAGGATCGATCCGCGTTCCCCACCGGTACACGTGGCCACCATGACCTCGACGCCCTCGGCGACGTACCGGGCCGTCGACGCGGCCCCCTTGCTCGACTCGTCATCAGGGTGCGCATGCACATGCAGCAACCGAAGATCTCCACTCACAAGACACAATGGTCCTCCAACCCCGCCCCACCCCCACGACCGACCCCCTGGACTCCCGTTGACTGAGCCGTCACCCACTCCCCCGACAACAGACCTCGACGCACGGTACGGGCGAGGGGGACGGTCGCGGCGGCCGGTGGTAATCGGGGTGGTGGCTGTTGTGGTCGCGGTGGGGTTGGCGTGGTTGCTGTGGGCCGCGTTCGTACAGTCGACCCCACCGGTCACGTCACGGCTGATCGGCTTCGAGATCACCTCACCGCGGACCGCGAAGGCGACCATCCAGGTCGACCGGTCCGAGCCGACCGAGGCCAGCTGCCGGCTGCAGGCGAAGGCCGCCGACTTCTCCATCGTCGGCGAACTCACCATCACGATCCCCGCCGACTCCCCCCGCCACCAGACCCTCCCGGCCACCCTCACCACCCAACGCGCCGCCACCTCAGTCGTCCTCATCGGCTGCACCACCCCCGACAACCCCCGCCCCCACTGACCCCGCGGCGCACACACCCCACACCAGTCACCCGTCCACCTCCGCGCCACCGTCCCACACGCACCACCACCACCGCCCCACCAGCCCACCCGCACCACCACCACCGCCACCGCCCCACCCGCACCAGCACCACGCCACCGCCCCGCCCGCCCCAACCACCTCGCATACCGACGCCCCCCAGTCCCGGCGCCGTACCGATTGAGGCTGTGCGGGTGGCGTGGGCAACCGATTGCCGGATTGGTGGGGCGGGATGTGGGAAAAACCACCGGGCAAGCGGTTTCCCCGGCGTTGAGGCGGGAAAGAACAGTGGGGTTCCGGCCTGTAACTTGCTACGCTCAGTGGATTGGTCGCCGTCGACGACGGCGGCCAGAAGCTTTTCTGCCCATCCCACCGACACAAGGAGCAGCCCGTGACGCAGAAGATCGACGAGGACAGCGTTGTCTGGCTGACGCAGGATGGTTACGACCAGCTGAAGTCCGAGCTCGAGCACCTCAAGGGCCCCGCCCGTGCCGAGATCACGCAGCGCATCAGCGAGGCCAGGGACGAGGGCGACCTCAAGGAGAACGGCGGGTACCACGCCGCCAAGGACGAGCAGGGCAAGATCGAGGCCCGGATCCGGCAGCTGGAGGACATGCTGCGTCGCGCCCGGGTCGGCGAGACCCCGAAGGCCGGCGGCAAGATCGAGCCCGGGATGAAGGTCTCGATCAAGTTCGCCGGAGACGACGACGTCGAGACGTTCCTGCTCGGCTCCCGCGAACTGCTGGCCCTGGACGCGTCGGTCGACATCGACGTGTACTCGCCGCAGTCCCCGCTGGGTTCCGCGATCCTCGGCAAGAAGAAGGGCGACAAGGCGACCTACGAGGCGCCGAACGGCAAGGACGTGACGGTCGAGATCGTCGCCGCCGAACCCTTCACCGGCTGACCCCACCCAGCTCCAGCGCCCCGGTGGAATCCCCCGGGGCGCTTCTCATTTCCCGCCGTACGGCTTACTGGTGGGCCGGGGCGAAGAGTTCTAGTTGGATGTTGTCTTGGTCTCGGAAGACGAGGACCGAGGCGTAGGGCTCGTCGCTGATGGGGGACTGGGTGAGGGGTTTGTCGGCGGTGTCGGCGCGGACTACGCCGTGGGCCTCGAGGTGGTCCTGCCATTGTTCGAGGTCCGCTCGGCTGGGGACGGCGAAGCCGGCATGGTCGAGGCCGGTGACGGTTTCCTTGCACAGGGCGCCGTCGTTGGTGTCGTGGTGGTGCAGCGCGATCATCAGCCGGCGGTCCGCGTCGGCGAGGATGCGCCCGACGCCGCCCTGATGCGGTACGTCGAGGACGGGTTGCACACCGAACACATCGCCGTACCACTGGACGCTGGCATCCAGGTCCGTCACGGTCAGTGCGAGGTGGTGCAGGCTGGGCCGGGTCACGGTGGTCATGGTTTCCCCCTTGCTGCGCCGGCGTCCCCGCTCGCGAACTGGGCGAGGAACATCCGGGTGACGTCCTCGGCGAGACGGGTCCACCGGTCGCCGCCAGGCTCGTTGGAGACCTGCTGGTCGACGAGGCCGGTCATCACTGCCGTCCAGATGTCGAGGTGCCGCGGATCGTGCACGCCGTTGCGTGCGAGGAGTTCGCGGGTGAGGTCGAGCGCCTTCACCGCGAGCCCGTAGGACTCCTCCGACGGCGTGAACCCGGGCACCGCGTGCTGGAACAGCAGTTGGTACCGCGGTACGTCGGACACGCAGAAGTCGATGAACGTGCGTACGTCGGCGAGCAGATCCTGCTGTGGATCGTCGGTCTCCGGCAGGGACGCCTTCAGGTCGAGGAACGCCTGTGCCGCCTGCCGAAACATCGCGTCCAGGATGGCGTTCTTGGACGCGAAGTACGCGTACACCGTCGGCGTGGTGATACCGGCCCGCCGTGCCAGCTCACGCAGCGACAACGCGGCCAGCCCGTCCGCGCGCACCAACTCCCAGGCGGCCGTCAGCACTGCGGCCCGGGCGTTCGCCCGCCGCGCCTCCCGCCAGTTCGCCGCCGGTTCCTTTAACACAGTTCGAAGTATTTGTACGCCGTACAAGTCTTGTCAACGGCTCGGGACGTACGACGGCGACCGGACACGGATGCCCGGCCGCCGCGGTGACTGGATCAGTGACTGGTCGCGCTGCGGTACTTCCGGACGGCGAGCGGCGCGAAGATCGCGATGATCACCGTGCACCAGATCAGCGACAGCAGCACCGGGTGCTGCGCCGGGAAGCCGTCGCTGGCGAACGGGGACGGGTTGCCGAACAGGTGACGGCAGGCGGCGACGATCGAGGAGATCGGGTTCCACTCGGCCACCGGCTGCAGCGCGCCCGGCAGGTTCGGCGTGGGGACGAAGGCGTTGGACAGGAACGTCAGCGGGAACAGCCAGATCAGGCCCGCCGACGCCGCCACCTCGGGACCGCCGACCGACAGGCCGATCAGCGCGCCCACCCACAGCATCGCGAACGCGAACAGCAGCAGGATCCCGAACGCCGCCAGCGCCTGGCCGAACCCGTTGTGCCAGCGCCAGCCGACGATGAACCCGCAGATCACCATCACCAGCATCACGAACGCGTTGAACACCAGGTCGCCGATCACCCGGCCGGCGATCACCCCGGACCGTGCCATCGGCAACGACCGGAACCGGTCGATCAGCCCCTTCGACATGTCGTCGGCCAGCCCGACGCTCGCGGACGCGACCGCGAACGCCATGGTCTGGGCGAAGATCCCGGACATCAGGAACTCCCGGTAGGCCTTGGCCCCCGGCGCCCCGGGAATCGGGATCGCGTCACCGAACACGTAGGCGAACAGCAGCACGAACATGATCGGCTGGATGGTCGCGTAGATCAGCATGTCCGGTGTCCGCGGGATCCGCTTCAGGCTCCGCCAGGCCAGCACACCCGCGTCCGACACCGCCCGGCCGATCGGGTTCACCCGCGCCGGGCCGTCAACCGGCGTACGGTCAACCGACGTGCTCATCGGCGTCCTCGCTTCGCTCCGGGCGCCGACGAGACACAAGCCGCGCTCCGCTCGTTCACACCGTCTCCTTCTCTTCCGCCTCGTGCCCGGTCAGGGTGAGGAACACGTCGTCGAGCGTCGGCCGGCGCAGGCCGATGTCGGCGATCCGGATGCCGGCCCCGTCGAGGGTGCGGATCACGTCGACCAGCGAGCTCGACCCACCCGGCGCCGGCACGGTGATGCGCCGGCTGTGCCTGTCCATCGAGGTCGCGTCGGGGTCGGTGACGCCGAGCGCGGCGGTGAGCAACTCGAGCGCGCGGGAGGTCTCGTCGGGGTCGTGGACGACGACCTCGATCCGCTCACCGCCCACCTTCGCCTTGAGCTCGTCCGCCGTACCGCGGGCGATCACCGACCCGTGGTCGACCACCGCGATGCTGTCGGCCAGCTCGTCGGCTTCTTCCAGGTACTGCGTGGTCAGCAGGATCGTCACACCTTCGCTGACCCGGTCCCGGATGATCTGCCACAGGTCGAGCCGGCTGCGTGGATCGAGCCCGGTCGTGGGCTCGTCCAGGAACAGGACCTTGGGTTGCGCGATCAGCGAGCCGGCCAGGTCCAGCCGGCGCCGCATGCCACCCGAGTACGTCTTCAGGATCCGGTCCGCGGCGTCGGTCAGATCGAAGATCTCCAGCAACTCGTCGGCCCGCTGTTTCGCCTGCTCGCTGCTCAGCCGGTACAGCCGGCCGAACATCCACAGGTTCTCCCGGCCGGTGAGCAGTTCGTCGACAGCGGCGTACTGACCGGACAGGCCGACCAGCGAGCGGACCAGGTCGGCGTCCTTCACCACGTCGTACCCGAGCACCCGCGCCGAACCTTCGTCCGGTGCCATCAGCGTGGTGAGGATCCGGACCGTGGTGGTCTTGCCCGCGCCGTTCGGCCCGAGCAGGCCGAGCACACTCCCCTCCGGCACCTCGAGGTCGATCCCGTCGAGTGCCTTCACCGTGTTCTTCCGTGACTTGAACGTCTTCACGAGGCCGATCGCCTCGATTGCAGCCATGCCGCACGTCCCCCTTCTGGATGTGACGCAGGTCATCATCCTGGCGGAGGCCGCCGACAGTTTCGACACCTTTTGACCCTGAGCCAACCCTGAGTCGAAACTTGAGTCTTAGAGACTCAACTTTGTTGATAGTTGAGTCGACACGACTCAACTATGCACTTACGGTCCCGGTATGACGTCCAGCCGGAGCATCCTCAGCCACCCCGATTTCCGCCGTCTCTGGGCCGCGGACCTGCTCAGTCAGCTCGGCACCCGGTTGAGCATGATCGCGATCCCGCTGCTCGCCGTACTCACCCTGGATGCGACCACCTTCCAGGTCTCATTGCTCCGCACGTGCGAGACGGCCGCCTGGCTCCTGCTGGGCCTGTTCGCCGGTGCGTGGGTCGACCGTGTCCGGTGCCTGCCGGTACTCGTGTTCGCCGACCTGGGCCGGGCAGTGCTCTTCGGCTCGATCCCCATCGCGGCCCTGTTCGGCGTACTGAGTCTCACGCAGCTGTACGTCGTACTGGTGCTGGCCGGGATACTCACGGTGCTGTTCGACGTGGCACACAGTTCCTACCCGCCTCGACTGCTGGAGCCGGACCAGCTGCTCCCGGGGAACGCCAAACTGGCAGCCAACCACTCCGTCGCCGCAGTGCTCGGTGCCGGTGCGGGCGGTGTACTGGTTCAGTGGCTCAGCGCCGCGGTGACGATCGGCTTGGACGCTCTGAGCTTCCTGTGGTCCGCGCTCTGGCTCCGCTCCATCCGTACGCCGGAGCCACGTCCGGCCAAACCGGAGAAGCCGAACCTGCGGCGGGAGATCGCGGAGGGCCTGCGGTACGTGTTCCGCCACCCTCTGCTGCGGCCGATCGCGCTCAACACGGCGACGACAATGCTGTTCCAGGCCGCGGGCTCTGCGGTGATGATCGTGTTCCTGGTCCGCGAGATCCACTTGCAGCCGAGCACCATCGGCGTACTGAGCATGATCGGCTTGGGCGGCGCGATCGTCGCGTCAGCGGTCACCGAGAAGATCAGCAACAGGTACGGCGACGCCCGCGCGCTGCTGCTGTCGTCGACAGGGATCGGCGTGGCCTTCACGCTTCAGGCGCTGACCGGACCGGGCTGGCAGGCGAGCTGGTTCGTCGCCGCGACACTGCTGGCCGGGTTCTGCATCATCGTCAGCTACATCCTGCAGGTCAGCACCCGACAACGCGTGTGCCCGCCGGAGTTGCAGGGCCGGGTCAGCGCGACGATGAGCTTCGTCGGCTGGGGCGCGGCACCCCTGGGCAGCCTCCTGGGCGGCGGACTGGGTACTGCGTTCGGTCTGCGAGCCACCCTCTGGATCTCGGGTTTGGCAACCCTCGCCGGCACGGCGTTCCTGGTGTTCTCGCCGTTCCGCACCCTCCGCACGGTCCCCGCGACAGAGCAGCGCCAGGCAGACCCGCAGGATCTGCCTGGCACCCGAAACGACTGAGCCGAAACGACTAGTCGGAAGCGATCTGAGCCGTGCCGACCAGGACCTCGACGTCGAGCGCTGCCCGGCCCCGGCCGATCTCCACGTCCTTGGACTGACCGCTGACGGCGCCGGTCCAGGAGACGCGGCCGAGCTGGGACTCGGTGTGGACGTGGACATCGGAGCCACGGCGCAGGTTCACGTTGGCGGCGCCGGACTCGACGCGGACCCGGGACCGGCCCTTGGTGATCTGGGCGTCCAGAGTGGCCGTGCCGGCCTGGACGAGCAGGTCGATCGGCCCGGACACGTCGACCACCTTCGCCGTACCCGCGGTGACGCGGACCCGGGTCAGACCGGGCAGACGCTCGGCGGCGACACTGCCGCCGGTCACCTCGACCTCGACCTCCAGGCTGGGGTTGACCCGGATGGACAGCTCCCTGGCCAGGCCGTTGACGTGCGACTTCAGGTCGGTCGGGTTGCGTAACATGCTGAACCCGTCGATCGAGACGCCCATGTCGCCCTCGCTGCTGATCGCAAGGGTGTCACCGTCCCGCTTGATCACGTGCGGCCCGTCCACCGCAACGCCGTTGACCGCGGGCTCACCGATCAGCCGCACCCGGCGTCCGATCGCCCGTACCGTCACCCGCTGCACCCCGGCCGGCATCGGCACGTTGCTGTGCTCTTCCACGTCGTCGGCCTCGGCCTCTTCGGCTTCGGCCGGCGCCTCGTCGACCACGCTCTCCTGCACACCCGCGCCCTGGCCGGCAGCCGGGGCCGCGGGGGTCTCGGCGTCCTTCGGAGCGGCCTTGCCCACGGGCACATCGACAGCGTCCGGAGAGTCGACCACGTCCGCCCACACGGACGGCGACGGCAGATCGTCCGCAGACGGCCAGTCGGTCTTGCCTGCGGCCGAGGAGTCGGCAACCGGCTCCTGTGCGACCGGACCGTCCGCCTCACCCGGCACGGCCGTCGCACCAGCGGATGCGTCGGCCGGAGTACCGCCTTCTGATGCCGCGCCCGCGGAAGGTGCAGGCTTGATGGCGGCGATCAGGGTGGCGCCTTCCTCGGTGGACAAGTGGCCCTTGGCGACCCGGTCGAGGATGTCCCTGACCCGCCGGTCGTAGTCGCTCTGGTTGCTCATGTGCCCAGTCCAGCACTCGGCGGGGCCGAAACCAATCGGGGATCGCCCTTAACCGCTCCCATCCGGCCCCCGAGACACAGCAGTGCGGGCCACAACCGTGACCCGCACTGCTCTTCATATCTGCAACAGCCCCGGGAGGAGCTGGTTGTTGTCACGCGGCCGGGGTCATCTCCTCCTCGGCCAGCTCCCTCTGTACTGCGGCCAGCTCGGCGGCCTCGACCGCCTCGGCCTCCCGCCGGGCGCGGAGCCCACGCAGACCGGTCAGCGCGATGACCAGCCCGAGCGCGGCGATCCCGGTCACCACGGCCAGACCCGGCTTGTACGCCGACAGCATCCCGGCCGGCGTGGTGACGCCGACGGACTGGCTGCTGATGACCGCGGTCACGATCGCCAGGACCACCGCGCCGCCGACCTGGTTGGAGGTGTTGAACAGCCCGGAGGCCAGACCCTGCTCGTGGTCCGGGACACCGGACACCGCCTGGATGTTCAGCGCCGGGAACCCGATCGCGAACCCGAGGCCGAGCAGCATGATGGTCGGGAACACGGTCGCGAAGTACGCCGACTCCGGGCCGATCCGCAGCGACAGGGCGTACCCGGCGACGAAGAACGCCATCGCGGTGATGATCATCGTCTCGGTCCCGAACCGGTCGGCCAGCTTGCCGGCGTTCGGCGACAGCGTGGCGACCAGCAGGCCGGCCGGCAGGAAGGCGAGCGCGGTCTCGAACGACGACCAGCCGAGCAGGTTCTGCAGGTACAGCGTGCCGATCAACTGGAAGGCGACGTACGAGCCGAACACGGTCAGGATGGCCAGGTTCGCCCGGCGCAGCGACGCGTTGCGCAGGATGCCGAGCCGGACCAGCGGGTGCTTCGACCGCAGTTCGATCGCGACGAAGGCGGCCAGCAGTGCGGCCGACAGCGCGAAGGTGCCGATGGTCTGCACCGAGGCCCAGCCGGCGTGCTCCGCGCCGACGACGGCGTAGACCAGGGACAGCATGCCGGCGGTGACCGTGATCGCGCCGGGGATGTCGTAACCGCCGACGGCGTTGTCCCGCGGGCTGTTCGGGATCAGCTTGATCGCGAACAGCAGCACGATCAGGGCGACCGGGCCGGGCATCAGGAAGGTCCAGCGCCAGCCGACCTCGGTCAGCGCCCCACCGAGGATCAGGCCCATCGAGAACCCGCTGGCGGCGCAGGTGGTGAAGATGCTGAGGGCGCGGTTGCGGTCCGGGCCCTCGTGGAAGGTCGTGGTGATGATGGACAGCGCGGCCGGCGCGGTGAACGCGGCGGCGACGCCCTTGACGAACCGCGCGGCGATGAGCAGTTCAGGGTTGGTGGCCAGCGAGCTCAGCATCGAGACCACGGCGAAGACAGCCAGCGCGATCAGGAACACGCGGCGGCGCCCGAGCAGGTCGGCGGCTCGCCCGCCGAGCAGCAGCAGGCCGCCGTACCCGAGCACGTAGCCGGTCACGACCCACTGCAGGGACGAAAGGGGAACGTCCAGGTCGGCGCCGATGGACGGCAGGGACATGCCGACCATGGACACGTCCAGGCCGTCGAGGAAGATCACGCCGCAGACCACCAGAAGAGCGCCCCAGAGGCGCGCGTCCCAGGTCATGCGGGCCGGTGATGTGGTGTGCGTTGTCTGTGTCACGAGGAGAGACTATTGCATGCATGTGCATCTATTGTCCAGGCATTAAATGCAGTTGCATAGATTGCGCCTGCATGATAATGTCGCCTCCATGACCGCCACGAAGGTCAGCGCCGGTCCTGGTGAGACCAGTGCTGATGTCCGCGAGTGGCGCGAGCTGCTGGCCCGCCACGCGGACCTGACCTGCGCCCTCGACCGGGCCCTGCAGGCTGGTCATTCGCTGGGCATGAGTGAGTACGAGGTGCTCGAGCGTCTCGCCGAGCTGCCGGAGCACTCCGCGAAGGTGGCGACGATCGCGAAGTCGGTGCACCTCAGCCAGAGCGCGCTCTCCCGGGTGATCGGCCGGCTGGAGACCGCCGGCCTGGTCGAGCGGCACATGTGCCCCGAGGACCGCCGCGCCGTCACCGTCCGGCTCACCGACGAAGGTCTGCGCCGCCAGACCGAGGCCCGGCCCACTCAGCGCCGGGTGCTCGCCGAGCGGCTGCACGCTCCGCTGGCCAAGACCTGTCAGCCCCTACCATCGGTGGATGGCTGAGGAACCGCTGCTGTCCGGCGATGACGCCCGCGAGATCATCGCGGACCTGCAGCGCATCGTCGCCCCGACCGGTGTCCAGGAGACCTACCACCTGACGGCCGGAGGCATCGACCACTGGGTGTACGCCCGCGGCCAGGACCGGTCCAACCCGGTCATCCTCTTCGTCCACGGCGGCCCGGCATCGCCGCTGTCGCCGGTGTGGTGGCAGTTCCAGCGGCCGATCGAGGAGTACTTCACCGTCGTCACCTACGACCAGCGCGGCGCCGGCCGGACCTTCCGCACCACCGACCCCGACACGATCGCGGACAGCCTGCGGATCTCGCAGTACGTCGATGACGCGATCGAACTCGCCCAGCAGATCCGGGACCGGTACGGCGTCGCCAAGGTGATCCTGATCGGCCACAGCTGGGGCACTGTGATCGGCATGTCCGCCGCCCTCGCCCGGCCCGACCTGTTCCACGCGTACGTCGGCATCGGCCAAGTGATCAATTCCCGGGCGAACGAGACGCTCTGCTTCGAGTACGCCGTCGAGCAGGCCCGTCGGCACGGCCATACCGAGGCTCTCGAGCAACTCGCGTCGATCGCGCCGTACCCGGGCGACGAGCCGCTGACCCGGGAGCGGATCATCATCGCCCGGCAGTGGGCGCAGTACCGGGGTGGGCTGAGCGCCTACCGGGACGACTCCCTCTACTTCTTCCAGGCGCCGCTGCTCTCCCCCGAGTACACGCTCGACGAGGCCGAGACCATCGGCGACGGCAACCAGTTCACCTTGGGCCGGATCCTGGACGAGTTGCTCGAGGTGGACTTCACCGGGGTCACCGAGTTCCCGATCCCGGTGCTGATGTTCATGGGCCGGCACGACTACACGACACCGTCGGAGCCGCCCGCGACCTGGATCGCCAAGGTCCAGGCGCCGTACAAGCAGGCCGTCTGGTTCGAGAACTCGGCGCACCTGGCGCCCTGGGAGGAGCCGGGCAAGACCCTCGTCAGTCTGCTGACCTACGTGCGGCCGTTGGCCGAGGACTGATCACTCCCGGACGGCGCCTTCCAGCATGCCGGCGATGAAGTGGCGCTGGAGGAAGGCGTAGACGAGGACGACCGGCGTACCCACGATCACCGCGCCGGCGGCCAGCAGGGTGAAGCCGGACGTGTACTGCCCGGAGAAGAACGCCAGCCCCAGCGGCGCGGTGCGCAGCGACTCGCTCGTCACCATCACCAGCGGGATGAGGAACTCGTTCCACGTCCACATGAACACCAGTACGATCAGCGTCACCAGCGCGGGCCGGGCCGGCGGCACCAGCACCTGCCACAGGGTCCTCCAATGACCGGCGCCGTCCAGCCGGGCGGCTTCCACCATCGAACGTGAGGCCGACCGGAAGTAGGCCCGCATCCAGAAGGTGCCGAAGGCAACGGACTGGGCGACCTGCGGGAGCGCGACCGACCAGAACGTGTCGGTCAGGCCGAGGGTGCGCAGGTCGAAGTACAGCGGTACGACGATCGCCTCGGTCGGCATCATGATCCCGATCAGGAACAGGTAGAACAGCACGCCGGCACCGCGGAACCGCATGGTGCCGAATGCGTACCCGCTCAGGATCGACAGCAGCACGCTGACGACCACGACGGTCACCGACACCGCCACACTCATCCGCAGGTACGTGCCGAAGTGTCCGATCTCCCACGCCTCGCCGAAGTTCCCGAACCCACTCGAGCCGCTTCCCGCGTCGTCCCGGCCGAGCGCGGCGGCGAGGATCGTCACGATCGGGCCGAGCGCGAACAGGCCGAAGACGGTCAGGAGCGCGTAGTTGCCGATCCGCTCGGCGAACGATGCCCTCACGCGGCACCCCGATCGGCCAACCGGTTGACGCCGAGCGTGATCACGAAGATCAGCACGGTCAGGCAGACCCCGACGGCGGCCGCCGAGCCGACCTGGCCGAGTTCAAAGGCCCGGTGATAGACCTCGTACGCCGGAACGCTGGTCGACGTACCAGGGCCGCCGCTCGTGGTGATGTAGACCAGGTCGAAGGTTCGCAACGCCGCGATCACCGTCAATGTCACTGCGACCGCGATCTCACCGCGGACCGCGGGCAGCACCACCGCGAAGAACTCCGACAGCGGTCCGGCGCCGTCGAGCCGCGCGGCCTCGTAACGCTCCCGCGGAATCCGCGACATCCCCGCCAGCAGCAGCACCGTCACCAACCCGGTCTCGAACCACGTCCCGATCACACCGACCGCCGGCAGGGCGAACGTGTAGTCCCCCAGCCAGCCGCGCGCGACACCATCCAGCCCGACAGCCCGCAGTACGTCGTTCAGCGGGCCGTCGGGAGCGTAGATGTGACGCCACGCGACGGCCACCACGACCATCGCCACCACCTGCGGCAGGAAGACGACGGTCCGGAAGAACCCGAGGCCGCGAACCCTGGCCCGCTGCAGCACCGACGCCAGCGCCAGCCCGATCAGCACCGGAAGGACCGCGTAGAAGACGATCAGCACCAGCGCGTGCCCGAACGCGGCCCGCAGTCCGGCGTCCCGGACCACGTCCACGTAGTTGCTCAGTCCAACGAACCGGCCGAGCGTGATCCCGTCCCACTCGTACAGCGACAGGTGCACCGCGCGCACCAACGGATACAGCAGGAACGCGCCGTACACGAGCAGCGCCGGCAACAGGTACAAGTACCCAATCCGGCGCGGCTCTCCTGGCGGTGCGCTCACTTCCCAGCGAACTTGCTGTAGTCGGTCTCGAGTTTGGTCAGGAACTGCTGGGGTGCTGCCTTCTTCGCGAGGAGGTCCTGTAGCGCCGCTCCGATCGTGTCGTACATCGTCGGGGTCGCGTAGTCCAGGTACGGCACCAGGGCTTCCTTGCTCACCGCCGTACCGAAGCTGCTGAAGATGTCACTGGCCAGGCCGGGCGGGGCCTGCTGGGCCGAGGTGTCGGCGATCGGCAGGTTGCCGGTGCTGGTGAGGATCTTCATCGCGTCCGGGCTGGTGATGAAGTTGATGTACGCCGCGGCGGCGTCCGGGTTCTTCGCCTTGTTGGTGATCGCGAACGGCAAACCGGTACCACCCGTCACCACCGGCTTTGCATCGGCGGACTCACCCGGCGGCAGCATGAAGCCGACCTTGTCGCCGAGGGCCTTCTGCAGGTCGGCCTGCAACCAGGTGCCGGCGATCAGGAACACGCCCTTGCCCTTGCCGAAGTCCTGCCAGGCCGGGTCGTACCCCTGCCCGTTGAATCCCTGGTTGAAGTAGCCCTTGTCGACCCACGACACCAGCGTTTCGGCCGCCTTGGTGTTCTCCGGGGTGTTCCAGGAGGCACCCGGCCGGCCGAAGGCGAGCTTGGTGATCTGGTCGGCCGGGACGAACCGGTCCTGGACCGTGCCGAACACGTGGATGGCCGGCCACTTGTCCAGGTTGCCGAACTGCATCGGCACCTCACCGGCCGCCTTCGCCTTGGCGAGCGCATCCTCGAACTCGGCCCACGTCTTCGGCGGCTGTACGCCGAGCTTGGTCAGCTTCTCCTTGTTGTAGTAGAGCCCGACCACCTCGCCGACCTGCGGCAAGCCGTACAGGTTGCCCTCGCCGAAGGTCTTGCCGTCCGCCGAGTAGCGCGAGTACTGCAGCACGGACCCCGGGTACCGGCTGCCCCAGTTGTAGGCCTTCGCCCACTCGTCCAGCGGCACCAGCTGACCGGCCTTCACGAACTCGCCCATGTCGGAGCGGCCGTTGTTCGCCTGGACGACGTCCGGGGCGTTGTTCCCGGACAGCGCCAGCCGCAAGGTCGTCTTCAGGTCGTCGAACGAGCGCGAGACCCGGGTGACCTTGATGTTGGGGTACTTCGCCTGGAACTGCTTGACCAACTCCGCCATCTGGGCCGCCTGGCCGCCGCGGACCTCCTGGTCCCAGACGGTCAGCTGGACGTCGCCGAGCGAGGCGGCATCCGTCTTCACGGTGCTCGGCGCGCTGGTGCCGCCGCCCGGGTTGTCGGATCCCGGCGCACAGGCTGCTGCCGTGAGCAACAAAGCCGCCGAGGCGGCGATGAGCGTCTTCTTCACAACGAACTCCTCAGTTCAGCGTGTACGTGTACCCGTTGCCGGTCAGACTGGCCAATACCCGCTCGCGGTGCTCTTCACCCCGCAGTTCGAGCTGCAGTGCGACCTCGACCTCGTCCAGATTCAGCGTCTCCGAGATGCGCTCGTGCAGCACCTCGATGATGTTCGCGTCCAGGCCGGCGAGCTGGGTCAGCAGGGTCGCCAGACCACCGGGCGTGTCCGGGATCCGCACCCGCAACGACAGGTAGCGGCCTGCCGCCGCCATACCGTGCCGGATGACGCGCATCAGCAGCAGCGGGTCGATGTTGCCACCAGACAGCACCACCACGACCGGTGGTTTGAACCTCTCCGGCTCGTCCAGTACGGCGGCCACCGCGGCGGCGCCGGCCGGTTCGACCACGAGCTTCGCCCGTTCCAGCAGCAGCAAGAGGGCCTTGGACAACGAATCCTCGCCGACCGTGCGCATCTCCCCGACGTACCGCTGGATCGTCTCGAACGGCACAGCGCCCGGCAGACCGACCGCGATCCCGTCCGCCATCGTCGACATGCCGTCCAGTTGCACCGGCTCACCGGCGGCGAGCGACGCCGGGTACGCCGCGGCACCGGCAGCTTGGACTCCGACCACCTCGATCGGTAACCCATCGCGCTGCATCGCCGACGCGATCCCCGCGATCAGGCCACCGCCTCCGGTCGGTACGACGACGGTCCGCACCTGCGGACACTGCTCGACGATCTCCAGCCCGGTCGTCGCCTGCCCGGCCACGATGTCCGGGTGGTCGAACGGGTGGATCAGCACGGCACCGGTCTCCGCCTCGAATGCGCGTGCCGCCCGCAGGCAGTCGTCGATCGACGTTCCGACGAAACGGATCTCGGCGCCGTACGCCCGGGTCGCCTTCTCCTTCGGGATCGGTGCGCCGTGCGGCATGAACACGGTCGCCTTGATCCCGAGCAACTGCGCCGCCAGCGCCACCCCCTGCGCATGGTTGCCGGCGCTTGCCGCGACCACACCGCGAGCCCGCTCCCGCTTCGACAGCCGGGCCATCCGGACGTACGCCCCGCGCAGCTTGAACGAACCGGTCCGCTGCAGGTTCTCGCACTTGAGGAACACGTCGCCACCGACCAGGTCACTCAACCAGCGCGAGTACTCCAGCGGCGTCGGCGCCACCACGTCGTGCAGCAGATCCGCGGCGCGAACAATGTCCTTGGCATCGATCACGCCCTCACATTACGGCGGCAACCGGCTGCGTGCCGGTCATTTGGCGAGGCCGTGTGTGAGCACCGCCATGTGGTTGCGCATCACCCGCCGTACCGGCGGATCCAGGAACCGGTCCCACTCCGGTCTGCGCTCGCCGCGGAGCAGGGCGTAGTACGCGAGCGCCTCGGACAGCGCCACCTCACGCAGGTAGCCGCGGGCCAGCGGCTGCTTGCCCCGGCCGTTCGGACGCGGACGACGTTCGTACGCCGCGTTGGCGGTGAAGATCCCGAGTCCGTAGAACACCGTGAGCAGGTCGGTCAGCGGCTCGTGGTCGGGCCGGTGCGCGAACGAGATCCGGCGACCACCGAGCAGCAACTCGTGACCGGCCTCGGGGGCGAAGATCGCGACCAGGGCAACCGGGTCGCCGGCCAGCGCCGGCGCCAGGTGGATCTCGTTGCGCTCGATCCCCCGCACCCATCGACCGGACTGCTCCTTCACCACTCCCCGGTACGCCGGACGTCGTACGCCGTCCGCGACCAGCCCGAAGCTGAGGGAGCACCGGCCCGACGGCAGATCCATCCGCTCCGCGACCCGAGCACACAACTCCTCGGCCGCCGCGAGCCCACCGTCGTACCCCGCCGGAATCAGTTCGCCGGGCAGCACGATCGGCCGCATCAGCACGTCACGCCCGAACTCGTCGATCAGCCAGTTCATCGACGACCGGATCCACCGCCGCCGCCCACCCGGCAACCGCTCCCGCGGCGCCTTCAACTCGACCCGCCGCCGCCACACCCCCACCGGATTCCTCACCTGCCCGATCATGCCAATCCGACGCCGACACAAACCCAGGGGTTCCGAACCATCACGGTGCGTGACTACTTGAGCAGGATCTTGCCGAGGCGGCGGGAGGCGACGTACATGCCGAGGGTGCCCATTGCGGCGAGGTAGAGGGCGTTGACGAGGAGGGACCAGCTGACGGTGCCGGTGGTGAAGGCGCGCTCGAGGACGACACCTTGGTACAGCGGGGTGATCTCGACCAGCCAGCGGATCGCGGCCGGGTAGGTCTCGACCGGGTAGAAGGTGGCCGAGAACAGGAACATCGGGATGATCGCCAACTGCACGAACTCGAAGTCCTGCCAGCTGCGCATGAAGGTGGTCAGCGCCATCCCCGCGCCGGCGAACGCGAACCCGATCAGCACCGAGGCGGGCAACGCGAGCAGCGCCCACCAGGACGACACCAGCCCCATGATCAGCATCACCACGACGAACATCGCCGAGTAGCAGGCCCCGCGCAGCAGCGCCCAGGTGACCTCGCCGGTCGCCACGTCCCACGGCCGCAACGGGGTCGCCAGGATCGAGTCGTACAGCTTCGCGTACTTCATCCGGAAGAAGATGTTGTACGTCGAGTCGAAGATCGCACCGTTCATCGCCGAACTGGCCAGCATGGCCGGCGCGACGAAGGCGGCGTACCCGATCCGGGTACCGTCGGACAGTGTGAACTCGCCGACCAACTGGGCCACCCCGACGCCGATCGACAGCAGGTAGAACACCGGCTCGAAGAAGCCGGACAGGAACACCACCCACGACCGGCGGTAGAGGAGGAAGTTGCGCTCCACCATGTACCGCCCACCGCCGAGCCGGATCGGCACCGGCACCACACGAGCAGTCAGCGTCGCCATCAGCCGATCAGCTTCCTCGTGAAGCCGCGCACGGCCAGCCAGGTGCCGATCCCGAACCAGGCGGACAGGTAACCGACGTTGAGCAACGCCATCCACGGATCGACCGTGGCCAGGCTGAGGTCGCGGGACAGCTCGACCCCGTGCCACAACGGGCTGACGTACGCGAGCCACTCGATCCAGTCCGGCAACTGGGAGACCGGGAAGAACGCACCGGAGAACAGGAACGCCGGAACCACGCCGAACCGGAAGATCATCGCGAAACCCGAGTCGTTCTCCAGCGTGGTCGCGTACGCGGCGACCGGACTGGCCACGGCCATCCCGACCAGCAGGGCGACCGGCAACCCCAGCAGACCCAGCGGCGACCTCAACCCGCCGAACGCGGTGATCACGATCAAGAACACCAGACATGTGCTGGTCACCCGGAACGCGATGAACCCGAGCTGCCCATAGACCACATCCGCCGCCCGCAACGGTGTCACGATCATCGAGTAGTAGTACTTCTGCCACTTGAACCCGCTCATCACCGGGTACGTCGCCTCACCCACAGCGATCTGCAGTCCGGTCGCGGCGAGCAACCCGGGCGCGATGTACTGCAGATAGCTCACACCGCCCAGCGCGCCGGTCCCCTCGCTGTCCACGAAGGATCCGAGCCCGATCCCCATCGCGGCCAGATAGAGCAGCGGCAGCAGGAAGCTGCTGACCAACGTGCCCTTCCAGGTCCGCTTGTAGACGGTCAGCCAGTAGTCGAACTGGCGACGGCCGTTCTCCAACGCGAGCGCCATCAGTCCACCAACGTCCGGCCGGTGAGCCGCAGGAACACGTCCTCCAGCGTGGAGCGCCGTACCAGAACCGCGGCCGGCTCCAGACCGCGCTCGTGGACGGCCACGGCCGCGCGCTCACCGTCGTCGGTGTAGAGCAGCAGGCGGTCCGGCAGGACCTCGATGCGCTGGGCCAGGTCCTCGACCTTCCCGGCGAGAGAGTCGTGGTCCGACAGCATCACGTCGGGACCGAACCGCAGCTCGGTCACTTCACGGGTCGAGTAGTCGCGGATCAGCTCGGCCGGCGAACCCTCCGCCGCGATCAGGCCGCCGTCCATCACGACCAGCCGGTCGCACAGCTGCTCGGCCTCGTCCATGTAGTGCGTGGTGATGATCAGCGTCACGCCGGCCTGCTTCAGCCGGAACAGCTTGTCCCACAGCAGGTGTCGGGCCTGCGGGTCCAGGCCGGTCGTCGGCTCGTCGAGCAGCAGCAGATCCGGCTTGCTCACCAGCGACCGGGCGATCGTCAGCCGCCGCTTCATCCCGCCGGACAGTTCGTCGACCTTCACGTTCGCCTTGTCGGTCAACGCGACGAACTCGAGCAACTCGTCGGCCCGCAGCCGGCACTCGGCCCGACTCAACCCGAAGTACCGCCCGTAGATGGTCAGGTTGTCCCGGACGGTCAGTTCGGTGTCCAGGGTGTCGTCCTGCGGGCACACCCCGAGCCGGGCCCGGATCGCCGGCCCGTCGGTCGCCGGGTCCATGCCGAGGATCCGCAGCGTGCCACCGCTGAGCGGGGAGACCGCGCCGATCATCCGCATCGTCGACGACTTGCCCGCGCCGTTCGGCCCGAGGAACCCGAACGCCTCACCGCGCCACACGTCCAGGTCGATCCCGCGCACCGCCTCGAAGTCGCCGTACGACTTCCGCAACCCGCGGGCGTGGACCAGGGACTCGCGCTGCTCACTCACGCCCCCGACCCTAGACCGACCTCCGGACAGTTTTCTTGTCCTTTTGGGTGCGATCAGCCCCGGCCGGCGTACGGCATCCCGGCGGCCATGACGGTCAGCGAGGGTACGGCGACCGACGTCGGCAACTGGGCGATCCGCACCACGAAGTCGGCCACGATCCCCGGGTCGAACGTCGGCTCGACCGCGATCGACCCGTCCGGCTGCAGCACGCCCTGCTCCATCCGCTCGGTCATCGCGGTCGCCGCGTTCCCGATGTCGATCTGGCAGGCGGTGATGCCGTGCGCGCGACCTTCCAACTCGAGCCCCTTGGTCAGCCCGGTGATCGCGTGTTTGCTGGCGGTGTACGCGATTCCGTGCGGCCGCGGTACGTGCGCCGAGATCGACCCGTTGTTGATGATCCGCCCGCCCTTCGGATCCTGCCGCAACATCAACGCGAACGCGGCCTGCGCACACAGGAACGCCCCGGTCAGATTGGTGTCGACCACCCGCCGCCAGTCCTCTTCCAAGACATCCTGCACAGCCGCCGCGGGCGCCCCCATCCCCGCGTTGTTCACCAGTACGTCGACCCGCTCCAGCCCCCCGAAAAACCTCCGCACCGCACCCCCGTCCACAACATCCAGCACCGCGTACTCCACCCGCCCAGCCCCTCCGGCTACCCGCCCCTCCCCAGTTGCCGCCGCCGCAAGCGCGTCAGCGGCTGCGGCGGCGGTTTCACGCAGCGTCCGTTCGGTCCGCCCCGTGACGATCACCTCGAACCCGGCCGCCGCCAGCGCCAGAGCCATCTCCCGCCCGAGGCCCGAACCACCCCCGGTCACCACCGCTGTTCGCGTCACAGAACGCACCCTTCCGACGTCAACAGAATGGCCGAATTCTCCTGCACTGCGAGCAGTGAGCCATCGATGACGCGGAGTAAATGAGTGGCGACTCAACGGATCGCTCTAGAAAATCAATTGCGTGTATCACGCAAGCATGTATATGCTTGCAGCATGCAAGTAAACGACGCGTACTCTGCGCAGACCCCCGTCGAGGGTGTTCTGCACGCGTTCACCCGGATCGGCCGCCGCCTCAAGGGCAAGCAGCCCGGCGACACGCTCGACCACAGCGCCCACGTGGTCCTGTTCGTGCTGCGCTGCAGCGGCGCGCTGCGGCTGTCCGACCTGGCGAGCCGGCTCGAACTGGACGCCTCCACCGCCAGCCGGCACGTCCGGGCGCTGGAGCAGCTGGGCCTGGTCCGCCGCTCCCCCGACCCCGACGACGGCCGCGCCTTCCGGGTCGAGCTGACCGAGCAGGGCGTCGAGCAGTGGGAAGCCGGCGCCCGGCGCCGGATGGAGCTGCTCAGCGCCGCCATGGACGGCTGGTCCGAGGACGACATCCTGACCTTCGAGCGGCTGATGACCCGGTTCGCCGACGGCGTCGCGAACCTGACCGACACCGGCGGCTCCGACAGCCGCGCCTGGGCCGACAAGGGGTGGGCCGCCGTCGCTCCGCGCATCCGGCCGGCCGCGGCAGGGCGCCGTACCGAAGAAGACTTCGCGCCCGGCGGCGACCCCGCCGCCCGCGAGCACACCGACGAGAACCTGGAGAGCACCAGATGAGCACGACCGAGCCCGCCACCGCCGGCGGCGCTGCGCCTGAACCCGAGTCCGACACTCCGCAGTACCTGTCCCACAAGCAGATCATGGTCGTCCTCGGCGGTCTGATGGCCGGCATGTTCCTGGCCGCGCTCGACCAGAGCATCGTCGGGACCGCGCTGCCGCAGATCGTCAGCGAGTTCAACAGCCTGGACAAGCTGTCCTGGGTGGTCACCGCGTACCTGCTGACCTCGACCGCCTCGACGCCGCTGTGGGGCAAGATCTCCGACCTGTACGGCCGCCGCCCGCTGTTCATCGCGGCGATCGTCACCTTCCTGGCCGGCTCGGTGCTGTCGGCGCTGGCGCAGAACATCGAGATGCTGATCGGCTTCCGGGCCGTCCAGGGGCTGGGCGCCGGCGGTCTGATGTCGCTGGCCTTCGCCACCATCGGCGACGTCATCCCGCCGCGCGAGCGCGGCAAGTACATGGGCTACTTCGGTGCCGTCTTCGGCCTGTCCTCGGTGGCCGGACCGCTGCTCGGCGGCCTGCTCACCGACGGTCCGGGCTGGCGCTGGATCTTCTGGATCAACCTGCCGATCGGCCTGGTCGCACTGGGCGTCGTCGCCGCCGTACTGAAGCTGCCGCACGTGAGGCGGTCGCACAAGATCGACTACCTCGGCGCCGCCGTGGTCACCGCGGCCGTCACCTCGCTGCTGCTGGCGGTCTCCTGGAGCGGTCCGGAGAACGGCTGGGGCAACGGGACCACGATCGCCCTGCTGGTCGCGGCCGTCGTGCTGTCCGTCGCGTTCGTCTTCGTCGAGCTGAAGGTGGCCGAGCCGATCATCCCGATGGACCTGTTCAAGGGCCGGATCTTCTCCGGGTACGCCGGGTACGCGTTCCTGCTCGGGTTCGCGATGTTCGGTGCGCTGATCTTCCTGCCGCTGTACCTGCAGGCGGTGAAGGACATGTCGCCGACCCGGTCCGGCCTGGCGCTGCTGCCGATGATCGTCGGCATCTTCTCCGCCTCGATCCCGAGCGGCCAGCTGATGAGCAAGAACGGCCGGTACAAGGCGTTCCCGATCATCTCCGCGGTGCTGGTCGGCGGCGCGATGGTGCTGCTGTCCACGATCAGCATGACCACGCCGTACTGGCAGCTGGCGATCTACATGTTCGTGATGGGTGCCGGCCTGGGCCTGTCGATGCAGATCACCGTCACCGCCGCGCAGAACAGCGTGCCCCGGCGGCACATGGGCAGCGCGACCTCGACGATGACGTTCTTCCGCTCGATGGGTGGCGCGATCGGTACGGCGGTGTACGGCGCCGTCCTGACCAGCCGCCTGAAGGAGCACCTGACCGAGATCGTCCCGCACGCGACCCAGTCCATGGTCGACGGACTGGCCAAGGCGGCCAACAGCGTCGACGCGCTGCACGCCCTGCAGCAGCCGATGAAGGGCTGGGCCCTGCAGGGTCTGGTGGACGCGATGGGCGACGTGTTCCTGGTCTCCCTCCCGTTCCTGGTGATCGCCTTCGTCATCGCGGTCATCACCCCGGAGCAGCGCCTGGCCGGCCGCGCCGACAACGACAAGCCGGACGACCCAGTCGACACCTCCACAGCCGCCGCCATGCACTGACGGCACCCGAATCCGAACGAAGGCCTCACCGGGCAACACCCGGTGAGGCCCTTCAGTCAGCCGTCGACGACTTCGGGTGAGGGGGTTGGCTGTCTGCGTCTGGGGAGCGGTCGGCGGGGTGGTTCGGGGTCGACGTCGTTGCCGGCCAGGTGGTTGACGATGGTGTTCAGTACAGCGGCGATCGGTACGGCGACCAGGGCGCCGACGATGCCGGCGATGACCACGCCGGTGGCGATCGCCAGGATGATCGCCAGCGGGTGCACGGCGACCGCGCGGCCGAGCAGGAACGGCTGCAGCACGTGCGCCTCGAGCTGCTGGACGCCGATCACCACGGCCAGCATGATGATCGCGACGAGCGGGCCCTTGGCAACGAGCGCGACCAGGACGGCGACACCGCCGCTGACCAGCGCACCGACGACGGGGATGAACGCGCCGACGAAGACCAGGATCCCGATCGCACTGACCAACGGCAGGCCGAGGATCGCGGCACCCAGCGAGATACCGGCCGCGTCCACCGCGGCGACGACGATGGTGGCCCGGACGAACGCGGTCAGCGAGACCCACGCCTTCCGGCCGGACGAGTCGGCCCGCTCCCGGGCCTGCCGCGGGAACAGCCGGACCACCCAGGACCAGATCTGCTCACCCTGATAGAGGAAGAAGAACAGGCAGAACAACGCGATGAACAACCCGGCGACGACGTGTGTCGCGGTGGTCCCGACCTCGGCCGCCCGCTGACCGAGCGCCCCGCCGGACGTGATCTCGTCGCGCAGCGAGTTGAAGGCGTTGGTGATGTCCTGGTCGTCGACGCCCAAGTTGATCCGGGCCAGGTCGCGCAACTGCTGCACACCTGCGCCGACCTGGTTGGACAGAGTCTCGAACTGGCTGGCGATCTGCGTACCGACCAGTGTGAGCAGACCGGCCACCAGCACGACGGTGGTGAACACAGTGATCCCGGCCGCGGCTCCGCGCGGGATCCGCAACCGCTGCAGCCCGTTGGTGACCGGCACCAGCAGGGCGGTGAGCAGGACGCCGACCGTCACCGGGACGACCACCTCGGACAGGTAGCGCATGCCGTACCCGATGACGAGCACCGCGGCCACGATCACCAGGAACCGCCACGCCCAGGCGCTGGCGATCTGCATCGCCGGCGTCACACCGGTGTCCACCGGGCCCCGGCTCGACGCCACCACCACATGATCCCCGGGAGCAGTACTCCGCTCCTCGATGACATCGTTGTCCGCCAGCGGGCTGCGGGTGTCGCCTCCCGCGTCGGGAACATCTGTCCCAGCCTCGGATACGTCGGCCTCGTCGGCCCGCCGCGTCTCGCTCATCGCACCTCCGCAGCTTGCTTGGTGCTGAGACTAGTGCCCGGCGCGGACCGTTCCATGAATCCGCGCAGCGAGACCCTCCGCTGCAATCGGGTCGAGGTCGGCGAGCAGGCCGACGCCGGCCAGCACGTAGTCCTTGTCGACGCCGATCGCGGCACGCTCCGGGACCAGCCAGCCCTCCTCCCGCGCGTTCGCCGCCACGGAGCCGAGGATGCGCTCCGCCACCTCCGGGCCGTTGTGCCGCAGCACTCCCCCGGATCCGACCAGCAGGTCCACCTCGCGCAGATCCTTTCCGGACCGTTCGACCACCCGGCCGCCCGGCCCGAACACGATCCGCTGCCGGCCCGCGTGCCTCCGGAGGGCGACCGTCGCCGCGATCCTCGCCAGCGTCTCGTCGTACGAAGTCTCGATCGCACTGTCCGGCAGGTACGACGGATCGTTGTGCCGCCGGGACGCCGCCTGACGCAGTGAGTCGTCATCCGGGATCAGGCCGGCCTCGACACCGGCGGCGGCCACCGGTACGGCGCTCCACCGCATCCCGAGGTCACCCTCGACGGTGCGGGTGACCGGGTGCGTCGCGACCACCTCGCGCCCGAGGTTCGCGTCCTCCGGATCGAGTTCGATCACCGAGTGCACGTCCGTGGTCGCGCCGCCGATGTCCACGACCGCCACGTCACCGTGCAACCCGGCCAGCACTTCGACGCCCCGCAGTACGACGTCCGGCGTCGCCGCCCGCACCATCCGCGCGAAGGCGGGATCCCGGGACAGGTTCTTCCCGCCGATCACGTGGGCGAGGAACATCTCCCGGATCGCGGCCCGCGCACCGTCCGGCGCGAACACCCCGATCTCGGGTACGACGTTGTCCGTGAGCACATGCGGCACGCCCGCGGCCGCGAGGATCTCGCCGATCTCGGCCCGGGCGTCGACGTTGCCCGCGACAACGACAGCACGTCGCCACCGGTACTTGGCCAGCGTCGATGCGGCCTTGAGCAGGACGGCGGAGTTGCCGCCGTCGGTGCCGCCCAGCAGCAGCACGACGTCCGGCCGGTCCTTGCGGAGTTCCTTCAGCGACGTCGCGGTCAACCCACCGTTGACCACGGCAACCACACGCCCGCCGCTGGACAACGCGACCCGGCGCCCGGCCTCCGCGGTGACCAGCTCTTCGTTGCCGACGACACCGATCCGCAGCCCGCCGCCCGCACTCGAACAGGCGAGCACTTCCGCCTGGGCGATCCCGCGATCGGCTCCTTCGAGCGTTGCCCGGCACGCATGCCACCCGTCCATCACATCGGTGCCGATCGTCGTCCGATGCTCAGCCCGCGCCACCAGGTCCCCCGACCCGGAATCCACCGCAACCGCCTTAGTAAACGTCGACCCGAAGTCAACAGCCACCAGCAGGCCCATCAACCCTCTTCCCCGCAGACGACACACTCTCCCGGCGACAACACCTGTCGGCCGGTGCAGGACGCCGTACCCACCTGCCTCGGTTGGGCTACGACATGGCGCGGTCGAGGTCCTGCAGGAGGTCGTCGATGGTTTCGATGCCGACGCTCAGGCGGATCAGGTCGGACGGCACCTCCAGCGGCGTACCGGCGACCGAGGCGTGCGTCATCTTGCCCGGGTGCTCGATCAGCGACTCGACACCGCCGAGCGACTCGCCCAGGGTGAAGACCTCCGCCTTGTTGCAGATCTCGATCGCCTGCTGCTCTCCCCCGGCGACCCGGAACGAGACGATGCCGCCGAACCGCTTCATCTGCTTCGCGGCGGTCTCGTGACCGGGGTGTCCGTCGATACCCGGGTACAGCACCTGGGTGACGGATTTGTGCCGCTGCAGGAACTCGACCACCCGCTCGGCGTTGTCGCTGTGCCGATCCATCCGGACCCCGAGGGTCTTGATGCCGCGCAGTACCAGCCAGGAGTCGAACGGGCCGGCGACCGCGCCGATCGCGTTCTGGTGGAAGGCGATCTTGTCGGCCAGTTCGGCGTCGCGGACGATCAGCGCACCACCGACGACGTCGGAGTGACCGCCCACGTACTTCGTGGTCGAGTGGACGACCACGTCCGCGCCGAGTTCCAGCGGCTGCTGAAGGTACGGCGAGGCGAATGTGTTGTCCACGACCAGCAGCGCACCGGCGTCGTGCGCGATCTGCGCGACGAGGGCGATGTCGGCGACGTTGAGCAGCGGGTTGGTCGGCGTCTCCAGCCAGACCACCTTGGTCGAGCCCGGCCGGATCGCGGCCCGGATCGCCGCCGGATGCGTGACCGCGGCCGGGGTCATCTCGACACCCCAGTTGCCGAGCACCTTGGCGAACAGCCGGAACGTGCCGCCGTACGCGTCGTCGGGGAAGACCACGTGGTCACCCGGCGCGCACAGCGAGCGGATCAGGGTGTCCTCGGCGGCGAGACCGCTGGCGAACGCGAACCCGCGGTTCCCCGCTTCGATCGCGGCGAGACACTCCTCGAGCGCGGTCCGGGTCGGGTTCGCCGACCGGGAGTACTCGTAACCGTTGCGCAGCCCGCCGACGCCGTCCTGCTTGTAGGTGCTGGTCGCGTAGATCGGCGGGACCACCGAACCGGTGGTCGGGTCGGGCTCGTTTCCGGCGTGGATGGCGAGCGTCTCGAAGCCGTAGTGGTGTTCCTTGTTCACCGAACCAGCGTACGTCGTGGTCTGCTCGGCCCGACGGCCGCCGTCCATAGGTCAGACGAACCGCTGGGTCAGAGATGGATCCAGGTTGTCCACAGACGCGTCGAACCCCCTGGTATCTGACCCTGGCCGCGCCATAACGTTGCGGTCGGTGACTGCCGACGTCGACACAGGGTGCTTGCCCGGCCCCGACGAGTAGTTGCCCTGGTCAACGCACGACTGGAGAAGGAAGGACGACGGCGCCGGATGAAGACACAAGCCAGGCCGCTGGACCAGGACGACCTGGCGATGGCGGACCTTGCCGAAGTTCGGGACTGGACCGCAATCGCCGGTCCGGACAACGACGACTCCGGCCCTCAGGTCGTCCGTGCGCTCGTCAACCGGGTGATGTCGCAAACCCCGTGGAGGCCGTGGCCGCTCGAGCCCGGTGAGGTGATCGGCGCCGACATGGTGTCCTGGGGATTCACCACTCCCCGCGGTACGACGATGATCGTCTTCGACGGCCTGGTCTTCTCCGACTGCCCGGACAGCGGCTGGTCGGCGTACGACATCGGGCCGGACGACATCGCCGCCGCCGAGGCCGGCCTGGACGCGCACTGGCCGGAGCACCTCGCGCTGGCCACCAAGCACTGGGGGCAGCCTGACTACGTCGGCGACGACAGCAGCCCCACCTTCGCCGACGAGTGGGACTCCGGCGCCGGGACGGGCCGACGGCATCTCGCCGTCTGGCTGCGACCGGGCGCGCAGTTCCACCTGTACAGCAACAAGCCCAGCAAGGACCCGCTGACGACGTCTGTCGGGGTCAACTACGCCGTGTACATCGACTAGGAGACCCCGAATGAGCGAGCCCTCCCAGGAACCGGGCCGGATCCGCCGGATGTCCAACAGCGTGTCCCGCTGGCGGGCCACCCGGCGCGGCACCAAGACGCTCAAGGCCGCCTACGCGCAGGCCGCGCGCGACGCCAAGCGGATGGACCCGGTGGTCCGCGAGCGGATCGGCCGCGCCAACCTGACCAAGGCCGACCTGCAGATGCTGGCCGAGAACCAGATCGCCGGCCAGTTCGGCGGGCGGCAGTACCGCGACCTCTCCCAGACGCTCGAACAGGCAGCCGCCGATCGCGTCCCGTCCACAGGTCGGAGCAACCGGTTCTCCCGGTGGCGGGCCACCCGGCGCGGGACGAAGGCGCTGAAAGCGGCGTACGCCCAGGCAGCCAAGGACGTGAAGCGGATGGATCCCGCTGTCCGTGAAGCGATCGGGCGGAACCGGATAACGCGCTCGGATCTCCAGGCACTGTCGCAGGGCCGGATGGAGCAGGTGTTCAGACCGGAGGGCCGGATGGGCGCGGTGCCGGGGCAGCAACAACCTCAACCGGCGCAGGAGCCGCTCGCCGACCAACTGCGTACGGCGCAACTCCAGTTGCAGGCCACCATGCTGCAGAACGAGCAGTTCCAACTGCAGCTGCAGTCCATCCAGCTCCAGTTGCTCCAGGCCCAGCAGCAAACCCAGCAACAACTCCAGGCCCTCCAACAGCAACTGCAGACCTCACAACAAACCCAGGCCACGCAGCAACAACAACCGGCCCACCAACAGCCCGCCCAGCAGTCGGTGCAGGGGGCTGGGCAGCAGCAGACTGCGGAGCCTGCGCTGCAGAACCCTGACCACGTCGGTGTCCACCAAGTGGGCCCCGAGTCGCAGGCCCCGGCACAGCAACAGGCCGACCAGACATCAGCCTGGGTAGCCGCTGGGACCGGCCAGGGAACACAGCAGCCAGCCCCGCAACAACCCGCGACTCAACAACCGGCGGCCCAGCAACCTGCCGCCCAACAGCCCGCGGCCCAACAGCCAGCCGCTCAACAGCCCGCGGCACAGCAGGCGGCGGCGCAGCAGCCGGTCGGTCAGCAGGTGCCGGCCGGTCAGCAGGTGCCGGCCGCGCAGCAGCCTGGGGAGCAGCAGGCGACGCAGACCGGGCAGCAGCCCGCGCAGGTGGGGCAGCAGGCGGCTTCGATGCAGGCGGCTGCTGCGCACAACGAGCAGGTGACGCGCAACCAGGTGGAGGGTTCCGGCCAGTCGGCGCAGAACCAGGCTGACTTGAAGGGCGACCTGAGCAAGCAGTTCGACGCGGCGTTCACGGGCCGGGCGCAGCCCAATGTCGCCAAGGACGGCCAGTCCCGCCCGGCAGGCGAACGACCGACCGGCAGCGAACATCACCGCTCATCCGGACAGTCCGCCGGCAAACCCCACCACGAACGCTGACAGACGGCGCTGACGATGCTGGAGACCGGCGATGCCACCCCACGATCCGGCACCCCGTAGCCCTGGACGTGAACCGGACGGCACCTACCGTTGCCACGGCTTGAGTCACCGAAGGAAGGAACAAGCCCCGAGATGAAGACTCAGGAAAGGCCCCTCGACGAGGACGACCTGGCCATGGCCGACCTCGCCGAAATCAAGGACTGGACCCCGATCGCCGGCCCGGACAGCGACGCGTCCGGTCCGGCCGTCGTACGGGCGCTGGTCCAGCGGGTGATGGGTGCCACCGACTGGCAGCCGTGGCCGCTCGAGGCCGGTGAGCAGATCGATCCGGACCTGGCGTCCTGGGGATTCCTCACCCGGCGCGGCAGCACGATCATCGTGTTCGACGGGCTCGTCTTCGCCGACTGCCGGAACAGCGGCTGGTCGGCGTACCAGATCGGGCCGGACGACATCCCCGCCGCGGAGGCCGGCCTGGACCAGCACTGGCCGGAGCACCTCGCGCTGGCCCGCAAGCATTTCGGCGAGCCCGACTACGTGGGTGACGAGAGCAGCCCCACCTTCCTCGACGAGTGGGCCCCGGGCGCGGGAGCGGACCGGCGGCACCTCGCCGTCTGGGTCCGGCCGGGTGCGCAGATCCACCTCTTCAGCGACAAGCCGACCAGGGACCCGCTGACCGTCTCGGTGGGTGTCAACTACGCGGTCTACATCGACTAGGAGATCGACAGATGACCACACCGCACCAGGGCGCCGGGCTGTGGGAGCAGGGCAACATGGGTCAGGCCCTCGGCTGGCTCGCCGACCGCAGCCCCGAGGAGCAGCTGGCTCTGAAGAAGCTGATCGACAAGCAATTGGCACCTCCCGGCCGGATCATGAGCGTGGTCCTGCGCGTCCAGCAGATCTACCGGCAGACCTCTGAGCGGCTGAGTGAGCGGGCCCAGCAGCTGGCCAGCCAGGCGCGCCAGTTCGGCCAGAGCACAGCGGCGCGGGCGGGCCAGGTCGTGCAGAACACGACGAACCGGGTGAACGAACTCGGCCAGCAGGCCGTCGGCGCCTACCAAACCGGTCGGGACGCGACGGTGGAAGCCGCCGCGGCCGCTTACCAGCGTGGCCGGGAGACGGCTGCCGACCTCGCCCAGCGGGGTGCCGTTGCCGCTGACCTGGCGGCCCAGGTCGCCGCCGAGCGCGTCCAGGCCGCCGGCCGAGCCGTGGCGGAGGGTGCTCAGACCGCGGGGCGAGCCGTTGTCGACGGTGCGCAGACCGCCGGCCGGGCCGTCGCGGAAGGAGCCCAGAACACCGGCCGGGCCGTCGTCGCGGGTGCGCAGACCGCCGGCCGGGCCGTTGCCGAGGGCACCCAGAACGCCGGTCACGCAGTTGCGGAGGCCGGACGCCAGGCGTACACCCGGGCGTCTCGCTGGTTCCAGCAGAAGGTCAGCAACGGAGCCGCCCGCGCCAACGCGGCCCGCGCCGCCTACGCGCAGTTCCGGCAGGACCCGACGCTCAACCAGAGCAGCATCACCCCGAAGGACATCGCCGCGTTGAGCGCCCGGGCGCACGCCATCGCGACCGAGCAGGACCCGCAGGCCCGCCTGGCAGCCCTCGCCGAGTACCAGAAGCTCGCTGAACGCTACGAGCCCATCAACACGAGCACCAGCGACAAACGCAACGAGAACCTGGCCGCCTGGATCAACCAAGGCCAAACCCCCGCCACCGGCGCCGTCTCCCTCCAGAAACCCCAACAGCAGAACCAAGGCCAGTCCCCCCAAACCGGCCCCCAATCCCCCACCCGAGCCCCCAAACCCCCAGAAAAAGGCCTCTAACCCCGAACGCCGCCGGCACCCCCGGCGGCGTTCCCATTCCACCCACCTCCAGCTCTCCTCACCACCCGCCCCGCCACACTCCACCCCGCCCTCGACCGGTACGCCGTACCACCGCCCCAACAGGTAACTGCCCCGGCAGGCAGGCAGGCAGGCAGGCAGGCAGGCAGGCAGTACGGCGGAGCAGCCCGGCGGTCTCGCGGTGCCGCGCAGCTGATTCAACCTCGCCGTACTTGCCTCCCCTCGCGTTCCGGCGCGAGCCTTGACGCAACTGGGGGGTTGCAATAGATTTAGTGGCAACTGGTTGGTTGCTACTTGTGGAGGTTGTGATGGGGTTTCCGGATCGGATTGAGCGGACTGTGGAGATCGGGCATCCGCCGGCGAAGGTGTGGGCGGCGTTGACTACGGCCGAGGGGCTGGGGACGTGGTTCGGGCACCAGGCGACGGTCGACCTGCGGCCGGGTGGGTCAGCGCAGATGACGTGGAACAGCGGTGACCAGGCCGAGATGCGGATCGAACGGGTCGAGGAGCCGACCACGTTCGGGTTCACCTGGCACATCTACGGTCTGCCTGCGGACGACCCGCGCCGTACGTATGTCGAGTTCACGCTCGAGCCGATCGACGCCGGGACCCGGCTGACTGTGGTCGAGACCGGGTTCGCCCAACTGCCGGAGGACGAGTACCGCAAGGCGTTCGAGGCCAACACAGAGGGCTGGGCCTCCGAGATCGACGAACTGGTCGAATACCTCGATGCCGCCTGACACCCAGCAGCCCGAGCCGACCCCACCGGCCGGCGGGAGTCCGGTGGGGGGCTCGAGCCGCGCGGAGATGGAGGCGGTGGCGGAGCAGGTGTTCGTCGCGCTGGCCGATCCGAGTCGGCGCAGCATTCTTGCCACGCTGGCGTCGGGCGGTCCGGCGACCGCCACGGACCTGGCGAACCGCCTGCCGATCACCCGGCAGGCGATCGCCAAGCATCTGACACTGCTCTCCGACGCCGGTCTTGTGACGGCGGAACACGGTGAACGCCGCCGCGTGCGGTTCCGCCTGCGGTCCGCGCCGATGCAGGTGGCCCAGCAGTTCCTGGCCGCGCTGGCCCGTGACTGGGACTCCCGCCTCGACGCCCTCAAAGACCACCTAGACCGCTGACTGCTGACTGCTGACTGCTGACTGCTGACTGCTGACTGCTGACTGCTGACTGCGGCATCAAACCTCGACCGCTCGAAGCTCAAAGACCTCGACCGCTCAAACCCTCGATTGCGCGAACCCTCGAACGCCCCGACCCTCAAATGCCGACTTCGCCGCAAGGCCCCGAACGGAGAACACCATGGACGACCAGAGCTTCACCACCACCTTCACGGTGGACCGCACCCCGCAGGACGTCTTCGCCGCCGTCACCGACCCGCGCGCCTGGTGGTCGGAAGAGATCGACGGCCCCACGAGCGACGTCGGCGACGAGTTCGACTACCACTTCGAGGACGTTCACCGCGCCAAACTGCGCGTCACCGAAGTGATTCCGCAGCAGAAGGTCTCCTGGCTGGTCCTCGAAAATCACTTCAACTTCACCGAGGACGACACCGAGTGGACCGGCACGACGATCACCTTCGAGATCGTCCGCCGCGGTGACCGGACCCAGCTCGCCTTCACCCACCACGGCCTCGTCCCCGAGTACGAGTGCTTCGAACTCTGCCGCAAGGGCTGGGACTTCTACATCAACACCAGCCTGCAGAACCTCCTCACCACCGGGCAGGGCCGGCCCAACGCCACCAGCCGCCCGCAACTCGCCCACGAGGCGGAGCTGTCCCGCTAGTCACACTGCAATGCCCGGGGACCAGGTCCCCGGGCTCAGACCCTCAGTGCCGGCCAGGCACGCGTACGTCGACCCAGACCAGCCGATGGTCGCTGGTCGGGAACGGGAAGACCCCGGTCAGCCGGGACAGCGGATCCGCCTGCACCGGCCAGAACACGCCCGCCCCCAACGGCTTCAACTGCCGCGACGGCAGCACGTAGTCGGCCCGCAGGTTCCCCGGAGCCGGGTTGTCCGCGAAGTCCGCGGTGTCGTACTTCGGATCACCCTCGTGCGACGCGTTCGCCCCACCCTGCAGTACGGCGGCCTCGACGGCACCGGCCGACGTCGGCAAGGGGTCGATGATCCGCGGGTGCTCGATCAACTGCTGGATCGAACCCGGCACAGAGTCGCCGTCGACGGGGTCGCTGTTCTGGTCGCCGGCGATGACGAACGGGGCACCTGGCCGCAGACCGCCGTACCGGCCGTTGTCGTCATAGATGTACGACGAGCGCTTGCCCGGCTGCACGTAGTCGGCCCAGAACCGGATCTCGTCGTGGTTCCGCCGCCCGTTGCGGTCCTCGGCGCCGTCGAAGGTCGGCGGGGTCGGGTGCGACACGAGGAAATGCACGGTGCGCTTGCCGAGCTTGATCGGCACGTCCCAGTGCGACTTGCTGGACAGCCGGAACACCTCGAGTTCGGCCGGCGAGTACCAGTCGGCGGGCGCGGGTGTCGCCGGGTTGTCCGGCAGCAGCGCGCCGGGCATGTCCTTCCACTTGAAGAGCTGGAACGTCCGCACGTTCTGGGTGTCGATCGGATAGCGCGAGTAGACGACCATGCCGAACTGTCCCTCGAACGCCCCGAACCCGAAGGCGTCGTCACCGCCGGCGATCCGCCCGTCGTTGTTGAGGTCGAAGCCGCTCGGGATCCCGGTGTTGGACGGCGCGACGTACACGTACGGGTAGTTGATCGGCGCCGCGCCACCCTGCCCGACCGCGAGGTAGTTGGTCCGGAACAGGTTCGCGGCCTGCTGGTTCGGCACGTAGTCGAACTCGTTGATCAGCAGCACATCGGGCCGCGTCCGCTGGATCACCTCGGCGACCGCCCTGGCCTGCGCGTTGGCCCCGGTACTCAGGTCCGCCACCAACTGGCCGGCCGCACCCCGGTTCAAGCTCGCGTTGTACGTCGCCACCCGCAGCGGCTCCTGCCCGCCCGCATCCGCCGGCAGCGCTCCCGCCGTACCGGCGCCGGCCATCATCACCAGCGCGATCAGCAACCTTCGCATGACACCCCTCCACTCGACCGGAATGCGCCAAACGCTAACCACCGCAACGTCTGCCTCACCTGAACGCCAAGTGAACTCTCCGCAGCCCCCTGCCCGCTACAGGTCAGCCAACTCCAACCGGGTTTCCACCTCGACGCCCGCGGTCAGCTGCTCGGCCGTACGCACGGGTTTCTTGACCGGAAGCAGGTAGGTGCCCGACTTGCTGTCCGGGAAGACCGAGGTCTGCCAGGTGGTGTTGCCGATGGTCACGGTGACCCGGGCCGAGCCGAAACCGTGCCGGGTGGCGGCGGTGAGATGCGCGATGTCGTCGCTGATCTCGGGCGGCACCGAGATGAAGTGCCAGCCACTCTCGCCCGGGTACTGCCACAGCGGTGCCGAGAACTGAAAGCTCACGGGGCGACCCTAATCCTGGGCACCGACAGTCTTCAGGAGGCCGGGGTGCCGCGGCGGGCGAGGATGGCGGTGGCGGCGTCGAGGAGTACGGCGCGGATCTCGGCGTCGGTCACGCCGAGGTCGAGCTCCGTGGACATCGCGGCCCCGACGGTTTCGACCGCGGCGGCGGCGCGGAGACGGTCGGCGGGTGACGGGTCGGGGCCGGCCAGCCAGAGCTGGAAGCGCCGGCTCTGCGCGATCAGCTTGTCCAGGTCGTCCCCGAACGCGGCCAGTACGGCGGCGACGTCGCGCAGCAGCGTGGGACCGGTCGACCGGTGCGCGATCACGACGTCGACGTACGCCCCGAGCAGTTCGCGCTCGGTCTCCGGCGACCAGGGCAGCTCGTCGACCAGGCTGAGCACTCGCGAGATGTCGTCCATGAAGGTGCCGATGATCGCGCGGAGCAGCTCCTGCTTGGACGAGTAGTGGTAGTACAGCGAGGCCTTGGTGATGCCGACCCGCTCGGCGATCTCGCGCAGGCTCGTCTTCTCGTAGCCCTGGGTCGAGAACAGCTCGACGGCGGCGCGGTGGATCTCCGCCTTGGTGTCTCTGATCCGGTCACGGGGGTTCGTCGTGTGCTGCACGCCACCACCCTCTCATTTCACCTACCTACCGACCGGCAGGTAGTCTATCAACCGACCGGCAGGTAGACAGACCCTCAGGAGGGCTCGGGTGTTCACCAAACTCGGACGATTCGTCGTCCACAACCCGTGGAAGGTGATCGCCGCCTGGGTGATCGCGGCGGTGGCCGTGGTCGCGTTCGCGCCGACGCTCGCCGACGTGACGAACAAGGACCAGGCGGCCTTCCTGCCCGACAAGTACGAGTCGGTGCAGGCCCAGAAGCTGGCAGCGGACGCGTTCGGGCAGACCAACGACGCCACTGCCAGCATCGTGGTCAAGCGCGGCTCCGGCGGCGAGCTGACCGCGGCCGACCAGGCCAAGGTGACCGAACTGGCAACCAAGATCACCGCGGCGAAGATCGACCGGGTCACCGGCGCGATCACCGGACCGCAGGCGGTCTCGCCGAACAAGCAGGTCCAGATCGTCAGCGTCGGCCTCAAGGGCCTGCCCGACGACCAGGCCGTGCTGGACGCGGTCCAGAAGATCCGCGACCTGACCGGCCCGACGCTGAGCGGCAGTGGTCTCGAGTACGGCGTGACCGGCGACGCCGCGTTGTTCCTCGACAACCAGGACGCCTTCGAGAACGCGTTCGTGGTGGTCGGCATCGCGACCGTCGTACTGATCATCGGCCTGCTGCTGGTCATCTACCGCAGCCCGGTCGCGGCGCTGCTGCCTATCCTCACGATCGGCCTGGTGTCCGCGATCGCTCCCGGTCTGATCGCGCTGGCCGCGAAGGCCTTCGACCTGCAGGTGACCCAGGATCTGCAGACCATCCTGACCGTCGTGCTGTACGGCGTCGGGACCGACTACATCCTGTTCCTGCTGTTCCGCTACCGCGAGCGCCTCCGCGCCGGCGAGCAGCCGAAGGAAGCCCTGGTCCACGCGACCAGCCGGGTCGCCGAGGTGATCGTCTCGGCCGCGGGCGCGATCATCGTCGCCTTCAGCGCCCTCCTGCTGGCTGTCTTCGGCGGGTTCAAGAGCCTCGGTCCGGGCCTGGCGATCGCAGTGGCGGTGATGGCGTTCGCAGCGATCACGCTGATCCCGGCGGTGGTCTCGCTGCTCGGCCCGAAGGTGTTCTGGCCGTCGAAGTCGTGGCAGAAGGCGCCGAAGGGCGCGATGTTCAAGCGGTTCGGCCGGTTCACCGCCCGTCGCCCCGCCGTGGTGGCCGCGGTGTCCGGCGGCCTGATGGTCGCGCTCGCCCTCGGCACGCTGGGAATGAAGGTGGACTACGACGCGTTCAGCCAGCTCCCGGACGGCACCGAGTCCGCCCGCGCGATCAAGGACCTGCAGGCCGGCTTCCCGGCCGGCGCGCTGAACCCGACCAACGTCTACGTCCGCAGCACCGACGGCACACCGCTCGACCCGGCCGAACTCACCACGTACGCCGGAAAGCTGGCCCAGGTGGAAGGTGTCGGTGCCGTGCTCCCGGCCGGCCCGGACGGCAGCCTGGCCCTGCTCAACCAGGACAAGACCGTTGCCCAGATCAACGTCGTACTGAGTGGCGCGCCGTACGCGACCGCGTCGCTGGACCTGGTCGACGGCAAGCTCCGGGACGTCGCGCACGCCGAGGCACCGGACGGCACGACCACACTGCTCGGCGGCGTCACCGCGAGCTACACCGACATCCGGGACGCGAACAGCCGGGACCTCTCGGTCATCTTCCCGGTCGCGGGCGGCCTGATCGCGATCATCCTGGCGTTGCTGCTCCGGTCGCTGCTGGCGCCGCTGGTGCTGATGGTCGCGGTGGTGCTGAGCTTCTTCAGCTCGATCGGCGCGACCGTGCTGGTGTTCCAGGGCGCCGCGGGGCACGCCGGGGTGACGTTCTCGCTGCCGATCATGCTGTACCTGTTCGTCGTTGCCATCGGCACCGACTACAACATCCTGATGATCGCCCGGCTGCGCGAGGAGGCCGAGGCCGGTACCGCGCCGCGGGAGGCGGCCGACCTGGCGATCGAGCACGGCGGTCCGTCGGTGGCGGCGGCCGGACTGATCCTGGCCGGCACCTTCTCGTCGCTGATGCTGGCCGGGATGGCGCTGCTCACCGAGATGGGCTTCTCGGTCGCGGCCGGCATCGTGATCTCCGCGTTCCTGATGTCGATCTTCCTGGTCCCGAGTGTCACCGCACTGCTCGGGCCCCGGGCCTGGTGGCCGCGCCGGATCAGGCCCTCGGCGAGAACGCCGGAAGAACGCCAACTGGAGACGGTGGGCTGATTTCCTCAGACCGCAGGCAGAGGGGTCCTGCGAGAACGGGTCCCGGCTGGTCCGGGACCCGTTCAGCTATTGAGCTTTCAGCCGGACCGTGAAGATCGGCAGCAGGATGTGGACGAGCGGGCCGATGGCCAGGGCATAGACGACAGTGCCGACACCGATCACGCCGCCGAGGAGGATGCCGGCTGCGAGCACGGTCAGCTCGATCGTGGTCCGGACCAGGCGGACGCTGAGGCCGGTACGCCGTACCAGGCCCGTCATCAGCCCGTCGCGCGGACCCGGGCCGAACTGCGCGCCGATGTAGAGGGCACCGGCGAGCGCGTTGACCACGACACCGGCGAGCATGAAGACGATCTGCAGCCAGAGTTCGTCCGGCCGGTCCACGGTGGCCAGCGTCAGGTCGGTGACCAGGCCGATCACGATGGCATTGCTGATCGTGCCGAGACCGGGCCACTGCCGCAGCGGGATCCACGCCAGCAGCACCACGAAACTCATCGCGATCACCACCGTGCCGAAGCTCAGCGGCAGGTGCTTGGTGATACCCGAGTGCAGCACGTCCCACGGGTCCAGGCCGAGGTTGCCCTGGATCATCAGGCCCATCGAGGCGCCGTACAGGGTCAGGCCGACGTACAGCTGGACCAGGCGCCGGGGAAGGTGGCCTGCTTTCAACTGCTGGATCGGGTTCAGTGCGGCGAGTTGGCGGGGTGGGGCTTCGGAAGTGGCGGTCACGTCCTCAAGTCTGAGAGCAAGTGGCCTGGCGTTCGATAGCCAATTGCGCGATAGTGGACTGCATGAAGGGGCAATATCTCCCGGCCAGCACTCTCTCCGGCCTGCTCGCGACCTGGTCCGACGGGGCCGGGCCGGCGTACAAACTGCTCGCCGAGCGGCTCCGGTTGCTGATCGCGGACGGGCGGATCATGCCCGGGTCGCGGCTGCCGAGTGAGCGCGAACTGACCGACGCTCTCGGTGTCAGCCGTACGACGGTCGCCTCGGCGTACCGGGAACTCCGCGACAGCGGCTACCTGCTGTCGCGCCGCGGCTCCGGAAGCGTGACCGCTCTCCCGTCGAGGATCGAGCCCGAACTCGGCCGGCACCACGCTCCGGGGATCGACACCGACGGTCTGTACGACTTCACGTGCGCCGCGCCCAGCGCCGTACCCGGGATCGCTTCTGCGGTCGCGGAGGCGACGGCGGATCTGCCGGTGCACCTCGCGACGCCCGGGTATCACCCGCAGGGTCTGCCGGTACTGCGGGAGGAGATCGCGGCCGCGTACGAGGAACGCGGGCTGCCCACGTCGCCGGACCAGATCATCGTCACCTCGGGCGCGCTGGCGGCGACGTCGATCGCGGTCCGGGCGATCACCCAGATCGGCGACCGGGTACTGACCGAGAGCCCGACCCACCCGAACTCGGTGGACTCGATCCGGCGCAGCGGTTGCCGCGTGGTCGCCGTACCGACGAGTCCTGGTGGCTGGGACCTGCCCTTGTTGGAGGCGACGATCAGGCAGTCGTCGCCGCGGGCGGCCTGGCTGGTGGTCGACTTCCAGAACCCGACCGGATGGCTGATGTCCGCCGCCGACCGGCAGCGACTGGCGATCGCGTTCGCGCGCGCCCGGGCCACGGCGATCGTGGACGAGACGCTGTTCGAGCTGTCGCTGGACGGGCAGCAGATGCCGCCGCCGTTCGCGTCGTACGACCCGGCCGGGGTGATCACGGTCGGTTCGGTCAGCAAGTCGTTCTGGGGCGGGCTGCGGATCGGGTGGATGCGGGTGCCGGAGCCGTTGATCGCGCGCGTCCTCGACGCGAAGGCGTCGATGGATCTGGGTGCGCCGGTGCTGGATCAACTGGTGGTCGCCGGGCTGCTGCAGCGGCGGTCGACGATCCTGCCGGAACGGCGGCTCGACCTCGCTCGCCGGCGGGACGCGTTGGTGGCGGCGCTGACCGAGTTCCTGCCGTCGTGGCGGTTCCAGTTGCCAGGTGGTGGGCTCTCGCTGTGGTGCGAGCTGCCGGAGCCGGTGGGCTCGTCGCTGGTCGGCGTGGCGCAGCGGAACGGCGTACTGCTCGTCGCTGGCTCCCGTTTCTCCCCCGACGGCGGCCTCGAGTCCTTCATCCGCCTGCCCTTCACCCTCGACCCGGATGCTTTGCGCGACGGCGTACGCCGCCTGGCCGACTCCTACGCCGCTCTGACGACCGGGTCCCCACCACGCCGCCCAGCCGCCATGATCGCCTGACGTTCGCGTCCCGTAATGGGCTGGGGGAAGGTTCGCCCGGGTGGGGGCGTTGGGAGACTATGAGAGTCACACTGCGAGAGGCGTGAGATGTCGTTCTTCAAGCGCAACACAGCCCTGGTCGAGCCCGCGGCCGCCCTGCCCGGCCGGCCGGAGCCTGCGTTCTCCGTCCCGGCGGAGAACATCGTTCTCGGTACGCCGCAGACCGCCGCCGCCCCGGAGGGGTTCGAGGAGGTCTGGTTCGGCACCGGGTGTTTCTGGGGCACCGAGGAGATCTTCTGGCAGCAGCCCGGGGTCTACACGACCGCGGTCGGGTACGCCGGCGGGTACACGCCCAACCCGACGTACGAGGAAGTCTGCACCGGCGGCACCGGCCACACCGAGGCGGTCCGGATCGTCTACGACCCGGAGAAGACCACCTTCACCGACCTGCTGAAGGTCTTCTGGGAGACCCACGACCCGACGCAGGGCATGCGCCAGGGCAACGACCTCGGCTCCCAGTACCGCTCCGCCGTCTACTACTCCACCGACGCCCAGCGCGCCGAGGCCGAGCGCACCCGGGACCTCTACGCCCCCGTCATCGCCGACCGCGGCTACGGCCCCATCACCACCGAAATAGCCCCGGCCACCACCTTCTACTACGCCGAGCCCTACCACCAGCAGTACCTCCACAAGAACCCCAACGGCTACCGCTGCCACAGCAACACCGGCGTTCCGTTCCCGGCTGACGCCTGAGCCTTTCCACAGACCGAGGGCTCCACCATCGGTGGGGCCCTCGCCTTGTGTGGTGCGTTCTTCGGACTATCAGGTCAAGATCGATCGTGGTGGCGGCGGGCGAGGTGGACATGGATCTCGGCGTTGAGTTCCACGGTGTCGGGGAGGACCTGGAGGATTCGGCGGAAGACCTGTTCTCGGTCGGCGGGCGGGAGCATCACGTACGCCGAGACCGTCGAGAGTTGTCCGATGTAGTCGTGGGCGGTCACCGTCACGCGCCGTTCGATCACCGACTGCCGGACATCGGTGAACCACTCGGACTGCTGGAGCTCCGTGCCGGGCCATTGCATCGGGCGATCCGCAGGTGTGCCGTCGGGCGACGGGACCCCGTCGTCCTCCAGGTACGGCGCACGTGCCGCGCGCACGGCCGCCTTGAGGGCCGGGTCGGCCAGCTGGACCGGTACACCGAACGAGGCGAACACACCACCCGGTTGGACGAGCGCGGCCATGCGGGCCCACCGGCCTTCAGGGTTGGTCCAATGGAGCGCGGCAGCCGAATACACCAGCTCGTACGACGAATCCAGCGGCAGGTCCTCGAATGCGGCTTGCACGGTGGTGACGTTTGCCGGCAGGTGTTTGCGCAGCTCCGCAAGCATGGCCGGGTCAGGGTCTGTCGCCGTGACCGCGATCCCTCCCTGCGCGAACAGCCGCGTTGCCTTGCCTGTCCCGGCGCCGAACTCGAGGGCGGTCCGGATCGGCCCACCGGCGTACGCCATCACCAGATCGAGGAGCTCCACTGGATACCCAGGCCGGAACCGTTCGTACGCCTCCGCCACCGTCCCGAAGCTCAGCGCGCGCGCAACCATGCCCGGCATCCTGGCACCTTCCACGCCCCAACGCTCGTAATTTCCCCGTCGAACCGATCCCCGCGCGCCTGCCGCTGTGCGCAAGATGTCCGCATGTTGATGCACGACCCGGAGCACTGCAGCGACTGGCCGGGGACAGGGGCAGGTTGCTATAGCGTGCCTCGAACCGCGTGACCGGAGGAGTTGATGTTGGGATGACAGCGGGGCGACCGATACCCACGGGGGACGACGTGCTCGGGTACTTCGACACGCTCTCGAACTGGGGACGGTGGGGCGACGACGACGAACTCGGCACGTTGAACTTCATCACCGACGACGTTCGGCTGGCGGCGGCGCGGGCCGTGCGCCACGGCAGGAGCGTGTCGTGCGCATGGGAGGTCGCCGTACCGGAAGAGATGGAGCGATCGACGACGACGTGCCCGTGCGCCGCCGACATGCCGGGCGCCGAGAACATGCCGGTGCCCGGATTCCGCAACGACCGGCACTGGGGCTTTTCGAACGAGCGGCTCGGCATCATGTTCCACGGCAACACGATCACCCACGTCGACTCGCCGTGCCACATCTTCTGGGACGGCACGATGTACAACGGCCGGTCACACTCGCTGGTCGACGCCGCAACGGGATCGGGGTGGGCGGCCGTCACCGCGGCGGCGAACGGGATCGTCACGCGTGGTGTCCTGCTGGACATTGCGAGGGTCCGCGGCGTGCCGTGGCTGGAACCGGGCGAGGGTGTGTTTCCCGACGACCTCGAGGAGGCCGAGCGTCGCCAGGGTGTGCGGGTGCGGTCCGGCGATGCGGTGCTCCTGCGGACCGGCTACGGCCGCGTCCGGCACGAGGCCGGTGCGACGCACGGCTTCACGCAGGCCGGCTGGCACGCGTCCTGTCTGCCGTGGCTGCACGAACGGGAGGTCGCGCTGATCGCCGCCGACACCCCCCAGGACGTTCAGCCGTCGGGGTACGAAGGCGTGTTGATGCCGATTCACGCCGTGAGCCTCGTCGCGATGGGTCTCTGGCTGCTCGACAACTGCGACCTGGAGGTGTGCGCGACAACGGCTGCCGCGCTCGACCAGTGGGACTTCCACCTCACAGTCGCCCCCCTCCGCTTCGCCGGAACATCCGGCAGCCCGGTCAACCCAATCGCCACATTCTGACCCACGGATCCCGACGGAGTGCGATGCGAGGACCGACCCGGCGGATCCAGGTGCCACTCCTTCTCGGGCTTGAAGGGTCAGCGCCGTAGGTTGCCGGCGGCCAAAACGAGCGCATCAGGGTTGCGCCATAAGGTTGGGGCGGTGAGCATCTTTCGCCGCCCGGCCGACCCTACCGAAGACGTACTTCGACGCCTGTCCAAGAGCCTGCGGTGGTTCCGGCCGTCCCTCGCCGACGCTCCCACGCCGTACTTGCAACTCGGGCACCTTGCCCAGCATCGGCTGTGTCCAGCGATTGACCAGGGTGACGCGGCTCCCGTGGTGACCTCCCTCGCCATCGCCGAAGATGCCCTGGCGGGTGCGAATCTCGACCACGAGCCCGGCGCCAAGCTCGACCACGCGCTCACGCTCGGCCTGATCGAAGTGGTGAGTAACTGGTGCTCTTGGCCGGAGACGCCACCAGAGGTGGTTGAGACGATCGAGGCAGGCATCGGGCCGATGACCCGCGCGCGGTGGAACGCGGTCCGGGACCAGGGCACCGCCGTGGCCGACTGGATCCGTAACGGAGGTGCGGCCGACCGCACCGGCGAAACGGCTCCGGCGTACCGGGAGATCAAGAACGCCGATCTCCGATTCCTTACCCGATCAACCCGGCAGTACGTCGACGAGACGATCGCCGTGGGCACTGCCGACCGCGTGCGGTTCGAGAAGTCCACCGGTCAAGGCGTGTAGCCGCGCGCATGAGGGTGGCGCTGTCCTCGCATGCTAGAGAGCTGTGTCGTCGGTCGCCTCGGAGAGCAACGTGATGCGGCGGCGAAGTTGCCGTGGGTAGTACCACTGGGTGTACAGGATGAAGACGGGGACCACCGCACCGAGCAATGTCCACGGGGACTCGGTTATGGCGCCAACGACAGAGCCGGCCAGCAACAGCACCATCAGGACGATGGACGGTCTGCGCATCTTTCCGGTGTAGCCAGCCAAGTGCTGAGAGGCGATGCGGAGCGCTGCCGACCGGACCTCCTCATCGTCGGGTACGGGCCCACCCGCCGCGGCACGGTGAGCCAGCTCGACCTTGTCGGCCGGGAGATCACCCTCGGCCTCCTTCATCGAACGTTGCCACTTCGTGCTCCACCAACCCGTCGCCAGACCGAACGGAATCCCAGTAACAAGCGCCCCCACTCCGGCCGCCACCCAGCTCGATCCGTCGAGCTTCATAAAGGTCCCCATGCCGACCCCGAACACGACGCCAGCTATGACAGTCGAAACCCACCGGGGGACTTCCGAACGGTGGGCGCGCACCTGAGAATCATCCACCAGAGGTAGCGCTTCTGTCCTGCGCCGAGGTCAGATGCGCAGCTCGGCCGTAACGGCGTACGGAAATTTGTTTCTTAGGTGGGCTGTTGGGTTGTAGGATTTCGTCAAGGCTTCTGGGGGAGCCGTCATCTCGGGGGGTCGAGTGGGGGGCCGGGTCTGGCGACCTGGGGTCACTCGTTCCTCCGGCCAGGTTTGTGGAGGGGGAGCTTTGTGAAAGTACGGTCCTTGCTGTGTGGGTTGGGTTTGCTGGCCGCCGGACTGGTCGCCGCGCCGACAGCGAGCGCGGATTCGCCGACGCGGATCCTCAACACTGTCACCTCGGTCTCGTGTGTGTTCGAGACAGCAGAAGGTGACTACGTCTTCTTCGGCGCCTCGGCGAACACCCTCGACGGCGCCTCGGGGTCGTTCATGTTCGTGGAGACTCCGGACTACAGCATGGTCTCGGAGGGCGACGGCGGTACTGCGGTATTCGCCGGCGACGGCTCGTTCGAAGCTGAAGTCATGCTCTACGACTTCAACACGCGTGAGCCGCTCGGCCTTGCGTCGGTCGAGGCAATCCGGACTCCGTTGGCGGCACCGGTAACGGAGGAGCTCAAGGAGCGAAGCGGTAACAGCTGGACGACCGGAACGGTCACCACGACCGACTACCGCGTCGACGTCGGCCCGGTGACCGTACCTGGGTACACCGTTCTGGCGAACGACGACGACTGCACCTCGGAGGTGATCACGTTCGACGTGATGACCACCAATCCCAGTGCCGCGATCTCCGCGGACTCCGATTTCGAGTCGGCGATCTGCGACCTGGAAGGGCTTCCGAACGGTCAAGTGGCGCTCAGCAACGATCGACCGGACGTGCGGTACGACGTCGTGATCGACGACGGCGTGAACCCACAAGAGGCAGAGGGTTTCCTGAACCTGCCCGGCCACAAAGCCGGCGCCACGTCGCCACTCGTCGATCTCGTCAGCGGGCAGCAGATCGGCGAGCTCACGATCAACGTCGAACTGCACCGCATCGGCAGCCGCATCCAGGAGTCGGACACCTTCGACGGCATCACCGAGCGGGGCGTCGTGGTTCCCTACCTCGCCACCATCACCGTCAGCACCTCGGACGGCCGCTCCGGCGTGGCGCACTGCTATGCCGAGGACCACACGAACAAACTCATCATCCGCCCGGCCGCCAACGACGGCGGGCACTGACAACCCATCCAGAGCCGGCACACCGAAAGCCCGGCGTACTGAATCAGTGATCGAGGGCGTCACCCGACCGGGTGGCGCCCTCGTCGTGCACTGGCGGCTGGTCAGCCCATGGTTTTCCGGCCGTCGATGGATTCGCGGATGATGTCGGCGTGGCCGGCGTGCTGGGCGGTTTCGGCGGCGATGTGGAAGAAGACGCGGCGAACCGACCAGAAGACGCCCGGTGGTTGCCACGGGGCGGCCGGGAGTTCGTAGGTCTTGTCGAGATCGAGAGTGCGGACGAGTTCGTCGGTGGCGGCCGCGACCTTCTCGTGCTCCGCCAGTACGCCGGCCAGCGTCTCCCCCTCGGCGAGACGGAACTGCCTCTCCCACTCGGCGATCAACTCCGGGGTGAGTTCGTTGTCCTCGGGCGTCTCCTCGCCGGCACCGGACTCCGCGAACTCGGCCCACCGCCGCTCGACCGCGGTGACGTGCTTGATCAAACCACCCACCGTCAGCGCGCTGACGGTACTCCGGGTGTTCGCCTGCTCGTCGGACAGCCCCTCCGCCGTGTACCGCAGGAAGTACCGATGCTTCCCGAGAAAGTCCAAGATGTCGGCCCGTTCACCCGTCACCCGCTGCTGCTCGCTCACTGTCATACCCCGACCCTACGAGCCATACCGGCCAGCCCCTGTCCTCTACTTGTCGACGTTCGGGTGGTTGCTGTGAGTGTTCTGTTCACAGCTGATCGCAACCGGTAGGTGGTGGCCTGGAATGCCTTGTGTTGCTGGGAGTTCATGGTCTGGTACGGCGTTACTTGTCGGCGTACCGTGCTGGGACAGTCCACTCGAGGGAGCGTGCGACTCATGAGGAACTTGTTGCGTAGTTGCGCCGTTCTGGCCGCGTTTGCCTTGCTGGTCACGTCGACCGCGCCTGCCGGCGCCATTGTCGGCGGTGAGCCCGACAACGGTGAGCACCCGTATGTCGGGCAGTTGCTGTTCTACGTCCCGACCGCGGTCGACCCGCGCTTCGAGGACCCCGGGGCCTGGTTCAACTGCACCGGCACCCTCATCGACGAGGACACGGTCGTGACGGCCGGGCACTGCACGTACGCCGTCGGCGTGGAGGGTGTCGCACCGGCCAACCCGCTGTTCGGCGGGACGGACGTCTGGTTCTCGGTCTCCGAGGCGCCCGACTACTCGATCCTCCCGCCGAGTTCCACCTTCGTGCCCGACGGCAACCAGGAGCGCTACGAGACGTGGTCCGCACTGCTCGATGCCAGTGACGAATGGTCCGAGGCAGAGTCGACGTTCACGCATCCCGAGTACGTCGACGCAGCCTTCCTGCTCCACGACCTCGGTGTCGTCGAACTGTCCGAGCCGATCGAACTCGCCGAGTACGGCTCGCTGCCCACCCCCGACTACCTCGACCGGTACGCCGGGAAGGCCAAGCAGCGCGCGTTGTTCGAGTCGGTCGGTTACGGGCTCGAGGACAGTGGGCCGAAGTTCTCGTTCGGCGGTGACACCCGCCGGAAGGCCGACCGTCGGCTGATCAGCTTCCGGGGCGCCTACGGTCTGCGCGACATCGCGGTGATGTTCTCCCACGCCCAGGGCGGTTCGACCACCGGCGGAACCTGTTTCGGTGACTCCGGCGGTCCGACGTTCGACATCACGACGCCCGCGATCGCGGAGCAGAACATCATCGTCGCGGTGACGTCGTTCGGCCTGAACTACAACTGCAACGCCAGCGGGAGCTACCGCATCGACCAGCCCGACGACCTGGCGTTCCTGCTCGACCCCGCGGGAGCGTACAGCTGAGTCACTCACCGAAAGGCGAGGGCGTCGTCCGAGGATGACGCCCTCGTCTGCTTCTTCGGGCTACGACTCCGCCGCCCCGGAAAACTGGACGACCGGGCAACGGGCGGCCGGTTACGCTGCGAGTCGCGACCGGAAGGAGCTGGTGATGGCGTACGCGATTCGCGCGTTGCGGGACGACGATCCGGAGGTGATCTCGGCGGCCTTCACCGCGTTGGGGTGGGACAAGCCGGTGGCGCAGTACGAGAAGTACCTGGTTGAGCAGCGCGCCGGGGTGTGCGATGTGCTGGTCGCGACGGTCGACGACCGATTCGCCGGCTATGTGACCGTGCGCTGGGAGTCGTCGTACTTCAACGGGATCCCTGAGATCCAGGACTTCAACGTGCTCCCGCAGTACCGTCGCCGCGGCATCGGCACCGCCCTGATGGACGCCGCCGAGGCACGCGTCGCCGAACGGTCCCCCGTCGTCGGCATCGGAGTCGGTCTGTACGCCGACTACGGCCAAGCCCAGCGCATGTACGTCCGCCGCGGCTATCTCCCCGACGGCCGCGGCCTCATGTACGACAACCAACCTGTCCCGCCCGGTCGATCCATCCCCATTGACGACGCCGCCGCCCTCATGTTCACCAAGTCGCTGTCGACCCACTGAGGAAGGCGCCGGCGCCTCGGCGTCAGTGGCCGAGGCACCGGCGTTTTTCCCGTTACGGGATCGAGGTGAGGTTGAAGGCGTAGCGGGCGGTGGAGTCGGCTATGGCGTCGGCGTTGACGTCGAGGGCGGTGAGGTTGGGGTTGGCGAGGGTGTCGCAGGCCTGGTGGTAGCAGACGTCGTACGCGACTCCCGCCGTACCGCCGAAGAGGGCCGCTTCGGCCGGGGTCTTGATGCCTTCGGCTCCGGTGAAGATGCCGCCGGCGGGGATGCCGACCGCGATGAACGGACCGTAGTCGGAGCGGCCGTCGAAGTCCGTGCCGACCGTGGCCAGGCCGCGGCTGGTGAAGAAGCTCGCCAACTGGCTCTCGATCTGCGCCGATCCGGGCGGTCCGGCCGGTGCGCCGGTCGCGTCTGAGTTGTCACCGTCGTACAGCTTGTAGGCGTAGTTCGGCGACGCGACCATGTCGAAGTTGAGGTACAGCCTGATGTCGTCCCGCTCGGCGGCGGTCAGGCCCTCGACGTACTGGTCGGACCCGAGCAGCCCGACTTCCTCGGCGGCCCAGAAGGCGAACCGGACCTTGTTCTTGACCGGGAAGTTGCCCAGCTGGATCGCGGTCTCCAGGATGGCCGCCGTACCCGAACCGTTGTCGTTGATCCCCGGACCGGCCTCGACGCTGTCGAGGTGGGCGCCGAGCATGACCACGTTGTCCGGGTCGCCCTTGCGGGTTTCGCCGATCACGTTGTGGTCGACTCCGAGCGTCAGGGTGGAGTCGACCTTCAGGCGGACCGTCGTACCCGGGTTCGCGGCCAACTCGTTGCCGACGGCGAAGCTGGCGAACACCATCGGGATGCCGGCCCGCCACTCGCCGATGTCCAGCGGGAACGCGTCGGTTCGGCCCGGCTGGCCCTCGTTGAAGATGATGATCCCGGAGGCACCGGCGAACCCGGCGTTGCGCACCTTCGTCGCGAACGGGCAGGTGCCGCGCTGGATGAGCGCGATCCGACCCGGGACGAACCCGGCGAAGTCGGAGGTCTCACAGCCGCTGGTGGACGACGGCGCCGGGGTAGGCGGCAGGATGAGGTCGACGGCCTGGACCTGCGCGGTCACGTCACCCGCGGGCGACGGCTGGAAGGTGAAGAAGTCGGCGTTCGCGGTGTACGTCTTGGCGACCGGCGCCGTCTGTGCCAGCACGGGCGGGCTGTTCTCCACCCAGGCTTCGACGAAGTTGATCGGGTCGAGCGTGACCTTGTAGCCGGCCTCCTCGAGACGCAGTGCCACGTAGGCCGCCGACTCGTCGTACCCCTTGGTCCCGACGGCGCGGTTGCCGCCGTTGCGGTCGGCGATCGCCTGCAAGGCGACCATGTGCTGCTTCGCGTTCTCTCCGGTGACCTTCTTGACCAGGAGCTTCGCGTACGTCTCCTCGATCGGAACGGCCCCGGCCGGTACCGGTTGAGCGGCGACCAGACCGAAGGTCGCGGCCAGACTGACGGCGCCGACGGCGCCACGACGGAACACACGCATTGTTCCCCCCACGGGCGGATGGACCAGTTCCCCCAGGCCTCACGCCCTGGCAATGTAACCCGGCCGGCGGCACGCGACCAGAGGTCGGCGTTCCGGAAGCAGAACGTCCGGAACCTGTCCTACCGTGAGGGCATGGGCTTCATGGACGGGACATCGGGCAAGCGGATCGAGCGACTCGATCTGACTGAGGCGCTGGTCCGCGACGTGGATCTGCGCGACGCGCGGTTCGAGCGGGTGACACTGACCGGCACGCGAATGCGCGGCGTGGAACTCGGCCACATGACGATCGACGGCGACATCGAGGACCTGGTCATCAACGGAGTCGACGTGGCGCCGTACGTGTACGCCGAACTGGACCGCCGCTACCCGGATCGCGCGAAGATGCGGCCGGCCGATCCGGCAGGATTCCGTACGGCGTGGGACATTCTCGAACGGCTGTGGGACGGAACCGTCGAGCGAGCCCGCGCGCTGCCGCCGGAGCGGTTGCACGAGAGCGTCGACGGCGAGTGGTCGTTCATCGAGACGCTGCGGCACCTGGTGTTCGCGACCGATGCTTGGGTACGGCGGGTGATCCTGGGCGATCCGCGGCCGTGGCACCCGCTCGACCTGCCGTTCGACCAGATGGCCGACGTACCGAATGTTCCGCGCGATCGCGTCGTCCGCCCGTCGCTGGACGAAGTACTTGCCCTGCGCAAGGACCGGATGGCGACGGTACGGCGGTACGTCGACCAGCTCACCGAGGAGCAGCTCGACGCCCACACCACCCCGGTGCCCGAACCCGGCTGGCCGGACTCCGTCAGCTACCCCGTTCGCGAGTGTCTCCTCATCGTGCTCAACGAGGAATGGCAACACCGGCTCTACGCCGAACGCGACCTCACTGTTCTCGAAGGCTAGCCAGGCGTTGCTGGTGGGCGGCGGTGCATCTGCAGCTGGTGTCGCTGCAGAGGAGGGCGGCAGGGTCGCTGAGGATCAGTTCGCGGGTGGCAGCCAGTACGTCGCGGATCGGGATCGTGCGCGCTCGGCAGGGGCCGATGTGGGTTTCGCGGGTCGCCGGCCGGACAGTCGGCTCGATGGTGTCGAACGCGTGGCTCGCGCCGGGGATGTTGGCGAACTCGGACCAGACACGTTCGCCGGTCTTCGCGTAGCGGTAGAAGCAGGACCGGCCGAGGAGTTGCTCGGCGACGTGGATGGTGGTGTTCGAGGTGTGGTCGACGCCTAGGAGGAGTACATCGCCGTCCAGCCTGCCCAGCTCTTCGATCGGGCCGAGCGGCCAGTCGAGGCGTTGCGCTGAGAGCACCTGATCGGCCGCGGGACCGACGGCGATGTAGGAGAACAGCGGGTGTGAGGTCCGCGCGGGTGAACGTGTCAGCCTCAACGTCTCCGGGATGCGCCCGAGCGCGCGGTCGATCGGCAGGTCGCAGCTGAAGGCGGTTGCTCGGGCGAGTCTGTCGTCGAAGGCTTCCCAGGTCGGCGCGGGGTCGTACGCGTTGTACGGCCGGGCGGTTCCGGGCGGTGCTCCGATGCCGGGGAAGTCCCAGGTCCCGGCCGGCGCCAGCACGGTCCCGCACGTCCCGGTCAGCGCCTCGCACACCGCCTCCGCGCCCCCGTCGACGTACCCGAACGACTTCAGCGAAGCATGCACGATCACACTCGACGACCGCCCCAACCCCAACCGCCGAAGCCCCTCGCCGATCTCCTCCGCGCTCACCATCTCTCCATGCTCCCAGCAGCTTCACCCACCCGCTCGCTTGCCATGTGTCGTCAACGAGCCGCTGCGGTCGACACGGCTTCCGCCAGTAGGCCGACCTGGTGCAGCTTCGCGGACGACGGGTACAGGACGACATCGGTCGCGCCGGCAGCGCGAAGAGCGGTCAGGTGGTCGTGGAGTTGGCCTGGGCTGGTCAGTGTGTCAGCACGGGCGGCGTCGAAGAACGCGTCGCCGTAGTAGTGCCGGATGTACTCCTCGGCGACAGAGTCCGCATCAGCACCGAGGGCGAAATAGCGGCCGGTGACGATACGCGGCCGACCGATCCGGCCCGCTTCCTGCCACGCCGTGCGTACGGCGTTCGCACCCTGCTCGAGTGTGGATGTTCCGAACAGCGGCGCCACCCAGCCCTGGCCGTGCAGAGCAGCTCGCCGATAGGCGGCGGGCGCCAGCCCGCCGAACAGCAACCCGGGCCTCTCCGCGGGCAGTTGGGTCATCGGCCCACCTGCGCCGCTCAGCTTGCCCGCCCACACCTGTCGCCACGTCTCCAGCGTCGCTGTCCACAACGTCCCCAACCCGTCTCTGGAAGCTCCGCTGGCAGCGAAGTCTTCAGGCCAGCCGCCAAGACCGAGTCCGGCGGTCAGCCGGCCGCCGGAGAGCTGATCGACCGACGCCAGCTGTTTCGCGAGCAGTACGGCGTTGTTCCGCCAGCCGACGTTGAGCACAGTCGTCAGCAACTCCACCTTCGACGTACGAGCGGCGGCCGCGGCCAACGCAGTCAACGGCTCGAGATTGTCGTACACCAGCCGGTCGATCACACCGACGGAAGCGAATCCCGCAGCCTCAGCCTCTGCGGCCCACTCCCCGAGCAACCGGCTGTCCGCATCAGGCACCGCCGCCGGCAAACCGATCCCGATCCTCATCACACCGTTCCCTCGTCCACGAGAGCAACGTATTCAGTTCGCCCGTCGCATGTATTGAACGAATCGGACACCCCCACCTGGTTGCGCTCACGGCTCTCGTCGCCGCCCAGGCGACCGAATCCAACGGCCCGATGTCCGCATCCTCGCGGGTCACGTCGTACGGCGGGGCTCGGTGGGTGTCGGGGAATCGTCATGGGACGTCTCGTCGACCTCGCGGGCGCCTTCGAGGGCGTAGTACACCGGCAGCCAGGACATGAGGATCAGAGCGGTTGCCACGAGCAACGTCAGGCGCGGGCCGACGAGAGTGCCGAGGACGCCGCCGATGAGGGCGCCGAGAGGGAACAGGCCCATCAACAGGAACCGCATGGTCGCGTTCACCCGGCCGAGGAGCCGTTCGGGGACGATCCGCTGGCGTGCCGTCACGCTCGTGATCGCGTACACGATCTGACCGAACTCCCCCACCGCCGCACTCACCACCAGCAGCAACGTCAGCCACCCCGGCTGCGCCAACGGCCCGGCCACCCCGAGCGGACCCGTCACCGCGAGCGAGAGCCAGATGACCCGCGCCGATCCGAACCGCCGGGCGAGCCGTGGCGTCAGGGCGGCCCCGAGCATCGCCGTCACGGACCCGACCGCCAGCACGATCCCGACCAGGGTCGGCGACAGGCCGAGGGTGCGGACCATGAAGATGAAGTTCACCGCCGAGGCGATCGCGAAGGAGAAGTTGTTCACCGCGCTCGTGATCGCGATCGACCGGATCAGCCGATGCCGGGCGACGTACCCGAGCCCTTCGCGGATCTCCGTCCACAACCGCGAGTCGCCCGTCGGCCGCCGTACCTCTTCCCGCGCGCGGATCGCCAGCAAGGAGAACGCGGACGCGAGGAAGGTGAAGGCCTGGATCAGTACGACGTTCGCCGCACCGATCGCGGTCACCAGCCAGCCGCCCACGCCCGGGCCCGCGATCTGGCCCGAGGCACGAATCGTCTCCATCGCCGAGTTGCCGGTCAGCAGGCGGTCCTTGCCGATCACCGACGGCAGGTAGCTCTGGTACCCGACGTCGAAGAACACCCGGGCGAACCCGGTCAGCAGCGACACCACGACCAGTTGCGTGATCGTCAGTACGCCGAACACCGCCGCGACCGGGATCGTCGCCAGCAACCCGGCGCGGACGAGATCACTCGCGACCAGGATCCGGCGCCGGCGCCACCGGTCGACCCACGCACCGGCGGGCAACCCGATCAACGCGAACGCGACCGTGCTCGAGGCGGTGACCAGGCCCAGCTCGAACGGCGTGGCACCCAAGGAGAGCACAGCCAGCAGCGGAATCGCCACACCACTGATCTGAGCTCCGAACTGGCTGGTCGTCTGACCGACCAGCAACCAGCGGAAATCCCTCTTCACAACAAACCTCCACAGAACCGGATGGGAACCCCACCCGCCTGCAGAAATTCGTCGCTAGGGGTGGGGTACATTACCGGCCCTGCAAACCGAGGTCAAACCCTGGTCAAACGGCCTACCGGGCTTGGAACATCCCCGTCGCGCGATAGTCGTCGTACAACCCCAACACCACCCGAGTCGGCGGATGCAACTCCGCGGGCGCCTCGTCGAAGAACCCGACCTCCACCACCTCGTCCGAGTCCGCCACAAGTTCCCCCGTCCACCGCCGAGCCTCGAAACACAACGCGAAGCACTGCAGGACATCGCCGTTGGGATAGGTGAGGGTGTGGAGATCCGCCTCGGACAGGCTGGCGAACGGAACGAGATCCTGTTCCGCCACACTCAACCCGGTCTCCTCGAGCAGTTCGCGGACCGCCGTACTGCGGAAGCCCCCGCCCGGCTCGGCCGCCCCCGCGGGTAGTTCCCACAACCCGGTGTCGCGGCTTCGCTGGAACAGCATGCGGTCGGCGTCGTCCACGACCAGCACCTGTGCGCCCGGCATCAACAGCAGGCGGGAGCCAACCTGCTGCCGGAGCCCCCACAGGTACGAACCCTCGTACGTCGTCATGGGTGAGAGGGTGGGGCATGGAGTGGATCAGGAGGTGGGCAGGGGGTCTGCTCGCCGTCGCGATCGTGCTGGGGCTGGGGTGGACGGTTGCGGTCAGCACGTCGATGCCGAGTTGGTTCGACCCGGCCGAGGCGTGTGCATTGCGGTACGGCGGTGCCGACAGCGCCGGAGTGGTGGTGCACACAGGCTGGTTCCCGCCGAGCGCGACCTGCGACTTCGGGAACGGCAATGTCCAGGACTACATCTCCCCGGCGAAGTCCGCCGTCCTGTCCGCGACCGGCATCCTCATCCTCATCGCGCTGATCGCCGCCCTGATCCTGACCGTACAGCGCCTGACCGGCGACCCCGGCCCACTACGGACCGCGGGCGACGTCGACCTCGGCAAACGGCGCATGACCCAACTGACCTTCGGCGTGCTCGACCTGGCCGTGGCAGTCGCCGTCCTGACCGCGGGCAACGCGTTCGCGATCGTGCTCGGCGGTCTCCCCGGCGGGATCGTCTTCGCGGTAGCCGCCGTCACCGGGTTGTCCGCGCTGGCCGTCGTACTGGACCGGCACATGGGACCGCTTCCCAGTACGGCGCTCGACAGCCGGCGACGCGGGACGACCGCAGGCCTGACCGTCTTCGCCGTCATCTTCGCGGCGACCGCGGTCTCCGGGCAGATGCCGTTCTTCCGGCTCTGGTCGGTGCCGCTCGCCGCGCTCACGTACGCCGCCGTCGCCGGCATCCAGTGGTCCCGCCTACCCCACAGAAGACGGGACCACCAGACGTCGCCTCACTGAGGCCCTGCCTGCTGATCCCGCGCCTACTGCGCGGCACTCGGCACGGCATCTCGCCGCACTGGCCCGAAGGCCACGATGCTCCGCATCGCAACCTTCGTTCCAGCACGCCGAGCTACCGCACCGAGCACCTGCTCGCGACGGCGCGGGATCAGCAGACAGGACCTAGTCGGCTGACGGCCAACCGGGGAGGATGTTCTGGTTGAGGTGGAAGACGTTCTCGGGGTCGAACTCGCACTTCACCCGGGACAGCCGGTCGTAGTTCTGCTGCCCGAACCCGGCGATCACCCGGTTCTGCCCCTCGTTCCCGATGAAGTTCAGGTACACGTACCCGGTCGCCCACTCCTGCAGGTCGGCACACAGATCCCGCGACCACTGCCGTCCGCGCGCGTCGTCGGCCCGGTCCGCCCACAGCCCGAACGGGTGAACCACCCAGGCGGCCCGCCGATGCGGCAACGGCCACTCGTCTGCACCCCGCAGTACGGCGCCACCCCACGGGAGTGCGACCTGCTGCGACGGTGACGGCGACGGCATGTCCATCGCCCGGTCGCAGAACAGCTGTACAGCGGCGTCCGGGAACGACGACAGGTGCTCGGCCGACCAGTAGTTGCGATAACCCGGCGGATCGTCCAACGCCGAGTTCGCATCGGCGTACGGCATTTCCGCCACGAGCTCGCCGACCGGCCCGAGCGCGAACATCGGCGCGAAGGCGTCCCGGGCCTCGGCCTCGGGACCGGCGTAGATCGCACCGGCGACCACCCCCCGCTCCCCCTGCAGGTAGTCGGGCACGAACGGCTCCGGCGGCGCGGTCAGGAACAGCACGCCACCTCCGAGGTTCTCCGACGCGCCGGCCTCGATCAGGTCCCGGTACGCGCGGACCACCGCGGCACCGGCCTCGGCCGGCCAGAGCAACATCGCCAGCGTGGTCGTCGGCACCTCCTCGAGCCGGAACGTCAGCGAGGTCGCGACCCCGAAGTTGCCGCCGCCTCCGTGCAGCGCCCAGAACAGCTCGGTGTTCTTGGTCTCGTCCGCGATCAGCAGCCGTCCGTCCGCGGTGACGAGCTCGACCGAGAGCAGGTTGTCGCAGGCCAGCCCGAACTTCCGCTCCAGCCACCCCGATCCCCCGCCGAGCGTCAGCCCCGCGACCCCGGTGGTCGACACCCGGCCGCCCGTCGTCGCCAGCCCGTACCGCTGACAGGCGCGGTCGAACGTGCCCCACGTCGTACCGCCGCCGACCCGGGCGATCCGCGCATCCGGATCGACCTGGACGCTGTTCATCCGGCGCAGATCCACCACCAGGCCGCCGTCGGTCACCCCGGCGCCGGCCACGCTGTGACCACCACCGCGGACCGCGATCTCCAGCTCCCGCGCGACGCCGTACCGCACCGCCGCCACCACGTCGGCCGCCGACTCGCACTGCGCGATCATCGCCGGCCGCCTGTCGATCATCGCGTTGAACACCGTCCGGGCCTCGTCGTACGCCGGGTCCCCGGCCTGCAGTACGACGCCCCCGAATCCTTCCGGTCTGGCCCCCGCCGGCCGTTCGATCGTGTCGGACATGGTGGAACTCCCCCTCGCTCAGCACATCGCCCGCTCCCCAGCTGACACCGCCGATCGTGCGCCCACGCCACGACTCGGTCAACGGCTCGCTCCCTTACCTGCCGGTGACGAGATCCTTTGTCCACCAACGGTTCCCGCTCGGTCACCGCCCGGAAGCGATTGAGCAGGCACTAGGGTGGTGCGCATGGACGCGCGACCGGCGGCGGTGATCGGTGGACCGGGGCAGGTGCTGACCGAGGACGAGGTGACAACCTTCGTCGCCGACTCGCTCGCCGGCGCCGGGCTGGAGGGCCGCAGCGTCTGCGTGATCGTCCCGGACGCGACCCGCAGTTGCCCGCTTCCGCTGCTGCTGAACGCGGTGCACGCGGCACTCGACGGCCGGGTCGGCAAGCTCACCATCTTGGTTGCCCTTGGCACCCATGGGGAGCTGACGCCGGAGCAGTTGCGCACGCACCTCGGCGGCGAGTACGACAACGTCCTCAACCACGAGTGGTGGAAACCCGAGACTTTCGCCGACCTCGGCACGATCAGCGCGGACCGGGTCGGCCGGATCTCCGACGAGATGCTGCGCGACGAAGTACCGGTGAAGCTGAACAGGGCCGTGGTCGAGCACGACGTCGCGCTGGTCGTCGGCCCGGTGTTCCCGCACGAGGTGGTCGGCTTCTCCGGCGGCAACAAGTACTTCTTCCCGGGCGTCGCCGGTCAGGAAGTCATCGACTTCTCGCACTGGCTCGGCGCCCTGATCACCAGTTCGACCATCATCGGTACGCCGGGCACCACCCCGGTCCGGGCCCTGATCGACGAGGCCGCGGCGCTGATCCCGGCGGAGAAGCTCGCGCTGTCGGTGGTGGCACAGTCCGGCACCGAGGCCCTGCACGCGATCGCCTTCGGCGACACCATCTCGTCGTGGCGCGCGGCGGCCGAGATCTCCGCCCAGACCCACGTCCGCTACCTCGACCACCCGGTCCGGCGGGTCGTGTCGCTGATCCCGGCCAAGTACACCGACATCTGGACCGCGGCCAAAGGCTTCTACAAAGTCGAGCCGATCGTCGCCGACGGCGGCGAGGTCGTCCTGTACGCGCCGCACGTCACCGAGTTCGCCGCGATGCACCCCGAGATCGAGGAGATCGGGTACCACTGCCGCGACTACTTCCTCGGCCAGTGGGATCGGTTCCGCGATCTCCACTGGGGTGTCCTCGCGCACTCCACCCACCTCCGCGGCGCCGGCACCTGGGACCCGGCGACGGGTGAACACCTGCGCGTCCATGTCACCCTCGCGACCGGGATTCCCGAGGACGTCGTACGGCGGGCCAACCTTGCCCCCCTCGACCCGGCGGACTTCGACCTCACCGCGTACGAGAACGACCCCGACACGTTGGTCATCCCGAACGCCGGCGAGATCCTGTACCGGCTGAAGCACCAAGGGGGTGTCTGATGGTTCCCCGCCTACTGCGCGGAACCATCAGACACACCCCCTAGCCCGCCGTAGTGACCCGCCGGTAACCTCTGCTGGCATGACAGAGGCCGAGGTCGTCGTGGTCGGGTCCGGATTCGCCGGGTTGTGCATGGGGATCAGGTTGCGGCAGGCCGGGTGCGAGAACTTCGTCATCCTGGAGAAGGCGGACCGACTCGGCGGCACCTGGCGGGACAACACGTATCCCGGCTGCGCCTGCGACGTCCCGTCGTACCTGTACTCGTTCTCGTTCGAGCCGAACCCGCACTGGACCCGGATGTTCGCGCCCTGGGACGAGATCCTTGCCTACCTCGAGCACTGTGCGGACAAGTACGGCGTCGCCGGGAAGATCCGGTACGGCGCCGAGGTCACCGAAGCAGTGTTCGACGAGGCGACCGGCCGGTGGACCGTCACGGTGAACGACGCGGAGACCATCGAGACCCAGGCCCTCGTCGCCGGCGTCGGCAGCCTCCACCAGCCCAAGCTGCCCGACATCCCCGGCCTCGACTCCTTCGCGGGTACGACGTTCCACTCGGCCCGGTGGAAGCACGACCACGACCTGCGCGGCCGGAACGTGGCGGTGATCGGGACGGGCGCGTCGGCGATCCAGTTCGTGCCGAAGATCGCGCCGCAGGTCGCGCAACTGGACGTGTACCAGCGGACGCCGCCGTGGATCACCCCCAAGCCGGACCGCGCGATCGGCGCGTGGGAACGGCGGCTGCACGAACGCTTCCCGGCCGCGCAGCGCGTGATCCGCGACGTCGTCTACTGGGGTCTCGAGGGTCGCGGCGCCGGCTTCGCGGGCAACCCGAAACTGATGAAAGGCCTTGAACTGCAGGCGAAACGGCACCTCCGCAAGCAGGTGCGCGATCCCGAACTGCGGGCCGAGCTGACCCCCGGCTACCAGATCGGCTGCAAGCGCCTCCTGATCTCGAACGACTACTACCCCGCCTTCACCCGCCCGAACGTGGACCTCGTCACCACTCCGATCGCGCGGATCTCCCCGGCCGGCGTGGTCACCGCCGACGGGACCACGCGGGCCTGCGACACGATCGTGCTCGGCACCGGGTTCGAGGTGTCGGCCAACCTGACCCGGATGCCGATCCTCGGCAAGGACGGCGTCGACCTGGCCGACCACTGGAAACGCAACGGCATCGGCGCCCACCTCGGCATCACGGTGTCCGGGTTCCCGAACCTGTTCCTGCTGGTCGGGCCGAACACTGTGCTCGGCCACTCGTCGATGGTCTTCATGATCGAGGCGCAGGTCCGGTACGTGATGCAGGCTCTGCACCTGCTCCGGCGGCGGGGAGCGTCGTACGTCGAGGTCCGCGAGGAGGTCCAGGAGCGGTTCGTCGAGGGGATCCATGGCGAACTGGACGACACCGTCTGGCAGTCCGGGTGCAACAGCTGGTACCTCGACGACTCCGGCCGGAACTCCACGATCTGGCCGCGGTTCACGGTGTCTTACTGGCTCCGGACCCGGCGGCTCGACCCGGCCGATTACGTGCTCGTCCACTAGGTTGCGCCAGTGGATCCGCCGCGAAGCGCTGGCCGGCAGCGTGGGCAGTACACCTAGGGGACAACCCGGACTCCGGAAGTAGGACCGGGCCGGTCGCCGTACGACCAAGGGATGAAGGCAGGACCGGCCCTCGGGCCGATGTCCGGACGACCGCGCCGAAGCATCCTTGAGGTATGGAAATCCTTCAGCTCGCCGGAGCAGCGGCCGTCGTGATCGGCATCGTGGTCACGGTCCTGCTCGCCATCGTGCCTTCGGTCGTAGACCGGTAAGTCTCCCGGACGGGAGTCAGTCGACGGACAGGTGGACCAGCAGGTCCTGCCGGGTCAGAACGCCCACCGGCTTGCCGTCGTCCAGCACCATCAGGGCGTCCCGATCCTCGAGCAACTCGACCGCCTTCGCGACCGGTTCGCCCGCGCCCAGCGACGGCAGTGCCGGGTCCATGTGCTGCTCGACCATGTCGGCCAGCCGCGCGTTGCCGGTGTACAGGGCGTCCATCAGGGTCCGCTCCGACACCGAGCCGGCCACCTCGGCCGCCATCACCGGCGGCTCCGCCCGGACCACGGGCATCTGCGAGACGCCGTACTCCCGCAGGATGGCGATCGCCTCGGCGATCGTCTCGTGCGGGTGCGTGTGGACGAGCGGCGGCATGCTGCCGTCCTTGCGGGCGAGCAGGTCGCCGACCGTCGTACCCTGCCGGGTCGCGGCGAGGAACCCGTACTGCGCCAGCCAGTCGTCGCTGAAGACCTTGGTCATGTAGCCGCGGCCACCGTCGGGCAGCAGGACGACGATCACCGCGTTCTCGTCGTCCAGCTCGTGCGCCAGCCGGATCGCGGCGGCGGCCGCCATCCCGGCCGAGCCGCCGACCAGCATGGCCTCCTCGCGGGCGAGCCGCCGGGTCAGCGCGAACGAGTCCGCGTCCGACACCTCGATGATGCGGTCGCAGATGGTCTTGTCGTACGTCTCCGGCCAGAAGTCCTCACCGACCCCCTCGACCAGGTAGGGCCGGCCGGTGCCGCCGGAGTACACCGAGCCCTCCGGGTCGGCGCCGATGATCTGCACCTTCCCGCCGGAGACCTCCTTCAGGTACTTGCCGGTGCCGCTGATCGTGCCGCCGGTGCCGACACCCGCGACGAAGTGGGTGATCTTCCCGTCGGTCTGCTCCCAGATCTCCGGGCCGGTGGTCTCGTAGTGCGACCGCGGGTTGTTCTGGTTCGCGTACTGGTTCGGCTTCCAGGCACCCTCGATCTCGCGGACCAGGCGGTCGGAGACGTTGTAGTACGAGTCCGGGTGCTCGGGTGCCACCGCCGTCGGGCAGACCACGACCTCGGCGCCGTACGCCTTGAGCACGTTGCGCTTGTCCTCACTCACCTTGTCCGGGCAGACGAAGACGCACTTGTAGCCCTTCTGCTGCGCCACCATCGCCAGGCCGACGCCGGTGTTGCCGGAGGTCGGCTCGACGATCGTGCCACCCGGCTTGAGGTCGCCGGAGGCCTCGGCCGCCTCGACCATCCGGACCGCGATCCGGTCCTTCACCGAGCCGCCGGGGTTGAAGTACTCGACCTTCGCGAGCACGAGCGGTTTCGCGCCGTCGGTCGTCGTCGACAGCTTCACCAGCGGGGTGTTGCCGACCAGGTCCAGGAGAGAGTCTGCGTAGCGCACATCTTTACTGTAGTGATGCTTGTGCCAGTTCGATGACACAGACCCTATTTTCACTTGCACCGCTGCTACTGCGTGTAATCCTTGATGCATGAGTGACCGGGGCGAAGCGGTGGGAAATGTATCCAGCGCGGCCCGGGCTGCCAAGAGACTGGCCCAGGCCGCAGCCTTCGGGGGCGGGGGACTCGGACTCATCGGTGCCACCTTGTACGGCGTACTGACCGCTGAGGCGGAGTACGCGAAACGCGTGATCGGACCGATGCGCTACTACCCCACTCCGGGCGACGGCCTGTACGGCCGGTATCCAGGACATCCGATCACGCTCGCCATCCTCGGCGACTCCAGCGCCGCCGGTTACGGCACCGAGTCGCCGGACGAGACACCCGGCGTGCTGCTCGCCTCCGGCCTCGCCGACCTGGCCGAGCGGCCCGTGCGGCTCGTCGACGTGGCGAAGACCGGCGCCAAGTCCACCGACCTGGCCGGCCAGGTGGACGCCGCACTGCAGGCCGGGCCGCATGTCGCGGTCATCCTGATCGGCGTCAACGACGTGAAGGCGAAGATGCCACCGTCGACCTCGGTTCGGCTGCTCTCGGCCGCGGTCCGCAGGTTGCGGGCCGCGCACTGTGAGGTGGTGGTGGGCACCTGTCCGGACCTCGGCGTGGTCCGGCCGATCATGCCGCCGCTGCGGCAGGTCGCCCGGTCCTGGAGCCGCCGGCTGGCCGCCGCCCAGACCATCGCGGTGGTCGAGGCAGGCGGCCGGACTGTGTCCCTCGGGTCGCTGCTCGGCGAGGTGTTCCGGACCGACCCGACGATGTGGGGCCGGGACAACTTCCACCCGTCGGCCACCGGGTACGCCGCCGCGTCCGCCGCCCTGCTGCCGTCGGTGGCCGCCGCGGTGGGCGTCGGGCCGGAGTCGTTCGTGCACCCCGAGCCGTTCCGGGGCGAGGCGATCCTGCCGATCGCGGAGGCCGCCGTACAGGCTGCCCGGACGGCCGGCACGGAGGTCGCGGCCACCGAGGTCGCCGGCCGCGAGCGCGGTCCCCGCGGCCGCTGGGCGGCGCTGCGCCACCGCCGGCGTCATCCGAAGGCGGAGGTCGAGCGGGTCGACGAGGACAGCAGCGACAGCCCGGGCGCCGTTCCGGTCGGCCAATAACGCCGTCGGCGTGCGCGTCCGCTGACCAGGGCTTTCGGGAAGAGAGGGTTGCCTAGCGGTGGCGGTGTGGTGCACAGTCGATAACTACGCGGTACCCCGATGACGGGAGGCGAACATGGGCTTGAACCACTCCGAGGAGACGCACCAGCGACTGGTGGAGAAAGTGCCCAAATGCACCGGACGCGAGATGGCAGAGTGGTTCCAGCTGATGAACGACGGTCCGTCGTTCCTGCGCTTCGACGACAGAGTGAGATGGCTGTCCAGCGAGTACGAGCTCGCGCACGGGCACGCGACCGCCATCGTCCACGAGTACGACCTGCGCCGAGCGCACCGTCGAATGGGCTGACGACCCGAACAGGAGTCTGAACCAGAAGGCCTGCCCCCTCAGGTGGAGGGGCAGGTCTTCTTCGTTCTCAGCCCTGGAACACGTCGACAGGGCGGTCACAGATCCAGCAGCCCAGATCGAGCCGGCCGTCCGGCGCCGCCTGCTGCGATTCCGCGCGGCAGCATGCCGCGCAGATCAGGGCGCCGCACGACGTGCATCTGAACCCTTGGCCGGTCAACTCCAGCTGATCGAGCGACACCGACCACCGCACCCGGCCGTCCCCGTCATGAATCGCGGCCGACCCCGGGGCCGGCGCCGGAATCACCGAGTACCCACAGCGGGCGCAGTCTCCGAAGGAGACGTCGAAGGGCGCCGGGCTGCGCTCGGCGAGTTCGACGAACGGGCCGTCCGCCTCCTCGAAGATCATCACCAGGTCCTTGCCGAGATTCCCCTGCGGGTTCTCGGCGATCACATACACCCGCTCGTCCCGAACCTCACACCCTCGCAGGAACTCCAGCGCAGCCGCTCGGTCCGGGAACTCCTCGATCAGATACAGCGCGTCCGGCCTCCGCACAGTCCGGATCGGCCTCGTCGAGGAGTATCCAGGCGGCCAGGACACCCGCAGCGGGGCTGATGCGGCATGGTTCGCGGCTCCCGATTCAGCGGTTGTCCGCCTCGCCCGCCGCCGCATGACGAGGACCGCGGCCACCACGGCCAGGACCGCTGCCGCCACGACAATCCAGCCCGTCATACCGTCTCCCCAGATCCGTCAGCGGGTCTCCGTCCAACCTAGGCAGCCGTAACCGGGTCTGCCCCACCGTGGCCGGAAAAGGCCGAAGGGCCGGTCCACCTGGGCCGGCCCTTCGGGTGATGTGTTCAGAGGTCAGTCGGAGCCACGCAGGATGGCGAGGATGCGGAGGAGGTTCCAGTACAGCCAGACCAGGGTGACGGTCAGGCCGAACGCGGCCCGCCAGGCCTCGCTCTGCGGGGCGCCGTGGCGGACACCCTGCTCGATCATGTCGAAGTCGAGGATCAGGTTGAACACCGCCAGGCCGGCGCCGATCGCGGCGAACAGCAGACCCATCGGGCCGAAGCCGCCGATCCCGGAGTTGAAGCCGAACAGGCTGGCGATGAAGTTGATCAGGATCACGCCGGCGAAGCCCATCGTGGCGATGATCACCATCTTGGTGAACCGCGGCGTCACCTTGATCGCGAAGTACTTGTACGTCGCCAGTGTCATGCCGGCCGTCACCATCGTGGCGAGCACGGCCTGTACGACGATCCCGGGGTCACCGACCCAGGCGGCGATGAACTTGCTGCCGATCCCGAGGAACACGCCCTCGGCCGCGGCGAACAGCATCACCAGCGCGGGGTTGATCCGCCGGGAGAAGCTCAGCACCATGGCCAGCGCGAAGGCGACCAGCGCACCGGCCAGGAACACCGGCCCGACCAGGTTGTCCGGGGTGAACCACCAGGCGAGCGCGGCCGCCACGACAACCACCCCGAGGGTGATCGAGGTCTTGACGATCACGTCGTCCAGCGTCATCGGACGGCTGTCGGCGGGAGCCCCCTGGTACTGCTGGGGCGGCCCACCGGGTCCGCCGTACTGGCCGGGCTGACCGTATCCATAGGGACCCGGCTGACCGTACGGAGCGGCCCCCGGATAAGCCTGGCCTTGGCCAGGCGCGAACGCACTCGACCGGTTCAGGACCGGGTTACTGCTCTGCATGTCATCCTCCTGGTGACCCACATCCGGGGCCGTACAGTGATACTACGGTCCCACCCTTAACAACGTCTGAGAATCAACCCCCTGTTCCCCAACCGCAACCCCGAAATCAGCAAACGGTTGCACACACCAATCGCTCATCGATACGACCGTGCCGCCGACCCGGTCGGACGGGGTGCTGGAAAAGCTGTGGCCGCCCGAGCGGCCGTTGTCTAGGTTGGGCGGTCATGGTGCAGCCTTATCGAGTTCGACCGGCCGGGCCGGAAGACGTCGCGTTTCTCACCGACGTGGTGATCGAAGCGACGCGCGCGCAGGGGCGGCTACCCGACGACTTCGCCGAATCGGCGTGGCGAGACGGGTTCGCGCGGATGACCAGCGATCTGATCGAGGACGCGGACTCGCCGTCCACCACGAGCGTCGTCGAGGTCGACGGTCGTCCGGCCGGCCGGCTGCGGGTCAGCCGGACGTCCGAAGCCGTCGAGTTGAACGGGATCCAGTTGCACCCGTCGGTGCAGAACCGTGGCATCGGTACGTCGATCATCGCGGAACTGCAGTCCGAGGCGGCGGCTCGCGGCGTACCGCTGGAGCTCAAGGTGGAGCGGGACAATCCGGACGCGCGCCGGCTGTACGACCGCCTCGGGTTCGCCAAGGTCGGGGAGGACGGCTCGGAGGACAGGCTGCAATGGTCCAAGGCTTCGCACCAGAACCAGCTGTGGAACGCGGAGGTGGCGCGGCGGTACGACACGCCAGGGACCGGGATGTTCGCACCCGAGGTGCTGGGGCCGACGGTGGCTCGGCTGGCGGAGTTGGCGGGTGACGGCAGGGCGCTCGAGTTCGCGATCGGCACCGGGCGGGTCGCCGTACCACTGTCCGAACGCGTACCGGTCGCCGGCATCGAGTTGTCCACCGCAATGGTCGACCAGTTGCGGACGAAGGTCGACGAGGAGACGATCCCGGTCGTGGTCGGCGACATGGCGACCACCCGCGCACCCGGCGAGTTCACCCTGGTCTACCTGGTCTTCAACACCATCGCGAACCTGCTGACCCAGGACGAGCAGGTCGAGTGTTTCCACAATGCCGCCCGCCACCTGTCCCCCGGCGGCCGCTTCGTAATCGAACTCTGGGTCCCCGAACTGCGCCGCCTCCCACCCGGTCGACCGGCCACCGTCGGCATAGCCGAACCCGGCTACATCCTGCTCGACACGTACGACGTCCTCCGCCAGCACGTCGTCTCGCATCACTTCCACTTCGGTGAAGGCACCCAGGCCGAGGTCTTCCGCACGCCGCACCGCTACATCTGGCCCGCCGAACTCGACCTGATGGCCCGACTGGCCGGGTTCACCCTCGAATCCCGCCACGCCGACTGGTCCGGCTCCCCGTTCACCGCCGACTCCCCCTCCCACGTCTCGGTCTACCGCCTGCCGTAGCGAGCTCCCCCGCAGCTTGCGGTTCTGTGTCGAGGGGCGTCAGCCCTCGGCGAAACGGCACCGCCGGGAGAGCATGTCGGCATGAGAGATCCCTCCGGAGAGGGAGCGTTTCGGTGGGTGAGATCACCCTCGAGAGGGTTTGTGAAAGTTTTCACGAGTGCAGTAACCTGAAGTCGACATGAAGTCAGAATCCACTCAGGGAGAGTGACCGCATGACAGCCCAGGTGCCGCACATCCTCGTCGTCGGAGGCGGTTACGTCGGGATGTACACCGCGTACGGCCTGCGCCGCGCGGCCAGGAAAGGCAAGATCCGGGTCACCGTGGTGGACCCGCGGTCGGTGATGACGTACCAGCCGTTCCTGCCCGAGGCGGCGGCCGGCTCGGTGGAGCCGCGGCACGTGGTGGTGCCGCTGCGCAAGACCCTCAAGGGCTGCCGGGTGGTGACCGGCCGGGTCACCGGGATCGACCATGCGAACAAGGTCGCCAAGGTGATGCCCGAGGAGGGTCCGGAGTACGAGCTGGCCTACGACCAGGTCGTGGTCGCGCTCGGCTCGATCGCGCGCACGCTGCCGATCCCCGGCCTGGCCGACGAGGCGACCGGGTTCAAGAACGTCGAGGAAGCGATCGCGCTGCGCAACAAGGTGCTGGACCGCCTCGACGTGGCGTCCTCGCAGCCCGACCCGGCGCTGCGCAAGTCGGCGCTGACCTTCGTCTTCGTCGGTGGCGGTTACGCCGGTGTCGAGGCGTTCGCGGAGCTGGAGGACATGGCCCGCTACGCCACCCGGTACTACGACAACATCAGCCCGGACGACATGCGATGGGTGCTGGTGGAGGCGACCGGCCGGATCCTGCCGGAGGTCGGCGAGGAGCTCGGCAAGTACACCGTCGACCAGCTGCGCAAGCGCAACATGGACATCAAGCTGGAGACCCGGCTGGAGTCCTGCGAGAAGGGTCACGTGATCCTCAGCGACGGCGACGAGTTCGACGCCGACACGATCGTCTGGACCGCCGGCGTGAAGGCGAACCCGGCGCTCGCGGCGACGGACTTCCCGCTCGACGAGCGGGGCCGGGTGAAGTGCCTGCCGAACCTGCGAATCGAGGGTGTGGACGACGCCTGGTCCGCCGGTGACAACGCGGCCGTCCCGGACCTCACCTCGGACACCGGCGCGTACTGCGCCCCGAACGCGCAGCACGCGGTCCGCCAGGCGCACCGGCTGGCCGAGAACATCCTGCGCGTCGTGGACGGCAAGGAGCCGGTGGACTACAAGCACAAGTACGTCGGTTCGGTCGCGAGCCTCGGCCTGCACAAGGGTGTCGCCCAGTTGTACGGCGTGAAGGTCAAGGGCTGGCCGGCCTGGTTCCTGCACCGGACCTACCACGTGTCCCGCGTCCCCACTTTCAACCGCAAGGCCCGGGTGATCCTGGACTGGACCCTCGCACTGTTCTTCCGCCGCGAGGTCACCTCACTCGGCAGCCTCCAGATGCCCCGCGAGGAGTTCCGCCGGGCGACCCGGTCCTAGAACACACAACCTGAAGCAGCCGGCCGGACGATCCCGGCCGGCTGCTTCATGTTCAGCCACGCCGACCGGGCGAACTCAGGGGCGAGTGGGGGTTGCGACCGGATGGCACACGTCCGCTCATGTAGTCATGATCGACTAGTTCGTATTGACTACTTGAGAGGTGAGCCTTCATGGTCAAGGCCAGGAACGCTCTGTTCGGCTATACCGGGCTGGCTGGGGTACTGACGCAGGTGCCCTCGCTGTTCCCGCTGCGGGTTCCGGAGCTGCGCACCCCGATGTTGATCGCGCTCGCGGCGAGCGCGGCGGCGCTCGCTCTTCTGCTCGCCGTACGGCCTTCCGCTCCCCGGCCGGTCGTACTCGGGCTCGGCTGGGTGCAATGCCTGCTGACCGTGGCCCTCGCGTTCGTTGTCGGCGACATCCTGGTGATGTTCTGCTGCTGGATCGCCGTACCGATCCTGGCGTTGCTGGCCGGCCAACTGGGCCGGGGGCCACACCGTGCGCTGGTCGCCGCGCACGCGATCAGCGCGGCCGCGTGGGTCGGCATCACCTGCGCGGTGGTCACTCTGGCCGTGATCGGGATGACCACGCGGGACCTCGACACGGCGGTGATCGTCTATGAACTGGTCTCGTACTTCGACATCACGCTGCTGCCGTGGGCGAACTTCGCCACCACCCTGACCGGGATCGCGCTCGGGCTGACCACCCGCTGGGGCCTCATCCGGTACCGCTGGGTCGCGGCCAAGCTGATCATCTCGTTCGCGATCCTGGCCTCGGCGTTCGCGTACGTCGAGGACTCGGTCGGCGCGGTGATCGAGCAGGCCGAGCATCTCGCGGTCACCGGCGGCACGACCGACCAGCTCGGGAACAGCGGCGGCGTGGTGTTCGCCGGGTTCGGACTGCCGCTGCTCAGCCTGGTCGCCGCGATGCTGCTGTCGCTGTACAAGCCGGGCGGCAAGACGCGCTGGGGTCGCCGGGGCACCATCAAGATCACGAGGATCACCCGGCTGGCCGACCGGACCATCGGGCTGACGCTCCGGCCGGTGAAGGGCCCGCTGCCCTCGTGGGAGCCGGGAGCGCACATCGACCTGGTGCTGCCGTCGGGCCTGGTCCGGCAGTACTCGATCGCGGGCGAATCGGACGGCGCCTACCAGATCGCCGTACTGCGGGAACCCGACAGCCGCGGCGGATCGGCGGAGATCCACCGGCTGAAGGCCGGCGCGCGGATCGGGATGCGGGGCCCGCGGAACAAGTTCCCGCTCGTCGACGCCCCGTCGTACCTGTTCATTGCCGGAGGCATCGGCATCACGCCGTTCCTGCCGATGATCGCGGCTCTGGGCGATCGCGACTGGCGGCTGCTCTACCGGGGGCGCTCCAGGGCGTTGATGGCCTATGCCGCGGAGCTGAGCCGCGACGATCGCGTGACACTGCTGCCGGCTGACGAAGTCCCGCGACCGGACCTCGCCGAACTGCTGGCCGATGTCGCTCCGGGTACGGCGGTCTACTGCTGTGGACCGGAGTCGCTGATGAAGGCGGTCGAGGAGGCGATGCCGGAGCACGCGACGTTGCACACCGAGCGGTTCGCCGCAACGGAACGGTCCGGGGAGCGGGCCGCGTTCGAGGCGGTGTTGCAGCGCAGCGGGGTCGTCGTCCAGGTGCCGGCCGAGCGGAGTCTGCTCGACGTCATCCATGAGGTGGACCCGACCGTGGACGCGTCCTGCGAGGATGGGATCTGCGGCAGTTGTGAGGTACGCGTCCTCGGTGGCATCCCGGACCATCGGGACGACGTCCTGCAGAATCATGAACGCGACCGGACCGACCTGATGTACCCATGTGTGTCGCGGGCGAAGGGACGGCGCATCGTTCTCGACGTCTGACGGAAGGGCGGGGATGGCCAAAGGTGTGAGCAATCCGCTCGGCCTCGTCGTGCTCGCCTTCCTGCAGGAACGGCCGATGCACCCGTACGAGCTGGGCCGGCTGCTGAAGGCCCGGAACAAGCAGGAGAGCATCAAGTACCGGCACGCCTCGCTCTACATGGTGGTGAAGCAGCTCCACCGGGACGGGTACATCGAGCCGCAGGAGACCAGTCGGGCCGGTCAGCTGCCGGAGCGGACCGTCTACGCGTTGACCGAGGCGGGTCGCGAGGTGCTGACGCGGGAGATGCGGGAGCTGGTCGCCGTACCGGCAAAGGAGTACCTGCGGTTCGAGGCCGCGCTGGCGTTGATCGTCGTATTGCCGCCGGCGGAGGTCGTCGAGCTCCTGGGCGAACGGCTGGCGGCGCTCGAGCTGCTCATCGCCGGGCTCCGCGAGAAGACCCGGGACCGGGAGGACGTCGAGCGCATCCACCTGGTCGAGTACGAGTACCGGCTGGCGCTGGCCGAGGCCGAAGTGGCGTTCGTACGGCGCTTCCGCTCGCTGGTGGAGCAAGGCGACGTGGGATCGCTCTGGCCTCGACTCCACCAGAGCTAGTCGTCGAGCAACCCGGCGTCGTGGACGAGCAGAGCGATCTGCACGCGGTTGTTGAGGTCGAGCTTGGTGAGGATGCGGGACACGTGCGTCTTCACGGTCGGGACGCTCAGGTAGAGGGTCGAGCTGATCTCGGCGTTCGACTTGCCCTCGCCGACCGCGACCGCGATCTCGCGTTCCCGGTCGTTCAGCTCGGCCAGCCGGCCGGCCGCCTTCGCCTTGCGCTGGTCCGTGCCGGACGACGCGACGCGGGTGATCAGCCGCTTGGTCACGGCCGGCGACAACACCGGTTGTCCCGCGGCCACCCGTCGTACCGCATCGACGATCTCGGCCGGCGGAGTGTCCTTGAGGACGAACCCGGCCGCGCCGGCGCGCAGCGCCCGCAGGACGTGTTCGTCGGCGTCGAAGGTGGTGAGGATGACGACCTCGGGCGCGTTCGGGCGACGCCGTACCGCTTCCGTCGCGGTCAGGCCGTCGGTGCCGGGCATGCGGATGTCCATCAGTACGACGTCCGGCGCGAGCCGATCGATCAGGCTCTGCACGCCGCCGCCGTCGCCGGCCTCACCGACGACCCGGATGTCCGGGGCGCCGCCGAGCATCAGCTTCAGCCCGGCGCGCAGCAGCGGATCGTCGTCGACGATCAGGACCCGAATACTCATGCCGGCCACGGTAGCCAAGCGAAGAGCCGGAAATCGCCGTCCGGAGTCCTGCCATGTTCCAGCCGGCCGTCGACGAGCGCGGCCCGTTCGGTGAGGCCGAGCAGGCCTTTGCCGTCCCCTCGCCGGCGATGGGGTGCCCGGTTGCGCAACTCCACCGACAAACCGTTGCCGGGGGCACCGGTCACGCTGATCCGGACCGGCTCGCCCGGCGCGTGTTTCAGCGCGTTGGTGAGTCCCTCCTGGACGATCCGGTACGCCGTACGCCCGACGTGATCCGGCAACGTCCCCGGGGCGTCGAGGACCAGCTCGACCGGCAGACCGGCCTTCCGCGAACCCTCGACCAGGACGGGCAGATCGGCGAACGTCGGCTGCGGGAGCTCGCCGACGGGAGCGCGGAGTACGCCGATCACCTCACGAAGATCCTGCAGCGCCTGGTGGGCGCTGGCCCGGATGATCTCGGCGGCCCCGGCGACCTCCTCGGCGGACGCGTCCGGGCGGTAGGCGAGCGCGCCGGCGTGGACGCTGAGCAGGGACAGGCGATGACCGAGTACGTCGTGCATCTCGCGAGCGATCTCCTCGCGAGCTCTGAGTTGTGCCTGCTCGGCCTGCAACTTGGCGACGATCTCGGCCCGGTCGGCGCGGTCGCGGAGCGTCTGCAGGAGCTGGCGGCGGGACCGGATGTACAGACCCCAGCCCGCCACCGCCACGTAGAGCGACACGGCCGCGATGACGAGCGCAGCCGGATGATCCGGCTTGTTCCGCACGTCGATGTAGATGAGCAGGCTGACCGCGTTCGCGGCGAAGATCAGCAGGGTCGTCCTGAGTGACCGGTGGATGGCCACGGTCAGGATCAGCAGCAAGGTCGCGGCACCGGCCATGTCCGAGAACGTGGAGACAGCCGCCCCGACCAGGGCCAGCTGGACCGGCCAGCGGCGCCGGAACCACAGGCTCAGGCAGAGCGCCATTCCGAAGTAGAAGTCGAACGCCAGCAGGTTAGGGCTGATCGGGTCGTTTCTGCCCTCGTCGTACAGCAGGAATCCGCAGAACACCGCGGTCAGGAAGGCGAGCGAGTCCACAACCCAGTCGCGGGTGCTGCGGCGACGACGGTCGGACTCGGTCATGGCACGAATGTAGCGGTGCGTAAGCGCTCTCCAGGGGTTCGACGGCTGTCCGCATACCGAAGTCGAATTCATCGGCTACTTAGGTCACCGGTAGGTTTCCGGGCATGAGTCAGCTCGCAGTCACCGTCATCGGCCCGGACCGCCCGGGCATCATCGCGGACGTCACCGAGGCCCTCGCCGGGACCGGAGTCAACCTCGAGGACTCCACGATGACGCTGCTGCGCGGCCACTTCGCGATGATGATCGTCTGCTCCGGGCCGTACGAGGAGGTCAAGGCCGCGGTCGAGCCGCTGCGCGGGGAACTGGTGATCACGGTCCGCAAGGTCGGGCCCGAACACGAGCACGCCCCGATCGGGCCGTCGTACATCCTCAGCGTGCACGGCGCCGACCGGCCCGGGATCGTTGCGGCGGTGACCCGGATGATCGCCACCGCGGGCGGGACGATCACCGACCTGACCACGCGGCTCAGCGGGGAGCTGTACGTGCTGACCGCCGAGGTCGAGCTACCGCTCACCGCCGAGCTCGAGATGCTCAACCGCGCCCTGGAGATCACCGCCGAGGAGCTCGGCGTCGGCATCACCCTGCGCCCGGCGGAGAGCGACGAGCTGTGACCGTGATCACCGGCTGGTCCCCCGCTGACCTGGGCGTCGAAGGCGCCGTACTGGAGGTACTTCGCGCACCGCATCCGGTCCTTGCCACCGAGGGCGCGACCGTGGACCCGCTCGACCCGGCCACGGTCCAGCTCGCCGCCGACTTGATCGCCACCATGCGGGTGTCACCCGGGTGCGTCGGCCTCGCGGCGCCGCAGGTCGGTGTGGCGGCACAGATGTTCTCGCTCGACGTGACAGGTCACCCGAAGACGCGCACCTGCCACGGAGTCTTCGTCCTCTGCAACGCGGTCGTGGTCGAGGCGACCCGGCAGGAGAAGGGCCGCGAGGGCTGCATGTCGGTTCCCGACTTCACCGGCGACGTCAAACGCGCCACCCGGCTGACCGTCACCGGCGTCCTCCCCGGTACGACGGAACAGGTCACCATCACCACCGACGCCTTCGAGGCCCGGGCCCTCCAGCACGAGATCGACCACTGCAACGGCAAACTCTTCCTAGACCGAGTCGCCGGCGCCCACGCCATCTACCCCCGCAAGGTCTACAAGTAGGCTTGCCCTCGCAGCCCGCCCCTCGCGGCCCGCCCGTCGCAAGCCTGCCCCTCGCAGCCTGCCCTCGCAGCCTGCTCCGCGCGCTCCTGCGTCGCGTGCTACGCCGGCAGCCCCACCCGCCCTTCCGCGCTCGCCCCGCTCGCTGAATCTGCTCGCCCCGCTCGCGGTGCGCTCGCGCTGCTCGCTCAGTCGACTGCGGGGTGGTCGGCGGATGATGGATGTGAAGCCCCCATCGGGCTCCCTCAGCTTGTAAGGTCAGTCCTTGCCGCACAGCCCGGGTGGCGGAACGGCAGACGCAGCGAGCTTAAACCTCGCGGCCGCAAGGCATACGGGTTCGAATCCCGTCCCGGGCACAGGACGACGCGGTGTGGTGGGAGGTGGTCCGCCCCACGCGTGCTCCGCAGTGGCTCCCTCGTCGCTCCGCTCCTCGACGCGCCGGCTACGCCCGCTCCCACCCACCCACCGGCTTATCGCCGGTACGTTCCCTGCCGGCTATCGCCGGCGTCCGCGGGCTACCGCCCGACGTACGCGCTACCACGCAACCCACCACCCCGGCGCTCCGAGAGATCGGCCTCGCCCAGCACACTTCCGCGAAGACCTTCGAACTCGCGCCCTCCGATGACGAAGCGTCGATCCCAGGCCCACGCATCCAACAGAAGTCCGGATTAACACTCGTTGACCGTGAGCTCGCGACTGAAGCCTTGCTATAGGCAGCAAACGCGGGTATTCGCAACGTCGGGGCGCACCCACAGGAGCCAACTTGGTCCGAACAGGAGGCCTTGGATTACCTGGCGGTTCTCTCGACTACAGCGCGATGGGCTGAAGAGACTGAGATTGTTGCGCCATGAGCCTATAAAATCGGCCCGCTTGTGATCCGCCAACAGATCCGCGACACCTGCTGCACGATGACAGAATGCCGCCATGTCACGAGACCGGGCGGCTGACGGGCGGCAGCTCGTTGAGGTCGCCGAGTACTCCGCTGAGCCTTCGGTCATGATCGCGGCGACCCAGCTTGGTTCTGCCTACCCAGAGCGGCGCAAGCGCCAGATCGTCGACGAATGGGTCGAGTTCTTCAGATCGGGGCCGACTCCAATCCGGTCGCTCCGCTTCACGACTCGGACACCTAAGCGGCTCTTCGACGCCTTGTCCGGGCAGCACCAGTTGACTTCGCTCCAAGTCAAGTGGGGCGACTACGACGACCTTGCCGTTCTTTGCAGCATGTCTCAGCTGCACACGCTCCGCCTCGCCGGGGCATCCAAGGTCCGAAACTTAGCTCATCTTGCATGTCTTCAACGCGTGGAAACCCTTCAGGTCGACGGCCTACAGGGTCTCATCGACGCCAGTCCTGTCGGGGAAATGCGAGCAGTGAAGGATCTGGAACTCGGCGGAGACTGGATGATTCCGCGGAACGTGCGCCTTCAGTCGGTCGCCTTCCTCGCCCAAATGCCCCAACTCGAGCGTCTTCTACTCCACACCCTGATCGTCGACGACCTGGACTACACGCCGCTGCTGTCACTTTCGAATCTGAAGAAGGTGCGCGTCATGGCAGCCCGAGGTATGACACCGACGCACGACGAACTCAGGCACCGCCTGCCTTGGGACGGCTGACAAACGCACGGATCTGCCGCTGTCGTGAAGCACAGAACTGCCGAGGTGCGCCTGTTCGTCAAGCTGGCGCTATCGGCTCGTGGTGCGGAACGATTCGGATCATGACCAGGTACGAGCGCGGCGCGGAGAAGGATTGGACGCATCACATCTTCGATTTCTCGAAGCGCTTGACGGTCTGGATCGATGCGGCCGGCGTCGCCGAAACGGCCGGCTACCGCCTCCCCGGTGACACGAGCCACCCGGCTGGTGCGTGGGTTCCCGCATCGCCCCGCTAGCAATCATGGAAGGGACGGTCCGGCCCGGCACGCGTCAAGGGCGCCTACGGCGTCCCTCCGGGATCTTCGACCCTTGATCCGCACCGAACCGAACCTAAGGTCGGCAGCTATCGGGGCGATGCGGGAGGACTGCCCGCGCGGACTTGACGCGGTCCCGGCGCTATGTTCGTCAAGGTGACGCGCGCGAGCGGTGGTAGTCCGCGATCCGGAACCGCAGGGTGACGGCTCCAGATCGGGAACGCGGTTGTCGTCAGCGGACTGGGTCGCCGGGGAGGAGGGCTCGCCACCACGGGGTGGCGAGCCAGCGGTGGTAGCGGGCGTCTTGTTCTTCTACGGTGCCTATGGTCGTGGCGGGGGCGTAGTCGAAAAGCATGGCTCGGTGGTGGATGCCGAGGAGGGTACGGCGACTGAGGATATAGACGATGTCGTTGTTCCAGTCACGGCCCTTGCGCATCAATGCGTCCACCCTTGCCCCGGCGCAACACAGTTTGTAGCCCAACCGGTCGGTCTGACGACGCAACGCGACCAGCGCGTTCCACAGTCCCTGCGCGCTGGCTGTCCAGGTCACGCCGTCGGGAGCCGTCAGTACCAGGGTCCACTGCGAGCCGTGACGCGCCGTTCGTTCCAGGGACCAGAGCGTCTCGGTACCGTCCATCCAGACGGCGATCTCTTCCACTTCGCGATACTCGATGCCGTCGCTCACCCGCCGCCGAACCGGGGTTCTTCACAGTTGGTCCACACCTCCCTCCGAAGAGTGTCGGTCTCGCAGACTGAATGTACAACTCGCTCTGTGCGTCTGAGATCAATGCCAGACTGACGACCAGGTCCGGCGAGGCCACCGATCCAGACCGTGGCCCGAGCCACAACGCGCAACAGGAGAAGAGGCATCGGCAGGCCACCGGACCGCCTACCGCCGTGGGAGGATTTTGGGAGCGAATCACACGTAACAACGGTCTTGAAGCGGGTCGAACCTGCAACAACGAGGAAGGCGAAAACGCCTTGCAGGTAAAGGATTGAGCGTCGTCCCGCGTAAGCCATCAGAGCGACCCCCGCCCATGGCATGGAAGGAGTCATAGGTCGATCGGGGCGACGCGGAGGACTGCCGTCTGCTTGACACGTAGTTGTCAACTCGGCATGCAATGATTGCCCGTGCGACGGAGACAGTTCCTCAGGCAACCGGCGACATGGCTCGGAATCGCCGGCGCACTGCTCACTATCTACGGGGCGATCGCCGTGACAGAGCTGACTCTTCGGGCCGAAACCGCCCAGGACTTTCTGAACATCGGCATTCCCGCCGACGCGAACCGTGTGACATTCGATGCTGGCCTCGGGAAGGGAGACCCGTTCCTCAGGGATGTCCAGGTCGAGTTCATGTCCGCCGACCAGCAGAGCATCCGAACCACGCTTTCGTGGATCGATGCGGACACGCCGATCCCACGCAACGAAGAGCGCCAGAGCCCCGACCCTGGAACCCGGTATGCGCCCCCACTCAGGGTCCTCTACCTTCCAGAAGACGCCCACACAGCGATCGCCGAGGCCGACGCACGACGACTCGTCGCCAACCGCGACAGGTACCGAGGATGGGCAACAGCATGCCTTGGTGTCGGTCTCGCCTCGCTGGGCGGCCTGGTGACTGTCCTCGTGCGGCAAGACCGGGCATCGAGAGCAGCCCGTCGACTCCGATGAGGCCGATGTGCCGGCGTTGTACACGAAGCTTCTTGGTTGCACTTCTGGTTGCAGTTCAATGCCGTTCAGTCGTGTCCGCACGCGATCTATGGAGGCGTGCCTAAGGCGAAATGAACCCCTACGGATCATCTCGAACGCTGCCAGGTCGAACTTAGACCTCGCGGCCGAAAGGCATACGGGTTCGAATCCCGTCCCGGGCACAGGACGACGCGGTCGGGATCGGCTGGTCCGCCCCACGCGTGCTCCGCAGTCGCTCCCTCGTCGCTCCGCTCCTCGACGCGCCAGCTACGCCCGCTCCCACCCACCCACCGGCTTATCGCCGGTACGTTCCCTGCGGCTGTCGCCGGCGTCCGCGGGCTACCGCCCGACGTACGTGCTACCGCCTGCCCCACCACCCTGGCACCGCGATTGGTGTGGTCAGCGGGTGACGAGGTACAGCGTCGGTGAAGTCGCATAGGCGAACACGCGACCCCCGGGTGAGAACCCGAGTGCTCGGAACTCCTCGTCATCCTCGACCATGACCCGTAGTTCCGTCTGGTCCGTTGAGGATCGCCCCTTCAGTAGTTCTCATGCATTGCCAGCCGTCGGCCGTGGTTTCTCGTAGACGGCCGCCCCACAAACCCGCGATGGGAACGGTATAGGTGCGGTCGGTGCCCACGTACGTCGCCGAGGGCGGCGGCTCGCTGTACCACTGGTAGGTGCCTTCGGGATCCGGAACATCGTCGATCCGGGCTCCGCTGCTTGCTTCGATGACGCCAATGCCGCTGTGGCTACCAACGATCAGGTGCTGCTCATCGAGGAATCCAACCGCCACGAGCCCCCCGACGACTAGCGGCCGCACTGGCCCCCATCGCGCCATACCGCAACCCTATACCTGGCCCACGACTGAACGTATGCGGAGGGACTGTGCCCGCGCGGCCTCGACACGTAGCCGTCAACTGGCGGCTTGGTCGCGGCTCAAGCTCTGCTCAGACGGGCGGCAGTCGCGACGACTGCGTCCGAGTAGGCGCTGCTCGCGCGGGTGATGCGGAAGCCTTCGGCTAGGCACTCCAGCGTCTCGTCATGGAACAGCAGCACGTAATGCTTAAGCCACTCATGCCAGCCGCCACGGTGCCCCGGGTGCACCGAGTTGCGCCGCTCGGCCTCGGCGATCCATGACGAGTTGATCACCTGGTGCGCGGCGTAGGGTTCGAGGCCACGGCCCCACAGTGGGTGCCCCTCGACTGCCTCGTCGTTGAGCCCGCCGAACCGCATCTCTTGCAGTCCGTCGAACTCGATGATGCCCAACTGTTCAATCTGAGCGGAGCCGGGATCCACCACAGTAACGCTCGTACCATCCCAGTTCGGGTCCTCGATGCGCTCGTAGAACAGCGCAACAGCCGTTGGACCGTTGCTCATGACGAACGGCATTGGAGCGCCAATGTCCCACGCCACATCCAAGTCGAGCTTGATCGCATACTCCTGAGCCATAGCAGCATCGTGCACCAACCCTGGCCTCTCAGGTGAACGCTGACGTGGGCCCCCTCGAATTGCCATCCCGGCCCGAGCCGCGCGGCCCGAACCATGACGTACCCTCCCGGACAGAGCCTGTTCGAACTTGACCTCGCGGCCGCAAGGCATGCGGGTTCGATTCTCGTCGCGGGCACATTTGGCCCTGCCCTGCAGGTATGAAGAACAGCGACATCAGCCGTCACGAGGGAGGGTGCGTATGAGCCTGGGTATGCACTTTGCGATCACCGACGAGGATCGCCGGAAGCTTCTGAAGATGGAGGGGGACGACGAGGGGATCTCGGAGTACGTGCACGAAGTCATCGAAGAGCGCGACGATGACTACAACGTGGAGACCGACAAAGCCTGGGACGCCATCCACCGGAGCCTCACCGACGGCCGTCTTGCATTCGACAACGGTTCCAGTCCACTCAACCTCGCCGTTCTCGGTGGCAAGCTGCTGACCAGCGGCGAGGACGAGCTGGTCGTCCTGGTCGACAAAGACCAGGTCCCCGCTGTCGCTGCCGCGCTCACAGACGTCACAGAGCAGTCGCTACGCACGGGCTACGAGCGCATCGACGCCGCGGAGTACGCCGCGTTCGGCGACGAAGACTTCGAGTACACGTGGGGGAACTTCGTCGATCTGACTGTCTTCTGGCGGCAGGCCGCCGCGAGCAAGCGCCACGTCATCTTCACGGCCTAGCACTCGCGGACGCACTCCCACTTGGCTTGGCCCGCACGTGTCAACAGGCTGCCGGTCGAAGACAGCACGAGTCGCCGCAACGCTCGACATTTCAGCCTATGGCTTCAGGTAGGTGTCGACCTCGGGTAGGACTTCGGACAGGGGTCGGTGCATGTCCAGCTGGAGGTAGTTGTTCGAGGGACGATGGACGCGGTCCATTCCATCGCGGAAGAAGGCCTCGCCGTCCACCGGCTCGTCACCGAGGTCCACGGGCAGATAGTTCACGCCGCGGCGATGCGTTCTGAGGCGGGGCCGCTGTCTGAGTCTCTCGTCGAGCAGCTTCAGGTCGCGGACCTGGCACTCGACGTACCTGTAGGGCACGTCGTGCTCCCTGGCGATGTCGATGCCCTCGGCCAAGATCCTCGGCCAGAAACACGGGCTGTCCATGACCGCCGGATGGCCCTGGGCGAGGACGTGACGCGCCTGCGCGTACATGACCTCGTACGCCGCCTTGGCGCTACTAGGGAGATCGAAACCCGCATCGAGTACGGCGCTCTTGATGACGTCGTAGTCGATGGCGACCGCGCCGTACGTGTCGACGACGTGGGCGGCGACGGTGGACTTCCCAGAACCCGGAACTCCCGACATCTGAAGCAGGAACATCGCTTCCCAACCCTCCATTCGTCGCTGCTGCGGCGCCTCGACGGTGTTGATTGCCGCGTGATGAGTTTTCGCGCCTGTAGCCGTCATACCTACAACGAGACACGACGAGACGGAAGGATGACGTTATGAGTGCGGACTCGCGGTTGAAGGAGCTGGGCGGGAGCGGTCTGGCCCAGGTCGACGAACCGGCGTTCTCGGGACTGGCGGAGCGGCACCGCCGAGAGCTGCATGTGCATTGCTACCGCATGCTCGGGTCGTTCCAGGACGCCGAGGACACCGTGCAGGAGACGTTCCTGCGGGCCTGGCGGCGGCGGGAGACCTTCGAGGGGCGGTCGACGTTCCGGGCCTGGCTGTACCGGATCGCCACCAACGCCTGCCTGGACCTGCTCGCCGAGCGCCGTCCGGAGCCCGCCACCGGCGGCGAGGTGCTGTGGCTGCAGCCCTATCCCGACCGGCTGCTCGACGAGCTGCCCGCGGACAACGCGGACGAGCCGGAGACCGTCGCGCTCGCGCGGGAGACGATCGAGCTGGCGTACCTGGTCGCAGTCCAGCACCTCGCGCCGCGCCCGCGGGCCGTGCTCATCCTGCGGGATGTGCTCGGCTGGCCGGCGAAGGACGTCGCGGAGCTCCTCGGGGACTCCGTCAACTCCGTCAACAGCGCGCTGCAACGTGCCCGCGCGGGCCTGCGCGAGCACCTGCCCGCCGAGCGGCAGGAGTGGACCGGCGGCGAGGAGGACACCCGGACGCGCGAGCTGGTACGCCGCTATACCGACGCCAGCGTGGCCACGGACATCGACAGGCTCGCCGTGCTCCTGCGGGACGACGTCCGCTGCTCGATGCCGCCCACGCCGGGCCTGTACGTCGGGCGCGACGCAGTACTGAACGACTGGGTCGAGAGCGGCTTCGAGGGGATGCAGCACCTGCGCGCCGTTCCCACCTCAGCGAACCGGCAGCCCGCCGTCGCCTTCTACCAGTGGCGGGAGAGCGCGGGCGCCTACCTGCCGCTCACGATCGACGTTCTGCGCATCGCCGACGGGGTGATCACCGAGATCGTCACGTTCCACGACGACCAGTTCCCGCGGCTCGGACTGCCGGAACGCCTGCCGGCCGACGACACCGAGTAGACGCTCGCGGTGGCGGGGAGTTTCATCTGGGTAGCTGGGCGTGTTTGCGATCGCCTGCGAGTTTCCAGCGGCGGTATGCGTCGACCGGGCGGTGGTTCTCGACATAGCCGCCGTCGGGGAGGCGGATTACCTGGCCGGTTTCGACGCCGTGTACTGCGATCTGGATGTCCCGTTCCTGGAGGCCGAGGCAGATGCGGCGGGTGATGACGAGGGCGGCAGGCGGGCCAAGGATCAGAAGGATCTGGAAGATGTGCAGGAGTGTGTTGACCGAGAGGTGGAACAGGACGGCCATGGTGTCGGCGCCGGCTGCGGCCCAGAGGACGCCGTAGAAGGTGATGCCGGCGACGCCGAGGCCGGTTCGGGTCGGGTTGTTGCGCGGACGCTCGAGGACGTGGTGATCGTTGCGGTCGCCGGTCAGCCGCTCCTCGATGAACGGGTAGGCGGCGACGAGCGCGAGGAACAGTGTGCAGATCGCGACCGGCAGCAGTACGGCGACGGTGAAAGTCCTGCCCCACAAGACGAATTCCCAGCCCGGCGCCAGCCGGAGCGAGCCGTCGAGGAAGGCGAGGTACCACGCCGGGCCGACACCGGCCGAGGCATTCGCCGGATCCGCGGGGCCGTACAGCCAGACCGGGTTGATGGTTGCCGTCGCGGCCATGAAGATCGCAACCCCGGCGACGAAGCAGAACAGGCCGACACTCTTGACCGCGGCCACCGTCGCCGGACGTCCCACCACGTTGTTCTCTGTTCGCCCGGGTCCGGCGAGCTGCGCTGGCTTGTGCCTGAGCGCGAGGACCGCGCCGACAACGAAGAGGACGGCCAGTACGGCGGGCAGGACGACGATGTGCAACGGGTAGAACCACGAGATCACGTCGCCCGGGAAGTCCCCTCCGAACAGCAGGGCCGAAAGGTCGGAGCCGATGAACGGAGTCGCCTGCAGGACACCGTCGAGTACGGCGAGGCTCATGCCGGACGCCATGTCGTCCGGGAGTGAGGTGCCGGTGAGGGATGCGGCCAGCATGACGATGAGCAGCCCGAAGACGACGAGCCAGTTCAGGCGCCGAGGCCGACGGAACCCGGCGGTGAAGAACAGCCGCAACAAGTGCAGCGTGATCGCCGCCAGCATGATCAGCGTGGCCCAGTGATGGATCTGGCGCACCAGCAGCCCACCGCGGACCTCGAAGCTGATCGCCAACGTCGAATCCAGCGCCCGTGACATCTCTACGCCCTGCAGCGGCGCGTACGGTCCGTCGTACACGACGTGATCGACCGACGGTTCGTAGTGCACCGTCAGGACCACGCCGCTGAGCAGGATCATGACGAAGCTGTAGAAGGCGATCTGGCCGAACAGCAGCGACCAGTGGTCAGGGAATACCCTCGCTCGCAGGTTGCTCCATGGGCGGTGCATGGCTCCACCCTCCTTGGTCGTCCTCCACGCCGGGCCGCAATCCGCGGTCATTCATACGACACCGCAGCCCCCGCGACTGTGACGTCCCGTGTCGCACATCACTTCGCGCGCCACTGGACCGGACGCCGTCGGCGCAAGGGCGCCTCCTGTTATTCAGGGCCGGAGGGTCGGGGGAGACGGCAGAATGGGGCGATGAGATCGGAGCGGGTCGAGTTTTACCGGCGGTACTTGGCGCGGTGCAACGAGCATCGGTTCGAGGAACTCGACGAGTTCGTCGATGTCGACGTGCAGATCAACGGGAAGCCGGCTGGTGTCGAACAGTACGGCGCGGGGCTTCGGTCGATCGTGGAGGCGTTCCCGGACCTGCACTGGGAGCTGCAGCACCTCCTGGTCGACGGCGACTGGCTGTCAGCGCACCTGGTCGACACAGGCACACACCGCGGCCCCTTCCTCGGCATTCCGCCGACCGGCCGGGCGATCACCGTCCAGGAGTTCGCCGTGTACGAGCTCTCCGGCGGCAAGATCGTCAACTGCTGGGGCGACCTGGACAGCGCGATCCACACGCAACTCACCCGCGGCTGACGCCTATCCGAGTCCGGCGATCGTCTTGGCACGGGAGAGGACGGCGTCGAGCATGGGGGCGGTCAGTTTTCCGGTGAAGGTGTTCTGCTGCGACGGGTGGAAGCAGCCCAGGACCGTGACTTCGCCGTGCGGGGTCGGGATGCGGTGCTCGACGGCGTGGCCGAACTTCGGGCGAGGTCGTGGTACGTCGGCCCCCGCGGCGTGCAGCGCGTTGAGCAGGGAGTCGTAGCCGAACTTGCCCAGGCAGATGATCGCCCGGGTGGTGGGCAGGACGACCTCCAGTTCCCGACGGAACCAAGGGGCGCAGGTGTCGCGCTCCTCGGGCGTCGGTTTGTTGGCGGGCGGGGCGCAGCGGACGGCGGCGATCATGCGGGTCGCGATCAGGTGCAGGCCGTCGCCGGCGTGTTCGCTGGTGGGCTGGTTGGCGAGGCCGACGCGGTGCAGGGCGGCGAACAGCCAGTCACCCGAGCGGTCGCCTGTGAAGACGCGGCCGGTCCGGTTGCCGCCGTGAGCCGCCGGAGCCAGGCCGGCGATCAAGATCCGCGGTTCGGCCGCACCCCAGCCGGCGATCGGCCGGCCCCAGTACGGCTGGTCCGCGAACGCCTTCCGCTTGCCCGAGGCAACCTCCTCGCGCCACTCCACCAACCGCGGGCAGGCCCGGCACACCGACACTCGAGCCTCCAGCTCCGCCAGCTCCCCGGTCTGCGCCAGCCGCAGTACGTCGGAAGCGTCCCGGGCCACCGGAGTACGCCGTACCGCGGGATCCTCCGGCCAACCGGACCCAGGCGGCACCGGACTCTCGAACAGCTCCCCCGTCAGCGGATGCGGCAGCTTCATGCCCTCAGCGTAGTTTCGGTTCCCGCAACCGGCGGTGCGCAGCGGACGACAGCTTCATCCATCCAAACTAAGGACATGAGCGTGATAGGAGTCGTCGCGTCGGCGACCGGCGGGGTCGAGCAGCTCCGCGAGCACCTGGACCAGCCACTGATCGAGCGCGGCCACCAGCCGGCCGTGACACTCACTCCGACTGCAGCCGAATGGCTTGCGCCGGCCGAGCGGTGGGCGTTGGAGCGACTCACCGGCCTGCCGGTGCGGTCGCAGCCGCGGCGGCCGGGTGAGGCGCGACCGCATCCACCGATCGACCTGTTCATCGCGGCCCCGGCCAGCGCGAACACGGTGGCCAAGCTGGCTGTAGGGATCGGCGACAACCAGGCGTTGGCCGTTCTCTCGGAAGGTCTGGGCAGTACGCCGATGGTGCTCTTCCCCAGGGTGAACGCGGCCCACGCGAGGCATCCCGCGTGGGCCGGGCATTTGGAAACGCTGCGCTCGGCGGGTGTCGTTCTGGTGGAGTGGGAGCCGCAGGAGCCGCGGTCCCAGGATGAGCGGCCGTTGCCGTGGGACCGGATTCTCGCGGCGGTCGACAAGCTCCTGTGACGTGCTAGCGCAGGGAGAGCGCGACGCCGTCCAGGATGTCGTGCTCGGACACCAGCACCTCGTCGACCGCCATCCGGTCGTACAACCGCTGCAGGATCAGCGCCCCCGCTCCGATCACGTCCACCCGGCCGGGATGGATCGACGGTACGGCGGAACGCTCGGCACGACTGGAGTTCGTCAGCCAGGCGGTGGCGTCGCGCAGCTCTGTCCCGGAGATGCGAGCGTGGTGAATGGCGGTCCGGTCGTACTGCGGCAGTCGTAGGGCGACCGCGGCGACTGTCGTGACCGTCCCGGCGACGCCGACCAGCGCCCGAGCCCGGCCGACCGGCACCGACGTGGTGTCGAGCAGTGCGTCCACGTCCTTGCTCATCGCCGCGAGTTCGTCCGGCGTCGTCGGGTCGGCTCTCACGTGTCGCTCGGTCAGGCGCACCGAGCCGATGTCGAGTGAGTCGGCGGCGATCACGCCTGAGGCATCGCCCAGCACGAGTTCGGTGGAGCCGCCGCCGATGTCGGCGACGAGGTAGGGGCCGGGGACGTCCAGCGCGGCCAGCCCGTTCGTCGCGCCCCGGAACGTCAGCTCGGCCTCCTCGGCGCCCGAGATGATGTCCGGCTGGACGCCGAAGCGTGCGGAGATCCCGGCGAAGAACTCGTCCCGATTGCTCACGTCCCGCGCCGCCGACGTCGCGACGAACCGCGTCCGCGAAGCCCCCGCTGCCCGGATCGCCGCCGCGAACTCGTCCGAGGCCGCGAAAACCCGCTCCAAAGCCTCAGGCGCGAACGCCCCGGTCGCATCCACCCCCTGGCCCAGCCGCACGATGGTCATCCGCCGATCCACCTCGACCAGCCCACCCTCCACCAGGTCGGCAATCAGCAACCGCAGAGAGTTCGTCCCACAATCCACCGCCGCAACCCGCATCGCCCCATCCCCTGCATGCGCGGGACGTCGGGAGACGCTGGGTACGGAGTCAGACACAGGGTCCTCGGTTGCCCCAGTCGTCGAGGGCGGCCAACGCCTCGTCGCCCAGGGGGTTGGTGCCTGGGCCGGTGGCGAGGGAGTGGCCGACGAGGACGTGGAGGCATTTGACCCGGGTGGGCATGCCGCCGGCACTGATCCCGGCGATCTCCTCGACGTGTTCGATGGACTCGCGGTGGGCCAGGTAGGACTCGTGCGCGGCCCGGTACGCCTCTGCCAGTTCCGGATCAGCACCGAGCCGGTCGGTCATCTGCTTCATCATGCCCTCGGCCTCGAGCGTGCCGATCGCGGACGCGAGTCGCGGGCAGGTGACGTAGTACGTGGTCGGGAACGGCGTACCGTCCGGGAGCCGCGGCTCGGTCTCCACCACGTCGGGCAGTCCGCAACTGCACCGGTGGGCGATGGACCGGATTCCGCGCGCGGCCCGGCCGAGCTGCTTGCTGACCGCTTCGACGTCTTCAGGACCGACGGTCACCGGGTCGCCTTCGGGGTCGGGGTGAGGATGGGCTTCGGGGTCGGCTTGACCGGGGTCGGGGAGGCAGGGGCGGGCGGCTTGCCCGCACCCTCGACACTCCCCCACAGCTTCGTGTACCAGGTCGGCTTCTGTTCCTCGGCCGACGCATCGGTCGGCACCGACGGCTCCGGCGGCGCACCCACCGGCTTGCCGTCCGCGCCGATCACGCGGTACCCGACCTCGCCCGGCATCACCCAGCCGAGCCGCTGCCGCGCCTGCGCCTTCACGTACGCGTCGTCGTCCCAGCGGGCGATCTCGTCGTTCAGCTCGGCGACCCGCTTCTCCCGGTCCCGGATCTCCTGCTGCAGCGCGGTGATCTGCTGGTGCTGGTCGAACCACACCCGCAGGCTCTGCGCGTACGACACGATCAGCGCACCGAGCACGAGCAGTACGACGGCCGCCCGGCCGGTCAGGTTGCGGGAGCCCCGGGTCCGGACAGGCTCGGCCGGGGCTCCCGTCGTACGGCGTTTCGGCTGGTCGCCCCGCCGGGCCGGTGGACGCGACTGGGTCCGGCTCGACGGACGCGAGCCGGGACGTGCACCGGATTCCCGACGGGACGGCATGCGGTCAGCCCTTGAACCGCGGGAACGCCGAGCGACCGGCGTACGTCGCCGCGTCGTCGAGCTCCTCCTCGATCCGGAGCAGCTGGTTGTACTTCGCGGTCCGGTCGGACCGGGCCGGGGCGCCGGACTTGATCTGGCCGCAGTTCGTCGCGACCGCCAGGTCGGCGATCGTGGTGTCCTCGGTCTCGCCGGAGCGGTGGCTCATCATGCAGGTGAAGCCGCTGCGGTGGGCCAGGTCGACCGCGTCCAGAGTCTCGGTCAGCGAGCCGATCTGGTTCACCTTGACCAGCAGGCTGTTCGCCGCCTTGTCGGTGATCCCGCGCTGCAGCCGCTCCACGTTGGTGACGAACAGGTCGTCGCCGACCAGCTGGATCTTGTCACCGAGCCGGCTGGTGATGTTCCTCCAGCCGTCCCAGTCCTCCTCGTTCAGCGGGTCCTCGATCGAGACGATCGGGTACGACGCGACCAGGTCGGCGTAGTAGTCGATCATCTCGTCGGACGACTTCTTGCCGCCCTCGAACGCGTACACGCCGTCGGTGTGGAACTCGCTCGCGGCCACGTCCATCGCCAGCGCGATGTCCTTGCCGAGCTGCAGCCCGGCCTTCTCGACCGCGACCGCGATCAGGTCCAGCGCCTCGCGGTTGCTGGCCAGGTTCGGCGCGAAACCGCCCTCGTCGCCGAGACCGGTGGACAGGCCGCGCTCCTTCAGCACCGCCTTCAGCGCGTGGTAGACGCCGGCGCCCTGCATCACGGCCTCTGCGTAGGTGGCCGCGCCGATCGGGGCGATCATGAACTCCTGGACGTCGACGTTGCTGTCCGCGTGCGCACCGCCGTTCAGGATGTTCATCATCGGCACCGGGAGCACATGCGCGTTCGGGCCGCCGACGTACCGGAACAACGGGAGGCCGGCGGAGTCCGCGGCGGCCTTGGCGACGGCGAGGCTGACGCCGAGGATGGCGTTCGCGCCCAGCTTGGCCTTGTTCGGGGTGCCGTCGAGGTCCAGCAGGGCCTGGTCGATCAGCCGCTGCTCGTGGACGTCGTACCCGACGATCTCCTTGTCGATGTCCTCCAGGATGGCGGTGACCGCCTTCTGGACGCCCTTGCCGCCGTACCGGGCCTTGTCGCCGTCACGCAGTTCGACGGCCTCGAACTGACCGGTGGACGCGCCCGACGGCACGGCCGCCCGGGCTACGGTGTCGTCGTCGAGCAGAACCTCGACCTCGACAGTGGGGTTGCCGCGCGAGTCGAGGATCTCGCGGGCGCCGACGGCCTCGATGGTGGCCACATTGACTCCCAAGTTCTCGATGACGAATCAGTCCCGAGCCTAGCTGCCAGACCAGCGGACAGGGTGGACCGCGTCGGCCTCCACAATCGCATCCGGGGGTACCTCGCGCGTCAGTAACACTCCGTTAGGCGCCCGATAGACCGTGAGATTGCCAGGATCCACGCCCAGCAAGACTTCTACGGCCGAACGGCGGCCGACGTGACTGTCCCGGCCGGGAGCTAGCAGCCGAAGGCGCGGCGGGCGTGGTCGAGGCCCTTCCGGTTCTCGGCCGGGTCGGCGATTCCGGTGCGTACGTCGTTCGAGCACCGCCAGGCGAAGTAGCCGGCCTGGACCGCGTACCGCAACTGAAGGATGGCCTCCAGCCCTGTCTCGACCTCACCCCGCAACTCCGGCCGCTGCGCCAGGTACGCCGGAACCACCTCGTCGGGACCGTTGACGTACATGACGGCGGAGGCCACGTCGTACAGCACCGGGCCGTGCATCGCCGCACCCCAGTCGATCAACGCGGTCGTGCCGTCGGCCTGCCGCATGAACGCCTCAGGTGCCGGCTCTCCGTGCAACCAGGCCCAACTCGACGGGCTGAGCCGCCGTACGCCTTCCAGCGCGCCCTCGACCGCCGGCCGAATCCAGTCCTCGACGTCCAGCCACGGGTCGAAGACGTCCATGAAGCGAAGCCATTCCTTCACGTCACCCTCGGCGGTCCGCGACGCCTCGTGTACGCGTCCGAGCATCTCGCCGACCGCGGCCGCGTCCGCGCCGGTCAACGGCACCCCGTCCACGAACTCGAGTACCCCGACCAACCGGCCGTCGTACGGCTCGACCAGCCGCCTCGCTCGGCTCGGCACCGGCCGCCCGGTCACAAACCCCGCATCACCAAGCCGCGCCGCCAACTCCAACCCAGGCCCGAACGCCTCGTCCGCCGCGTCAACCGCCTTGACCACGACACGCCACCCGTCCCCCTCAGCCAGCCAGGTGGTAGACCCCATTCCCCCAGGCAGCTCCACCACCCGCCCAGCACCAATCCCCCACCGCTCTCGCAACACCGCAGCCACATCCACCCACCCCACCCTGCCAGCCCCAACACCCCCGGGGCACGCCGTTTTCCGGTCGGCGACGGGGAGCGGGTGGCCGCCTCTGAGGGTCAGTTGGTCGTTTCGGTGGTGCGGATTTCTGCGGAGAGTTTCTGGATCGTGGTGCGGAGGGTTTGTTCGGCGTCGAGGCCCAGGGCGCGGGCTTCGCGGACCAGGTCGAGGAGTTGGTGGCCAATGCGGTCGGCGTCGTCGGCCGGGTCGGCCGGCTTGACGTCGGGGAGGACCTTGGCGGCCCGGCCGAGGACCTTGTCGGCGAGCGCCAGGGCCGGGAGGGCGGTGGGGATGCCCTCCAGAACGGACGAGCGTTGTTTCTCGGCGGCCTTGATGGTCTCCCAGTTGGCTTCGACGGCGGCGGCGTCGGCCGCGTCGACGGTGCCGAAGACGTGCGGGTGGCGGCGGACGAGTTTCTCGACGATGTCGCCGGCCACGTCGTCGATCGAGTAGCCCTCGTCGGGGTGTTCCTCGGCGATCCGGGAGTGGAAGGCGACCTGGAGGAGCAGGTCGCCGAGTTCCTCGCGGAGATGGGCGCGGTCGCCGGTGTCGATGGCCTCGAGGGTCTCGTAGGTCTCCTCGAGCAGGTACTTCGCCAGGCTCTCGTGGGTCTGCTCCTGGTCCCACGGGCAGTTCCGGCGGAGCCGGTCCATCACCCGCACCAGGTCGATCAGCCGCGCACCAGGCACGTCGTACGACCCGTGCAGGATCTCCACCTGGTACGGCGGACGTGGCTCCCGGCTCACCTGGTCGGCCAACACCCGCAGCAATCCGGGTTCGCCGTCCTCCCCGACCAACCAGGCCACCCGCTGACCCTCGCCGGCCGCGGCGGAAAGCCACGCCCAGTGCTCGGCGACGCCACCCTCGACCTGAGTGACGGGCAAGCCGGAGCCGACCAGCGCCTGCACGTCCGCCCGCAACGGCCCGGCTCCGGCGGCGCCGATGTGGTCGGCGTCTGCGAAGGCCTGCCAAGCGGCTCGGGTGAGTAGGCCGGGGGCTACGCGCGGGCTGGTCAGGACGACTGTGATCGCACCGGCCCCAGGACCGACCGCAGGACCGCCTGCAGCACCGGCCGGGCGGTCCGCCGGGCGATCGGCCGGGTCGGGGAGGGTGTTGTCGGAGCTCACGGGATCGGCGAGGTCAGCCCTGGGGTTGGGGCTGGTTCTGCCGGGCGGCCTCTTCGGCGGCCTCGCGCTTGGCCTTGGCCTGGGCCGACTCCTCCGAGAGCGAGCCGGAGATCTTGCTGTCGATCCGGCCGTCGGTCCACTGCCCGAACCGCGGCGAGATCTCGACCTTGACGTCCTTCGAGGCTTGCCTGACGGTCTGGATGCCGGCCTGCTGCGCCTGCTGCACCTGCGGGTCCTTGACGCCGGTGCCGCCGCCGAGCTTGATGGTCGCGACCGCGGCCGCGGCCACGTCGTTCAGGAAGTCCCGCGCGACCGGGTCCGCCTGGAACTTCGCGTACGCCGTCGGGTCGTTCACGACCAGCTTGGCCGCCTCGGAGACCTCGGCGTCGCTGACCGCGACTGACCGCTGCTTGCTGACCTCGGCCACCACCGCGTTGTTCACCAACTCGCTCAGCGTCAGCGTGGTGTTGAAGTCCTGCCCGAGCGCGGCGGACACCGCGCGGGAGGTGTTGTCGACGTCGCCGACGCTGATCTCGGTCGTGCCGACCACGGCCGCCGCGCCCGGGTGCGTCCCCGCCGCGCAGCCGCCGAGCAGCAGCACCGACGCCACTGCCGCACCGATGGCCCGAAGCCGTCGCCCCTTGTTCAGCGCTGTGCTCACCGAATCTCCTCGCATCGTCAACTCGAAACTACACCGAGGCCCCGACCGGCTCGGCGATCACGTCGTCGATCAGCCGGGTGCACCACTGCAGCAGCTCCTGGTCGCGGAGCGGCTGACCGGCGACCGGCCGGGTGGCAGGTCTCGGCACCAGGATCGTACGCAGTTGCGGCTTCACCAGACTCTTCGGGTACAGCCTGTTCAGCCGGAGCACCTTCGAATCCGGCAGGTCGACCGGCCCGAACCGGATCAGGTTGCCCTGCAGCGTCACGTCGTGCAGCCCGGCTCGGCGGGCGTGGTTGCGGAACCTCGCCACCTCGACCAGGTTCAGCACCGGCTGCGGGATGTCGCCGTACCGGTCGTGCAGTTCCTCGACCAGCTCGGCGACGCCGGCCTCGTCGCGGACCGCGGCCAGCCGCTGGTACATCTCCAGCCGCAGCCGCTGCGACGGGATGTAGTCGTGCGGCAGGTGGGCGTCGATCGGCAGCTCGATCTTCACCTCCGGCTCCTCGGCCTGGGTGTCGCCGCGGTACTCCGCGACCGCCTCGCCGACCAGCCGGACGTACAGGTCGAAGCCGACGTCGGCGATGTGCCCGGACTGCTCGCCGCCGAGCAGGTTGCCCGCGCCACGGATCTCCAGGTCCTTCATCGCGACCGCCATACCGCCGCCGAGGTCGGCGTGCTGCGCGATCGTGGCCAGCCGGTCGTGCGCGGTCTCGGTCAGCGGCTTCTCCGGCGGGAAGAAGAAGTACGCGTAGGCCCGCTCCCGGCCACGGCCGACCCGGCCGCGCAGCTGGTGCAGCTGGGACAGGCCGAGCAGGTCGGCGCGCTCGACGATCATCGTGTTCGCGTTCGAGATGTCGATCCCGGACTCCACGATCGTCGTACACACGATGACGTCGGACTGTTTCTCCCAGAAGCCCTGGATCACCTGCTCCAGCTGGTGTTCCGGCATCTGGCCGTGCGCGACCGACACGCGCGCCTCGGGCACCAGTTGCCGGATCCGGGCGGCGGCCTTCTCGATCGTGTTGACCCGGTTGTGGACGACGAAGACCTGACCCTCGCGGAGCAGTTCGCGCCGGATCGCGGCGGTCACCTGGCCCTCGTCGTACGCGCCGACGAAGGTCAGCACCGGGTGCCTCTCCTCCGGCGGGGTGGCGATGGTGGACATCTCGCGGATGCCGGTGATCGACATCTCCAGCGTCCGCGGGATCGGCGTCGCGGACATCGTCAGGACGTCGACCGCCGTCCGCAGCCGCTTCAGCTGCTCCTTGTGCTCGACGCCGAACCGCTGCTCCTCGTCGACGATCACCAGACCGAGGTCCTTGAACTGCACCTCGCCGGACAGCAGCCGGTGGGTGCCGATCACGACGTCGACGGACCCGTCGGCCAGCCCGTCCAGGGCGGCCTTGGCCTCCTTGTCGGTCTGGAACCGCGACAGCGGCGCCACGTTCACCGGGAAGGCGGCGTACCGCTCGGCGAAGGTCGCGTAGTGCTGCTGCACGAGCAGCGTCGTCGGCACGAGTACGGCGACCTGCTTGCCGTCCTGCACGGCCTTGAAGGCGGCCCGGACGGCGATCTCGGTCTTGCCGTACCCGACGTCACCGCAGACGATCCGGTCCATCGGCGTGACGCGCTCCATGTCGCGCTTCACGTCGTCGATGGTGGCCAGCTGGTCCGGCGTCTCGACGAACGGGAAGGCGTCCTCGAGCTCGCGCTGCCACGGGGTGTCCTTCGCGAAGGCGTGACCCTTGGTCGCCTGCCGGGCGGCGTACAGCTTGATCAGCTCGCCGGCGATCTGGCGGACGGCCTTGCGGGCGCGACCCTTGCGCTTGGCCCAGTCGCTGCCGCCCATCTTGTCCAGCGTCGGCTGTTCGCCGCCGACGTACCGGGTGACCTGGTCGAGCTGGTCGGTCGGCACGTACAGCCGGTCGCCGGGCTGGCCTCGCTTGCTCGGCGCGAACTCGATCACGACGTACTCGCGGGTGGCCCGCTGCGCGCCGGTGCCGACGGTCCGCTGCATCATCTCGACGTACCGGCCGACGCCGTGCTGCTCGTGCACGACGAAGTCGCCGGGCTGCAGCTCGAGCGGGTCGATCGTCTTCTTCCGCCGGCTCGGCATCCGTTGCGCCGAACGCCGTTCGGCCATCGACCGCTGACCGGCCAGGTCGTTCTCGGTGAGCACCGCGAACTTGATGCCGTCGGCAATGAAACCGTGGTCGAGCTGGCCCTGCGAGATCAGCACGACGCCGGGCTCGGGGATCTGCTCGATACCGTCGACCGCCCGGGCCGGCAGCTCGGCCTCGGAGAACACCTCGGCCAGGCGCTGCGCGGGACCGTGGCCCTCGGTCACGCAGACGACGCGCCAGCCGTTCCGCAGCCAGGCGCGGATGTCCTCGACGGCGGCCGCGGTCTCACCGCGGTACGGGCCCACCTCGTGCGCGGCGATCGCCAGGCTGCGGACGGCGCCGGCGTCCGGGTCGATGTCGAACGAGATCCGCTCGCCCATCGAGTCGCGCAGTTCGGGAGTGTCGGTGGGCGCCGCGGTGAACGGCGACATGCTCCACCAGGCCAGGCCCTTGCTCAGCGCGTGCGACCGGACGTCGGCGAGCGACACGTACGCCGCCGCACCCAGGTCGATCGGCGCCTCGCCACCGCCGGCGGCGGCCGCCCACGACGCCTCCAAGAATTCCTGGCTGGTCGCGACCAGGTCGTGCGCCCGGGCCCGCACCCGCTCCGGATCGCTGACCACCACATGGGTGCCGGCCGGCATCAGATCGACCAGCAGCTCCATCTCGTCGACGAGCACCGGCGCGAGCGACTCCATGCCCTCGACGGCATGCCCCTCGGCCAGTTTCTCGAACAGCTCGGAGAGCTCCGGGTGCTCCTTCGCCAGTACGGCGGCCCGCGACCGCACCTCGTCGGTCAGCAGGAGCTCCCGGCACGGAGGCGCCCACAGGCCGTGCTCGGCGATCTCCAGCGAGCGCTGGTCGGCGACCGCGAAGTACCGGATCTCCTCCACGTCGTCGCCGAAGAAATCCACCCGCAGCGGGTGCTCCTCGGTCGGCGGGAACACGTCGATGATGCCGCCGCGGACCGCGAACTCGCCGCGTCGCTCTACCAGGTCGACCCGGTGGTACGCCGCGCCGGCCAGCTGCTCGACGACGTCCTCGAGCTCGACCGTGTCGCCGACGTGCAACTGCACGGGCTTGAGGTCGGCCAGACCGGCGACCTGCGGCTGCAGCACGGACCGAACCGGCGCGACCAGGATCCTGATCGGCCCGGTGGTCTCGTCGGAAGGATCCGGATGGACCAGGCGCCGCAGTACGGCGAGACGCCGGCCGACCGTGTCGGACCGGGGCGAGAGCCGCTCGTGCGGAAGGGTCTCCCAGGCCGGGTAGTACGCGACGGTCGAGGGATCGACCAGACACTGCAGGGCCTCGGTGAGCTCCTCGGCCTCACGGAAGGTCGCGGTCACCGCGAGCACCGGGCGGCCGGCGCCGTTCTGCTCCGACGCGAGCGCGGCGAGCAGGACCGGGCGGACCGGGCCGGGGGTGCTCAGGTCGAGGGTGGTGACGCCTTCCGCTCTGGCGTCGCGCACCGCCTCCGCCACCACCGGATCGGTGACCAGGGTGTCGACCAGACCGCCCAGTTTCACGAGATGTCCAACCTCACGAGTTGTACCGTCCTTGGGTTGCTTCGAGTCCGTCGGTGAGCAGCGACTCCACCGCGTCCGCCGTACGATCCACGGCGAACGGCAGGTCCTTGCGCTCGGTCGAGGAGAACTCGTTCAGGACGAAGTCGGCGGGGCTCTGCCGGCCCGGTGGACGACCCACACCGAACCGCACTCGATAGTACTCACCGGTGCCAAGTGACTTCCGGATCGACTTGAGCCCGTTGTGGCCGTTGTCGCCGCCGCCGAACTTGCACCGCAGGACGCCGAAGTCGATGTCCAGCTCGTCGTGGACGACGACCAGGCCGGCCGGCTCGGCCTTGAAAAACTTCAGCAGCCCGGACACCGGCCCGCCGGACTCGTTCATGTACGACCGCGGCTTGGCCAGCACGGTCCGCAGACCGCTGATCCGGGTCTCGATCACCTCGGCCCGGATCTGCTTGTGCTGCTTCCACTTGCCGCCGGTCCGGGCGGCCAGTTCGTCGGCGACCAGGTGGCCGACGTTGTGCCGGGTGCGGGCATACGAAGGGCCGGGGTTCCCCAGTCCGACGACCAACCACACGTCGTCCGCCACGGATCCCGGCCCTCCTGCTGTGTCTGTGCGCTGCGCCTGAGTGCGACGCGGACTACTCGGCGGCAGCGGCCACCGGCTCCTCGGCGGGAGTCTCCGGCTCGTCCCGCTCGATGCCGGCCTCGGCCTCGGCGTCGGCCAGCTCGGCCTCGACCTGCTCGGCGGTCTGGGCGGCGGTGACGTTCACGATCAGGGTGTCCGGCTCGATGGCCAGCGAGGTGCCGCTCGGCAGGGTCAGGTCGGAGGCGTGGATCTGGGCGCCGACCTCGAGGCCCTCGATGGAGACCGTGATGCTCTCCGGGATGTGGGTGGCCTCGGCCTCGACCAGCACGGTGGTGTGCTCGGTGACGACCAGGGTGTCGCTGACGGCCTCGCCCTCGAGGTGGACCGGAATCTCGACCTGGACCTTCTCGCCGCGCTTCACGATGACCAGGTCGACGTGCTCGATGAAGCCCTTGATCGGGTCACGCTGGACCTGCTTCGGCAGCGCCAGGTGGCTCTCGCTACCGGCGACCTCGATCAGCAACAGGGCGTTCGCGTTCTTCAGGGCCAGCATGGTGTCGTGACCGGGCAGCGTGATGTGCACCGGGTCACTGCCGTGGCCGTACAGGACTGCGGGAACCTTGTTGTCCCGGCGGATTCGGCGGGCAGCACCCTTGCCGAACTCCGTGCGCGATTCGGCTTGGATCTTGACCTCGGCCACGAGATGAACTCCTCAAGTGCGTTGCGGTGATCAGTTGTCTAGGTGGAACTCGGCTGCGGCCTCAGCGGGCGCCTGGTGACCCGGAGAAGGCGTCAGGCAACGAACCACCGCGTCGATCACGGAGCCGCGCCCAACAGTTCTCGGGGGGCGTCCCTCGCCGAGGCAACCAAAACAGTCTACCCACCACCCCGCCCGGACAGGAAATCCGTTCCTCGGCTGCGTTCCCGGTGCTGTCCACGGTGACTTTTCGCCGTCGTTCGGGGCTGGACCGGAATTACTTACTGAAAATGATTGTCGATTCAGATAGAGTGCGCGGTCGTGACCGCCACTCACTCCAGATCGACCCTGCCCGCCGCGTTGACGTGTTTCCTGCTCGCCTGCCTGAGCCTGCTGATCCCCTGGTCCGCCACCGCCGCCCCGGCACCCGAGGTCCTGCGCGCCGTCCACGCCGACGTTCTGCACACGACGTACGACGGGACGTCACTGAAGCTCGCCAGCCGGATCGGCCTCGGTGAGTACCGGGAGGCGGACCCCGCCGGCCTGATCTTCAACCTGGAGGACCGCGGATCGGCCCGGGTGGAACTGCCCGATGCGCCGGCCTTCGCGTTCCTGGGTACGCCGGGCGACAGCGTCTGGATCGCGCCCGAGTCCCAGGACCCGGAGCTGATCTGGCCGGGTTGGGACACCGAGACGATTCCGGCCGGGGCGTTGCAGGACGACGTCGTCGAACTGACGCTGCTGGGCGCCGAGGGCCCTGGTGCGGTCGAGGTGTTCTTCAACTACGACGAGTTCACCGGCGCCGTGCCGCGGTTGTTCAGTTCGGTCGACCCGGCGTACCGGACGGTGCGCCAGCCGATCGGGCGGCACGTGCACGCGAACTGGTCGTTCGGCGCGTTGGGCACCTACAAGCTCACCTTCCAGGCTTCGGCGATCACGGCCGGCGGTACGGCGGTGTCGTCGGGACCGGTCGACTACACCTTCGTCGTCGGGCCGTACGAGCCCCCGACGACGCCGACTCCTTCGGCCACTCCCCCGACAACCACCCCACCTCCGACCACCCCACCTCCGACGACCCCGCCTCCGACGACGTCCCCGTCTCCGACGACCACCCCGAGCACCACCCCTACCAGCAGCCCGACGAGTCCGCCCGCGTGTGTCAGCGCCGTACTGTCCGCCGGGCACGTGGACGTGGCGGCCCGGACGGTGGGCGGGCAACTGCGGTTCCAGGTGAAGGACGGGACGCGGGGTACGCCGGTCTGGCGCGATCCGGAGACGGTCGCGTTCCAGGTGAAGCCGTCCGCGGACGAGGTGGTGCCCGCGTCGGCGTCGTACCGGTTCCTCGGGCCCGCCGGAGCGACCGTCTGGCAGATCCCGCAGACCCAGGTGGCCGATCTGCTCTGGGCGGGCTGGAACACCGAGTCGGTCGACTACAGCGCACTGGCGGGACCGGTGCGGTGGTCGCTGGACAAGGTGGCCGGGCCGGGGAAGTTCGCGGTCTACCAGTTCGACCAGTTCGGTGCGCCACTGATCTCCTTCGACAGTGGCAAGACGTTGCCGCAGTCGATCACTCTCGCCGGGCCGACGCACGCCCACGGCAACTGGGCGTTCACCAAGCTCGGGCTCTACAAGCTGACCTTCACCTACTCGGCCACCACCAAGTCCGGGCAGCTCTTGAGCGACACCGCGACCCTCTCGGTGGTCGTCGGTTCGGACCTCGGCTCTCTCTGCCCCGGCAGCCCTTCGCCGAGCCCGACCACGACCACAACCACCACGACGACGACACCGCCTTCGACCAGCGCGCCGACGTCGCCCGTGCCCACCACACAAGCTCCTCGCCCGACCTCGGTCTCGACCAGCAGGCCGACGTCATCGCCGACCCTGAAGCCGTGCGTCACCACACCGGCGCCGGCATCCACCTCGACCTCGACATCCACTTCGACGCGTACGACGACCGCGTCCCCCACCGGTACGACGTTGACGAGCGGTCACGCGGATTACGCCGTACGCCTCGAGGGTGGATCGCTGACCTCTCGGCTGAAGGACGGCACCAAGGCCGGCGCCCCCGTCTGGCGTGACCCGGCGTCGGTCACCATCCGGCTGACCTCGGCGGCCGCGGCCAAGGCGCCCGGCGGAGCGTTCTCGTTCCTCGGCGCGGCCGGCACGCCGATCTGGCAGATCCCGCAGACGCAGAAGGCCGGTGTCGTCTGGCTCGGCTGGAACACCGAGGAGCTGACCACGGCCCAGGTGTACGGCGGCGGCATCGACTGGCGCCTCGACAAGGTCACCGGTCCTGGCTCACTGGCCCTGTTCGAGTTCGACTCGTTCGGGCAGCCGAAGGTCGTCTTCAACTCCGCCGACGGCCTGCCCGACAGCCACCGCGTCCCGGTCGGCACCCACGCGCACGGCAACTGGACGTTCACCAAACCCGGGACCTACAAGGTCACCTTCACCCACAGCACGACACTCGCCAACGGCAAGCAGTCGCAGGACACCGCCACGGTCACGTTCGTGGTCGGGCCGACCGGCGGCGCCCGCTCGATCAGCGGGGTTGGCGCTGACCTCCAGTCCGCCATCGCTCCGGCCGCCCCGCCGCCCGTTGCAGCACCATTTCAGGGGTCAACCCCTGAAATGGTGGGTTCGCCTACCGGTATACGAGGGGCTGACCCACGAGCTCAGGGGTTGACCCCTCAGAGGGCGGCGCAGGGAACGGAAGCGCAGGGCGCGGCGGCGAGCGGCGACAGCGCGGCGCCGACCGACTGCAAGCTGGCGATGACCGGCGGGTCTGTCGGCGTGGGGTGGATCGGTGCGGCGCTGGTCTTCCTGGTCCTCGGCGTCGTACTGCTCGTCGGTGCCCGGCGAGGTGTGCGGTGAAGGCGCTGATCGCGGCCGGGACGGCCGCCGTTCTGGTCCTGGCGGGCTGCTCCGGGGTGTCGGCCTCCGGTGGGGACCGCAAGCTCGACGTCGTCACCACGACCGAGATCCTCGCCGACCTGGTGACTCAGGTCGGCGGGGATCGGGTGACCGCGTCCTCCCTGGTCCCGCCCGGTGGTGATCCGCATTCCTACGAGCCGACGCCGGCGGATGCCAAACGGGTCGCCAAGGCGGACGTGACGTTCACGAACCACCTGCTGCTGGAGCCGCAGTCGCTGATCAAGACGATCGACGCCAACGCCGCCGAGGACGCCCCGAACGTCTCACTGGCCGAAGCCGCCGAGTCGTACGGCGCCAACGTGATCCCGTTGGTGGAGAACATCGGCCTGGACGTGCTCTGGCTCGGCCTGCGCGTCCGCGGCACCGGCAAGGCGCGAGGCGCGACCCGCACCTCATCGGTGAAGCTCGCCGCCACCAAGTTGGAAGGTCCAGGGCAACTCGTCGCTTACCTGACCGAATCCCTCGGCCAACCGGACCGGTACTTCGACTCCACCGACGGGCTCGACCAGGCGGACAGTACGACGCTGCCGCCGGCCGCCCACACGCATCTCAACTGGGCCTTCACCGAACCCGGCGTCTACCGCCTCACCCTCACCGGCAGCCTCGACAACGGCGCCCCGCTCGGATCAGGCACCTTCACGTTCGCCGTCGGAGTCGACCCGCACACGGTGAAACCGGCGGACGGCGGTACGGCGACAGTCCTCGGAGACGGGCACACCGACCTCACCGTCGACCTCGACACAGGCCAGGTCTACGCGTACTCCGACGCGCAGAAGGTCGGAGCCCCTCAGTCGCAGGTACCGGCCGGCCGCGTCGTCATCGACGTACCGAACAAGGCCCTCGTCCCGGTTCCCGACGACCCGCGGTTCGCCTTCCTCGGCAAGGCCGGAACGCAGGTCCATCAGCTCCCGCAGGCCGTCCTCGGCAAGCACGTGCACGGCGAGATCGACCCGCATCTGTGGGAGGACGTCGCCAACGCCAAGGCCTACGTCCAGCTGATGCGCGACACCCTGATCACCGCCGACCCCGACGGCCGACAGGTGTACGAGGCGAACACCGCGGCGTACCTGCGCCGGCTGAACGAGCTCGACGACTACGTCCGTACGACGCTCGCGACCATCCCGGCGAGTCGTCGCCAGCTGATCACCACCCACGACGCGTTCGGCTATCTGGCCTCGGCGTACGGGATGACGGTCGCCGGGTTCGTCGTACCGAACCCGGCCCAGGAACCGAGCGTCGAGCAGGTCCGCAAGCTGTCCGACACGATCCGCAACCTGAAGGTCCCGGCCGTGTTCATCGAACCGAACCTGGCCCGGCGCGCGTCCGTCCTCATCCAGGTCGCCCGCGACCAGGGCGTCCGGGTGTGCTCGCTGTACGGCGACTCGTTCGACGAGAAGGCCCGTACCTACGTCGCCATGATGCGCCACAACGCCGACGAACTGCGTCGCTGCCTGGGAGAGACCCGATGAAACTCCTCGCTGTCGTCCTGCTGCTCGTCGCCCCGCTGACACCGGCGCCGACCGACCAGGAAGTTGTCATCAGCAACGGTCACGTGGATCTCGGCCCGCGCTTCGTCGACGGTACGTGGACGGTCCAGGTGCGCGACGACACGACGGAACCGGCCGTGTGGCGCGAGCTCGAGGACGTCGTGTTGCAGGCGACGAACAAGGCTCAGGTGGCGGTGCCGAACGATCCTGCCTACGCGTTTCTCGGTACGCCCGGGCAGAAGCTGTGGGTGATCCCCCAGGTCCAGCAGGACGGGGTGATCTGGCCGGGCTGGAACACCCAGGACCGCGAGGTCGCCACCCGAGTGGATCGTGAGGTGACGTGGCGGCTCGATGGAGTCCGCGGGCCCGGAGCGTTCACGCTGTTCCTGAACTCGGACTTCGGCAAGCCGGCTCCGGTGTTCGACAGCCGCAAACCGTTCCCGCAGGAGACCGGGATCGAGACCAACACCCATGTCCACGGCAACTGGACGTTCGATGCCGAAGGCGCCTATTCGCTGGACATCGCGATGACCGCCCGGCTGACCGACGGGCAACAGGTCACCGACCGCCGCACGCTCCGCATCTACGCGGGCGACGGCGATGTCCGTACGGCGTTCGCCGCGACGACACCAGCACCTGAAGCAGGTGGTGGAAGCCAGTGGATCTGGCTGGGCGGTGGAGCCCTCGTCCTGATCGCCGCGGCCGTGCTACTGATCAGGAAGGTCCGCACATGACCTTGCACGTCGCCGGCCTCGCCGTCGAACTCGCGGGGCGGCCAGTTCTCCACGACGTCGACCTCACCGTCGCGCAGTCCGAGCAAGTCGGTCTGATCGGCCCGAACGGTGCCGGCAAGACCACGCTGCTGCGGTCCCTGCTCGGCCTGCTGCCCATCCGCTCCGGGAGCATCACCATCGACGGTCGTACGCCGGCCGAGGCCCGCGGCACGATCGGGTACGTCCCGCAGCGGCACGAGTTCGTCTGGGACTACCCGGTCCAGGTGCGGACCGCGGTGATGACCGGCCGGACCCACCGGATCGGCTCGCTCCGGCGACCGGGTGCGGCCGACCGCACCGCCGTACAGGAGGCGCTCGAACGGGTTGATCTCACCGGCCTCGCCACCCGGCCGATCGGTGAACTGTCCGGTGGCCAACGGCAACGAGTCCTGGTCGCGCGAGCGCTGGCACTGCAGCCACGGCTGCTGTTGCTGGACGAGCCGTTCACCGGGCTCGACGTACCGACCCAGGAGATCCTCACGCGGCTGTTCAGGAGCCTGACCTCCGAAGGGACCGCGATCCTGATGACCACCCACGACCTCCCGGCCGCGGCCGACACGTGTCATCGGCTCTGCCTGCTCAACGGGACGGTCGTCGCCGACGGCTCCCCGGACGAACTGCGGGACCCGGCCGTCTGGCTGCGGGCCTTCGGCGTCGCGAGGTCCGAACAGTTGCTGCACAGCCTGGGAGTGGCCCGATGATCGAGTTCCTCACCGAACCCTGGGACCACGTGTTCATGCAGCGCGCGTTCCTCGTCGTCCTGATGTCCGGCGTCGTCTGCGGCGTGATCGGGAGTCATGTCGCACTGCGCGGGATGGCGTTCATCGGTGACGCGGTGGCGCACGCGGTCTTCCCCGGAATCGCGATCGCGTTCGTGCTGAAGACCAGCCTGGTGCTCGGCGGCATCGTCGCCGGTCTGGTCACCGCCCTGTCCATCGCGGTGGTTTCGCAGAACCGCCGGCTCAAGGAGGACACCGTCATCGGCGTCTTCTTCGCCGCGGCGTTCGGGCTGGGCATCGTGGTGATGAGTACGGCGCCCGGGTACGGCGGCTCGCTCGAGTCGTTCCTGTTCGGTTCGGTCCTCGGCATCAGCACCGCCGACGTGATCACGGTGGCCGTCGCGGGCGCCGTACTGCTGCTGATCACCGGGGCGCTGCACAAGGAGTTCGTCACCGTCGGCCTGGACCGGGAGACCGCCCGGGCGGTCGGGCTGCCGATCTTCTGGCTGGACCTCGCGCTCTACGCGATGGTGACGGTCGCGATCGTCATCTCGATCCAGGCCGTCGGCAACATCCTGGTGCTGGCGCTGCTGATCACCCCGGCCGCGTGTGCCCGGCTGCTGACCGACCGGATCGGCGTGATGATGCTGGTCGCGCCGTTGGTCGGCGCGTTCTCCGGGCTCACCGGGCTCTACCTGTCGTACGCGTTCAACCTCGCCGCCGGCGGGCTGATCGTGCTCACCGCGACCGCGGTGTTCGTGGCCTGCTGGGTGTTCGCGCCCCGGCACGGCCTGCTCTCCAAGCCCCGCCGAACTGCAGCGGCGGTCGTGCCATCCCCACAACTGAACAAAGCCGTCCAATCCTGAAAGGAACTCCATGCGCAAGCCTTATCGCGTGGCACTGTCCCTCGCGGCAGTCCTCGCGCTCACCGGCGTCGCCTCGCCCGCCGTGGCCGCCTCGCCCGTCGTCCTCGACCAAGGCCATGTCGACGTGTTCGGCATCGCCTACGAGAACGGTGTTCTGAACCTGCACGTCCACGACGACGCGGCCGCCGCGGAGTACGACCCGTCCGAGGTGGAGCTGGTCGCGAAGCCGGCTGCGAAGACCGCCGTGCCGGATGACCCGGCGTACTCGTTCCTCGGCGATCCGGCCGACCCGGTCTGGGTGCTCCCGCAGGTGCAGGACCCTGAGCTGCTGTTCCCGGGCATCGCGGCCGAGGAGGTCGAGCCCGGTGTCTTCAAGAACGACACCCTGAAGATCGACGTCGTCGGCGTGCGTGGCCCGGCAGACTTCAGCATCTTCACGGTGGACGGCGTCGGCGCTCCGACCGTGCTGGTCGACAGCGGCGACGGTCTGCCCGACCGCACCACCGTCACGGCCGGCGGACACAAGCACGCCAACTGGGCGTTCGAGGCCTCCGGCACGTACACGGTCTGGGTTCGCGCCCGCGGCACCCTGGCCAACGGCAAGACGGTCTTCTCCCCGCTCGAGACCTACACGTTCAAGGTGCAGTCATGAGGGCCTTGGGCGGCGCGCTGGTCGCCGGCTTCGTCGCAGCGGTCCTGACGGTCGCACCGGCTCATGCGGTGACGACCATCTCCAGCGGTCACGTGGACGCGATCGACGTCGACTGGACCGGGTCAGCACTCACACTCGACCTGCGCGACGGCACGGTCACCCCGGCGGTGGATCGGCAACCGGCTGACGTCGTACTCAACGCTGTGTCGGCCAGCAAGACCACCGTGCCGTCGAGCTCGGCGTACTCGTTCCTGGGTACGCCGGGGTCGCCGGTGTGGATCCTGCCGCAGACGCAGGCGAGTGGGATCGTCTGGCCCGGGTTCAACACCGAGGGGGTGCCGAGCGGCGCGTTGTCGGGGAACACGGTCAGCTTGAGGCTCGTGTCGGCGACCGGACCGGCCCACGTGAGCGTGTACACCACGAGCTCACTCGGTACACCGACGGTCTGGTTCGACTCCGGCAACGGGCTGCCGGACGCCCGGTCGATCCCGGTCAACACCCACTCCCACGCGAACTGGGCCTTCGAGGCGGCGGGCACCTACACCGTCGTCTTCGAAGTCACCGCCACCACAGCGGGCGGCACCCCGATCAGCACCGGCCAGAAGACCTACACCTTCACCGTCCAGCCGTAACCGGCAGACGTCGGGACCTGGGACAGCCTTTGGGTGCCTTGAACATTTCCTGTTCAGGTCACCGCTGGGTGTTCCAGGTCCCGATCCGTTACGTGAGCTTGGTCCAGACCTGGCGGAGGGCACGGGCCGCGTCCCCTTGGAGACCGGCTTCGTCCAGGGTCTCGGCAAGTTCGTCGAACTCGGGACCCCAGCGCCAGGCCACTCGGCGGAGTTGCTCGGGAAGGGACGGGTCCTGGAGTGAGCCGGCATCGCCGCGGACCTGTTGGGCGGTGAGGGCGTCGGTGACGCCGTACTTCTCGGCGAGCTGGAAGGCAAGGACCGCAAGGGCTGCTTTGCCCTTGTTGTAGAGGGCGTACGACGACTTGGCCGCGCTGGCCGCACCGGGCTGATCGCCGACCACCATGGGTGTGACCGCGGTCCCGGCCCACAAGTCGGCTGCCTGCTGAGCGGCCGCGCCGGACAGCATGAGGTGCGTCGGGCTCGGCCCCCCGGTCGGCGGCGGACCGACCACACCCGCGTCCACGAACGTCGCCGCGGAGACCGCTGCCTGTGCGGCGCGCAACGACTTCGGCGACAACGGGTTCGCCTCGATGTACAGCCCGTCGAACCCGGCCTGACCCACCTGTACGGCGATGTCCACCGCACCCTGTGGTGCACACGAGCACAGCACCACCTCGGCCTGACCGACCGCCTCCGCGAACGGCGTTCCGATCAGCCCGGCCTCCTCGGCCCGCGTCGTACTCTCCGGACTCCGTCCCTCCGGCACCCAGTGCACTTCGTGGCCTGCGGCAACCAACTGGGCGGCCAGCTTCGAACCCATCGCGCCGGGGTGGAACACAGCAATCCGCATGGAGCCGTCCTCTGCAGAAGCGGTCAGTGCTCCCCAAGATAGGCCAGTACGGCGAGCACGCGGCGGTGCTGTTCCTCGTTGGTGAGCAGACCGAGCTTGGTCAGGATGCTGCCGACGTGCGTCTCCACCGTGCGCTCGGTCAGGAACAGCCGGCGGCCGATGCCGACATTCGTGCAGCCCTCGGCCATCAACGCGAGCACTTCACGCTCCCGCGGGGTCAGCGGGGCGAGCCGATCGTCGGCGCGCCGGCGGCCGAGCAACCTGGCGACGACCTCGGGATCGAGTGCCGACCCGCCTGCCGCGACCCGGTCGAGGGCGTCCAGGAACTGGTCGACCGCGAGCACGCGATCCTTCAGCAGGTAGCCGAACCGGCCGGTCGCGACCAGTTCGACCGAGTGCCGGGTCTCGATGTGCTGGGACAGCAGCACGATCGCGAGACCTGGATTCAGCATCCGGAGCCGGCGCGCCGCCCGGGCCCCGTCGTCGGTCTGGTCGGGCGGCATCCGGATGTCGATCACCGCCAGGTCGGGCGCGGTCTCCGCGACCACCGTCATCAGGGTCGGCGCGTCCGGTGCCAGGCCGACGATCTCGTGCCCGGCATCGGCCAGCAACCGCGCCAGCCCCTCCCGGAACAGCGCCGAGTCCTCCCCGATCACGATCCGCACGGCAGCACCGCCTCCACCGTCGTACCCCGGCCGGCCGGGCTCCGCAGGTTCAGCGAACCACCGACGGCGTCCACCCGATCCAGCAGTCCGCTCAGACCCGATCCCGGACGCGGCGCCGCACCACCACACCCGTCGTCCTCGATCAGCACCGTCACCTGCTCGGCCGAGCGGTCCACCCGAACCGCGATCGACGTCGCGTTCGCGTACTTCACCGCGTTCGTCACCGCCTCCGCCGCCACGAAGTACGCCGTCGTGGCCAGCTCCTCCGGCAGATCAGGCGGGATCTCCAGCCGAACCGGGATCGGCAGCGACTGCGTGATCGCGCTCAGCGCAGCCTGCAACCCGTCGTCCAAGCTGGTCGGCCGCAACCCGTGCGCGATCTGTCGTAGCTCGGCGACCGCGGTGGCCAGCTCCGCGACCCCCTGGTCGAGCAGCCCGTCGACATCGACCGTCCCGTCGTCCAGGTGCCGCTGGGCGAGCCGCATCGCCATCCCCAGCGAGACGAGCCGCTGCTGCGCTCCGTCGTGCAGGTCCCGCTCGAGCCGTCGGCGTTCGGCATCACCCGCCTGCACGAGCCGGGCCCGGCTCGCCTCCACCTCCCGCAAGGCCCCGGCCAGCTCGGCTCTCAGCCGCGTCACCTCGACCAGACTGGCCGCCCCGGCCGCCACAGCCTTCAGTACTGCGGGACTGGTCGAATCCGATCCGAGTACGCCGATCTGCGAACCACCCAGCATCACCGGGACCAGCTCTTGCCCACCAACCGGCGTACCCGCGGCATCGACGAAGCCCGACGCCCCGGGAACGAGCAGACCGACGCGCAGGCCCGGATCTCGTAGTGCCGTGCGCAGGGCGGACTCCAGCTCCTCCGGCTGAGCCTGCTCGGTGTGGATCCGGCGCTGCAGGTCCTCGATCGCCAGCAGCGCAGCCCGTCGTGGTGGATAGAGCCTGCGGTCAACTGAGCGCTGGAGTCTGGTCCGCAGTGGCGACAGAGCCAGTGCGCAGAGGGCTGTGGCGGCCGCAGCCACGACGGCCGAGTCGCGGCCCAGAAGTAGACCCAGCGACACGGCTGCTACGGCGTACGTGCCCAGCAGGACGACCATGACGATGCCGTACGTGACTGTGTCGGCCAGCACGCGGTCGACGTCGTACAGGTCGTGCCGAAGCATTGCCACTGCCACCGAGACGGGGAGGGACAGGAGCGCGACGACACCGAAGACGGTGGCCACGATGCCGGTGTCACCGGTGACCACGATCTCGGCCAGGCAGACGAACGGGTAGAGGACGGCGGCGAGACCTGCCAGCGCCAGCCATTTGAGCTGAGCCCGGACCGTGCCGGTCGATCGGCGGTACCGGACCATCACGGACACCGCTGACGCCAAGCACAACGCCAGGAACGCGACGAACACGACCTCGCTCACAATCTGGAGCGGTCGCGGCAGGACGTCGTACGGGCGAGGCAGGTCCTGCAGGGGTTCGAGGAACGGGCTCGACGCGAAGGCACCGAAGACCTGCTGGGCCAGGCACAGCAGCACCAGGGCCGGCGCGATGGGCCGCCAGAACGCACGGCCGTTCGGGAAGTAGAGCAGCAACAGGCTGATCGCGGCGAGCAGCCACCAGCCGCTCTCGTCGAGCCAGGCGACGACACGGGTGTCCAAGGGCACGCCGTCGGCGTTGTAGTAGACGCCGCGGGCGGCCAGGAACACCGTGATCGCGCCGATCCAGCCGAGCAGTGCTCCGACCACGCCCTCACGTCGGCTGACCACCAATCCGAGCAGGGTGACCACGATCCCGATCGCCGCCAGGCCGAGGAAGTTCCGCAGCGTGTGCGGGCCGGTGCGGTAGGCGATCAGCAGCCAGGAACTCCCCGCCACCATCACCAGGACGAGCAGGAAGGTACCGAGCGCGACCCATCGCGGCCACCGCATGTCGTCAGAGTAAGACCGCAGGACACCGTACGGCTCTGAGCCAGCACGGAGACCGCCTCCGTACCCGCTCCGATGTGCCCGGTGGTCCCTCTGCCGTTGGCTGAGAACGTCAGCTCAGACCCGGGAGGTTCACCATGGCTACGCAGACCGTCGCCAGCCCTGTCACCGCCGATCCGGTGCTCCGGCGCCGGGTGGGAACCGTCGCCGTGTTGCTTGCGCTCACCGCCGTCGCGGCGATTCCGGGCGGACTGCTGTGGCCGGAGCCCGCCGCAGGTGGCGAGACGTACGCCTACAGCGACATCCAGCCGGTCCGCGACCTGTGGTGGGGCCTCCTGGTGGTGCTCAGCGCCGCACTCGTCATCAACGTGCCGGCCCAGGCGCTGCTGACCACGTTCATCGTCCGCGGCCGCGGGTCCGGCTGGGCGACGGCGGGCGCATTCGTGATGTGGGTCGGCACCGCGCTGTACGCCGTCGGGGTCGCGGGCTGGGCCGCCGTGTACTACTTCGCCACCGCGCCCGGTGTCGACGCGGGCGTGATCGAGCGGATCAACGACGACACCTCGCACCTCTTCGGAGTGATGATCCCCGGTGCGCTGCTGGTTGCTCTCGGCACCGTTCTGCAGGCGATCGGCCTCTGGCGTTCCCGCGCCGTCCCGCGCTGGATCCCGCTGCTGTGGCTGACGATCGTGGCAACGTTCATCGTCCCCGGGAACGGCGTGGCAGGACTCGTCACCGCCCTGCCGATGACAGCCGCTGCCCTGGGTACGGCGTACTACGCGTGGCGAAAGGTCTGACGGCCTGGGTCAGGCGCGGCCCTCGAAGAGGCTGGTCACCGAGCCGTCCTCGAACACCTCGCGGATGGCCCGGCTGATCAGCGGCGCGATCGACAACTCGGTCAGCTTGTCGAACCGGCGCTCCTGCGGGATCGGCAGCGTGTTGGTGACGATGACCTCGCTGGCCTGGCAGTTCTTCAGCCGGTCGACGGCCGGGCCGGACAGGATCGCGTGGGTCGCCGCGATCACCACCCCCGCCGCGCCGTCGGCGTACAGCGCGTCGGCCGCCTTGGTGATGGTGCCGGCGGTGTCGATCATGTCGTCGACCAGGATGCAGACCCGGTCCTTGACCTCACCGACGACCCGGTTCGCGACCGTCTCGTTCGGCCGTTCGATGTCGCGGGTCTTGTGGATGAACGCCAGCGGTACGCCGTTCAGCCGGGCCGACCACTGCTCGGCCACCTTGATCCGGCCGGCGTCCGGCGACACCACGGCCAGCTTCTGGTCGCCGTACTTGTTCTGCACGTACTCGCTCAGGATCGGCAGCGCCATCAGGTGGTCCACCGGGCCGTCGAAGAAGCCCTGGATCTGCGAGGTGTGCAGATCGACGCAGATCAACCGGTTCGCGCCGGCGGTCTTGAAGAGATCGGCCATCAGCCGCGCCGAGATCGGCTCCCGGCCGCGGTGCTTCTTGTCCTGCCGGGCGTACCCGTAGAACGGCAGCACCACGGTGATCCGCTTGGCCGACGCCCGCTTCAGCGCGTCGACCATGATCAGCTGCTCCATGATCCACTCGTTGATCGGCGAGGTGTGGCTCTGGATCACGAACGCGTCGCTGCCCCGGACCGACTCCTCGAACCGCACGTAGATCTCGCCGTTGGCGAAGTCGTACGCCGACGTGGGCACCAGGCCGGCCCCGAGCTGCTCGGCGACCTCCTCGGCCAGACCGGGGTGAGCCCGGCCGGAGAACACCATCAGGTTCTTCTCGGTGGTTCGCTTCATCCCGCTCATGGCCGGCCTCCCGTTACGCCTTCTCGCCAGTGTCGCCCACAGCGCCTTCGGCCGTCTCCGCTACGGCGTCCGACTGCTCTGCGGCCAGGGCCTCTTCCGCGGCCTTCGCGGTCTTGGTGCCGGCGCGCTTGCGGGCCACCCAGCCCTTGATGTTGCGCTGCCGGGCCCGCGCAACGGCGATCTCACCCGGGCCGACGTCCTCGGTCAGCGCCGTACCGGCGGCCAGGTAGGCGCCGTCCGCAACGGTGCGCGGGGCGACCAGCACCGAGTTGCTGCCGATGAACGAGTGCTTGCCGATGTGCGTCGGGTGCTTCGCGACCCCGTCGTAGTTGGCGAAGATCGTGCCGGCGCCGATGTTCGCGCCCTCGCCGATCGTCGCGTCACCGGCGTAGGTGAGATGCGGAACCTTCGCGCCGTCGCCGATGCTGGTGTTCTTGGTCTCGACGAACGTGCCGACCTTGCCCTTCACACCGACCTTCGTGCCGGGGCGCAGGTACGCGAACGGGCCGACCGAGGCCTGCGGGCCGATCTCCGAGTCCGATCCGTGCGCCCGGATGACGGTCGCCTGGGCACCGACCCGGACGTTGGTCAGTGTGGTGTCGGGGCCGATCGTGGCGCCCTCGTCGATGGTGGTCGAGCCGTGGAGCTGCGTGTTCGGCAGCAGGGTGACGTCGCGGGCCAGCTGGACGGTCTGATCCACCCAGGTCGTGTTGGGGTCGACGATCGTGACACCGTCGCGCATCAGCTTGCCGAGGGTACGGCGGTTCAGCTCGGCGCGGAGCGTGGCCAGCTGGACCCGGTCGTTGACACCCTCGGTCTGCATCGCGTCGGCGGTCACGTAGGCACCGACCCGCTTGCCGTCCGCCTTGGCGATCGAGATCACGTCGGTCAGGTACAGCTCGCCCTGCGCGTTGTCGGTGGTGATCCGGCTCAGGCCGTCGCGCAGCGTGGCCGCGTCGAACGCGTAGATCCCGGCGTTGATCTCGTCGATCTGCCGCTGCTCCGGCGTCGCGTCCTTGTGCTCGACGATCGCGGCGACGGTGCCGTCCTCACCCGGGACGATCCGCCCGTACCCCGTCGGGTCGGGCACCCGCGCAGTCAGCACGGTCACCGCGTTGCCCCGCTTGTCGTGCTCGGCGACCAGCTCCAGCAGGGTCTCGGCCTCGAGCAGCGGGACGTCGCCCGACGTGACGATCACCGAGCCGTCGAAGTCGTCCGGTACGGCGGTGAGCCCGGCGCGCACGGCGTCACCCGTACCCAACTGCTGCTCCTGGACCGCGGTCTTCACGCCGGGGTCGATGTCGTGGAGGTGCGCCTCGACCAGTTCGCGGCCGTTGCCGACCACGACGACCAGGTGTTCGGGGGCGAGGGCACGGGCGGTGACCACGGCGTGCCCGACGAGACTGCGCCCGCCGATCTCGTGCAACACCTTCGGGGTCGCCGATTTCATCCGGGTTCCCAGACCGGCGGCCATGATCACGACCGCCGCGGGACGTTGGGAAGTCACGCGGTCTTCTCCTCGAGTTCCCTGCGAGTTTCTGGAACCAGTATCAGCATGGACACTCGAAACGGTGCCCGCGCAAGCCTACTTGCTCTCCCATCCCCCGCCCGCACCCGCCCAGAGGCACCACGTGACCGGCCTCACTCACCGCGTGCGCCCGCCGTACCGCCACCGCTTCACCTCCGGCCGGCCCGGAGTTCGTCCGTACCGCCTGAAGTTCCGGACGGGAAGCGTCCGGAACCGGTTCTATCGTGGCTTCACAAGGCCAGAACCACACCATCCTGCGCATGACCGCCACCCCCGCCTGACAAGACCTGGTGAGCCACAGAAGGAGCTGTCATGAGTCTGTCTCTCGGAGCCGTCGTGCTGAACGTCCCGAACATCCACCGCTCGGCATCCTTCTGGAGCCAGGCCCTCGGGTACGAAGCTCGCCCGGACAACCCGGCGTTCCTCGGACCGCGCAGCGGCGCCGGCACCCGGCTCCACCTCGACGAAACCGACCGCACCCACCTCGACCTGTGGGTCGACCGCACAACCTCCGACCTGGAGACCGAGGTGGAGCGCCTGATCGGGCTGGGGGCACGGCGGGTCGACTGGGACTACCCGCCGAACGCCGACTTCGTCGTACTCGCCGATCCGGGCGGCACCCTTTTCTGCGTCATCGAGTGATACTGGCTGGAACCGGCGTTCGAGGAGGGGCGATGTCTGGTTCGATCGAGCCGTTCGCGGTGGGGGCCGAGGACGGCAGGCAGCTGATTTCTCCGACCGGTGCGGAGGTCCGAATCATGGCGCGGACGCCGGAGACCGGCGGGGCGCTGACCGTGATGGAGATCGTGAGCCCGGCGAAGGACGGGCCGGCCGTACACGTCCACTCGCGTGAGGACGAGGTCTGGTACGTGGTCGAGGGCGACTACCGGTTCCGGGCGGGCGACGCGAAGTTCCGGGTTTCGGCGGGTGGGATGGCGTTCGGGCCGCGCGGCGTACCGCATGCGTTCCAGAACCTCGGCAACGAACCCGGGAAGCTGCTCATCATCACCGCGCCATCCGGCCTGGAACGGTTCTTCGAGGACTTCCACGCCCTGCTCCCCGGCCCCCTCGACCCCGACGCACTGGCCACCGTCGGCCAAGCCAACGGCATCACCTTCGTCGGCCCACCCCTAGCAGTCTCCGACCCCGTCTGAGAGGTGATCGCCGGCCACGACAACCGCATCGTCTCGACCGCGCCGGCGGTGCGAGGATGGCGGCGTGCGTTCCTCTTCGGTGCAGCGGAAGGAAGTTCTGCGAACGGTTGCCGAGCTCGTACCCGAGGCGGTCGGCGCGGACTGTGTGCGGGTGGGCGTCGACGGAGTGGACGGTTCAGGCAAGACCACGTTCGCCAATGAACTCGCCGACGTACTCCGAAACCTCGGCAGGTACGTCGTACGCGTATCCGTGGACGACTTCCACCACGTCGCAGCATCAGATACCGGCGCGGGCGTCAATCACCCGAGGGATTCTGGCTCGACTCGTTCAACTACGACCGCCTCCGCGCCGACGTACTCGAACCCCTCGGCCCAGGCGGCTCCCGCCCCACAGCCCACGACCTGACCACCGACCAGATCCTCACCCCTCCCTACGAACTCGCCCCCGCATACTTCGCGGAGTTTGAGCGTCAGCAATCGAGAGGTCAGGGACAGGCCGACCGGCGGTGTTTGCGACCGCATGCTCGCGACACTGCACGGTGTGGCGCGGATCTCGGACGGTCCCTGTTCGGTGGCTCAGATGAAGTGGGCGGCGGAACGGCGCGTTACGTGTCGTACCCGAGTCCGTCCCAGGGTTCGTAGTACGCGATGAAGTCCCCTGGCTCGATGTTGATGGAGTATTCGCCGCCGGACCGGTAGACCACCCAGCCAAAGGTCACACCGTCGACCTTCTCGGTGAACGGCTCGACCTCGATCGGCTCCAGGACGTACTCGCCGAGCTCGGCCAGCCGGGCCGCGACGAGCTCCTCCGCGCCGGCCGAACCTGCCTGACCTGGGGGCAGCCCCGCACGGCGAGCAACCTTGTCGACCCGCACCTCGTCGAACGTGCCGTCGGCCTTCCACAGGAACAGCCCGACATAGGCCGCCCTTGCATCGAACAGTTCGTCGCTCAGGAAGAACTTCCGCCCGTCCTCGGCGGTCCCGGCGTACGGCACGTGATAGTCATCAGGCACGATCGTGAAACGCGCAGGAGCTTGGCCCACGGCACCTCCTCCACTCACAGCCGTCGACGACGGCAACCTTGTCGGACCCGCCGCCGTTGCCGACGGCTCGTCCGGCCTCGACGCACACCCGGCCAGTACGACGACCATCACAAGCGCGACCACCCACACCACGCCCCGACGCAGCACCAAGCGAGCCGCGGCTCCCCTCGCCCGCCGCGCAACCATCGACTGACTCACGGCGCACAACCTACGGGCCCGACGCCATTCCCCGAACCCGTTCTCGGACCACCGTTATCGGACCGTCTCTTTCCTGCGTGAGAACGGCGCCCAACAATGCGCCCGCCGCAGTGCAAGCCACCACGACGTGTGCGCATCCCACCCGCCGAAGCTACAGCTCGTCGACTGCCTGGGCGGCAGACGGGCAGTGGAATCCTGTGGCGGCACTTGCGCACCGGTGACAAGGTGATCTCATGCCCGACGTCGTGCTTCCGCTGACGGTCAGAGATCTGACCGCCGAAGATCTCCATCCGGGGTTCTCCGGCTGGTCAGAGACTCACCTCGAGGGAACATTCCGGGCGCTCGACCGGGCGAAGCTCGGCGAGGTCGACTTTCTCGCGGTCTGTCCGCCTTCAGGCATTCCCGTGGCTACCGGCGGCGTGGACTACGCCAAGCCGTCAGGTATCGCAGTGCTCTGGCAGCTTTCGGTTGATCGGCCGCTGCGTTCCTGTGGCATCGGCACAATTCTCGTTCAGGCGCTGGAACAGCGCATCCGCCGCCGCGGCCTCACCTGGGCCGAACTGGGAGTCGACGAGAACAAACCCCGCCCCCGCGCCCTCTATGAGCGCCTCGGGTACGTCGCCACCGGTCGCGAACCCGCCGCCTGGAACGAGCAGGCGCCAGACGGCACAATCACGCGCTACGAAACGATCATCACGGTCATGCGCAAGAAGCTCGCATAGCCCCTCTCCAGTCCACCCGAGTTCGTCGGACCGATCGGGAGCACTCACCCGACCACACGCTCACGACATCACAGGGTCTGACAGCACGCCGTACGTCGCCGCTGCACCGCATCCCGGAACTGAAGACAGCGCGCCGTCAGAGGCACCGTCCGAGGCGGCGGCGGCCCGCGTCGCCCGGCCTATAGTGACGCCGTGGATATGAACGATTATCAACAAGCAGCCCTTCGCACAGCTGCACCAAAGGAGAAGCACAACGAACTGTTCCACCTTCTGCTCGGGCTCGTGGGTGAAACAGGAGAGATCGCCGAGAAGGCCAAGAAGATCGTCCGCGACAAGAACAGCGATTTTTCTCAATGGGACCTCGAAGATCTCAAGAAGGAACTCGGTGACACGCTGTGGTATGTCGCTGTCATCGCGGACCACTTTGACGTCCAGCTCGAGGATGTTGCTCAGCTCAACATTGCGAAGCTCGCCGACAGGCAGAACCGAGCGATGCTCGGCGGCAGCGGCGACAACCGTTAGTAGTCCAGCCGTAGACCGTGATCCACGGCTGTAGTACTAACTGGGCACCGTCGATGGGGAGGGACGCACTGACCGCATACGATGCGTCGCCGGACAGTCCGCAAGGTCGGCCAACTGGTGCCGGCCTTGCTTGTCTTCGCCGTACTTGGTGCCTTTCCGGCAGGAAACAGAGGAGAAACTCGTGACGCTCCCGGCCCCGGTCCAGGACCTGTGCGACCGCTTCCTGTTGCTGGCCGAGCGGGAGCTGCCCACGGGACTGCTGACCGGGCTCTATCTCCATGGCGGGGTGGTCTTCGGCGAGTGGGCGCCGCGGGAGTCCGACGTCGACTTCCTCGCCACGCTCGCCCACCGGCCGGAGCCGGCGGAGGTGGAGGCGCTGCGGGGCGTGCACGCACGGATGGCGGCGTACTCCCCGATCCGGTTCGACGGGCCGTACGTGCTCGCCGCCGACCTGGCGTGCGACCCGCGCACGCTGCCGCCGGTGCCGGAGATGATCCACACCGGGCAACTCGAGACGATCGCCTCGCCGGCGCGGATGATCGTCTGGCACGAGCTGGCCCGGGGCGGCATCACCGTCACCGGTCCAGAGCTGTCCACGCTTCGGGTATGGACTGACGAGGCCGCGCTGCATGACTACACCGTGGGCAACCTCGACACCTACTGGCGCCGCAACGCCGAAGGCCTGGTCCGGGCGACCCCTGGCGACCTCCCGGCGGACGAGCGCGAGCGCGACTATCTGCTCTCGCACTGCATCCTCGCCTCTGTGCGTCTGCATCACCTCCTGGTCACCGGCGAGATGACCGCGAAGTCGCGCGCCGGCCGCTGGGCACTGACCCACTACGACGAGCGCTGGCACCGGGTGCTGGCCGAGGGTCTGCGTCTGCGCGACGCCACCGGCTCTTCCGGGTACGCCGACCAGGCGGACCTGCTCGCGGACGTCCGGGACTTCCTTACGCACGTCGTGGAGACCACCACCGGCAGACCCGTCGCCCCTGCCGACGCCTGACGACGATCCATCCGGTTCGCGACGGCGGGTGAGGCGGCTCGGTCGCCCCGCGACATCGGGCCGAGCCGGGCAGCCGGTGCCCGCGGCTGATTTCCGGACGGCGTGGGTCGCGATCCGGAGCTACGGCTGGAGTACTAACGGCCGACGAGCCAGCGGATCAAGCCTTCCTCGGTCGCAGAGTGGTCTCCGATATGGCCACCGGGCGACCAGACCGGCGCGGCGCCCGGAATCCCGGCAACAAGCCACTCCGTATGCCGGCGAGGAACGGACTCGTCCTCTGTTGCGGCCATGACCCGAGTCGGCGCCTTCACCTGGTCGAGCCGGAAGCCCCACGGGGACACCAGAGAGATGGCGTCGTCGACGTAGCCACCCGGCCCGTTCGCCACCCCCTCTCGAAATGCCTCCAGCAGCATCTCGCGGAGCTCCCCAGACACGTCAGGCAGCGGGTCCGGACCGTCGAGCCAAGCGACCAGGTCTCGATACTCATGTTCGACGATCCACGCCTCGCCGCGTTCGGTGTCCTTCCACTCGCGCACATCGTCGTCCGACATACCGGCGAAGAAGTCCAGGTCCGAGGCGGTGTAATCGGCGACCCCGAGTTCAGTCGCACACCGTGTCACCCGCTCCGGCAGCAGCGCAGCCACGGCGAGCGCCCGCGGTCCGCCCGCGGAGATTCCGAGTACCGCGAACTCGTCGATCCCGAGCCTGTCCGCTATCAACATGACATCCTCGGATGCGTCCGCGACCCGAAGGCCAGGACGACGCGTCGACTGCCCATACCCGGGCCGATCGTAGGTGATCGCCCGCACCTGCTGCCGTTCGTAGACACCGCCGATGTGCCGCAGATACCGGCTGCCAGGCGCACCGTGCAGCACGAACAACGGTCGCCCATCCGGCACACCCCACTCCGCGAACGCGATGGTGCGTCCGTCCGGTGCCGTCACATAGGCCGTTCCTCCCATCAGCCCACCCCCAAACTGCACTGTACGACCCGATGGCCGTCCGAGTGGTTCAGCGAAGTGAGGCCGTGCCGCGAGGCGAGGCCGCGTGGTGGAACGCCACTGCACCAAGCCATGCCCATGAGTTGCCAACTACCTCCGCTACTTCCGCCGACACCCTCCCCTCAGAGGTTGTGGTGAGGAGCCCCCGTAGCGCCCGAAGGCACGCCACCACAGCGGCCGGCCGGTGAGACCCCTCCAGCGTGAGTTCCACTCGACCACAGGCAGACGACGCCACGTGGCGGTCGACAAGCGGGCGACAGCACGCGCCCAAGGGTGGGCGGGAGCGGCGGCGAGCACGGCGACGCAGGAGCCGCGCGTAGCGCCGCGTGGGGATACAACCACCACAGCAGCCGGCCTGAGCCGGGTCCACGGTGAGCTCACTCGACCAAAGGCCCCCGACACCACGTGGCGGTCGACCAAGCGGGCGACAGCACGCGCCCAAGGGTGGGTGGGAGCGGCGGCGAGCACGCGACGACAGGAGCGGGCGTAGGGGCGCGTGGGGAATCCGCATGGAGTGGCGGGACCCGCAGGCGGGGCCTGCGGGTCCGGGGGCTCCCCCGCCTGGTTTCGATCCAGGTCTTCGAGATTCAAAGTCTCGCGGGCTGCCGAGTACCCCACGGGGGATCGTGGTCGCCGGGACAGTTTGCCATGGAGTGGGGTGATCGACACGCCAGGGGTTCCTTACCTACGGCTCCGTAGGTTACGGTGGCGTAGGTAAGCAGGACTCCACCCGAGGGAAAACGCCATGACTCCACCCCCCGTAGCAGCACCGGAGGCGCCCGTCCGGGCCCAGCAGGTCGACGACTTCGACGTCGACACCGGAACGCTCGGAGGTGAGCAGAAACGCCCCTGGGAACAGGTGGCACTGGGGTTGTTCATCGGCATCCCGTTCCTGGCCGTGTTGGCCGCCGTGCCGATCGCCTGGGGCGGGTTCCTGGGCTGGCGCGACATCGTCATCGCGGTGGTGTTCTACACGATCGCCGGCCACGGCATCTCGATCGGCTTCCACCGGCTGTTCACGCACAAGTCGTTCAAGCCGAACCGGCCGATGAAGTACGCGCTGGCGATCGCCGGCTCGCTGGCGATCGAGGGTCCGGTGATCCGCTGGGTCGCCGACCACCGCAAGCACCACAAGTTCTCCGACCGCGACGGCGACCCGCACAGCCCGTGGAAGTACGGCACCAGCCTCGGCGCGCTGACCAAGGGGTTCGTGCACGCGCACATCGGCTGGCTGTTCGACACCGAGCAGACTCCGCAGCGGCAGTACGCGCCGGATCTGCTGAAGGACAAGGACATCGTCAAGGTGTCCCGGATGTTCCCGCTGCTGGTGACGATCTCGCTGCTGGCGCCGGCCGTCATCGGTGGACTGTGGTCGTGGTCGATCGAGGGCGCGCTGACCGCGTTCTTCTGGGCCAGCCTGGTCCGGATCGCGCTGCTGCACCACGTCACCTGGTCGATCAACTCGATCTGCCACACGATCGGCGACCGGCCGTTCAAGAGCCGGGACAAGTCCGGCAACGTGTGGTGGCTGGCGATCCTGAGCCAGGGCGAGTCGTGGCACAACCTGCACCACTCGGACCCGACCTGCGCGCGGCACGGCGTACTCAAGGGCCAGCTCGACACGTCGGCGCGCTGCATCTGGTTCTTCGAGAAGATGGGCTGGGTCAGCGACGTCCGCTGGCCGGTGCGCGAACGCCTGGAGGCGCGCCGGGTCGACCCGAACGCCAGGACCACGCTGAAGGCGGCCGCCTGAGGCGTCACCGGAGGTAAATCGCCCACCGGCAACACCGAAGTACGGCATGATGCTGACGTGATCTCGACGTGACGGAACCCAAACCGCGGCGGTCCGGCCGGATCCGGATGACGAGTGCCGAACGTCGCGAACAACTCATCACCATCGCCCGCGGGCTCTTCGCCCAGCGGGGGTACGAGGCGACGTCGGTGGAGGAGATCGCGGCGCGCGCCGAGGTCTCCAAGCCGGTCGTGTACGAACACTTCGGTGGCAAGGAGGGCCTGTACGCCGTCGTCGTGGACCGTGAGGTCCGGGCGCTGCTCGACGGTGTCACCCAGTCGCTCACCGCCGGGCGGGCGCACGAACTCGTCGAGCAGGCGGCGCTGGCGCTGCTGGACTACATCGAGAACAACTCCGACGGCTTCCGGATCCTGGTCCGCGACTCGCCGGTCGGGTCGTCGAGCGGTTCGTTCATCTCGATCCTGAGCGACGTCGCCACCCGGGTCGAGCACATCCTGGCCGAGGAGTTCAAGCGCCGCGGCCTGGACCCGAAGAACGCGCCGATGTACGCCCAGATGCTGGTCGGCATGGTCGCGCTGACCGGCCAGTGGTGGCTGGACGCCCGCAAGCCGAAGAAGCCGGACGTGGCCGCGCACCTGGTCAACCTGGCCTGGAACGGCCTGTCCGGCCTCGAGGCCAAGCCGACCCTGTCCACGCGTCCGCACAAGTAACCCCAGACCCCGGTAGGACGCGACATCCTCCCGTGGCATGACCCCCGGCGGGGCGCTTCCCCGTACCCTGGCCCGCATGACGGGGATCCTCACCGCGCGGCCCGTGCCTGCCCGCAGCAAGGCGTTCGACCTGCTGCTCGCCGCCGCTCTGTGCATGTTCTTCGGCTTCCTGTCGCTGGCGATGGTCGGCGCGGGCGCCGCCGGCCCGCTCCGGGGCGCCCTGGCCGCCGTCCTCGGGTTCGGCATGCTGATCCCGCTGATCTGGCGCCGGACCCACCCCGAACTCGTCTTCTTCGCGGTGTCGTCGGTCGCGGTGCTGCAGTGGCTCGCCGGGGCCCAGTTGATGCCCGCCAACATCGGGCTGCTGGTCGCGCTCTACACGATCTCCGTGTACGGCGACGTGCGGTACAGCCGGATCGCGCTCGGGATCGGCGGTCTCGGCGTCCTGATGGCGACCGCCCGCTACTACGGCAACAGCGACTGGCGTCAGCAGGTCACGATGATGGTCGCCTTCGGCGCGGTCGTCTTCGGCGTCTGGGCCTTCGGCGAGCGCCGGCGTACCCGGGGCCTGTACGTCGCTCAACTCGAGGAGCGGGCCGCCCAACTCGAACGGGATCGCGACCGTGAGGCCAAGCTGGCCGTGTCCAACGAGCGGACCCGGATCGCCCGGGAGATCCACGACGTGGTCGCGCACGGTCTGTCGATCATGATCGTCCAGGCCGACGGCGGCCTGTACGCCGCGGACCAGTCGCCGGAGGCGGCGAAGAAGGCGCTCGCCACGATCGGCGACACGGGGCGCGCCTCGCTGACAGAGATGCGCAAGATGCTCGGCCTGCTCAAACAGGAGGAGCAACTCGAGCTCGACCCGAACCAGCCCCGGCCGCAGCCCGGTGTGTCGAGCCTGCCCGAACTGATCGAGAACGTCCGCGATGCCGGGCTCACCGTCGACTACGAGGTGACCGGTGAACCTCGGGATCTTCCGGCGCTGCTCGGCCTGACGGCGTACCGGATCGTGCAGGAGGGCCTGACCAACACACTGAAACACGCCGGGCCGGGAGCGCGAACCTCCGTCCGGCTGGACTTCGGGCGCGAGATGCTGACCGTGGTGGTCACCGACGACGGCCGGGGTGCCGGGGTCGCGCCGAGTTCGGATCCGGGTCACGGCCTGGTCGGAATGCGGCAGCGGGCCTCGATCTCCGGCGGTACGGTGAACGCCGGACCGAAGGCGGGCGGCGGTTACGAGGTGATCGCCAAGCTCCCGTACCACCTGCCCACTGGAGGCGAGCAGTGACGGACGATGTGATCCGGGTGTTTCTGGTCGACGACCAGGAACTCGTCAGAGCCGGGTTCACGATGCTGGTGGACTCCCAGGCCGACATGCGGGTGGTCGGTCAGGCGGGCGACGGCGGTGAGGCGATCGAGAAGATCCAGGTCACCGCGTGCGACGTCGTCCTGATGGACGTCCGGATGCCGCGGCTGGACGGGGCGGAGGCCACCCGCCGGCTCCAGTCGTTGCCGCAGGCACCGAAGGTGATCGTGCTGACCACCTTCGACCTGGACGAGTACGCCTTCGCCGCGATCAAGGCCGGCGCGGCCGGCTTCCTGCTCAAGAACACGCCGCCGGCCGACCTGCTGTCCGCGATCCGGCAGGTGTACTCCGGTGACGCCGTGGTCTCCCCGAGTACGACGAAGCGGCTGCTGGAGCACTTCGCCGGATCCCTCCCCGACACCGAGACGGAGCGTCCCGACCTGGCCGAGCTGACCGCCCGGGAACGCGAGGTCCTGGTCGAGGTCGCCCGCGGCCTGTCGAACACCGAGATCGCCCGCCTGTTCACGTTGTCCGAGGCAACGGTCAAGACCCACATCGGCCGCATACTGGCCAAGACTGGCCTCCGCGACCGGGTCGCGCTGGTGGTCCTCGGCTACGAAACGGGCCTGGTGAAACCCCAGAAGTAATACCCAGGTACTACGTCGACTGCAGTCTGCGGTCCGACGAGATCCGCGGCTGAACTCACTAACTTCGTGGCCAACGACAACGTCGAGCTGAGGAGTGAGATGAGTTTGCAGACCGGTGAGCTTGCGGTGGGACGGCTGCCGCAGGACGGGGAGCCGCGGACGGCGATCCGGGCGCACGAGCTGCGCAAGGTGTACGGGCAGGGTGACACCGCGGTCGCCGCGCTCGACGGCGTCTCGGTCGACTTCGGGGTCAGCCGGTTCACCGCGATCATGGGCCCGTCCGGTTCGGGCAAGTCGACGCTGATGCACTGCCTCGCGGGCCTGGACACCCCCACCAGCGGTCAGGTGCTGCTCGGCGAGACCGAGCTCACACAGCTCCGCGACGCCGAGTTGACCAGGATCCGCCGGGATCGGGTCGGCTTCGTGTTCCAGTCCTTCAACCTGCTGCCGATGCTGTCGGCAAAGGACAACATCCTGCTCCCGCTGGAGCTCGGCAACCGCAAGCCCGACCAGCAGTGGTTCAGGACGCTGATCGACGTACTCGGGCTGGAGGACCGGCTGACGCACCGGCCGTCGGAGCTGTCCGGCGGTCAGCAGCAGCGCGTCGCGGTGGCTCGCGCGCTGATCGGCCGGCCGGAGGTGGTGTTCGCGGACGAGCCGACCGGCAACCTCGACTCGCGGTCGGGCGCCGAGGTGCTCGGGTTCCTGCGCCGTTCGGTGCGCGAGTTCGGCCAGACGGTGGTCATGGTGACCCACGACCCGCTGGCCGCGTCGTACGCCGACCGCGTCGTGATGCTTGCCGACGGCAAGCTCGCGGGCGAGCTGCTGGAGCCGACGCCGGAGACCGTGCTCGACGCCCTGCGGCAGCTGGGGGCCTGAGGTGCGACGCTCCATCCTCTCCTCGCTGCGCGCCCACCTGGGCCGCCTGATCGCCGCCTGCCTGGCGATCGTGCTCGGGGTCGGTTTCGGCACCCTGGCCCTCACCGCGCACGCGTCCGCGTCGAACGGGGTCGACGAGACCATCGGCGCCCAGTACCGCGGCGTCGACACGTTCGTCTATCCGGAGAACGCGGAGATCACCCCGGCCGACGTGGCACAGTTGAAGAACCTCCCGCAGGCCGACTCGGTCGTCACGTACATCAGGACGTACCTGACCGCCTCGTTCCCCGACCTGGTTCGGCCCGCCGGTCTCACCGTCGAGGCGCTGTACGACAGCACCCGCATCGCCGGTCCCGGTACGTCGTCCGGCCGGTTGCCGACCGCAACGAACGAGATCGCGCTGCCGGCCAAGCTCGCTGCCAAGCACAAGATCTCGGTCGGCCAGTCGCTGCGGATCAACGCGTACACCGGCAGGTCGTGGACCGTGACCGTGGTCGGCCTGCTCGACGACTCCAAGGTCGTCGGCCCGCCGGCGGCCGTCGCGACGCCGGCCGCGGTGAAGACGTTCGAACCGGACGCCTTCACCCGGGGTGTCGGGATCGCCGCGAAGCCCGGCGTCGACCAGCAAACCCTCGCCACGGCAGCACGGGCCGTCCTTCCCGGTGAGCTGGCGGTCTACACGGGTGAGGCGTGGATCGACCGCGAGGTGAAGAGCTTCACGAACGGCATCGACGTACTCGGTGGCGTGTTCGGCATGTTCGCCGTGATCGCACTGTTCGTCGCCTGCCTGGTGATCGGCAACACCTTCACCATCGTGATCGCCCAGCGCACCCGCGAGATGGCGTTGCTGCGCTGCGTCGGCGCATCCCGCAAGCAGGTGTTCTCGTCGGTCCTCGCCGAAGCGTCCGTGGTCGGGGTGATCGCGTCAACTGTCGGTGTGGTCTTCGGTGTGGCGCTTTCCGCGCTGGCGCTCGCGCTGGCCCGCGAGTTCGACTGGGGTCTGCCTCCGGTCACGCTGCACCTTGATCTCCGGTCGCTGTTCGTACCACTCGTGCTGGGTACCGTGGCCACCATTGCGGCTGCCATCGTACCGGCTCGCCGGGCGACGAAGGTCGCTCCGCTCGCCGCTCTGCGGCCGGAGGCTGCTCCCGCGGCGGCGTCGAAGGCCGGCGTACTGCGGCTGATCCTCGGCTTCCTGTTGCTGGCCGGCGGAGGCGTTCTTCTGACCGTCGCTGCCTCCTCGCACCAGGTGCTCGTCGGAGTCGCCGGCGGTGTGCTCTCGTTCCTCGGCATACTGGCGGTCGGATCCCTGCTCGTGCCCGCCCTGATCCGGCTGATCGGCATCCTGCCGGCCCGCAGCGGCGGGGTCCCGGCCCGGATCGCCCTCGCGAACGCCGTACGGAATCCGAAGCGTACGGCGGCCACCACGTCCGCACTGCTGATCGGTGTGACGCTGATCAGCCTCACCTGCGTCGGCATCGCGTCGGTGCGCAAGACGTTCGACGTGTCGATGGACGGGCAGTACCCGGTCGACATCATGGTCGGCGCATACAACGAGAAGATGCCGGCCGGTGCCGAGCAGCAATTGCGCGACATCAAGGGCATCACCCAGGTCGTCCCGGTCAGCCAGGTCAGGATCACCACCGGTGGCCAGGAGCTTCCGGTGACCGGGATCGACCAGGCCGCGGCCGGGTCCGTCGTCCACAACCCGTCGCTGGCCGCGCAACTGCAGCCGGGCAACGCGCTGCTGGACTCGCAGACGATGAACATGCTGAGCCTCGAGGACGGCAGCCAGGTGACCGTCGTGGCCGGAGGTCAGAAGCTCACCCTCACGGCCCATCGGGCGAACGGGCTGGATCCGATCACGATCACCTCGGCCGACCTGCGCAAGTTGTCGCCCACTGCGTCGACCACCGGGTTCTGGCTGGCTTCGGATCCGAAGGCGGACGGTTCGGCGGTGATCGACGCGGTCGAGCAGTCCATCCCGACCGTCAAGGAACTCTCGGTCAGCGGCGGGCTGGCCGAGCGCAGCAGCTACACCGAGATCTTCGACGTCCTGCTGATCGTCGGAATCTGCCTGCTCGGCGTTTCGGTGCTGATCGCGCTCGTCGGCGTCGGCAACACGCTCAGCCTGTCCGTGCTCGAACGGACCCGCGAGAACGCGTTGCTGCGAGCGATGGGGCTCACCCGCCGCCAGTTGCGCAGCATGCTCGCGGTCGAGTCGTTGCTGATGGCACTCGTGGCCGCCGGCCTCGGGATCGCGCTCGGCCTGATCTACGGCTGGACCGGGACCAGCGCGTTGATGGGCGGTCAGGTGGTCGACGGCAGCGTCCAGTACGCCGTACCCGTGAGCCTGCTGCTGGCCATCGCCGCGGTCGCCGCAGTGGCCGGCCTGCTGGCCTCGGTCCTGCCGGCTCGGCGGGCGGCCAAGGTGGCACCCGCCGGAGCTCTGGCGACCGAGTAGCTCAGACGATCTCGACCCTGTTCCCGTGGCCGTCGGCGGTGTGGAACCGCCGGCGGCCCTGGATCGTCTCGTTGTCCCACGTCACGGGATAGCCCAGCTTCTCGAGCTTCGCGGCCAGCGCATCCAGGTCGTCCACCGCGAACGCGGGGTGCGCCTTCTTCGCCGGGCGGACACGACACCTGCACATGGTCCAGGCGCATGCTCACGCCTCCTTCTTCCGGGCGACGGCGAAGATCCGGCGGAACGGCAGCAGCGTCCCGTAGTCCTTCTGCTGGTAGACCTTCGCCAGCCGAGCGCCGTACTCGTCCTCGAACCGCTGACGCAGGTCGTCCGGCAGCGACTGCAGCACGGGCCGCGCGCCGGTCCCCTTCACCCACTCCAGTACGGCGTTGTCGCCCTGCAGCAGGTGGTAGTACGTCGTCTCCCACGCATCGACGACACACCCCTCGGCGCTGAGCACGTCGACGTACGTGTCCGGACCCGGGACTTCAGGGCGCAGCGAGGCGTTCTTCGCGTACTGCGCGTACGGCTCGGTCGCGGCCAGGTCGCGCAGGATCGCGTGCGACGGGGCGTGGCCGTTGCCGGGGATCTGGATCGCGAGCCACCCACCCGGGCGCAGGGCCCTGACGAAGCCGGGCAGCAGGTCGAGTTGCTCCGGGATCCACTGCAGGACGGCGTTCGTGACGATCACGTCCAGCGAGCCGGGCTCGGCGGTCCACTCGAGCAGGTCGCCGACCTCGAAGGTGAGCTTGTCGTCGGCGTACTGCTGCGCCGCCTCGATCATCTGCGGCGAGCTGTCGATGCCGCGGATGGTGGCCTCGGGCCACCGCTCCCGCAGCGTCGCGGTCAGGCTGCCCGGACCGCAGCCGAGGTCGACGACCGTGCGTACGGCGTCCGCCCGGATCCGGCCGACCAGATCCGCGAACGGGCGTCCGCGCTCCTCGGCGTAGGTGCCGTACTGCCGCGGACTCCAGACCGGTGACGTACGCATGGTGCCGCCTCTCCCCGAGGATTTATCTTGATGTCGAGATACTGTAGACCTGCGAGTTGTCTTGATGTCAAGAGTCTTGATGACGTAATCTCGACGGCATGGAAGACGAGGTCGATCGGCTGCTCGAGGCCTGGCGCCGGGAACGACCCGACCTCGACGTGGCGCCGATGGAGGTGCTGTCGCGGGTCAGCCGGCTCGCCCGCCACCTGGACCGGGCCCGCAGCCAGGCGTTCGAGGCGCACGGCCTGGAGTCCTGGGAGTTCGACGTCCTCGCGGCGCTGCGCCGGTCCGGGGCGCCGTACCAGCTCTCCCCGGGCAAGCTGCTGAAGGAAACCCTGGTCACCTCGGGCACGATGACGAACCGGGTCGACCGCCTCGCCGCCCGCGGCCTGGTCGAACGCCTCCCGGACCCGGCCGACCGCCGTGGCGTCCTGGTCCAGCTCACCGACGCCGGCCGGGACGCGGTCGACGCCGCGATGGCCGACCTGCTCGCCCACGAGCGCACCCTGCTCGGCTCGATCAGCGAGCGCGACCAGGCGAAGATCGCCCGGGTCCTGCGTGAACTGGTCCGGCCGTTCGACCTCGAAAAGCACTGAGCCGGGGATTTTCCCGGCACCAGAGAAACCACCGGGAATTGTGCCGGAATTATCCGAAAAGACGACCCGTCACTTCGCCTCGATCCAATCGTTGCTAGTTGCAACGAGATCGTGAGACTGCTGTAGCGGTCGACTATCGACACTGAGTGAACAGGCCGACTAGGGTCGTCACTGTCGGTGGCAGACCGACCACGAATCGTATAACTCAAGGCATCTTCGGCGGCTAGAGGTGGCCCGCCGAGGATGGCCGCGCGGTGTCCGGGGCTCGGGGCCCGAACAACGCCGGCCGGCACGGGGCCCGCTCACCCGAGGTCGCGGTGCGCCCTCCGAATCACAGGGGATCGGAGGGCGCACCGCGACTCAGTTCTGTTTCCACACGTTTTTCCACAGGCGCGGCGGCAAATATTACTCGCGGGTCGAGGATCGTGCGGCTGTTCACAATCCCGGCATTTGATCAAAGTGGGGGTATTAGCGCAAGCGGATCATTCGGCGCGTTCCGCGGCGTCGAACCAGGCGGTTTCCAGTTCCGCCCGTTCCTCGGCCAGCTTGCGCAGTTCGGTGTCGAGCTCGGCGAGCCGCTCGTAGTCGCTCGCGTGCGCGGCCAGCTGGTCGTGCAGTTTTGCTTCGGTCTCGGTCAGCTTGGCCAGCTGGCGCTCGATCCGGTTCAGCTCCTTCTTCGCCGCCCGGGCCGCTGCGGCGTCAACCACCGGCGCCGGCTCGGTCTCGACCTCAGGCTCCGGCACAGGCGTCGTACGGCGTGGCGCCTCGCCGCTGAGCTCGTCGATGTACTGGTCGACACCGCGCGGGAGATGCCTGACCCGGCCGTCGCCCATGATCGCGTAGACCATGTCGCTGACGCGCTCGAGGAAGTAGCGGTCGTGCGTGACCGTGACGACGACGCCCGGCCAGCTGTCGAGGAAGTCCTCCAGCACGGTGAGCGTCTCGACGTCCAGGTCGTTGGTCGGCTCGTCCAGGATCAGCACGTTCGGCTCGTCCAGCAGGATGCGCAGCAGCTGCAGCCGCCGGCGTTCCCCACCGGACAGATCGGAGATCCGCGTCGTCAGCTTCTCGCCGCTGAACCCGAACCGCTCCAGCAGCTGCGACGACGTGAGCTCACCACCACGACCGGCGAGGGCCGCTGTACGGCGTATCTCGGTGATGTGCTCCAGGACCGTCGCCGTACCGTCGATGTCGTCGAGTGTCTGCGACAGGGTGGCGACGCGGACTGTCTTGCCCTGCTTGACCACGCCGCGGTCGGGTGCCAACTCGCCGGTGAGGACCTTGAGGAACGTCGTTTTGCCGGCGCCGTTCGGGCCCAGCAACCCGATCCGGTCGCCCGGGCCGAGGCGGAACGTGACGTGGTCGAGCATCACCCGGTCGCCGAACCTCAGGGTCACGTCCTCCGCGTCGAACACGTCCTTGCCGAGCCGCGCGGTCGCCAACTGCGACAGCGCGAGCCGGTCCCGCGGGGGCGGCTCGTTCTCGATCAGGGCGTTGGCGGCGTCGATCCGGAACTTCGGCTTACTCGTCCGGGCCGGTGCACCGCGACGCAACCAGGCCAGTTCTTTCCGCAGCAGGTTCTGTCGCTTGGTCTCCGCAACCTGGGCGGTGCGGGCGCGCTCCGCCTTGGCGAGTACGTAGGCGGCGTACCCGCCGTCGTACGACGTGACGCGGCCACCCTGCACCTCCCACGTGTTCGTGCACACCGCATCCAGGAACCAACGGTCATGGGTGACCACGATGAGAGCTGACGCGCGGTCGACCACGTGCTGGGCCAGCCAGTTGACCGCTTCGATGTCGAGGTGGTTCGTCGGCTCGTCGAGGACGAGCAGGTCCACCTCGGTCAGCAGCAACCTGGCGAGCGAGACACGGCGGCGTTCGCCACCGCTCAGTGTGCCCACCAGCGCTTCGTGGTCCACTCCGCCGAGCAGGTGCTCCATCACCGACCGTGTGCGCGGATCGGCCGCCCAGGTGTAGGTCTCGACGTCGCCGAGTACGGCGTGCAGGACGGTCTGCTGCGGGTCCAGGTCGTCACTCTGGCCGAGGTACCCGAGCCGCAGGTCGCGGTTGTGGGTGATCCGGCCGCTGTCGGGCTCCTCCCGGCGCGCGAGGATCTGCAGCAACGTCGACTTGCCGTCGCCGTTGCGCCCGACCACGCCGACGCGCTCACCCCGGCCGATGCCGAGGCTCACCGTGTCGAGAAGTGTCCGGGTTCCGAAGCCTTTGGAGACGGCTTCCAGGTTGACCAGATTAGGTGCGGGAGAACCAGCCATATCGCGGACCAGGGTAGCCGACGGCGTCCCGCGTGCCAGGATCGTCCACGTGCTGACTCCTTCCTGGCTCGAGGGCCTGTCACTCGGTGACCCTGTGTCGTACTCCGTGCTGGAGGGTGGTGTCGCCAGCAAGACCTACCGCGTCCGTACGACGCTCGGCCGCTCGGTGATCGTGAAGACGCACAACGACCCCCCGCCTGAGCTGTACTCCCTGGAGGCCGAGGGTCTCAACGCACTACGAGTGCCCGGCGGATTCGCCGTACCCACGGTGCTTCGGGTGGCTCCCGAATTCCTCGTCCTCGCCGACCTCGGCTCCGACGCTCTGGCGGACCAGACGCCTGACTTCTGGCGCGACGCCGGCCACCGCCTCGCGATGCAACATCAGGTCGTTTCGGACAAGTTCGGTTACCACCACGACAACTACCTGGGCCTACTCCCTCAACGAAACCCCTGGACGGACGACGGCCACGCGTTCTTCGCCGAGCACCGACTTCTCCGCTTCCTCGAAGTCCCGCGCTGCTACGAAGCGCTGGACGCCGAGGACCGCCGCCGTCTGGAACGCGTCGCCAACCGCCTCCCCGACCTCGTGCCGGCGCAGGCCCCGTCCCTCCTCCACGGCGACCTCTGGCACGGCAACCTCCTCCCCGGCCCGGCCCTCATCGATCCAGCGGTCTACTACGGCTGGCCCGAAGCCGAACTCTCCATGCTCCACGGCTGCGGCAACATCCCCGACACCTTCTACACCGCCTATCAAGACCTCCACCCCCTCGAACCAGGCTGGCAAACCCGCCTCCCCCTCCTCCACCTCAGAGAACACCTAGCCGTCCTGGCCCACTTCGGCCCCACCCCCACCGCCCAAACCGAGATCCACCAAACCCTCGCCCCGTACTAACTTCCCCAGACTTCAGGTCTGGTTGAGGTGGAGGAGGTATTGGTTTTGGTTGAGGGGGTTGCCGTCGGTGCGGCGGTAGCCGGGGGGTGGGGTGGGAGCGGGCGTAGCGGTGGTGGTTGTGGGGGTGAGGATGCCTTCGCCGTGGGTGAGGGCTGGGAGGTGGGTTTCGAAGGTGTGGGTGGTGGCGGCGGGGATGGTGCCGGTCAGGTGGGCTGTGTCGGGCTGGAGGGTGGTTCCTTCGATCACGGCGCGGGATTCGGCGAGGAGGGAGAGGACTCGGGCGACGGAGTCGGGCGGGATGTCGAGTTCGAAGTGGATGACGGGTTCGTGGACTGTGGTGCCGGCGGCCGCTATGGCTTGCAGGAGAACGAGCGGGACGAGGCGGCGGAAGTCGGCGGCCACGGTGACGGGGGCGCTGTAGCCGGTGTGGGTGAGTGCCACCTCGATGTCCGGGATCTCCCAGCCGTAGAGGCCCTGTTGCAGGGTTGTACGGACGGTCTCCTCGATGGCGGTGTGGAAGGCTCGCGGAAGCGCACCCAGTTCGGACTCGATGCGATAGTCGACACCGGAGCCGGGGCCGACGCGGAAGCCGACAGTCGCCGGCCAGAGGTTGTCAGGGGCACCGATCTCCCGGTACGCCGTACCGACGCCGTTCAACCGTTCGATATGGATGGGGCTGGTCTCACTGAACTCGACGGCCAGCCCGTACTCGCTCTCCAGCAGCGACGCGATGACTTCCTTCTGCACCTCGCCGTACAGGCTCACGGTGATGTCGTCGGCCTTGCGGACGTGGATCAGCGGGTCCTGCTCGGCAAGTTGCGTCAGCGCCTGGAAGAGCTTCACCCGGTCACGCGCACCGACCACGGTCTCGAGCGTCGGCGGCGGGAACAGCCGTCCGACGCCGTTGCCCGGCACCCCGAGCTGATCCCCGATCCGCACCTCCTTCAACCCCCGCAGAGCGACGATCTGTCCGGCCTCGGCGCACTCGACGGGAAGGCGAGCTCCGCGAGAGAACAGTTCGACCGCACTCGGACGGGCCTGGTACGACGCCCCGGCCGCAGGGTGCACGTCGACGTACGACCGCGCCGGCAGCGATCCCGCGAACACGCGAGCCGACGCGATCTTCTGACCAGCGGCACCACGCTCGACCTTGAAAACCCTGGCCTGCAAGGGCTCCTGGCGAGATCCTGTTGCTCGTGGCAACCACGAGCGAATACCGTCGATCAGGTCGGCCACGCCAGCGCCCGTCATCGCGGATCCGAAGTACACCGGATGAACAGCAGCCGCAGCCACCTGTCGTCGCAGTTCGGCCGAGTAGTCGTCGGCAACCAACCGGTCGTCCAGATACCGGGCCACGAAATCGTCGTTGCGCTCGGCAAGCAGTTCGGCGAGTGCTTTGCCTACCAGGTCGAACGGCTCGAAAGATGCCGTTCGAGTGCCGAGACCCATCACCGACCCCATCGGCACGCAGGCGGGGGTCAGGAGACGTTTCACATCGGCCAGCAGGCCGTCGTACCGGGCGCCTAGCCGGTCGATCTTGTTCACGAACAGCAGCGTCGGGATCCGCAGCCGCTGGAGCGTGCGCATCAGCAGCCGGGTCTGCACCTGCACGCCCTCCACCGCGGAGATCACCAGCACGGCGCCGTCCAGCACGGACAGCGCACGCTCGACCTCGGCGATGAAGTCGGAGTGCCCCGGGGTGTCGATCAGGTTGACGGTCAGGTCGCCCAGCTCGAACGACACCACCGCCGAGCGGATGGTGATCCCACGCCGCCGTTCGAGCTCCATCGAGTCGGTCTGCGTGTTCCCGTCGTCGACCCGGCCGACCCGGTCGATCACCCCGGCGGCGTGCAGCAGCCGCTCGGTCAGGCTGGTCTTACCGGCGTCGACATGCGCCACAATGCCCATCGTCAGAGAGTTCAAGAGTCCTCGCGAATGCGTCGAAGCGATCAGTCCTGTCGAGGTCGATCACTCCGCGGCGCATCCCGGTCTCCCATCCATCCAACGAGGCAACTCCATCGGACGCTAACACCCCTCCCCCTCGCCCGACGACCGATTTTCTCCCGGCCGAGGTCGCGGGGCCTACCGGTTGGCGGGGGCGGGGAGGATGCGGGCGCCGGGGACGGGGCCTTCGGCTTGGCGGACCATGCGGCAGAGGCCGGATTCGGCGAGTTCGACCGCGAGGTCGACGGCGCTGCGGCTGTCGGCGGCCAGGAACAGGCAGGTGGGGCCGGAGCCGGAGATCTGGGCGGCCAGCGCACCCTGCTCGAGGCCGAACTGCAGCGTGTCGCCCAGCTCGGGGCGCAGCGACAGCGCCGCAGGTTGAAGGTCGTTGCTGAGGGCAACCGCGAGAGCTCCCGGCTGACCGGACAACAGGGCCGACAGCAGCTCGGGCCGGACCTGCGGCGCCTCGACCCGGCGGAGCGGGCGCAGCCGGTCCAGTTCCCGGTAGACGGCCGGCGTCGACAGACCGCCGTCGGCGATCGCGAAGACCCAGTGGAACGTCCCCCGCGACATCACCTCCGTCACCTGCTCACCGCGTCCCTGGCCGAGCGCGGTGTGCCCGACGAGGCAGAACGGCACGTCGCTTCCCAACTCCGCCGCGATGTGCTGCAACTCGGTCTGCGACAACTGCAACCCCCACAGCCGGTTGCACGCCACCAAAGTAGCTGCCGCGTCAGTGGATCCACCCGCCATTCCGCCCGCGACCGGAATCGTCTTGCGGATGGTCAGGTCGACGCCCTCGTCGACGTCGTACTCCGCCTGCAGCAGCCGGGCCGCCCGCACCGCGAGGTTGGTCTCGTCGGTCGGTACGTCGGCCGCGAAGTCGCCCAGCACCTCGACCGAGATCGAGGGATCGTCCTCCCGCAGCACCGCCGTGACGTCGTCGTACAGGGCAACAGCCTGGTAGACGGTGGCGACGGGATGGAACCCGTCCGGGCGCGGCGGGCCGACCGACAGACCCAGGTTGATCTTGGCCGGCGCACGCACCGTGACCTCAGCAGAAGGTGACACCCGCACAGGCTAGGGCATCGCCGCGCCGGCCAGGGCGGCGAACTCGGTGATGCCGAGCATCTCGCCGCGCAGCCCCGGGTCGATCCCGGTGACCCGGAAGACCTCGTCCAGGCGGTCGCGATCCGGCATCCAGCGCGACAGCGCCGACCGGATGGTCTTCCGCCGCTGCGAGAACGCCGCCTCGATCACCGCGAACACCTGCTCGCGCGAGGCCGCGGTGGCCGGCGGTTCCCGCCGCTCGAAGGCGACCAGCCCGGAGTCGACGTTCGGAGCCGGCCAGAACACGTTCCGCCCGATCGCCCCGGCCCGGCGGACCTCGGCGTACCAGGCCGCCTTCGCCGACGGTACGCCGTACGTGCGTGACCCGGGCGCGGCGGCGAGCCGGTCCGCGACCTCGGCCTGCACCATGACCAGCCCGTGCCGCAGCGACGGGGACACCTCGAGCAGGTGCAGCAGCACCGGTACGGCGACGTTGTACGGCAGATTCGCCACACACGCGGTGGGGGCGCCGATCTCGTCGGGTCGCACGTGCATCGCGTCCGCCTCGACCACGGTCAGCCGATCGGCCTGAGCCGGGGCGTACGACGCGATCGTCGCGGGCAGCGCCGACGCCAGCAGCGGGTCGATCTCGACCGCGGTGACCCGATGCCCCTCGGCCAGCAACGCCAACGTCAGCGACCCCAGCCCCGGGCCGACCTCCAGCACGGTCTCGTCCTCGGACAGCTCCGCGACGCGGACGATCCGGCGGACCGTGTTCGGGTCGATGACGAAGTTCTGGCCGCGCTGCTTGGTCGGGCGGACGCCCAGCCCGGCGGCCAGTGAACGCACATCAGCCGGACCGAGAAGTCTCGGTCCGGCTGATGTCGACGAATCAGACGAGGTCACCCCGTCAGTCTGACAGTGAGGTTGCTATGGCGACCCCACCGCCCCGTCATGCCCGCTTGCCGCAGACCGGCCAGTCGCCGTAGCCGCCGCGCGCCGCGCGGACCTTCTCGGCGATCGCGATCTGCTGCGCCTTGCTGGCCAGGTGGGCGTTGCTCGCGTACGCGTCACCGCCGTACGCGACCCAGGTCTGGTGGCTGAACTGCAGGCCGCCGTAGTACCCGTTGCCGGTGTTGGCCGACCAGTTGCCGCCGGACTCGCACTCGGCGATCCGGTCCCACACGCTGGTGTCGCCGGTCGGCGGATCCACGTCGGTGGTGGCCGGCTTCGGCTCCGCGGGCTTCGGCTTGGTGCCGACCAGGACCTTCTCGTCCACCGGGGCGGTGACGACCTTGCTGGTGACCACCTTCGTGGCCGACAGCTTGCCGTCGAGGTAGGTGTACAGGTACGTGACCGACTTCGCGCCGTCGGCGCCCTTGACCGTGGTCTTCTTCGTGCCCTCGAGCAGGGTGGCCGACTTCGTCTCGTCGGTGCCGTGGGCGATCGCCAGGGTCTTGGTGACCTTCTTCAGGTCGACCTTGACGTAACCGATCCGGTTGACGCCGGGCTTGAGCGCGGTGGCCGGCGCCGGGCTGATCCGGTCGTCCTTGTCCCACACGATCTTCGCGCCGGTCAGCGCCTCGCCGACGGTCGTGGCCATCGACTTGACGGTCGCGACCTTGCCCTGCCGCACGATCTGCACGGTCTTCGGGGTCCGGACCACGAGCTGCAGCCCCTCGCGCCCGATCGGCGCGCTTCGGCTGGTGGAGAACACGGCCGCGGTGTCGTACCGCAGGCCCAGGTCGGTCAGCGCCTCGTTGACGCTGTCGGCGGTGGTCCAGAAGACCTTCTTGGTGCCGTCCGCGGTGACGGTCAGCTGGCGACCGTACTGCACCGCGATCTCTTGACCGTCTTTGAGCTTCGAGTCCAGGGAGGGGGCGACGACGTCGTGCTCGCCGACCTGGATCTTCTCGGCCTTCAGGGCGTCCGCCACGGTGGAGCCGAAGGTGTGGACCTTCTGCACCTGGCCGTCGACGGAGAGACTGACCGTCTTGCTCTTGCTGGCATACGCCATGGAGCCGCCCGCGACGGCGAACGCGGCCGTCGCACCGACGACCGCGATGATGGACTTACGCACTAACGCTCCCAGGTAGGGCTACCCGGGCACGGGGTGGGACAGCACAGGCGCCGGCGGCGCTGACCGGGCGCGATGAGGCCCGAGACCCGCGACTGGCACCGAGGGGCGTACTGCCCGGAACCTTCCCCGATCCCGGCCAACGTCACGAGACCATAACGAAGATGTAGCGGAAGCGCCAATCCCCTCGTCGGCGAGTCGCGAAAAGGTGTAATGGGACGGTCACACTTCGTGATTGCCCCAGTGCCCCCGATGGACGACTTCCGCCGTACTCCGGCGGCCTCGTTTGAGCGACGGCGACCGCTTGTCCGGGGCCCGGTAACCGACCGACAGCAGGCCGATCAGGTCGAAGCCCTCCGGCACCCCGAACTCCTGGTGGAGCTTGCCCACCTTGTCGGCGGGAGGTCCGAAAAAGCAGGCTCCCAGGCCTTCGTCGACGACCGTCTGCAGCATCAGCAGGACCGCCATTCCGGTGTCGACGTACCAGTACGGCGCGGTCCACCGCGACTCGTCGCGGTCGGTCCAGCCCTTGTCCGGCTCGGTGTAGCGATCGAGGTACGCGTCCTTGTGCGCGAAGGCCAGGATCAGCAGTGGCGCGCGGCGCAGCCCTGTGATCCATTCCACATACTTCTCGTCGACGTCGGCGCCGGCGATTCGCCAGTACCGCTCGCGGTCGTCGCCCTCGAGGGTGAGGAACGCCCAGCCCTGGCTGAACCCGCCGGAGGGGGCGCGCAGACCGTTCTCCAGGATGCGTTCCCGGACCTCCGCGGGAACCGGCCGGTCGGGGTCGTAGTTGCGGACCATCCGGCGCCGCCGGACCACCTCACTGAACTCCATGAGGCACTGTCTACCAGGAGCCTCCGAAGACCCGGTCGGCGTTGTCGTTCAGGGCGCCGCAGAGCTCGGCGACCGAGATGTTCAGCACGCCGGCCATCTTCCGGACCGTGTGCGGGATCAGGTACGACGCGTTCGGCTGACCGCGATGCGGGGACGGGGTCAGGTACGGCGCGTCCGTCTCGACCAGCACCCGGTCGAGCGGCGTCACGGCCAGCGCGTCCCGCAGCGACTGGGCGTTCTTGAACGTCACCACCCCGGCGAAGCTCAGGAACGCGCCGCGGTTCACGCACTCCCGGGCGAACTCGGTGTCACCGGAGAAGCAGTGCATGACCAGCCGGTCCGGTACGCCTTCGCGGTCCAGGATCTTCAGGATGTCGTCGTGCGCGTCCCGGTCGTGGATCATCAGCGTCTTGTCCAGCCGCTTGGCCAGCTCGATGTGGGCGGCGAACGACTCGTGCTGCGCGGCCCGGCCGTCCTCACCGGTGCGGAAGTAGTCCAGCCCGGTCTCGCCGATCACGCGGACCTTGTCGCTGCTCTTCGCCAGCCGCTCGATCTCGGCCAGCGCGTTGTCCAGCTCGCCCGCGGCCTTGAGCTTCGGCGCTTCGTTGGGGTGCAGCGCGACACCGGCGACGACGTTCCTGTACTGCTGCGCGGCCTCGACCGCCCACACCGCTCCCGGCAGGTCACAGCCGACCTGGACGATCCGGGTGACGCCGACCGACGACGCCAGCTTGATCGCGTCGGCCGGGCTCAGCCAGGCACCGTCCTCGCCGTCGGCGATGTCGAGATGGCAGTGCGCGTCGACGACACTCATCGGCAACGGATCGGGCACCGCCGGCCGGGACCGGTCCCGCGAGCGGCCGTCCTCCCCGATCGGGGCCCGCTCACGAGTGGGCCGGTCGACTTCCACACCCTCAGCAGACATACGGCCTAGGTTACTGACTACTTCTCCGCAGCCTCTTTGACCTTGGCCACGAGCATTTCCCACATGCTCTGCGAGTGAGCCGCATCCTCCTCGCTCGCGTTGTTGTCCTGTGTCAGCGACAGGTGCGTGGACGTCCCGTGGTCGTCCAGCCGATAGGTGAGCGTGTGGTAGTTCTCCGGTACGTCGGGCCGGCCGCTCAACGGACTGTAGTGCGTCACCTTCAACAGCCGGCCCGGATCGACCTCGAGAATCTCGCCCTTGTCCTCGTAGGGCTTGCCGTCCCACTCACCACTCCAGGTGACCGGGCTGCCTTGCCGCCAGTCCGTCTCCACGTCGGCGCCGAACCAGATCTCCTTGAGCCGATCCGGATCTGTCAGCACCTCCCACACCCGTGCCGGCGAGGCCTCGATGTCGGTCTCCGCCGTGGCCAGGAAGTTCGCCATGATCCTCAACTCCTCTCTCCCCCGACCGTAAGGCCTCCCGTCGTCAAGGTCTTGTAGAAAGGCGTCAGCCGAGGCGACCGAGCTCATCGTCGACCACTTCCGCCGCGAGTTTGGTGAAGATCGGCGTCGGCGGCCGCACCGGTGTCCCCGGTACGACGGGCTCCTGCGCCCAGCGTGGTTGGGCGGTGTAGTCGCCGGTGATGACCGGGTACACCGGTCCGCCGTCGAGATCGTCCACCTCACGGACCTCCGGCTGCGGCACGAACTTGCCGGTTCCGCCGAGCGCCTCGTGCACGCGTTGTGCCGAGTGCGGCAGGAACGGTGCGAGCAGTCGGTTGCTGTCGGCCACCACTTGGGCGGCGACGTGCAGGATCGTCGCCTTGCGGTCCGGGTCGGACTCCTTCCACGGGGCCTGCTGGGAGAGGTACTGGTTGGCCTCGGCCGCGTTCCGCATCGCCTCGCCGATCGCGAGTTTCAACCGGTGATGCCGCAGATGGTCGCCGGCCACGTCGAACGCCTTGTTGCTCGCGGCAAGCAGTTCGTGGTCGGCCGGGGTGAGCCGGCCGGCGGCCGGGATCGCGCCGAAGTTCTTCGCGAGCATCGACGCGGTCCGGTTCACCAGGTTGCCCCATGTGCTGACCAGTTCGTCGTTGTTGCGCCGGACGAACTCGGCCCAGGTGAAGTCGGTGTCCTGCGTCTCCGGCCCGGCGACCGAGATGAAGTACCGCAAGGCGTCCGGGCCGTAGCGTTCCAGTACGTCGCGGACGTAGATCACCACCGACCGCGAGGACGAGAACTTCCGGCCCTCCATGGTGAGGAACTCGCTGCTCACCACCTCGGTCGGCAGGTTCAGTACGCCGTACTGCCCCGGCGACGCGTTGTGGCCGAGCAGTTCGGCCGGCCAGATCTGGGCGTGGAAGGTGATGTTGTCCTTGCCCATGAAGTAGTACGACTCCGCGCCGGGATCACACCACCACCGGCGCCAGGCGTCCGGATCACCGGTACGGCGGGCCCACTCGACGCTGGCCGACAGGTAGCCGATGACCGCGTCGAACCAGACATAGAGCCGCTTGCCCGGGTTGTCCTCCCAGCCGGGCAGCGGGACGGGGATCCCCCAGTCGATGTCACGCGTCATCGCCCGCGGCCGGACGTCGTCGAGCAGGTTGAGGGCGAACTTCAGCACGTTCGGCCGCCAGCCGGTACGAGTCTGCAGCCAGGAGCCGAGCGCGTCGGCGAGGGCGGGGAGGTCGAGGAAGAAGTGCTCGGTCTCGACGAAGACCGGCGTCTCACCGTTGATGCGGCTGCGCGGGTTCCGGAGGTCGACCGCGTCGAGTTGGTTGCCGCAGTTGTCACACTGGTCCCCGCGTGCGGCGTCGTACCCGCAGATCGGGCAGGTGCCCTCGATGTAGCGGTCCGGCAGGGTCCGCCCGGTGGACGGCGAGATCGCGCCCATCGTGGTCTTCGGGACGAGATATCCGTTGCGGTGAACGGTTCTGAACAACTCCTGCGCTACGGCGTAGTGGTTGCGCGTGGTGGTCCGGGTGAACAGGTCGTACGACAACCCGAGCCCCTGCAGGTCCTCCACGATGACGCGGTTGTACCGATCCGCCAGTTCGCGCGGCGACAGGCCTTCCCGCTCGGCCTGCACCAGGATCGGCGTCCCGTGCTCGTCCGTTCCCGACACCATCAGCACGTCATGACCGGCCATCCGCAGGTACCGGCTGAACACGTCGGAAGGAACCCCGAAGCCGGAGACATGGCCGATGTGCCTGGGCCCGTTCGCATACGGCCAGGCCACCGCCGACAGGATGGTGGTCATGCTGCGACTGTAGGGATCAGACTTGGCCGGGACCACCCGATTAGCGCTCGAAGTCGGTGCGACTCAGCAGCCCGAGGTCGGCGGAGGTACACAGGGGCGGGCTACGGTTGGGGTATGTCCTTGACCGCGAGTGACGTCGACCTGTTCGAGGCCTCGAGGCCGCGGCTGGGGGCCATCGCGTACCGGTTGCTCGGATCGGCGAGCGAGGCCGAGGACGCCGTACAGGAGACGTTCCTGCGGTGGCAGGCCGCGGACCGTGACCGGATCGAGGTCCCGGACGCGTGGCTGACCAAGGTGCTGACGAATCTGTGCCTCAACCAGCTCACCTCGGCCCGCGCCCGCCGCGAGACCTATGTCGGCCAGTGGCTGCCCGAACCCCTGCTCGCCGGTGACCCGATGCTCGGGCCCGCCGAGACCGTCGAGCAGCGCGATTCGGTGTCGATCGCCGTACTGACGCTGATGGAGCGGCTGTCGCCGAACGAACGGGCGGTCTACGTACTGCGGGAGGCGTTCGGCCACTCGCACCGCGAGATCGCCGAGATCCTGGACATCTCCGAAGCCGCCAGCCAGCAGATCTTCCACCGGGCGAAGCAGCGCGTCGCCGACGGCAGGACGCGTACGGCGGTCGACGAGGCGGCCGCCCGCCGGATCGTCGAGGAGTTCCTCGCCGCGGCCGCCAGCGGCCGGACCGAGCCGCTGGTGAAACTGCTGACCAGCGACGCGGTCGCGATCGGCGACGGCGGCGGGAAGATCCCGGCCCGCACCAGCCCGTACACCGGCGCACTGGCGGTCGCGAAGTTCGTGCGCGGCCTGTTCAGACCCGCCGAGCACAAGCGGGCCATGATCGGCGGCAGTCCCGACCTGTACGCCGGCGTGGCGAATGGCGAACCCGCGATCCTGATCGTGGTGGACGGCCGGGTCGTCGGAGTGATGGCTCTCGAGGTCACCGCCGACGGCATCACCGCCGTCCACAGCGCAGTCAACCCCGACAAGCTGGAGCGTGCCACCGCGCGGTGGAACACGTCCGACCACGGTGAGCCGCTGCTGCGCGCGTGGTGACCCCGATGTGACCTGCTTCACAGCAAGGACCTGTCAGGAATCCGGCGCCCTCCCTGTTCAGGAGGCGTCAGCAACCAGACAGGAGCGCCCCTATGAAGCACCACATCATCGTCCTCGGCGCCGGTTACACCGGGGCCGTCGCCGCCGGCCGCCTCGCCCGGCGGCTGCACCGCGACGACGTCCGGATCACCCTGGTCAACGCCGAGCCCGACTTCGTGGAGCGAGTCCGGATGCACCAACTGGCCACGGGGCAGGACCTCAAGACCCGGCCGCTCGACCAGCTGTTCGCCGGTACCGGGGTCGAAGTGCGCCTCGCCACGGTGACCGGTGTGGACGTCGACCACAAGACGGTCGCCGTCACCGGCGCGAACGGCGACGAGGAACTCGCCTACGACACGCTCGTCTACGGACTCGGCAGCCGCTGGAACGACCACGGCGTCCCCGGCGCGGCCGAGCACGCCTACGAAATTGCCGGCCGACGCGGAGCGCTGAAACTGCGGGAACGCCTGGCCGGCATGGCTGCCGGCGAGACGGTCACGGTCGTTGGCGGCGGTCTGACCGGCATCGAAGCGGTCACCGAGATCGCCGAGGCGAGGCCTGACCTGAAGGTCGCGCTCGTGGCCTCCGGCGGTCTGGGCGACTGGATCGCCCCGAAGGCGCGGACGCACTTGCGGAAGGTCTTCGCTGACCTCGACATCAGCGTCCACGAGAACGCCGAGGTCGCCCGGGTCGAGGCCGGGTCGGTCGTGACCACGGACGGCGCCGTCATCCCGTCGGCGACCACGGTCTGGACCGCCGGGTTCGCGGTCCACCCCATCGCGGCCGCGAGCTCGCTGGAAACCACCGACAGCGGCCAGATCGTGGTCGACGAGGTGATGGCCTCGGTCTCGCACCCGGACGTCTACGCGATCGGCGACGCGGCCTACGCGATGGGCGACACCGGGAAGCCGCTGCGGATGTCGTGCGCGTCGGGGATCCCGACCGCGTGGCAGGCGGCCGACACGATCGCCGCGCGCCTGACCGGCGGGAAGCTCCCCCATGCCCCGCTGCGCTACTTCAACCAGTGCATCAGCCTTGGCCGCAAGCAGGGACTCATCCAGTACGTGACCGCGGACGACCAAGCGCTGAGCTACTCGCTCCGTGGCCGCAAAGCCGCCGTCTACAAGGAGCTCGTCTGCAAAGGCGCCGCCTGGGGTGTCGAGAACCCGATGCTGAAGCTACCGGTACGCCGCAAGCGCATCGTGCAGTCGCAGTCGGGAAAGGGCTCCGCGGTGCGGGCCCTGGCCTAGCCTGCGTGAGCGGGCGTCCTCATGGGAGGGCGCCCGCCGCTTCGCTACAGGAGTACGACGATCTTGCCCTGGGCGTGGCCGGACTCGCTCAGTTCCTGCGCCTTGGCGGCGTCGGAGAGGGCGAAGGTCTCGGCGATGCGGACCTGGAGGGTGCCGTCGGCAACCGCCTGGAGCTGCTTCGACAGGTTGGCGCCGATCTCCCCCGGTGTGGCGGAGCTGACCGCCGACAGCGCGACGCCCAGTTCGCCGGCCTGCATGTCGGCGATGGTGACGATCCGGTCGGTGCCGCCGCGCAGCTCGATCGACTCCTGCAGGCCGCCCTGTCCGGCCGCGTCGAACACGGCGTCCACGCCCTGCGGTGCGGCCTCCCGGACCCGGTCGAGCAGCCCGTCGCCGTACGCGACCGGAACAGCGCCGATCGAGCGCAGGAAGTCGTGGTTCGCGGGTGACGCCGTACCGATGACCGTGACACCGGCGGCCGTGGCGAGCTGTACGGCGACCGAGCCGACCGCGCCCGCGGCACCGTGCAGGAGCAGCGTCTCGCCGGCCTTGACCCCGAGCTCGTTCAGGACACGTTGGGCCGTCTCACCCGCGACCGGCAGGGCGACCGCCTGCTCCCAGCTGACCTCGGCCGGCTTGCGTACGACGTTCCCGACGATGGCGTGCTCGGCGTACGCACCGGTCGCGGACCAGCCGACCACCTCGTCGCCGACCGCGAACTGCGCGCCCTCGCCGGCCTCGTCGACCACACCGGCGACCTCGAGCCCGGGCGTGGCCGGGAAGGTCACGTCGATGAAGCCCTGGGTCCAGCCGCGGCGGATCTTGAAGTCGATCGGGTTCACGCCGGCGGCACGCACCCTGACCCGTACCTCCCCCGGACCGGCGTGCGGCTCGGCCGCGTCCTCGGTCCGCAACACCTCGGGACCGCCGAACTCCTCGAACACCACCGCTTGCATGTGCTTCCTCCATCGATTGGTTGACACTTCAACCGATGGTGGTGCCGCGGCCGGCCAACCCGACTGGCCGTTCGGCCAGTTGTCCACCGCCCGAACGACGGGCTCGGGTGGACGTATCAACCGACGTACTCTGACTCTCATGCTGAAGGCAGGTTTGCTCGCGTCGGTGGCGCACATCATCGACGGACCGGCGGTGGAGATCCTCGAGCGGCTGTCGGCGGCCACCGCGGAGCTGATCCCGCACCGAGCGGTCGCCCAGCTCGCCTCCCAGTGCGCGTCCACCCCGGTCACGTCGTACGGCGAACCCGCCCTGGCCGAGGCGATCACCGGCGCCGACCTGGCGGCGTTGCTCGGTGCCGTCACCGCCGGTCAGCCGTGGCAGGGCGTCGTACCGATCGCCGGCTCGGATCACCCCGTCCTGGCCGTCTCCAGCGACCGGGCACCCCGCGGCTCGGTGGTCGTCTTCATCCGGTACGACGAGACGCCGACACCCGCCGCGACCGTGCTCCAGGACCTGTGGGACCTGATCACCACGCACATGTACCGCCTCACGCTCGAGCGCGAGCCCGGCGCCCTCGCACAGAACCGGGCCGTCGCCGAGGCCCGGGCCGACGTGGCCGCCGAGCTCGGCGAGGCCCACGCCGCCACCCTCGCCACGCTCCTCGGCGTCCTGCGCAACCAGCGCATCGACGACGCGTCAGCCCGGTCGATGGCGGTCGAGCTGGCCCTCAACGGGCTGGCCGACCTCCGCACCGACAGCCGGCGGGACCGGGTGGACAGCGGCGAGGAACCGGCCGGCAAGGCGTTCGACCGGCTCGCGGACTCGCTCCGCGCGCTGCTCCGGCACGGCCCCGTCGACCTCGAGCTCGATGCCCCCGGCAACGACCGGCTGATCCCGTCCGGCGTGGCGCACCGCGCCCGGGTCGCGGTCCGGGCCGTCGTCCTCGCGATGCTCACCCAGGACCCGGTACGACGGATCCGGGTCGGCTGGCGGTGGAACGGTAAGGAGCTCCAGGCGACCGTCCGCGACGACGGCCCCGGCCGGCTCGAGGACGTCCTCGACCTGGGCCAACTGGCCGAGCGCCTCCGCCTGCACGAGGACGACCTGGACCTGGACGCCGTCCCCGGCTGGGGGCTGACCGCCCGGATCACCATCCACCCGCACTCGACGCCGCACACGGTCACCTCGGACCCGCTGGCCGCGCTCGGCACCCGCGAAATCGAGGTCCTCGAGCGCCTGGCGCAGGGTCAGCGGAATCGCTCGATCGCCGACGAACTGCACATCAGCGAGTCCACGGTCAAGTTCCACGTCGCCAACATCCTCACCAAGCTGGCCGTGACCAGCCGCACCCAAGCCGCCGCCCTCTACCACGCAACAGCGGTCTAGAAAGGCCCAGTTCAGCCGGTCACACCGTGCCGTCTGGCGTAGCGAGCCGCCTCGGCGCGGTTCGGAAGTCCCAGCTTGCGGAGCACGGCGGCGACGTGGTGTTCGACGGTTCGAGTGGACAGGAACAACGTCCGCGCGATCTCGGCGTTCCGCAGCCCGTCGGACAGCAGCGTCAGTACCTCGAGCTCACGGGCGCTCAGACCATCGGGCGACGTGCGGGACGACCGTCTCGGGATGTCGCGAACACCCGCCCGTCGAAGCCGGCGGGCCGTCAAGTCCCGCATCGGGGTGGCGCCAAGCCGATCGAACTCCGCCAGGGCCTCGCGGAGCGCCCACTCGTCGGGGGCGTCAGCCAGCGCCAGAGCCGCTTCGTACGGACAGCCGATTTCCCGCCATGCTTGTGCTGCCTTCCGCCACTCGCCCGCAAGTTGCAGGCGATAGGGCTCAGCGGCGTCGGGCGGTGGCGTCGACGGGCCGCCGACCCGTGACGACCAGTAGGCCAGCTCGCCCACGAACCAAGGTTCCCGCCCCTGGCCGGCGCGGATCAGCGGCGCAGACGCAACAGCGCGGACCAGTTCGCCATCACCGGCGTACACCCCGGCTTCGGCCAGCGCCGGCGCGGTCCCGACGATCCAGCCGACGACCGGTTCTGCGGGACGCATCGCCGCCCGTGCCTCCTCGAGCAGCCGGCGCGGCTCGGATTCCCCTCGGCGGACGCGGAGACGACCGAGCACGACCATGCTCACCAACTTGCGTCCGTCGTCCACACTTGCCGATCGCAAGACGTCGGCCGCCATCGCCTCCGCCTGCTCCCACCTGCCCTGATCAAGCAACGCACGCGACTGGAAGGCACGCAGCCACTGGCGCCAGATCTCCTGGTCGTGCTCTTCGGTGAAGGTGATTCCCTCGGTGTACCACCGCTCGGCCTGCCGGTACCACCGTCGGGTGACGCTGATGAGCTCGAGCCAGAAGTAGCCCAAGCCCACCTCGCTGTATGCGCCGGCTCCTTGGGCGAGCCGGATGCTCTCCGCGAGCAGGTCGAGTCCCGACGGCTCGCCGTTCTGGGCGCGACCCACACCGATCGACATCAGTGCGAGCGCCCGGACCAGCGGCAGTTGGTCGTCGTCTCCAGCAGGCATGACGCGCTCTCCCCAGGCGATCGCCTCGGCGTTGCAGAACGACATCGCGCACAGCTTGGCTCGTATTGCGCAAGCCGAAGCGTACTCCGGTCCCGGCTGCCCGGAGAGCACCTCGAGTGCCTCGTCGCACGCAGCCTGGCCGAGCGGTATCCAGCGGGCGCCGAGCAACGCGGTGACCGCGAGACCGAGAAGAGCGCCACCGTGGCGACGGGCGTCGCCGAGGTCGCGCCATACCGCAACCGCTTCCTGCCAGGCCACGAGCGCGCTGTCCAGGTCGTCGCCGAGATGGCTCTCCTGGGCCAGTCCCTCGAGAAGTGCCGCACGAAGCCTGGGCGGAATCGGTTCGGAGACCTCCAGGGCCCGGCGGAAATGCCTCGTAGCCTCCCTGTGCGCACCCATGGCAGCGGCCTGCTCTGCCGCCGCTCTGGCGAACTCGAGAACTCCGGCCGCGTCGCCGGCCAGGGCGGCGTGCTCCGCCAGACGCGCAGGTTCGACCTCACTCGCCGGACGCGAGCGCAGGACGGCAAGCGCGCGTCGATGAAACAGCGCGGCACGGCTCGGCGTGAGCGCGTCCTCGACAGCGACCCGTGCGAGCTCGTGCCGGAAACACACCGCTCCGTCTGCGGCTGTCAGCAGGCCGCGGTCCACACACTCGTCGAGTTCGATCGCCGAGCGACCCGAGACCGCCTCCACCACCGCGGCGGCAACACGGATGCGCAGACAGGCAACGGCGTCGAGCGCGTCCCGCGCAGCCGGCCGCAGGCGCGCCGCCCTCGCGAGTACGGAATCACGTACGGTCGCGGGAACTCCGGCCTGACCACCGGCGATCACCTGGGTGACGAAGAACGCGTTCCCACCCGTCCGCCGGTGCAACTCCTCCGGGTCGACGTCGGTGCCCGTGGCGAGCCTGGCCACCGCCTGCTTGGTGAGCGCGGGGACGGTCAGCCGCCGGACGACCGGCAGGGTGGCCAGGTCCCCGGCCAATACCCGGAGCGGATGCCGAGCCCCCACTTCGTCCTGCCGGTAGGTCACGACGATCATCAGGGCACAGTGCTCCAGCCGACGAGCGAGGTAGCGAAGGACGTCGAGAGTCGCTTCGTCGGCCCAGTGCGCGTCCTCCACCACGACAAGCGTCGGTCCGCCGGCGGTCAGCTCGCGGAACAACCGGCGGCGCACTTCCTGCGGATCCGGGTGGCCGGTGAGAAGCCCGGCGACTTCCGGCGCCAGGTCGTCGGCCATGTCGCGGAGTGGCCCGAGCGGAATCGGCGTAGCGAGCGCCTCGGCCGCACCGGAGCAGGTTCGAACCTGGCCGAGCCCACGCCGGAATGCCGTGACGAGCGCAGTCTTTCCCGCCCCGGCATCGCCACCGACGAGGACGAGGCGTCCGGCGCCACCTACCGCCTCCGCCCACCACGAGGCCAGCGACGCCAACTCCTCGTCGCGCTCCTCCAGGGTTCGGGCAGCCTCCATGACACCACGATGCCAGTGACCGGGCCCGACTAGGTACCACGACGACTCTTTGGGTAGTCACTACCGATGTCGACGACCGCCCATTCATCCCATCGTCTGGATACCGAACGAAGCGGGAGGGCGGAACATGAAGTACGACGTGATCATCGTCGGCGCGAGCATCGCCGGGTGCACGGCCGCGACGGCCTACGGACGCGCGGGTCTGCGGGTCGCACTACTGGAACGGCACAGTAGCCCACAGTCACACAAGACGCTGTGCGGGCACTTCATCCTCGGAGGGACGCACAGTACTCTTCAACGGCTCGATCTGTGGCAACCGATGCTCGAGCACGGAGCCGCCGTCATTCGCGGTCTTGGGGTCTGGACCGAATCAGGCTGGATCATCCCCCGTCCGGGCAACGGGGTCCCACCTGCCATCAGCCTTCGCCGGAGAGTGCTCGACCCCCTGTTGCGAGAGATCGCCGGCAACACGCCAGGAGTCGATCTCCTGCTCGGACACCGGGCGGAGGATCTCGTCATGGACCCGGCCGGAACCGTCGGAGGAGTCGTGGCGGTCACCGCCGACGGCGATCGCCGGACCCTGCGCGGAAGGCTGGTGGTCGGAGCGGACGGTCACCGGTCGACCGTGGCCGGCCTGGCCGGTGTGGCGGAGGACCGGGCTCCCAATGAGCGCTTCCTGTTCTGGACCTACTACGAAGGCGCGGCCATGAACGGCCCGGGCGACGGACAGGTATGGATGCTCGATCCCGACGTCGCCGTCTGTATCCCGGTGGACGCCGGCCTGACCCAGGTGGGGGTTTTCCCCAGCAAGGCGCGGCTGCCCGAGTTCGCCGACGACCGCGTCGAGGCGTTTCACCGCTTCGTCGAGCGGCTACCGGACGGCCCTACCCTCGCCGGCGCCCGTCGGGTATCGAACCTCGTCGGCACGACCGACTACCCCTGCGTCAGGCGCGACCCCACGCCACGCCCCGGACTCGCGCTCATCGGCGACGCCGCGACCGCGTCCGATCCAGTGCCCGCGGTCGGGTGCGGCTGGGCGTTCCGGAGCGCGGCCTGGCTGGTGGACGCCACCGCCGGCACCTTGGCTGCCGGCGGCGACCTCCGTCCCGCCCTGCGGAAGTACCGCCGCGCCCACCGATTCATCGACAAGTGGGACGACCTCGGCCGCCAGGACGCGCTGGCCGGACCGCCGAACGCCATCCAGCGCGCGATCCGGAAGGCCGCGGTCCACGATGCAGGCATCGCCCGCAGGCTCGCGATGTTCTCGATGCGGGCGGCGGCACCCTCGGTGCTGGTCAACCCGGCGGTTGCCGTCCGGGCTACAGTCGGTTCACAGCGCCGACTGGTGCGCGAGCCCGCCGGCACCTGACCGGTCGTCGTCGAATGAACTGTCTGATCACCCGATCGCGGTGACCGGAGTTTGATCAGTCGTCCTCGCTGAGGCGCGGGAAGAGTGGCTCGCCCTTGGTCAGTACGGCGCCGGCCGGGAGTTGACCCCAGGTGGCGGCGTCCTGGATCCGCTGGTCCTTGAGCGAGCCGAGCTTCTCCTCGGCGCCCAGCAGAGTCCAGAGCTTGGCGGCTGTCTTCGGCATCGTCGGGTTGTGCAGTACGGCGACCGCCCGCAGCGTCTCGGCGGCCGTGTAGAGGATCGTGGCGAGCCGGTCACGCTTCGACTCGTCCTTCGCGACCTTCCACGGCTCCTGCTCGGTGACGTACCCGTTGATCGCGCCGACCAGGTCGTTGATCGCGGCCAGCGCGTCGTGGAACGCCAGCGTGTCGATCGCCTTGTCCGCGGTCGCCACGGTCTGGGTCAGCTTGTCCACCAGCGCCTGCTCGGCCGGGCCGTGGTCGGTGGGCTCCGGCAGCGAACCGTCGAAGTACTTGCCGACCATCGCGGCGATCCGGCTGGCCAGGTTGCCCAGGCCGTTGGCGAGCTCGGAGGTGTAGACCGCGCTCAGGTGCTCCCAGGAGAACGAGCCGTCCGAGCCGAACTGGATCGTGCGCAGGAAGTAGTACCGGAACGCGTCGGAGCCGAAGTGGTCGGTGATCTCGTGCGGTGCGATCGCGGTCAGTTTGGACTTGCTCATCTTCTCGCCGCCGACCAGCAGCCAGCCGTGCGCGAACACCTGCCGCGGAACCGGGATCCCGGCCGCGATCAGCATCGCCGGCCAGATCACCGCGTGGAACCGGAGGATGTCCTTGCCGACCAGGTGCACGTTCGCCGGCCACAACTGCCCGAACCGCTCCGGGTCGGCACCGTAGCCCGCGGCGGTCGCGTAGTTGAGCAGCGCGTCGACCCACACGTACAGCACGTGCTTCTCGTCCCACGGGACCGGGATGCCCCAGTCGAAGGTGGACCGGGTGATCGACAGGTCCTGCAGACCCTGCTTGACGAACGCGACCACCTCGTTGCGGGCGCTGGCCGGCGCGACGAAATCGGGCTGCGACTCGTACAGCTCCAGCAGCCGGTCGGCGTACGCGGAGAGCCGGAAGAAGTAGTTGGTCTCCGAGACCGTCTCCAGCTCGGTGCCGTGGATCATGCACCGCTGGGTACCGTCCTCGTCGGTCCTGATGTCCGCCGGGAGCTTGAACTCCTCGCAGCCGACGCAGTACAGGCCCTCGTACTCGCCCTTGTAGACGTCGCCCTGGTCGTACAGCGCCTGGACGAACTCCCGGACGCGCTCCGTGTGCCGCGGCTCGGTGGTCCGGATGAAGTCGTCGTACGCGATGTCGACGTCGACCCAGGCCGGCTTCCAGGCCTCCTCGACCAGCTTGTCGGTCCACTCCTTCGGCGACATGCCCTGGGCCTGTGCGCTGCGCATCACCTTCTCGCCGTGCTCGTCGGTACCGGTCAGGTACCACTTCCGCTCGCCGCGCTGCGCGTGCCAGCGGCTGAGGACGTCCCCGGCCACGGTCGTGTACGCGCTGCCGATGTGCGGCGCCGCCGTGACGTAGTAGATCGGGGTGGTGACGTAATAGGCCTTCTCGGACATAGGAAAAGGGTAGTGCCGCCCGCCAGGGCTAGTGACCAGGGTCCCGGGCGGCGAGGACGGCGTCGTATACGGTTCTTTTGGGGACGTTGAAGCGCTTGGCGACGTCTGCGATGGCCTGTTTGCGGGGTGTTCCGGCTTCCTCGTCCGCGGCGACCTCCTCGGCGAGCTCCGCCGGGGTCAGGATCCGGTCCGGATCGGCGCCGGAAACGACCACGGTGATCTCGCCGCGTACGCCGTCCTTCGACCAGGCCACCAACTCTTCGAGCGGGCCGCGTTTCACCTCTTCGTAGGTCTTGGTGAGCTCGCGGCACACCGCCGTACGACGATCCGCGCCGAACGCCTCCGCCATCGCCTCCAGGGACGCGGTCAGCCGGTGCGGCGCCTCGAAGAACACCATCGTCCGCGGCTCGTCCGCCAACTCGCCCAGCCGTCGCGCCCGCTCCCCCGGCTTCCGCGGCAGGAACCCCTCGAACGTGAACCGATCCACCGGCAGGCCGGACACCGCCAGCGCGGTCAGCACGGCCGACGGGCCCGGTACGACGGTCACGTCGACGCCGGCCTCGATTGCCGCGGCGACCAGCCGATACCCCGGGTCCGACACACTCGGCATCCCCGCGTCCGTCACCACGACCACGGTCTGCCCCGACGTCAGCGCCTCGACCAGCTCACCGGTCCGCTCCCGCTCGTTTCCCTCAAAGAAGCTGACCACCCGGCCGGCCAGCGCGATCCCCAGCTCCGAGGTCAATCTCCGCAACCGCCGCGTATCCTCCGCCGCCACCACATCAGCCCCGCTGAGCACCCGCCCCAACCGAGCCGAAGCATCCCCCACATCCCCAATAGGCGTCCCCGCCAACACCAATCGCCCGGTCACGGTCCCCATCATCGCAGCCCTCGAGCCGCATACGGCGGGACAGTGCTACTGGGGGCTCCGTACCATGGCGGGCGTGACTGCTGTGATCGAGGACGGGACTGCTCGGCGTGGGGACGCTGCCGAGGGGCGGGACACGCTCGGGCGGGACGTGCTCGGGAGGCGGCTGCCGCCGCTGAAGGAGCGGCTGTATCCACCGATGCCGAGGGACTTCGAGGGCGGCTGGATCGCGACGCTGCTGATCACCGGCCTGGCCGCGTTCCTGCGGTTCTGGAACCTCGGCGACCCGGTGAAGTTCGTCTTCGACGAGACGTACTACGCCAAGGACGCGTTCAGCCTGCTCAAGTTCGGCTACGCCCGGCAGTTCATCGACCAGCCCGAGGGCGCCGCGGACAAGGCGATCCTGGCCGGCAACCTGGACGTCTTCAAGGACACCCCGAGCCTGACCGTGCACCCCGAGGTCGGCAAGTGGATGATCGCCGCCGGTGAGCAGTTGTTCGGGATGAACACGTTCGGCTGGCGGTTCATGCCGGCCCTGTTCGGCAGCCTGACCGTGCTGCTGCTGATCCGGACCGTACGGCGGATGACCCGGTCCACCCTGATCGGCTGTATCGCCGGCCTGCTGCTCGCCGTCGACGGCCTGCACTTCGTCATGTCCCGGGTCGCGCTGCTCGACATCTTCCTGGCGTTCTGGCTGGTCGCCGCGGTCTCGTGCCTGGTCGCCGACCGCGACTGGACCCGCCGCCGGCACGCCGACTCCCTCGACACCCCGGTCCCGGACGGCGAGCGCCGTACGATCGGCCGCTGGCTGCTGGTCCGCCCGTGGCGGATCGCCGCCGGTGTCTGCTTCGGCCTCGCGCTCGGCACCAAGTGGTCCGCGGTCTGGGTGATCGCCGGTTTCGGCATCCTCGTGTTCGCCTGGGACTTCGGCGCCCGGCGCGCGCTCGGCGTACGGCGCGCGTTCCTGAAGTCGGCGCTGGTCGACGGCATCCCGGCGTTCCTCAGCATCGTGCTGGTCGCCGTCGTCACCTACACCGCGACCTGGACCGGCTGGCTGCTGCACGACAACTCCTACGGCCACGACTACGCGTCCAAGAACCCGGCGCACGGCGTGATGAAGGTCGTCCCGGACGACTTCCGGTCACTGATCCATTACCACGAGGAAGTGCTCGCCTTCCACACCGGCGACTACATCAAGAACGCCACCCACCCGTACGCCTCGAACCCGGCCGGCTGGCCGATCATCGCCCGCCCGATCGGGTTCGACGCGGTCAACGACATCAAGCCCGGTACGGCGGGCTGCACCGCGCCGGCCGGGACGAACTGCCTCTCGGTGATCTCCGCGCTGGGCACCCCGCTGCTGTGGTGGGGCGGCGCGCTGGCGCTGATCGCCTCGCTGGTCTTCTGGATAGGCCAGCGAGATTGGCGGTTCGGCCTACCGATCGTCGGCTACGCCGCCTGCTGGCTGCCGTGGTTCGCGTTCGACGACCGGCCGATCTTCTTCTTCTACGCGGTCACGATGGTCCCGTTCACGGTGATGGCCCTGGCCCTGGTCCTGGGCAAGATCCTCGGGCCGGCCCGGACGGCGCTCGGCCAGGTGGCCCCACGCCGCCTGATCGGCAGCGCGGTCGTCGGCGCGTTCGTCGTCCTGGTCGTGCTGAACTTCGCCTACATCTGGCCGATCCTCACCGACGAGGTCCTCCCCCACCCCCAGTGGCTCCAGCGCATGTGGTTCAAGTCCTGGATCTGACAGCCCGGGACCGAAGCGCGCACCAGCAAGACGTCACCTGCTCGGCAGGACCTGCCGGGGTCAGTGGCCGAGCTGACCGTGGTGGCCGTCGAGGCCGTGGTGGCGGTGGCCTTTCTTCTTGTGGCGTTTCGAGGAGACCTGGCCGCCGACGCCGCCGAAGAGGGCCAGGCCCTTGACGACCACGACCGGGGCGTTCGGGTCCGGGTGGTCGCCGCCCCGGGCCGCGAAGCCGCCGAAGATGCCGACGCCCTCGCTGCGGACGGTGACCGCGTCCGGCACGGTGATGTCGATCCCGCCGAACACCGCGAACGCCCAGACCGTCACCTCCCGGCCCTCGAACACCGCGTTGGTCATGTCCAGGTCGTGCCCGCCGAAGATCGCGACCGCGTTCGTCCGCCGCTTGACCCGCCACCGGCCCTTCCGCTCCCCGCCGCCGAAGATCGCGAACATGGTGTCGAAGCTGCGCGACGGGTCGGCCGGCTCTTCGATCGGCACCGGGCTGTTCGACGGCGCGGCGGCCGGGATCGTCTGCGCCGGGATCACCAGATCCCGCGTGATCGGCTCGAGGTCGCCCAGCGTCTTCGCCTGCAGCGTCTGGTCGAGTCGCTCGGCGTGCTCCTCCTGCGTCAACCGCCCGGACATCAGCGCGTCCCGCAGTACGTCGACCACCCGGTCACGATCTGTGTCAGAGGCACGCAGGTGTGCCTGCGGGTGCGGGCGGTCGGGCAGGTTCTCCATAAGACCGAACGATATAGCCGAACAGGCTCCGGAAGGACCCGGATTATTCCCGGACCGGCCCCCTAGGCCGTCGCCTGGCGGCGTACTCGGAGGGCGAAGAGGACGGCGATGGTGGTGATCGACGCGAAGGTGAGGGCGGTGCCGGGGTAGCCGCCCAGGCCGAGTCCGAGACCGCCGAGCGCGGCGCCCAGGAAGGTGCCCAGGCTCATGCCGGCCGCGTTGATGCTCAGCGCCGAGCCACGGAGGTAGCCGCTGCGGCGGACCAGGAGCGTGGTGACGCAGGCGGCGACGGTGGCGTGGCTCGCGCCCATCAGCGCGGTCAGCAGCAGCGTCAACGGAAGAGTCGGCGAGAAGTAGAAGGCGGACACGCTGATGAGCGCGACGCCGAGGCCGACGAGGAGCATCTTCTCCGGGCCGATCCACGGACGCTCGAGCGCGATGTAGCGCCCGGCCAGCAGGTTGCCGAGGAAGAACGAGGCACCGCTCAGCGACCAGACCAGCGCGAACCAGCCCGGCGCGAGGTCGAACTTCTCGTCGTAGAACGCGGCCAGGTAGGCCAGGTACCCCATGAACGCCGCGGTCCGCAGCATCGCGATCACGAGCAACGGAAGCGCGCCGGGGATCCGGCCCAGGGCCCGGTACGTCGCCAGGTAGCTCATCCTCCGGCCGCCTTCGGAACGCAGCGGAGCCTTCCGGCCGCGGCCGCGCCAGAAGAACGCGGCCGACAACCCCAGCGACACGGTCGCCGCGGCGAGCAGGTTGCCGCGCCAGCCCCACAGCATTCCCGGTACGGCGAGAACCGGCGCGGCCAGCATCGCCATCGCCGACGTGGTTGCGGACACCAGTGTCGCCGCCCGGCCGGCCGCCGCCGGTGACGTGAACCGGTCGGCCGCGGCGGCTCCGATCGCCGGCGTCAGGATCGACGTCGACGCCCCGATCAGCAGGCAGAACGCGGCCAACGCGAACACGTTGCCAACAGCACCCAACACCGCCGAGATCCCCAACAGTGCAAGCCCTCCGGCCGCCACCAGCTCACGGGGAAGCCGATCGATCAGCGGCGCCAGCGAGAACCCGACGATGAGCGCCGCCAGACCGCCGAGCCCCCGCAGCCCGCCGATCTCCGCCACGTTCCCGCCGGCCGCCGCCGCGATCGGCACCAGGTACATCCCGAACACCGTGAACGGAATCAGACTCACCGCGGAGGCCAACAGAAACGGCCACAGCCGCCGAGCCATCCGCCAATCCCCCGGCACCTCCGTGGGAAGTGACGGGACGACAGGGGTGGTGAGGGCTGGGTTCTGACTGGGGCTGCTCATGTGTCCGTCCTTGCGTAGCGGTAGAGGCTGCTCGGGCGGGAGCTGAACTGGGAGAAGGGGAAGGGCTCGGCGGAGAGGGCGGTGACGCCGGACCCGAGGAAGGACCGAATCACGGCACTTCCGGTCTGAGCATAGACGGCCAGCGGCTTCGCTTGCTGGCGGCAACGATCGAGGAGTACGTCGAACGTCCCGTTGGACAAGGTCATTCCGGTCGCCACCACCGCGTCGGCGGCGTCGATCACCTCCGTCATGTCGCGGGAAACCGGCAGTCCGGACGCGGTCTCGCGGAGGTTGAAGTCACACGGCAGGCAGACCCCGCCGCGGGCCGTGATCGCGTCGACGAGCGGGTTCACCACGCCGATCAGCGCAACCTTGGTGCCCTCGGCAACATCCAGCAACCCGGCGACGGCGGCGTCCCGGGCCCGGGCCCGCACGTCCGGCGTACCGGCGGGAAGCACGATCTCCTCGGCCAGCAGCGACGCGTGGTGCGGCTCGATCGACGCCAGGTAGGCGTCCAGCGCCGCGATCCGGACCGGCAGGGCGGCATCGGAGCGCAGTACGTCGTCCAACGTCAGGCCCGAGGTGTCGGCGCAGTACTCCGGGTCGACATCACCCGCCTCGAAGGACGCGGCGCCGAAGACCTCACCGACCCTGAGCAGGACGTAGTAATTCCGGTAGGTCACCTCAGCCCCGGGCAGCCGAGTGGTGTGGTGCAGCCAGAAGGCACTGACAACGGGAAGTGTGGACGGGTCCGGACCGACCGAGCCGGCAAGCACCGCAGCAGTCAACTCGGCAACAGACATGGGTGCAGAATCCGACAGATGAGCGGTCATGGGAGATCGGCCAGCCTTTCGGGGTGGTACGACAGGGCGGACAGTTCTGGGCGGCCCGCGGGCTGGAAGCAGTACAGCAGCGAGCGGCGGTCGGACGCGGTCCGGTTCGGCGCCGAGCGGTGCACCATCAGCCCGGGGAACATGAGGACCGACCCCGCCGGTGCCTCCACCGTCACCGCGCGGGACGCGTCGAGGGACAGTGGATCCACCAGCAGACCGGTCGGGTCCCGCGGATCCCGGCGTACCGGGCCTTCCGCGGGACTCCCCGGAATCAACGTCATCGCGCCGTTCCCGACGGTGTTGTCGTCGAGCATCACGATCGCGGTCGCGATGTCGTACGCCGCCTGACCGGCCCAGCAGTACCAGTACGGAAAGTCCTGGTGCCAGGCGAACTCCGAGCCGACCCCGGCCCGCTTGAAGTTCAGCTTGGCGACGAACCGCCCGGCCGACGCACCGATCAGCGAACTCATCGGCGCGATCAGCCGCGGCTCGTCCCACAACGCATCCAAGGCCGGGTGTAGTTGCGACACCGGCGACAGACTGCGGACCGCCTTGCCCTCCAGGCCCGGCTCCCAGTGGATCGTTGTCCCGCGCACCGATTCCAGCCGGTGGCCGTCAGGCCAGACCGTCACCTCGGTCTCCCCGGCCTCGGCCGCCGCCACGACGTCCGCGTGCACCTGCTCGACCACGTCCCGCAGCCGGTCCACTTCGGTTGCCGTGAACAACTCGGGCAGCAACTCATACATGTGGACTCCTTCCCCGCCCCGGTCAGGCATATCCCTAGATTAATGCGACGGTGTCGCAGATGGAAACGCCTCGCGCCGGACCAGCGCCGAGTCCCGCCGGTCCCACGACATCGCCGACCACGGCACCGCGAGTTCGTCCAACGACGCGATCTCCCGCGGCCGCATCGACGCGATCGGCCGTGCCTCGGCATGACGGGAAAAGGCGGAGTCGACGTACCGCGTCCCGGTGTCGGCGGCCAGGAAGATGTGCGTGCGGCTGCTGTCGCAGTGGTGTTCCCACAACGCCGACAGGTACGCCGCGCCGGCCGACAGCCCGGCGAACACACCCGAGGTCCGGAGCAGGTCCACGGCGGCCGACATCGCGTAGTCGAACGACACCCAGTGCAGCCGGTCGTACAAGTCGTGCCGCACGTTCCGGAACTCGATCGAGCTGCCGATCCCGGCGATGATCATCTCCGGGTCCTGCGTGTGCCCGGCGCCGAACGTGATGCTGCCGAACGGCTGCACCCCGACCAGGTTCACGTCACGGCCGCGGTTGCGCAGGTACTCCGCGATCGCGCCGGTCGATGCACCGGTCCCGACCCCGCCGACCAGGCACAGCGACCCGGTCGGCACCAGCTCGTCGACCAGGTCGGCCACCGCGCCGTACCCGAGGTAGTGGATGTCGTCGTGGTACTGCTGCATCCAGTGGTACGTCGGGTTGTCGCGCAGGATCTCGCCGATCCGCCGGACCCGGAGGTTCTGGTCCAGCTGCAGGTTGTTCGACGACGGCACCTGCTCGACGGTCGCGCCGAGGATCTCCAGCTGGACCTTCAGCGTCCGGTCGACGGTGGTCGACCCGACGATGTGACACTTCATCCCGTACCGGTGACAGGCCAGCGCGAGCGCGTGCGCGTAGATCCCGCTCGAGCTGTCGACCAGCGTGTCGCCGGGACGCACCACCCCGGTCTCCAGCAGGTGGCGTACGGCGCCCAGCGCGGAGTACACCTTCATCGTCTCGAACCGCAGGCAGATCAGGTCGTCGCCGGATCCGGAACGGACCCGGATCGGATCCGGGTCCTTGATGGCCTCCGCCAGGTGGTCGTGCAGTCGGGCAGCAGTCATCGCCGCGGTTCGCTCCTCGTGTCGGGGATCATCACGGGCGGAGAATCGGATGGGCGGTGACCGAGGTGGGCGGCTCTCACCAGCCGCCTGGTGAGGTCGGTCGCAGGGTTGGCCATCACGGTCGCGGGTGAGCCCTGCTCGATCACCCGGCCGGCGTCGATCACCAGGACCTGGTCGGACACGGCCGCGACCAGGCCGAGGTCGTGGCCGATCCAGATCAGCGCGGTGCCGCGATCCTTCAGCTCGGCGAGCAGTTCGACGACGAGCGTCGCACCGCGATCGTCCAGGGCGGTGGTGATCTCGTCGCAGACCAGTACGTCGGGCCGCGCGAGGACGGCGCGGGCGAGGGCCGCACGTTGCAGTTCGCCGCCGGACAGGCGACTCGGCGGCCGGGCCGCGGTCACCGCGGAGACGCCGAGGCGGGCCAGCGTGGCGACCGCTTCGGCCCGGGCGTCGCGAGCAGGGAGGCCGCGCAGGCGCTGCGCTGTCCGAGCGACCTGTTGGTCCACCGGACGGCGTTCGTCGAACGAGCCGCGGACTTCCTGCCAGACGTACTGGACCCGGCGGTTCTGTTCCAGCGATCGCTTCCGGAGGACGGGCAACTCGGCGCCGTCCAGCAGAATCCGGCCCGTGTAGCGCTCGTGAAGCCCCGCAACGCAGCGGGCGAGGGTGGTCTTGCCGCTGCCGGAGCGGCCGACGACGCCGACGCAATGGCCCGGTCGGACGGCGAGGTCGACCTCGTGCAGGATCGGGTCCCGGCCGCGCGGGCGCAACGACGCTGACAGATTCATCGCCTGAAGCAATGGTTTGCCGGCGTTGGACGTTCCCAAGGGTTGGAGTTCGGGCGCGGCGGGCAGGACCTCGGGGCCGCCGGACTCGATCACCTGCCCGGCCGAGAGTACGACGACGTGCTGTGCGAGCGCCCGGACGAGGTCGAGGTCGTGGCTGAGCAGCAGGATGCCGAGCCCGCTGCTCGCCAACTCCTCGAGTTCGCTGACGAGTTGGAGGCGGGTGATCGAGTCGAGGCCGGTGCTCGGCTCGTCCAGCACCAGCACCTTCGGGCGGCAGGTCAGCGCCTGCGCCAACGCGATCCGCTGCCGCTGCCCGCCCGAGAACTGATGCGGAAAACGGCGCATGGTCGCACGATCGTCGGGCAACTGAGCCGCCCGGAGTGCGCCCGGGACGACGTCCTCCCCCGGATGATGCAGACGTTCCAACTCCTTGAGCGTCGCACCGATCCGTCGCGCGGGGTTGAGTGCGCTGCCCGGATGCTGCGGCATGTAGGCGACCACTCGCCCACGGACGCCGGCCGCCGCAGTCGTCGGCCCGTTGCCGTCGACAACCACCCGCCCGTCGGCCTCGACCGAGCCGCCCAGTCGCACCCCGTTCCCATGCTCCCCCAGCAGCGCCAACGCCGACGTGGTCTTCCCCGACCCCGAAGCCCCCACCAACGCCGTCACCTCCCCCGCCCACACGTCAAAGCAAACCCCATCGACGAGGATTGCTTCGCCGGCCCTGGCAGTCAGCCGGCTAACACGCACAAGGGGGCTCATCGGGCCACCTTGGCGAGGCGGCGGGAGTGGTGGACCAGGCGGTCGGCGAGGAGGTTGAAGCCTAGGGTGAACGAGACGAGCATGAGCGCCGGCGCGAGCACGGCCCATGGTTGGAGCAGGAGGCCTTCGCGGTTCCGGGAGACGCTGACCGCCCAGTCGGGTGCCGTCGGGCTCAACCCGAGCCCGAGGAAGTTCACCGAGGCGACCAGGAACACGGCCAACGTGATCCGGGTGCCGACATCTGCCGCAACCGGTCCGAGTACGGCGCGGCCGACGTACCCGAGGTGGATGCCGAACCAGCTCTCCCGCTGCATCCGGAGCGCCTCCACGACGGGCCCGCTCGCCGCATCGAGCGCGGCCGCCCGGACCAGCCGCGCGACGGTCGGAACGTTGACCATGGCAACGGCTGCCGTGATCGCCAGGGCCGACGCCCGCCACCCCACGGCGACCACGCTGATGACCAGCAGCGACGGCAACGGGAGCAGTACGTCGAGCGGCCGGATCAGCGACTCGTCGAGCCAACGATGCCGAGTCGACGCCGCGGTCAACCCGATGAGACCTCCGACGAGGTAGGCGATCAGCACCGCACCCAGCGCCATCCCGAGCGACGTCCGGCCGCCGTTCAGCAGAAGTTGCAGCACGTCTCGTCCAAGCCCGTCCGTCCCCAGCAACCCCTCGGGTGCGTAGGGCAACCCAGGTTTGGCCTCGAGCCGGATCAGCGGCCCGAAAAGGGCGACGAGCAGCGGCAAGAGCACCAGCGCAGCCGACAAGGCGACCGGCACCCGCGCGGCGAACACCCCAGATCGAGCTCTCATCGCAACAGCTCCGTGCGCGGGACCAAGCGGTTACAGACCAGGTCGGCGCCGAGATTGATCACCAGGGCCGCGACCGCCAGCACCAGCGTGAGCCCTTGCACGACCGGAACATCACGGGTCTCCACTCCGTCGACCAGCGCGGTCGCGAACCCAGGGATCGCAAAGATCGCCTCCACGACCAGAACCCCACCCAGCAACGTGTCCCCCGTCCGCGCCAGCTCCTGCACTCCCGGCACCGCCGCGTTCGGCAACACATGCCGCAACAGCAACCGCCGCCGCGGCACTCCGAGCCGCCGGGCTTGTACGACGTACTCCGCATGCAGGGCTGTGATCGTGCCGGCCCGCACCTGCCGCGAGAGCAGACAAACCGTCCGCCCGAACAGCACCGCGACCGGCAGCACCAGCAACCCCGGACTCGCGAGCAGATCGCCGCCGACCCAGGTGGCCGGCAACCACCCGAGCTTCAGCGAGAACACCGCCACCAGCACCACCGCGATCACAAAGTCCGGAATCGCACTCAGTGCCAGCGTGATCGAGGTGATCGCCCGGTCCAGCCGGCCGTTCTCGCGCGTGCCCATCACGATGCCCAGGGCAACGGCCAGCGGAACCACGACCGCCAGCGTGGCGAGTGTGAGCACCAGCGTCGCGCCGATCGAGTCCTTGACGATGTCGATCACCGGCCCGCCGCTGATCAGCGACGTACCCAGGTCACCGGTCAGCACGTTGCCGAGCCAGTGCGTGAACCGTTCGATCGCGGGCTGGTCGAGGCCGAGCTGCGTGCGCATCCGGTCGACCTGCTCGGGGGTCAGCGTCTCGGTGAATCGCAGGTCGGCCGCGTCACCGGGAAGCAGCGCGGTCAGGACGAAGACGAGGACGGACAGTACGGCGAGCTGGCCGACGGCGAGTGCGGCGCGTTGCGCGGCGTACGACCGCATTCAGGCCAGCCACACCTTGTCGAACCGGCCGGAGTCCAGCGTGTTCGGCGGAGCCGGCTGCACCCCTTGCACCTTGGCCGACACCGCGACCAGATAGTCCGGCAGACCCCAGGCGAGGATGCCGCCCTCGTCCCGGAGCGTCTTCTGCAGTTCGCCGTACTTCGCCGAGCGCGCCTTCTCGTCGGTGAGCACCTGCGCGGCCGCGAACGCGGCGTCGAAGGTCGGCCGGCGCCAGTGCGTGACGTTGAACGGCGACTTGGACAGCAGCCGGTCGGTGACGTACTGCGGGATCGGCATCGCACCGGATCGGTGGTTGCCGATGACCCCCTTGGTGAGCAGGTCCTTCGCGTACGTCTGCGGGCTGCCCGTGGCGACCTTCAGTTTGACCCCGGCCTCGGCGACCTGCTCGGCGAACAGCGTGGCCGCCTCGACGAACCCGGCCGACGCGTCCGCGGTGAAGATCTCGATCTCCTTGTTCACCAGGCCGGCCTTCTTCAGCAGCGCCTTCGCCTGCTCGACGTCGCGCTCGCGCTGCGGCAGGTCCTCCGGGTAGTACTGGTAGCCCTTGCCGAACAGGTCGTTGCCGACGGCACCGCGACCGGCGAGCACCACGTCGACCAGCCGCTGCCGATCGGCGAGCAGCTTGAACGCCATCCGGACGTCCGGGTTGTCGAACGGCGGCCGGTCGCACTTCATCACGAACGCCTGCATCGTGCTGGCCTTCGCCGCGACGATCCGGACCGCCGTGCCGGCTTCCGCCGTACGGGCGAAGGTCGCGGTCATGTCGTTCGCGTACTCGGCCTGTCCGCCCTGGACGGCGTTCGCCCGGGCCTCGGCGTCGGCGGACAGGATGTGGAGTTCGTCGATCCGGGCCGGCTCGTCCCAGTAGTCGTCGAACCGGCTCGCCACCATCGACCGGCCGGCGTCGAACGAGACGAACCGGAACGCGCCGGTGCCGATCGGCCGGGTCGGATCGGTGAAACCGTCGCGGACGATCTGGGTGCCGATCCCGGCCAGCAGGGCGGGAAACTCGGCGTTCGGCGCCGCCAGCACGAGCTCGACGGTCCGCGGGTCGACCGCCCTGCTGCGGCGCAGGTCGAGGGTGGCCAGTGACGACTGCGCGACGCGCTCCGGCACCTTCGGATCGGCGATCCGGGCCAGGCTGTAGAGGACGTCCTCGCTGGTCAGCTTGTGGCCGTCGTGGAAGGTCGCGTCCCGGAGGGTGAACCGCCAGGTCGTCGCCTGCGCGTCACTCTCCCACTGCTCCGCCAGCCGCGGCACCGGCTTCAGGTCGGGACCGAGTTCGACCAGCTTCTCGTACATCGCCTTGTGCCGGGCGATGTCGACGAACAGGCTCTGGACGTGCGGGTCGAGCACCTCCTTGGCCCCGCCCCCGGCGTACACGGCACGCAGCCGCCCACCCTGCTTGGGCTGGGCGGCCGCCTGCCCGTCGGATCCGCAACCGGTCAGCGCCGCCAGCCCGAGTCCACCGGCCAACCCCAGGAATCCTCGCCTGTTCAGAGCTTCGGACATGCGCGTTCCTTCACGGTAGAGGTCCCGGCAGCGCGGCGGCCGCCGGTGAGGAATCCTGCCGTTAATGAAAATCGTTGTCAAATTCAGCGCGCATCCGAACCTGACGAGTTCATTCTTTCCGGCGACCCGACCCCCTGCTCAGCGTGACGGCGTGTCACCACCCCGGTCCCCGGAGTTGTGAGACGGCCGGCGGGCTGCTACTCGTCGCAGTCGGCGGAGGCGCAGGGGTCGGCGGGGATGTTCGCGACGATGCGGTCGAAGACGGCCGTGAACTGGTCCTGCTCCTCGCGGCTCAACTGGTCGAAGAAGTAGGTCCGGACCGCGTCGACGTGGTCCGGCGCAGCGGCCTCGACCGCCTTGCGACCCACGTCGGTGAGCCGGACCATCGAGCCGCGGGCGTCGGAGGCACACTCCTCGCGGCAGACCAGTCCGCGCTTCTCCATCCGGCTGACCTGGTGCGACAACCGGCTCCGCTCCCAGCCGACGGACTTGCCCAGGTCGCGGGTCCGCAGGACGCCGTCCTCGGCGACGGACAACGGGTGCAGCAAGGCATAGTCGGCGCCGGACAGGCCGGAGTTGCCGATCAGCCGGCTCTCCAGAGCGCGCATCAGCTCGCGGTACGCGTCACGGTACGACTGCCACAGACGCGCCTCGCGCGCGTCCAGCCACCGTGGTTCCGTCATCCGACCATCATACGGACTTCTGTTGACATATCACCGAGTCCGGCGTTCACGGGGTGCGCGCGAGGGCAACGGCCAGCCCCACGGTCGCCGCCATGATGAGCAGTTCCACGCACGCCAGCCGCCGGAAGGCCGCCGGGTCGCCGGCCGCCAGGTCCGGCAGCGTCGTACGGCGATGCCACCAGCCGACCGTGACCAGTACGGCGAACGCGACCGCCTTGGCGAACACCAGAGCGCCGTACCCGCTCGTCACCCACTGGGTGATCAGCCCCCAGCCGTCCTCACGGCCGCCGAGGTGGATCTCCGCCGTCAGCAGCCCGGTGACCCCCATCGCGATCGCGGCCGTCAGAGCCAACCGGCTGAACAACTCGACCGCGTGGCGTTCCCGGGCGTACCGCAGTACGGCGCCCAGGCCGCCGATCCAGGCGGTTGCCGCGAAGACATGCACGACCAGAGAGCTCGTCCCGAGCACCGACCAGAAGCTCGTTCGATCGATGGCGCCGTGACCGGTGAGCAGCGGTCCCGTGAGCGCGGCCGCGGTGATCACCAGCGCGAACCGGGCTCCCCGGACAGTGCGGCACCCGCTGAGCACCACGGCGAGGATCGCCGTCAGGACGACGGCCACTGCGAGCGCCCGGACCTGGTCGAGCTCGCCGGCCGCGGACGCATGGTCGGCGAGGTGCGCCAGCGGAATGCCGAGGATGACGGCCGCCGTGGTGATCAGCCCGGCGACACTGGCCACCGCCCAGACACCGGCCGCGACCGCCGCGTCCTGACAGGCCCGGACCGCCCGCGGACCCAGCTTCCCGTCGGTTGCCGGAAGCAACAGTACGGCGGCCAGCACCGCACCGCCGGTCGCGATCGCGGCGGCGTCGGCGACGAAGCGCAGTACCGGAACCGACCAGGACAAAGGCAGTCCGGCCCCGAGCAGGCCCGCGGGCGGCGGCTGCGGCGCGCCACCGGCCGCGACCAGGGCAACCACCATCACCACGATGCCTGCCGCGACCATCGCGGCGCCCGCCAGTAGCCGGCGCGACGGCCGGTCGCGTCCCTGCCCTGCGCCGACAGGGCTGGACGAACCGGCTCCTGCCGGACTCATTGCGAGGCGGGACGACGACGGACGATGACCACGGCCAGGGCGACCACGACCAGCATGACCAGGCACATCGCGACGATGGTGACCGTGTTCGAGCTGCCCTGGCCGGCGGCGGGCGTGGTGCCGGCCGGCTCGGTCGCCGGATGACCGACGTGGGTGACAGTGAACGACCCGGTGACCGTGATCGGGTGACCGTCGGCGGACACCACCCGGGCGTCGACCTGATACCGGCCGGCCTCGATCATCGCGCCGACCGGCTGAGTCACCTTCTTGTCGAGCACCTGGACGTCACCGGTCGCGACGTTCTTCCCACTCGGTGACTTCACCTGGACCTGGGTGCCATTGGTGCCGACCGGCTCGCTGAAGGTCAGCACCACCTGGGTCGGCGGCGCGGCCATGGACGACCCGTCGGCCGGTGTCATCGACTCGAGTTTGGCGTGCGCCGCCGCCACTCCGGTGGACCCCACCAGGGCGAGCAGCGACGCAACCACGACTGCAATCAACCGGCGCACGACTACGACTGTGCCCTTCCGGCGTCCGCCGTACCAGCGGCAACGGCCGGCGCGGCCTTCCGCGGCCGCAGGCCGAAGGCGAGACCGAGCAGGCCGGCGACCAACCCGGCGCCGCCGAGCCAACGGGCGACCGGGTCGGATTCACTGTCGCCGTCGGCGGTCGTCGCCGCGACCGGAGTGGTCGCGGCGGCCAGTTTCAGCGTCGGTGCCGGGTGCTCCGGCTCGTCGGCGCCGTCCTTGGCGACGTCGGCCCACTTGACCACCTCGCCGTCGCTGTAGGTCTGGTCGGCGGGGAAGTTCAGTGAGTCGACGCCTTCCGGCAGCCGGCCGACGGACAGGGCGAACTCGTCGAAGTCGTTCGGCGGGATGCCCGGCCCGGTGGCGGTCCAGGTGACCGTGGTGACCGCCTCGGACAGGTTGACGTCGCCGACCTTGATCGGCGCAGGCAGCTTCTCGGTCTTCTTCTCCACCTTCCACCCGTCCTTCACCTGGGCCCCGACGTGGGCGAACGGGTGCTCCTCGGGCAGCGAGACGACGAGCTTGGTGGTGCTGGTGGTGTCGGACTCCGTCGGGACCCGGAAGACCAGCTTGGCGTACCCGCCGGGCTTGGCGTCCGGCGACGACACCGTGACATGGGCCGACGCCGACGTGGCGGCACCAGCCAGGACGAGCGTGGACACCGCGGCGATAGCGGCGGCACGCAGGACGTACTTCTTGGACATGACACGACCTTTCGCGGTCACACGAGTTCACCGGACCGCGTTGCGATGCGGCCCGGTCAGGAAGGAATCGGGATCACTCGTGCGACCGGCGGTCCACGCCGGGAAACGTTCGCGGTCAGCCATCGCTGCAGCGGCCGAGGCGCCGACGGCATTGCGGCAGGTACGGCGGCATGGCGCCGTACCGGAATCAGGACAGGAAGCCTTGGCAGCAGGCGCGCGAAGATCCGCCGAACGCGGTAGACCCAGCGGTGGGCACCGCTGACGACGGCGACGCCGGCCATCAACGCGGCCAGGTGGGCGGCGGTCATCAGCAGGCTGCCGTGAATCCCCGGGTGCATGCCTTCGTGTCCGGTGTGGGACGCATCGAGCGTCACGTGGACGAAGAGTTGCACGCCGGCCAGGACGAGTGCGGACAGCAGGCGTTCGCCGGCCAGATACTCACCTAGCATCCAGCAGACACCCGTCAGGGCCAGCAACGGCGGTAGCACCCCGAGCGGCACCGGCCCGCCACCCGCGAGCGCATGCCCGACCACCGCGACCACGACGCTCAGCGCCGCGACCACAGACGTCGTACTGCTCTGCGCGGCCAACGCCAGTCCCCCTCGAGTCCCGGTTGTCTATCGGACACTCTACGAACAGCGGCCGGCACGGAGTTCCGAAGGCCTGTCGACGGGCAGTGACATGATGACCGAATGGATGTAGCGGTTCTGGAGGTCGGTGGGAGCCATGTGACGGCCGCCGTGGTGTCGTCGGGCACGTGGGACGCCAACGTGGTGGAGCGATCCGAACTGGATTCGCAGCAGGCGGCCGAGCTCGTCCTGGACGACCTCGCCACCGCGGCGCGGAAGTTGCCGTTGGCAAACGGCCTGGCGGTCGCGCTGCCGGGACCGTTCGACTTCGCGACCGGGGTCGCCTGGTACCGCGGACAGGGCAAGTTCGACAACCTCTACGGCCACAACGTCGGCGACGGCCTGCGCGACCTGCTGGACCTCGACCAGATCCTGTTCATGAACGACGCCGAGGCGTTCGCGGTCGGTGAGTGGACGGCCGGTGAGGTCCGCGGCGTCGAGCGCTGCGTCGGCGTCACCATCGGCACCGGCATCGGTACGGCGTTCCTCGCCGACGGACGCGTGGTCCGCGAGGGTGAGACGGTGCCGCCGGGCGGTGAGCTCTACAGGACGTCGTACGACGGCAAGCCGCTGGAGGACTGGATCTCCGCGCGGGCGATCCTGCGTGCGTACTTCGCCCGGACCGGCACGGAGGAGCCGGAGATCGGGGTGAAGGAGATCGCCGAGCGGGCGCGCGGTGGCGCCGACGACGCGCGAGACGTGCTGCTCACGGCGTTCGGCGTACTGGCTGCTGCTCTGACGCCGTGGCTGGAGCGGTTCGGGGTGACGAAGGTGGTGCTTGGCGGCTCGATCTCGGGGGCGTTCGACCTCGTCCGGTCCGTCTTCGAGTTCGACGTCTCGGCGACCGAGGACACCGAGCGGTCCGCGCTGATCGGCGCGGCGGCGCACTACCTCCGGTCGCGCTGAACTGTCGGCACCCCTGGCTACGGTCGGCTCATGAAGATCGCCGCACCACGGCTGCGCACCCACCTCGACCCCGCGTCGCCGACGCCGGACGAGATCGACGACGAGACCCGCTGGCTCGATCTCGCGCTGGAGGACGTGGACCTGAGCGACGTCGTCGCCGAGCACGTCGAGCTGAGCGGCTGCCGGCTGACCCGCTGCAAGCTGGCCGGTTCGGACCTGGACAAGCTGATCCTGGTCGACACCGAATTGTCACAGTGCGACCTTGCGAACGCCCGCTGGTCCGACGCCGCCGTCACCCGGCTCGCGGTCACCTCGTCCCGGCTGACCGGGTTCGCCGGGCCCGGGGTGAGCCTCCAGCACGTCACTGTCCGCGACAGCGTGCTGGACTTCGCGTCGTTCCGGTTCGCGAAGTTCGTCAAGGTCGAGTTCAGCGACTGCCGGCTGCAGAGCGCGGACTTCATCTCGGCCGACCTGAGCGGCACGGTGTTCCAGCGCTGCGACCTGACCTCGGCCGAGTTCTCCCAGGCGAAGGCGAGCGGCGCCACCTTCGTCGACTGCACCTGGGACGGCACCCGCGGCGTCGGCAGCCTGGCCGGTGCCACCATCGCGAACGCCTCCCCGATCGACATGCTCGCCGTCACCACCGCGCTCGCCTCCGCCCTGCAGATCAAGCTGGCCCACCCGGACGAGCTCGACGGAGCGTGACCATGGACACGTACCGGCTGGGCGGGCCAGGGTCCCTATTAGGGTGGGGAACGCATCGACGGACATTGGCAGAGGGAAGCGGAGCACGTGGTGACTGACTCGACCATCATCTACACCCACACCGACGAGGCTCCGGCGCTGGCCACGTACTCGTTCCTGCCGGTGATCCAGGCGTACGCCGGCCAGGCCGGGATCGCGGTCGAGACCCGGGACATCTCGCTGGCCGGCCGGATCCTCGCGGTCTTCCCGGAGTACCTGAAGGAGGACCAGCGGATCGCCGACGCGCTCACCGAGCTCGGCGAGCTGGCCAAGACGCCCGCGGCGAACATCATCAAGCTGCCGAACATCTCGGCCTCGATCCCGCAGCTGAAGGCCGCGATCGCGGAGCTGCAGAGCCAGGGTTACGCGCTGCCGGAGTACCCGGACGAGCCGAAGACCGACGAGGACCGCGACATCCGCGCCCGCTACGACAAGATCAAGGGCTCCGCGGTGAACCCGGTGCTGCGCGAGGGCAACTCCGACCGCCGCGCCCCCGCCTCGGTGAAGAACTACGCCAAGGCCCACCCGCACCGGATGGGCGCCTGGACCGCCGAGTCGAAGACGAACGTCGCGACGATGGGCCACGACGACTTCCGCTCCACCGAGAAGTCGACCGTGATCGAGGCCGACGGCACCCTCCGGATCGAGCTGGTCGCCGAGGACGGCACCACCACGGTGCTGCGCGACGCGGTCCCGGTGGCGGCCGGCGAGGTCGTCGACGCCTCGGTGATGCACGTGGCCGCGCTGCGCGAGTTCCTCAGCGGGCAGGTCGACCGGGCAAAGGCCGAGGACGTGCTGTTCTCGCTGCACCTGAAGGCCACCATGATGAAGGTCTCCGACCCGATCGTGTTCGGCCACGCGGTCCGCGCGTTCTTCCCGAAGACCTTCGAGCAGTACGGCGAGACGCTCGCCAAGGCCGGCCTGTCCCCGAACGACGGGCTCGGAGCGATCCTGTCCGGGCTGGCCGAGCTCCCCGAGGGCGCCGAGATCAAGGCCTCGTTCGATGCCGAGCTGGCCGACGGCCCGGCGCTGGCGATGGTCGACTCCGACAAGGGCATCACGAATCTGCACGTCCCGTCCGACGTGATCGTGGACGCGTCGATGCCGGCCATGATCCGCACCTCCGGTCACATGTGGGGCGCCGACGGCCAGGAGCACGACACCCTCGCGGTGCTGCCGGACAGCAGCTACGCCGGCATCTACCAGGTCGTCATCGACGACTGCCGGGCCAACGGAGCGTTCGACCCGGCCACGATGGGCTCGGTGCCGAACGTCGGGCTGATGGCGCAGAAGGCCGAGGAGTACGGCTCGCACGACAAGACCTTCGAGGTCGCCACCGCCGGTACGGTCCGGCTGGTCGACGAGGCCGGCAACGTCGTCCTGGAGCAGGCGGTGCAACCCGGTGACATCTTCCGCGCCTGCCAGACCAAGGACGCCCCGATCCGCGACTGGGTCAAGCTGGCCGTCACCCGGGCCCGCGCGACCGGCGACCCGGCGGTGTTCTGGCTGGACGAGACCCGCGCCCACGACGCGAACCTGATCGCGAAGGTCAACGAGTACCTGGCCGACCACGACACCGAGGGTCTGGACCTGCGGATCCTGGCGCCGGTGGACGCGATCAAGCTGTCGCTGGAGCGGATCCGCCGCGGTGAGAACACCATCTCGGTGACCGGCAACGTGCTGCGCGACTACCTGACCGACCTGTTCCCGATCCTCGAGCTCGGCACCAGCGCGAAGATGCTGTCGATCGTCCCGCTGATGGCCGGCGGCGGCCTGTTCGAGACCGGCGCGGGCGGCTCGGCGCCGAAGCACGTGCAGCAACTGGTCAAGGAGAACTACCTGCGCTGGGACAGCCTCGGTGAGTTCTTCGCCCTGGCCGCGAGCTTCGAGCACCTGGCCCAGGTGACCGGCAACGCGCGCGCCCAGGTCCTCGCCGACACGCTGGACCGGGCGACCGCGACGTTCCTCGAGGAGGACAAGTCGCCGACCCGCCGCGTCGGCGGGATCGACAACCGCGGCAGCCACTTCTACCTGTCCCTGTACTGGGCGCAGGAGCTCGCCAAGCAGACCGACGACACGGAGCTGGCCAAGGCGTTCGGCCCACTCGCCGAGACGCTGGCGACGAACGAGCAGACCATCGTCGACGAGCTGCTCGCCGTCCAGGGCAGCCCGGTCGACCTCGGCGGCTACTACCGGCCCGACCCGGCCAAGGCCGCCGCGGTCATGCGCCCGTCGCAGACCTGGAACAACGCCCTGACGTCGCTCTGACCCAGGCCTGTCGAGCGCCCGGTGACCCGCGTGGTCACCGGGCGTTTCGCTTGTCCGGGTGACCGGAAAACACGTCGCGGCAACGGTTTCGCCATTCCTACACTGACCGGCATGACAGCGACCCGATCCGTACTCGCCGACCAGGCGACGGACTTTCCCCGGTGGTTCCAGGACGTGATCGCCAAGGCCGAGCTCGCCGACAACGGGCCGGTGCGGGGGACGATGGTCATCCGACCGTACGGGTACGGGATCTGGGAGCGGTTGCAGGCGGCATTGGATCAGCGGATCAAGGCGTCCGGCGCCGCCAACGCGTACTTCCCGCTGCTGATCCCGGAGAGCTACCTGCGCCGTGAGGCCGAGCACGTGGAGGGGTTCAGCCCCGAGCTCGCAGTGGTGACGCATGCCGGAGGCAAGCAACTCGAGGAGCCGGCTGTGGTCCGGCCGACGTCCGAGACCGTCATCGGCGAGTACATGGCGAAGTGGATCCAGAGCTACCGTGACCTGCCGCTGCTACTCAACCAGTGGGCCAACGCGGTCCGCTGGGAGCTGCGGCCGCGGTTGTTCCTGCGGACCACCGAGTTCCTCTGGCAGGAAGGTCATACCGCGCACGCCACCGCCGAGGACGCTCGTGCCTTCGCCACCAGGATTCTGTACGACGTCTACCGCGACGTGATGGTGAACGTCCTGGCGATCCCGGTCCTGGCCGGCCGGAAGACCCGACGCGAGCGGTTCGCCGGGGCGATCAACACGATGACGCTGGAAGCGATGTCCGGTGACGGCAAAGCCCTGCAGATGGCCACCGCGCACGAGCTGGGGCAGAACTTCGCCCGGGCCTTCGACATCGGGTACCTGTCGAGCGACGGGCAGCGCGAGCTGGCCTGGACGACCTCCTGGGGCAGTTCGACGCGGATGGTCGGCGGGTTGATCATGGTGCACGGTGACGACCACGGGCTGCGCATCCCGCCGTCGGTCGCCCCGACGCAGGTCGTCGTACTCGCCGTCAAGGACGAGGTGATCTCAGCCGCTCGACGCATCGCCGATGAGCTCACCGCGGCCGGGCTGCGGGTCGACGTGGACGTTCGCACCGACCAGCCGTTCGGCCGGCGCGCGGTGAACTGGGAGTTGAAGGGCGTCCCGGTCCGAATCGAGCTCGGGCCGCGCGATCTGGACAGCAACGTGGCGACGGTCGTGCGCCGGCTGCGGGACTCGGGCAAGTCACCGGTCGGCCTGCCGGACCTCGCCTCCACTGTGGTGGCCGCGATCAACGCGGACCAGGCGCACCTGCTGGAGGAGGCGACGGCTCGCCACGCCGCACGGACGACGGCCGTCTCCAGCGTCGACGAAGCCGTGGAAGCGGCCGCTTCCGGCTGGGCCAGCCTGCCGTACGACGTCGTCGGCGAGGAAGGCGAGGACAAGCTGGCCGCGGCGGGCATCACCGTCCGCTGCCTCCAGCGCCCGGACGGCACGCTGCCGACCGACGACAACGAGACCGGCCTGACCGCGTACGTCGCCCGCTCGTACTAGCCCGCAGTCGGAGTCGAACGGCGGGTTGGTCAGGCGGCGGCGGAGCGCCACGGCGCAGCTTGACCCTCCCGTTACCGGAGGGCGCAGGGTGGATCGCGTCACCGAACATCGTGAAGGGATCCGCAGCCATGATCACCGGCATCTTCCCGACAATCTGCGCCGACGACGTCGCCGCGACCCGGGACTTCTACGTCGACCTCTTCGGCTTCGCCGTGGTGTTCGACAGCGGCTGGTACGTCCAACTGGAGGCGCCCGCCGGCGCGCGGCCGCAGCTCGGCATCGTCGAGCGGGAGCACTCCAGCGTGCCCGAAGCGTTCCGACGGCGGCCGGCGGGATTCCTGGTGGCGATCGAGGTCGACGACGTCGACGCCGTCCACGAGCACGCCCGCGCCGCCGGACTCCCAATGCCGCTCGCCCTCCGCGACGAGGATTTCGGGCAACGGCACTTCATGATCGTGGACCCGAGCGGCACCCTGGTCGACGTCATCACCCCCATCCCGCCGGCACCGGAGTACGCCGACGCCTACGCCACCGGCCAGAAGACCCGGTAACCCAACCGCTGGTGACGGTGAGGCGCGTCGGCGCCGAGGCTCCTGAAGGTGCCGTCGAGGAAGCGCGCGCTGCTTGGCCAAGACCTCAGCGGGCCAGGTATCGGCGGACGTCGTCGGCGACCTGGGCGCGGTTCGCCATGCCGTACTTGCGCAGGATCGCGCTCAGGTGCGTCTTCACGGTGTTGAGGCTGATGCCGAGCTCGGCCGCGAGCTGGTCGTTGTCGAAGCCGTCGACCAGCCGGACCGCGACCCCTTGCTGAGCCTTGGTCAGACTCGAGAACCGTCGCTCCGGCCCCTCGTCGGTGTCCATCAGCATCTCGATCAGCTCGGACTGGATGTGCTCGGTGGCGTCCACAATCCGGGTCAGGTGGCTCTGCACCGCCGCGGTCACGTCGGCTTCGTTCATCGCCTCGTAGGCGACCTCCCGGATCGACGCGATGCGGTGGCCGAGGTACTCCATCACGTGGTCCGACGTCAGCAGGTTCGGCCCGGCGTCGCCGGCCGGGAGCCGCCGCAACGCCTCCCGGTCCTCACCTTCCCGCGTCAGGACGCGCTCGACCACGCCGCACAGCCACTCGAACGCCCGGACGGCGTTGTCGTCGTAACTGTTCGGGGCGTAGCTCTGCATCGACAGCATGCCGAACAGCTGGTCCGGACCGTCCTTGGACGGCCGGAAGATCGGTACCGTCACCACGTCCTCCGACCGTCGGCCGGTGTCGCCGAGCGGTATGCCGGCGTGCAGCGCGACGCCGCCGTCGTACGCGAACCGGTACGTCTGCCGGTGCTTCAGCAGCCAGGCGGTCTGGCCCTTCGGACCGAAGATGTGCGTGTCCGGGTCGACGTAGCGGCCGTCGTCGTACGCGTAGGGATAGCGGACCCGGCTGCTGCCCTGCAGCAGCCCCACGAAGAAGGCGTCGACGCGGGCGATCTTGCCGGCCACCACCCGGACGTAGTCGTACAGGCCGTAGTGGTCGGCGCGGAACAACGCCTCGATCTTGTGGTACGCCTCGCGCAGGATGATCGCGGTTTCGGCATCAACCCGCAGCGGGGCGGCCGCCTTGTCACCGTCCACGACACCGGCTCCCCTGCTGCTGTATCGATCATTCGACTATGCGTCGGGTGCCCGACGGATGCCAAGTCCTAAACCCTTCAGTCTGGTCCACGAGGATTCGTCGATCCAGAGTGACTGCGAATCGACGTACGGGCGGAGCAGCGCGCTGACCTCGGCGTCGTCCGAGCCCTTCAGCTGGTCCGAGGCGATCTTGCGGGCCACGCCGGCCAGGAAGTCCGCAACCTGCACTCGCTGGTCCGTAAAGGAGTCGACCTGCTGCAGTCCGGCGAAGCCTGGGGCCGACCGGCGGAGGGTGAAGATCCGTGCCGGCGACAACGTGGTCTGCCGGTCATGGGCGACCGCCACCGGCCGGCCGTCGGCACCCCAGTGCTCGACCGCCCGCACGATTGCCGGGATCAACGGGTCGAGCGGCGACACCACCGGTTGCTCGTCGCGGAACGTGGTCCGCAGGAAGTCGTTGGCCGCTCTGAGGAAGGCATCGCCTTCCGCAGTACGGCGGGCTGCGTCGTACAGGAACCGGGCCAGCTCAGGGCGCGCGCCGAGGAAGGTGACCAACCCGGAGGCCAGGAAGAAGGTCTTGTCGACCAGGAACACCCGCGCGTTGCCGAGCAGCGGGCCGTCGGGTCCCAGCAACCACAGCAGCACCGACCGATGCTTCGACCGAAGCAGATGCCCGGCCTTGTACATCGTCGCCGGCGACCGGATCCGCTGCCGCAACTCCCGGATGCACTCCGCCGCGGCCGCCGACTCCATCCGCACACTCGCATGCGCGAACACGTCGGTCACCCCACCGACGAGCTTCTCGCCTTCGTACCCGGACTCGTCACACGCGATCTCGAGAGTCGCGGGCGCGGGCTCGGCCCTCGCTGCGTCCGTCACGCAGTCGACTCTCTCACCAAGTACCGGCGCCGCGCACAGGATTACGGTGCGTACCCGTGCCGGAAATGCGGTCGCGGGTGGGGTGCGGGGTCCCGAGTCGCCCTCCCAAGCCTCGGTACACCTGCGCAACCACCACCCGCAACCACGGTTCTGGACGCCTGGGCCGTGAACCCCCCGCGTCGCTCGATCCCACGCCCCCTGTGCGATCCGGCGACCCCCCGGCGTCCTCCCTCCACCCCGTTCCCTACAAGGTGCCATCTGGTGTCAGGGGCTGCCTATCGCCCGGCGTATGAGATCGTTGTGCCCTCAACCTCACCCCGGGAATGAGACGCTGCGTAGTCGTTTACGCAACGTTTCCCGGCGGAAATCGCCGTACGGCGGAACGCCACTGTCACCAACTGGTGTCGAGCGGCTTGCCTTCGGTGTAACCGGCCGCGGTCTGGATACCGACGACGGCCCGTTCGTGGAACTCCTCCAGGTTGGCGGCACCGACGTACGTGCAGGAACTGCGGAGACCCGAGACGATCTGGTCGAGCACGTCCTCGACACTCGGCCGTTCCGGGTCGAGGTACATCCGGGCGGTCGAGATGCCCTCCTCGAAGAAGCTCTTCCGGGCCCGCTGGAACGGCGTGTCCTCCGACGTCCGCGACCGGACCGCGCGGGCCGACGCCATCCCGAAGCTCTCCTTGTAGATCCGGCCGTCGTTGTCGCGGTGCGGGTCGCCGGGTGACTCGTAGGTGCCCGCGAACCACGACCCGATCATCACGTTCGACGCCCCGGCGGCCAGGGCCAGCGCGACGTCCCGCGGATGCCGTACGCCGCCGTCCGCCCAGACATGCTTGCCGAGCCGGCGGGCCCGCTCGGCGCACTCCAGGACGGCGGAGAACTGCGGCCGGCCGACAGCCGTCTGCATCCGCGTCGTACACATGGCGCCCGGGCCGACACCGACCTTCACGATGTCCGCACCGGCCGCGACCAGGTCGCTGACACCCTCGGCGGTGACGACGTTCCCGGCGACCACCGGCACCTTCGGCTCGAGAGCCCGGACCAGCCGGAGCACCTCGATCATCCGCTCCTGGTGCCCGTGCGCGGTGTCGATCACCAGGACGTCGATGCCGACGTCGAGCAGGGCCTTCGCCTTCTGCTCGGCGTCGCCGGTGATCCCGATCGCGGCCGCGATCCGGAGCTTCCCGTTCGCGTCGACGGCCGGTTCGTACAGGGTCGCCCGGAGCGCGCGCTGCCGGGTGAGGATGCCGACGATGGCCCCGTCGGTGTCCACCACCGGAGCCAGTCGATGCCGGCCGTCGTAGAGCAGGTCGAAGGCGTGCTCGGCGTCGATCCCGGCCGGCACCGTCAGCAGTTCGCGGGACATCACCGCGTCCAGCTGGGTGAACCGGTCCACCCCCGCACAGTCGGCCTCGGTGACCACGCCGACCGGCCGGCCGCCGTCGACCACGATCACCGCGCCGTGACCGCGCTTCGGTAGCAGGTTCAGCGCCTCGCCCACCGTTCCGGTCGGCGGCAGCACCAGCGCGGTGTCGTGCACGGTGTCGCGTTGCTTGATCCAGGCAACCACCTCGGCGACCACGTCGACCGGGATGTCCTGCGGGATCACCGCCAGCCCGCCGCACCGCGCGATCGTCTCGGCCATCCGCCGCCCGGACACCGCGGTCATGTTCGCCGCGACAATCGGGATCGACGTCCCACTGCCGTCCCTGGTGGACAGATCCACATCCAACCGCGACGCCACCCGGGACCGGTTCGGCACCAGAAACACATCACTGAACGTGAGATCCCCCGCAGACTCCCAATCCCGATGAAACCGCATGGCACAGCCCCTTCCGCCGGACGGCACCCACCATGGTGCCACGCGGACGTGAGGAGACCGGCTCCCTCGGGGTGAGGGAGCCGGTCTCCTGATAGTGGTACGACGCTCAGCGGTGGAGGTCGAAGCGGTCGAGTTCCATGACCTTGGTCCAGGCGGTGGCGAAGTCGTTGACGAACTTCTCCTTGGCGTCGTCGGCGGCGTAGACCTCGGCGAGGGCGCGCAGTTCGGAGTTCGAGCCGAAGACCAGGTCGGCGCGGGTTCCGGTCCACTTGACCTCACCCGAGGCGTCGCGGGCCTCGAACGTCGTCGACTCGTCGTCGACCGGCTTCCACTCGATGCCCAGGTCGAGCAGGTTGGCGAAGAAGTCGTTCGTCAACGTGCCCGGGTTCTCGGTGAAGACACCGTGCTTGGAGCCGTCGTAGTTCGCACCCAGCACACGCAGACCGCCGACCAGCACCGTCATCTCCGGTGCGCTCAGGTTCAGCAGGTTCGCCTTGTCGAGCAGCAGGTACTCGGCTGGCAGCCGGTTGCCCTTGCCGTAGTAGTTGCGGAACCCGTCCGCCGTCGGCTCGAGCGCGGCGAACGAGTCGACGTCGGTCTGCTCCAGCGTCGCGTCGACCCGACCCGGGGTGAACCCGACCTCGATGTCGTACCCGGCGTTCCGGGCCGCCACCTCGACACCCGCCGTACCGGCGAGAACGATCAGGTCCGCCAGCGAGACCTGCTTGCCGCCGGCCGAGTTGAAGGACTTCTGGATGTCCTCGAGGGTGCGCAGGACGAGCGCGAGCTGGTCGGGGTTGTTGACCTCCCAGCCGTTCTGCGGCTCGAAGCGGATCCGGGCGCCGTTCGCGCCGCCGCGCTTGTCGCTGCCGCGGAACGACGACGCCGCCGCCCACGCAGTCGAGACCAGTTGCGACACCGACAGGCCCGACGCGGCGATCTGCGCCTTCAGCGCGTTGATGTCGTCGGCGTCGATGAGCTCACCCTCGACCGGCGGCAGCGGGTCCTGCCAGATCAGCGTCTCGTTCGGGACCTCCGGGCCGAGGTAGCGCACGACCGGCCCCATGTCGCGGTGGGTCAGCTTGAACCAGGCGCGGGCGAACGCGTCCGCGAACTCGTCCGGGTTCTCCAGGAAGCGCCGCGAGATCTGCTCGTAGATCGGGTCGAAGCGCAGCGCCAGGTCGGTGGTCAGCATCGTCGGCTTCTTCTTCGGGCCGTCGTACGCGTCCGGGATGATCTCCTCGGCGTCCTTGGCCACCCACTGGTGGGCGCCGGCCGGGCTCATGGTCAGCTCCCACTCGTACCCGAAGAGGATCTCGAAGAAGTCGTTGGTCCACTGCGTCGGCTTCGTCGTCCAGGTGACCTCGAGGCCGCTGGTGATCGCGTCCTTGCCCTTGCCCGAGCCGTACGTGCTCTTCCAGCCCAGGCCCTGCGCCTCGATCGGCGCACCCTCCGGCTCCACCCCGACGTGCTCGGCCGGGCCGGCGCCGTGGGTCTTGCCGAACGTGTGGCCGCCGGCGATCAGCGCGACCGTCTCCTCGTCGTTCATCGCCATCCGGCCGAAGGTCTCCCGGATGTCGCGGGCCGCGGCCAGCGGGTCCGGATTGCCGTTCGGGCCTTCCGGGTTCACGTAGATGAGGCCCATCTGGACCGCACCCAGCGGGCTTTCCAGCTCGCGGTCACCGGTGTAGCGCTCGTCGCCCAGCCAGGTGGTCTCCGGACCCCAGTAGACGTCCTCGTCCGGCTCCCACACGTCCGCACGTCCACCGGCGTACCCGAACGTCTTGAAGCCCATCGACTCCAGCGCCACGTTGCCGGTCAGGATCATCAGGTCGGCCCAGGAGATCTTCTGGCCGTACTTCTTCTTGACCGGCCACAGCAGCCGGCGGGCCTTGTCCAGGTTCCCGTTGTCCGGCCAGCTGTTCAGCGGCGCGAACCGCTGCTGCCCCGAACCGGCACCGCCGCGGCCGTCGCTGATCCGGTACGTGCCCGCGCTGTGCCAGGCCATCCGGATCATCAGCGGGCCGTAGTGACCGAAGTCGGCCGGCCACCAGTCCTGTGAGGTGGTCAGCACCTCGGCGATGTCCCGCTTCACCGCGGCCAGGTCCAGGGTGGCGAACTCGGCGGCGTAGTCGAAGTCCTCACCCAGCGGGTTCGCCACGGCCGGGTTCTTGGCCAGGATCTTCAGGTTGAGCCGCTCCGGCCACCAGCCCCGGTTGCCGCCGCCCTGGGTCGGGTGCGGCGCGCGAGTGGTGTGCGCGACCGGGCACTTGCCCTGGCTTTCCGTGGTCGCTTCCGCCGGCAGCGGCGGGTGGTTTTCAGACATCGAATTCCTTCCAGACTGGACGTTTCGAGGAAGTCACGCAGTTCGTGTGGAGCAGTCGGAGCAGAGGCCCCAGTAGATGACCTCGGCCTCGTCGATGACGAAGCCGTGGTCGTCGGACGCGGTCAGGCAGGGCGCATGACCGACCGCGCAGTCGACGTCGGCGATCACACCGCACGACCGGCAGACGACGTGATGATGGTTGTCCCCCACCCGCGACTCGTACCGGGCCACCAGCCCGTGCGGCTGGATCCGCCGCACCAGCCCGTTGTCGGTGAGCGCCCGCAGTACGTCGTACACGGCCTGATGCGAGACCTCGGGAATTTCGTTGCGCACGGCACCGATAAGCGAATCCGTGTCCGCATGCGGCAGCGCGTACACAGCCCCCAACACCGCCACCCGAGGCCGAGTGACCCGCAGGTCAGCCCCCCGCAACAACCCCTGCAACTCCTCAACCGACGGCACGCCCGAAGTCTGTCGCGTTTTCTGGAATGAGTCAAGATTAGCTTCCGCCGCACGCGACGCCCGACTGTTGCTGGCGTAACAATCTGATCCGGACGATGTCCTCCCCTGGACGAGCCGGCTACACGCTGTCACCCTCACCTTGAGCGCGCCGGCCGTGGGGGGATGGCGCGGACAGGGGGAGACGAATGACCGACGAGAAAGTGCGGTGGCCAGGCAAGGCCGTCAACGCCGACGGGGACGACCTGAGCGCCCCGGTACAGCAGTTCCTGGTCGACCTGCGACTGCTCGAGAAGAAGTCCGAAAGCGCCAATCTGTTCGGGACTCCTGCCAGCCTGCAGGTCATCACCGCCGGCGCGACGAGTCTGGGAAAGGTGTGGCCGATGATCGTGGCCGCCTTCGGTGGCGGCAGCGCGATCCTGACCGGCTTGATGGGCTTCGGCGTCGGCACCGATGAAGCGACCGGTACGGCGAACGTCGTCCAGCGAGCCGTCTTCACCGGATCCGCCTCGTTGCTGGCGTCAGCCGTCGCGATCGCCATCGCCATCATGGTCCGGGCGGATGTCAATGCACGCTCGACGGCGTCGGCAGCACAATTCGAGGCCCGCGCGGCCGTGACGGCGGCCATCCTGTCGAGCTCGGAGTTCGGCCGCCCCGTCGCCGCACCACCCACGCCCGAACCGAACTACATGCTGAGGACAGACAACGACGAGTGGCTGCCAGTCCTCCGCTTCACGATGAAGGACGGCGGCGTAGTCGCTGTCGTCGGCAACAACCGCGAGATCCTGGCCCACAACTTCAAAGCCCTCATCCCAACCAACAGCTGGCAATAACAACCACCCCGCCTCGACCCCGCCGCAGCGCGCGACACAGCACGTCTCGTCCACGTCGGGACAAATGAGCGGCTGCAGCAAGCTGCGAGCACGCGACGTAGGAGCGGGCGTAGCGGCGGCGTCGGACTGACCACAGTTGCCCGAACCACGGCGCGGTTGGATGAGCGGCGGCAGCCGCGCAGAAGGGGGTGGGTGGGAGCGTGCGACGAAGGAGCTCGCGTAGCGGACGCGTGGGGTCAGCCACAGCATGCGAAAGGCCGGTCCTGTTGGGACCGGCCTTGGTTCGGGTGGAGCTGAGGGGATTCGAACCCCTGGCCTCTTCGTTGCGAACGAAGCGCGCTACCAACTGCGCCACAGCCCCGAGCGGTTCGCCAGGTTTCCCTGGCGACCGCGAAACTCTAACACGCACATGGTCGCTGGTTAAAACCGAGGTTGTCGACCGGGTTTCAGTCGCCGACCGCGCGCCTGACCTCGGGCTCCACGGGCGTCTCCACCACCGGTTCGGCGGGCTTCTCGGCGGGGTCCGTCGTACGGGCCGAGGAGAAGACCGCGTCGTCGGTGAGGGAGATGGTGCGCACCGTGCGGTCGGGAGCCTTCTCCTTCATGACGTACGTCGGCAGCGTCACCGGCACCGGGTCCCACAGGCCCTCCGCGGGCACCGGCGGCTTCGACACCACGGGCTGCGCGGGGAGCTTCACCTCGATGGTCAGCTCCTCATCCGGAGACGGAGACGGCGAGGGTGCGGGCGCGGGCTTGCCGGCCGGGCCGCGGTCGTGCCGGGCCTTGGCGCGGGCACGCCGTTCGGCGGCGAGGCGGGCGCGCTCACGGGCCTGGCGCCGCAACTGAACCCGCGTCAGTACGACGAACGCGACGATCAGCGAACCCGGGATCGCGACCGTCCACCACAGCAGGATCTGCAGGCCGGCGAGTGCGGTCACCGACAACAGCGAGAGGGTCAGGATCGACAGGACCCGCCGGCGGCGCATGGCGGCCACCCGGCGGGCGCGGTTGGGGACGTACCGCGGCCGAGGCGGCGGCAGGTCCTCGTCCGGCACGGGACCAGCACTAGCAGCACCAGCTCCAGCCGGGCGTACGACGTACCGCGGCCGCGACGGGTCGCGCGAGAGCACCCGCGCATCGGACGACGCCACCGGCGGTCGCCGGGCCTCGTCGCCTCGCTTCAGCAGCATCGGGACGAGGTAGGCGGCCCACGCGGCGACGATCGCCACATAGATCAGTCCTGTCGTCCCCATGCGACGACGCTAAGACCCAGGGAGGGCCAGATGAGGCATGTCTGTCGGTGTGTCGCAAGAAGACTCGTGTGACTGATGTGAATAGCGACTCTCCGTGATCACGGCAGTCGCGCTACGAGACCGTGTCCGACTTCCTCCACGTTGAGCGCGAAGATGAGGTGGTCGCGCCAGTCGCCGTCGATGTGCAGGAACCGCGGCCGCTCGCCCTCGTACCGGAAGCCGAGCTTCTCGACGACGCGCAGACTCGCCTTGTTCTCGGGGCGGATCGCGACTTCGATCCGGTGCAGGCCGAGGGTGAACCAGCAGTGGTCGGCGGCCAGCGCGACCGCGGTCGGCACGATGCCGCGGCCGGCGTACTGCTCGTCGACCCAGTAGCCGAGGTTCGCCCAGCGCGCGGAGCCGTAGGTGATCCCGGACACCGTCAGCTGTCCGACCAGCGGCCACTTCGATCGCGACCCGACTCCGGCCGCACCGCCGTACGTGATGACGAACGGCAGCATCCGGCCGTACCGCGCCTGCCGGTTCCAGTCGCGCGCCATCGCGCGGAACGTCCGCGCGCCGTCTTCCGCGCCGGGCGGCTGGGTAGCGTCCCAAGGACGCAGCCAGCTCACGTTGCGCTGCCGCGCCGCCGCCCACTCGGCGCCGTCGCCGGCGCGCAACGGCCGGAGTGCGACCTGTCCGTGCCGCAGCTCGACCGGCCAGCGGACGATTGCCATCAGTCGTTGTCCGTCCTGACGTGGTCACCGCCGCGGACCTGGTCGACCGCATGCCGGAGCAACGGCTCCAGCACCGTCAGCCCGTCCTTCACACCGCCGCGCGACCCGGGCAGGTTCACGATGATCGTCATACCCGCGACGCCCGCAAGTCCTCGCGACAACGCAGCGGTGGGTACGCCGTTCGCCACGCCGTACGCCCGGATCGCTTCAGCGATTCCGGGGACGACCTTGTCGAGCACGGCACCAGTCTGTTCGGGTGTCTCGTCGGTCGGTGAGATGCCGGTGCCGCCGGTCGTCAGGATCACGTCGTACGACGCCGAGACGCCGGCCCGGAGCGCGTCGCCGACCGGAGCCCCGTCGGGCACGACCTGCGGACCGGTGACCTCGAAACCCCATGAGGTCAGCCGGGACGCGATCAGCGGGCCGGTGGTATCGGTGTAGACCCCGGCGGCGGCGCGGTTGGAGACGCTGACGACCAGGGCTCTCACGGCCGCTCCCAGTGCCCTGTCTTGCCGCCTTCTTTCAGTTCGACGCGTACGTCGGACAGCACCGCGGCCGGGTCGATCGCCTTCACCATGTCGATCACCGCGAGACCGGCGACGGCGACCGCGGTGAGCGCCTCCATCTCGACACCGGTGCGGTCGGTGGTCTTCACCGCGGCGGTGATCAGTACGGCGTCGTCGGCGACCTCGAGGTCGACCTTCGCGCCAGTGATCGCGATGGGATGACACAGCGGGATCAGGTCGGGGGTCCGCTTGGCGCCCATGATCCCGGCGATCCGGGCGACACCGAGCGCGTCGCCCTTGGGCACCCCGTCCCCGCGCAGCGCCGCGACCACCTCGGCCGAGACCAAAACCTTGCCGCTGGCAACGGCACGGCGGCTGCCGGCCTCCTTGGCCGACACGTCGACCATCCGCGCCGCCCCGGTCTCGTCCACATGGGTCAGCCCGGCGCCGGGCGTCGCGCCCCGATCGTCCGTCATCCGGTCTCCTCGTCCAGCAGCCACAGGTCCACCTGATCTCCGGCTCGGACCGACGTCACGTCTTCCGGTACCACGATCAATGCGTTCGAGCGGCTCAGCCCGCCGAGCAGGTGTGAGCCGTGCCCGCCGACTGTACTGGCCATCCAGCCCTCGTCGCCGGAGGTGGCCGCGGCGCGGACGAACTGGCGCTTCCCGGCGGGCGAGCTGAAGCTGTCCAGCGACACGCCCCGGACCGGCCGGCGGCGGTACGGCATCTGACCCATCAGCTTCCGCAGCGCGGGCCGGACGAACACCTCGAACGACACGTACGCCGACACCGGGTTGCCGGGGAGCGTGAAGATCGGGACCTCGTCCTCGCCGAGTACGCCGAACCCCTGCGGCTTGCCCGGCTGCATCGCGACCTGGGCGAAGTCGACCGTGCCGGTCTTGGTGAGGACCTCCTTGACGACGTCGTACGCGCCCATGCTCACCCCGCCGGTGGTGATCACCAGGTCGGCGCGGACGAGCTGGTCGGACAGCGTGTCCATGATCCGCTTCGGGTCGTCGCCGACGATGCCGACGCGGTAGACCACCGCACCGGCGTCACGCGCCGCCGCGGCCAGCGCGTAGCTGTTCGAGTCGTAGATCTGCCCCTCGCCCAGCCTGGTCCCCGGCTCGCGCAGCTCGGCGCCGGTCGACACCACAACGACCCGGGGCCGCGGCCGCGCCTTCACCCGGGCCCGGCCGACAGCAGCCAGTACGGCGATCTGCCGGGGCCCGAGGACCGTGTCGGCGTCCAGGACCTTCTCCCCGGCCTTCACGTCCTCACCGGCGTACCGGACGGACGCTCCGCGGGCCGGCTGCTGGGTGACGCGCACCGTCGCCGTACCCCCGTCGGTCCACTCCACCGGTACGACGCTGTCCGCGCCGCGTGGCATCGGGGCGCCGGTCATGATCCGGACAGCGGTCCCCGGGGTCACCACGATCGGCTCGACCCGGCCGGCCGCGATCTCGCCGACCACCGGCAGCGCGATCGGGTTGTCCGGCGACGCCCCGGCCAGGTCGGCGGCCTGAACGGCGTACCCGTCCATCGCGGAGTTGTCGAACCCCGGCAGGCTCACCCCCGAGACGACGTCCTCGCAGAGCACCAGCCCGACAGCCTCCATCAACGGCTGATCGAACGCCGGCAGCGGCCGGACCCTCCCCAGCACGACTTCCAGATGCTCATCCACACTCCGTCTCACGCCCCGACCCTAATCCAAGGGCGCCGCCGGGTCTCAGCCGGTGGATTCGGGGTGGTTCCCCCAGGTCATCCGGATGTCGGGGGCCTTCTCCTCGTTCCCGGCTCCCGACGTACGGCGTACCTCGGTGAAGCCGTGGCGAGCGTAGAACGACTGCGCCGCGGTGTTGGACTGGAAGGTCCACAGCGCCAGACCGCCGGGGCGGAGGTCCTTCGCGAGGTCGACCAGGGTGGATCCGATGCCCTGGCCGTGCGCGTCCGGGTCGACGTACAACTGGTCGAGATCGTCACCGTCGAGGGTCAGCACGGCGACGATCCGGCCGTCGTCCAGCGCGACCCAGGTCTGCGCGTCCGGCAGGAGTACGTCGGCGAACCAGGTCGCGACCTCGTCGAAGGTGTGGATCGCGGGCGGCAGCAGCGTGCCGTCCGCGTGCCGCGACCGCCACCACAGCCGGGCCGCCTCGTCGGTGTCGTACGGCTCCATCGGCCGGATCAGCAGGTCGTCCACTCGGTCCCCCAGTACGAAGCGTCAGCCGCGGAGCTCGGCGCCGTCCGGGATCTCCCGCCGCTCGCCGTCGGGCGCCGTGATCTCGACGTCGCCGATCACGGTCACATCTTTGCCGAAGGCAACGTCGCCGCGCACCTCGAGCCGGTCGGCGCGGACCAGCGACGGCGGCCCGGCCGGGAACCGCGCCTCGAAGTCGGCCAGGATCTTGAAGTACTCCGGATCCAGGTCGACGTACGGCTCGTCGCCCTCGTGGGTCGTGGTCAGGTCACCGGAGTCGGTCAGCTCGTACACGTCGGAGCGCAGGACCAGCAGGTCGTTGGTCGTCTTCACCGGCTTGAACCGGCTGCGGTCGACCAGCACCGCCTGCGAGCCCTCGAAGGTCTCGATCGCCGTCCCCATCCCGGTCTCCAGCTGGATCACCTTCGGCGAGGACGGGTCGGCCGGGTCGACGGTCTTCTTGTTCACGATGATCGGCAGACCGAGGATGCCGTCGTGCCCGTCCATCAGCTCGGCCAGCCGGTCCAGATCGATCCACAGGTTGTTGGTGTTGAACGTCTTGTGCCGGGTGATGTCCTGGAAGGGCTTGGTGTCCTCCTCGGCGACCTGGGCGCTGTCCCGCAGGATCAGCCGGCCGTCGGACTTGCGCACCGCGACGTGCCCGCCCTTGCGGTCCGACCTGGTCCGGCGGCAGACCTCCATCCCGAACGGGACGTCGTGCTCGGCCATCCAGGCCGCGATCCGGCCGTCCGGGGTGGCGCCGAGGTTGTCGGCGTTGGAGATGAACGCGTGCCGGAACCCGTGCTCGCGCAGTGCGCCGAGGGTGCCGGAGGCAACCAACGCGGTGAACAGGTCGCCGTGGCCGGGCGGGCACCAGGCCAGCTCCGGGTCGGCCGGCCACTCGGCCGGCGTCAGGTCGTCGGCGAGCAGCTTGGGCTCCATGTTCTGCAGGAAGTCGAGCGGGATGCCGTCGACCCGCAGGCCGTCGTACTCGCTCAGGATCTGCAGCGACTCCTCCTTGGTGCGGAAGGAGTTCATCAGCACCAGCGGCAGCGGTACGTCGTACTCCTTGCGCGTACTCAGGATCTGCCGGGCGATGATGTCGAGGAAGCTCAGCCCGTCCTTGACCGGCAGCGCCGACTTCGGCCCGGTGACGCCCATCGACGTACCCAGCCCGCCGTTGAGCTTGATCACGACCGTCTCGGCCAGTGCGGAGCGCATCGCCTCGGCGTCGAAGTCGAGGTGGTCCAGGTGCGGTAGGTCGCCGACCGGCTCGATGTCGTCCTCGCGGATCGTGCCCTGCTGGCCGGATTCGAGCAGCCGGTAGTAGTGCGTGAAGACGCGGATCGCGACGTCGGCGGCGCCGGCCGCGCGCATCTTCTCCTGCGCTTGTCGTAGACCTGCCTCACTCATGTGACAACCCTATGGGACTCGAGGTGATCGCCCTGTTATCCGCGTCACGCCGCATACGATCGGGCTGTGTTCCCGTCGAAGGCCGTGGCACGGCAATACCTGCTCGGTGCCCGGAAAGCCAGGCCGCATGCAGAAGACCTGCTGACGAGCGCCCGCTCACAGCAAGAAGTGCAGGAGGCGCGGCGGATCGCTCTGTACGTGTCGAGGGGTGCCGAGCCGCAGACCGGTGCCCTGATCGACTGGCTGCTGGCTGCCGGCCGTGAGGTGCTGCTGCCGATCCTGTACGCCGACAACGACCTCGGCTGGGGCACCGCACCCGGAGCCGCCGACCTGGTCCCCGGCCGACTCGGCCTGTCCGAGCCGCCGGTCGACCTGGGCCCGGACGCCATCGCCACCGCCGACCTGGTCATCTGCCCGGCGTTGGCCGTCGCACGCGACGGTGCGCGCCTCGGGCGCGGCGGCGGCTCGTACGACCGTGCTCTCGCCCGTGTCGGCCCTGGTACGCCGATCTGGGCCGCGGTGTACGACTCAGAGGTCTTCGACGCGCTTCCGTCCGATGAGCACGACCACCCCGTGCACGCGGCGCTGACGCCAAATCGGTTGATCGTCCTGAGAAGATCGCTGGATGACTGAGAACGCGGTACAAGCCGCCGCAACTGCCGGACGGCGCCTGGGCCTGACTGTCACCGACCCGACGGTTCTGTACGACGCGTTCTCCGTGGTGGTGCACCTGAAGCCGTCACCGGTGGTCGCACGGGTCCCGATGACTCTGCCGCCCCCGCTGATGGACCCGGAGGTCGCCGTACGACGGATGCAGCGGGAACTGGACGTGACCGGCTGGCTGGCGGAGCAGGGCAAGCCGGTGACCGCGCCGAGCCCGCTGGTACCGCGCGAGCCGGTGCGGCAGGACGGGTTCTCGATGACGTTCTGGCAGTACGTGGAGCAGGACAAGTCCGCCGAACCCGACTACATCGCCTGGACCACCCGGGCTGCCGAGCTGCACGCCGTACTGGCGTCGTACCCGGCTGAGCTGCCGTGGATGACGCCGCTGCTCGCCGTGCCGCGGGCTCTCGCCGAGCTGGAGGCTGTGCCGGGTCTGCTGGAGCAGGAGGATGTGGACCGGGCACGGGCCGAGTGGGACGTGCTGGGACCGATGTTGACGAGCCAGGCCGAGTTCGAGGCCGTCTTCCCGTCGGCGACGATCCAGACGATCCATGGCGACGCTCCGTCGTACAACGTGATCCCGACGGCCGACGGCGTGCTGTGGTCGGACTTCGAGGACGTGACGCTCGGTCCGCCCGAGTGGGACATGGCCGGGTTCGGTCCTGACCTCGGGAAGGTCTACAACGAGGCTGCGGAGGCTCTGGGGCGGCCGGTGCTGGACACCCGAGTCCAGCAGGTCATGGACACGGCGCGCGTGCTGCAGCTCATCGCGTGCACCCGGATGGTGCCGCAGCTGCCCGCGCTGGCCGATGCCATCCGGATGTTCGTGGGGCAATGGCGGGACACACCGTTGGCTGGTGGACTGGGCTGATGCTGAGCGAGTACGTCGACAACGGGACTCTGCCCGGACTGGTCTCCCTGGTGAGCCATGCCGACGAGACCCGAGTCGAGGTGCTGGGCCACACCGCCTTCGACGGTCCGCCGATGCAGCGGGACAGTCTGTTCCGGGTCGCGTCGTTCACCAAGCCGATCGTCGCGGCCGCGGCGATGATCCTGGTCGACGAGCTCCGGCTGTCCATGGACACGCCGGTCGACGACCTGCTGCCCGAGCTGGCGGATCCCGTCGTACTCCGTCATCCGGACGGACCACTGGACGACACCGTTCCAGCCGAGCGGCCGATCACGCTCCGGGACCTGCTGACGTTCCGATTGGGGCTGGGTGAGTCGGACAACCCGGCGATCCGGCAGCGGGAGGAGGAGCTGGGACTGCGGACGTTCGGACCGCCCTTGCCGCGGACTTCACTCGAGCCGGAAGAGTGGATGCGACGGTTCGGAACGCTGCCGTTGCAGTACCAGCCGGGTCAGCGGTGGATGTACTCGACCGGCTCGCACGTGCTCGGCGTCCTGCTCGCACGGGCCACTCGGCAGCCGCTGGAGGAGTTCCTGCGTGAGCGGCTGTTCGAGCCGCTCGGGATGCGTGACACCGGCTTCACCGCGTCGGACCCGTCTCGACTGACCACGGCGTACGTCGGTGAGGACCTGCTCGACCCAGCGGCTGGGAGCCAGTGGCTGGAGCCACCGTCGTTCCCGGATGCGAGTGGCGGGCTGATCTCGACGGCGGACGACTTCCACGCGTTCGCCCGGATGCTGCTGGCCGGTGGACACGGCATCCTGTCGCCGGCGGCCGTGGCAGAGATGACGACGGACCACCTGACGGCGGGACAGCGTACGGCGGCTGCCGACTTCCTCGGCCCGGACACCGGGTGGGGCTACGGGCTGTCGGTCAGCAGCGACCGCTACGGCTGGGCCGGCGGACTGGGCACACTCTGGTCGACCATTCCGGCGGACCGGACGATCTCGATCCTGCTCACCCAACGGGCACTGTGGACCTGGCCCGAGGGGTTGTTCGCGGAGACCGCCGCGCCGGCGTGGTGACTACGACTCCGGCTTGGTGAAGGTCACCGTGTGCTCGCGGGTCGCCTCGACGGCTCCCTTGGTGTACGCCCACGGCAGGGTCTCGCCACGCACCCACAGGTCTGTCTGGTCGGTGTAGTTGGACGAGAACGCGTGCCCGGACACACCGGTCAGGTTGATCCATCGCGACTTGTCGAAGTCGGACAGGTCGACGACCATCCGCATCGACGGGGTCGCGGTCACCGTGTAGCCCTTCGACGCGTCCCATGCGGTCGCGTTGACGATCGACGAGCCGCCACCCAGCTCGTACGGGCCGCGGTTGAACAGCTTCTCCACCACGCCGATACCGGACTTGCCGAGCGTCTGGTTGGTCAGTGTGAGCTGGTGCAGGCGGCCCCACTGCCAGTTGGACGGGTCACGCGCCATCTTCTGCGTGATCTCCTCCCGCGCGTCGACCAGCGCCTCCCGCAGGATGTCGTCACGGTTCTCGTGCTGCGGCGTACCGATGTTGTCCCACCAGGCGCTGTTCGGCTGCGCGAGCAGCGTGTGGATCACCTCGAACCAGCGGGAGCCGCCGTCCGGCCAGGCGCTCTGCGGGAGCTGGTCGTGGAACGTCAGCGCGAGCACGTTCCGCCAGACCACGTTGAAGTACGCCGCCGCCGCAGAGTCGGCCGGCTGGGTGAAGTCCCAGTTCCGCAGCGTGTCCTGACCCTGGCGTTCGAAGTCGTCGTCGATGGCGATCTGGAGCAGATGCGGCACCAGCATCTCGGCGGCCCGGTTCTTGGTGTCCAGCTGGATCGACGCCATCGCGTTCGCGTCCAGCTCCCCGGCGGCCTTGATCCGGTCGAGGATCTGCTGCGAGCGGTAGCCGTAGTCCCAGTCGTTGGTCAGGTAGTGCGTGTACGTCCGCGGCACCACGGCCTGGTTGGCGGTCACGATGATGCCGTCGGCCGGGTCGAACTCGGTCGGTAACGCATCGAACGGGATGTACCCGGCCCAGTGGTACTTCGGGTCCCAGCCAGGCACCGGCCAGTCGCCCCGGCCGGTCTTGCGGATCGGGATCAGACCGGGCGCCTGGTAGCCGATGTGCCCGGCGGTGTCGGCGTACACGAGGTTCTGCGAGGGGACCTGGAACAGCTGCGCGGCGGCCCGGAACTGGGTCCAGTTCTGGGCCCGGTTCATCGCGAACAGGGCGTCGGCGGTGCGGCCCGGGTTCAGCGCGGTCCACTGGATCGCGACGCCGTACGCCGTCGGGTTCTTGCCCTGCTTGGCGGCCAGCTCACCGGTCTCACGCTGGTCCTCGCCGACGTCCGAGATGAGCGGGCCGTGCCGGGTCTCGCGGACGGTGATCTTCACCGGCTCGTCCTGGCCGGCCACCTTGAACGTCTCCTCGCGGGTCGCCATCGCGCGCCACCTGTTGTTGTAGAGCACGTTGTTGCCGTCGATGCGCTCGAGGTAGAGGTCGGTGACGTCCGGGTCGAGGTTGGTGAAACCCCAGGAGATCGCGTTGTTGTGGCCGATCACCACACCGGGCAACCCGGAGAAGCTGAAGCCCGAGACGTCGTACGGGCAGGACCGGCTGACGGTGTTGCAGTGCAGGCCGACCTGGGTCCAGATCCCCGGCATGGTCGCGCCGAGATGTGGGTCGTTGGCCAGCAGCGGCTTGCCGGTGGCGGTGTGGTCGCCGGAGACGACCCAGGAGTTCGAACCGAGGCCGTCACCGCGGCCGAGGAGTTGCGGGAGACCCTTGGCCACCTTGTCGACGGTGTCGAGCGACTTGAGCAGGTCCTGGGTCAGCATCCCGCGGCGCGCCTCGGAGGCGATCGGCGCGGTGGAGAACTTGCCGTCCCGGACCGAGCCGGTGGCCATGATCGGCTCGTTCCGGCCGTACGGGTACGGCGGGTAGAGGCTCTCGATGTTGCGGGCCGAGTACGACGCGAGCAGCCTCGTCCGGGTGATCTCCTCGTCCATGTTGCCGCCGAGGTCCCACGCCATCGCCTTCAGCCAGGCCAGCGAGTCGGCCGCGGTCCACTTCTCCGGGACGTAGTTCCGCAGGCCGCCCGGCTGCAGCGACAGGACGGCGTACTCGAGGCTGAGAGCGGAGCCGCTGTGCGTGTCCAGGTACGCGTTCACGCCGCGGGCGTAGTCGTCCAGATACTGCCGGGTGGACGGGCTGAGCAGGCCGAGTTCCTTCTCCGCCACCCTGCGCCAGCCGAGCGTGCGGACGAACTTGTCTGTCTCGAGTGCGTCGGGACCGAACAGCTCCGCCAGCCGGCCGGACGTGACGTGCCGGCGGAAGTCCATCTCGAAGAAGCGGTCCTGCGCGTGGACGTACCCCTGCGCGGCGAACAGGTCGCTCGGGCGGTCCGCGTAGATCTGCGGGATGCCGTTCGCGTCCCGGATCACCTCGACGTCGGCTTCCAGACCGGTCAGCTCGATCGTTCCGTCGTACGTCGGGAAGGAATGGCGGACGACGAAGACGACGGTACCGGCGATCACCAACAGGACGGTGGCGAGGGCGATTCCGCTGATGATGACGACTCGAAGCAGGCGACGCACGGACCAACCGTAGAGAATCCCGCCGCCCGCCCCAAATGGGGTCCCGGACAACTTTGCGTAGCTCTGCGTCCGGTGGACAACCACGCTCGGTTGAGGTATCCCACGCCCGAGTTGGAATAGTTCGGGTTGCTGGAGCATTATTAGCAGTCGAGTAGTAGGAGTGCCAACGGCCTGAGAGGAACGAACCGTGCCGACGTACCAGTACCAGTGCACCGACTGCGGCGAGGCGCTCGAGGTGCGGCAGAGCTTCACGGACGACGCGCTGACCGTGTGCCCCGCCTGCCAGGGCACCCTGCGCAAGGTCTTCAACGCCGTCGGCGTCGTGTTCAAGGGCTCCGGCTTCTACCGCACCGACAGCCGCAACTCCGGCAAGGGCTCCGTCTCCACCAAGTCCGACTCGACCCCGTCGTCGACGACCTCGGACTCCAGCTCTTCGACCTCCACCGCGCCCTCGACGACCACCACATCGTCCCCCTCCACCACCAACACCAGCGCCGCCTAACCCCGAGCCCTCCCCCGGCCTGCCACCCACCCGGCAGGCCGGCTCTGCTCTCCCCGCCCCCACCTGCCCCTCAGTCCGCCCCCCGGGCCTGCCATCCCACCCGGCAAGCTGGCTCTGCTCGTCCCCGCCCGCACCTGCCCCCTCACCACCGCCCCACCTAACACGTCGGGTCAACGCCTCACAGACCTCCCACACCCAGCCCCACCGCACGGGCCGCACGGACGTCTCACCCGCGCCCCGGCGCCCGTCGTACCCGACAAGTCGGCCTGCGCCACCCCCTTCGCGGCCGCCGACCACCGGCACCACAGACAAGGCCTCCGGCCGCCGCAGCCGCCTCAAGCCATGTGGATAACTAACCGCTGGCCCAGCGAAAGACTCGTACTTTCTCTGGCATGAGAAACCCTTTCCGACCCCGCGACCTGTTGCGCGCCGTGAGGTGGCACCGCCGACTCCTAGCCGGCGTGGCCGCCGCGGCAGCCGTGTACTTCGCCCTCCAATCCCTCTCCCCGCCACCCCCACCAACCGTCGCCGTCCTGGCCGCCGCCCGCGACCTCCCCGGCGGAAAAGTCCCCGCCACCTCCGACCTCCGCACCCTCGACCTCCCCCCGAACGCCGTACCCGACGGCGCCCTCAAACCAGGTACCGACCTCACCACCCGCGTCCTCAGCACACCGGTCAGATCCGGCGAACCACTCACCGACGCCCGCTTCCTGGCCCCGGTCTCGGTCCCGGCCGGCTCCGTCGCCTACCCGTTCCGCATCGACGACGCCGACATCTCCGCCCTCCTCCGTGTCGGCGACCACATCAACCTCTACGCCGCCACCAGCACCCCAGCCGACTCCGCCAACCTCCTCGCCCAAGCCGTCCGCGTGGTCGCCCTCCCCTCCCCACGTACGACGACCTCCGGCGCGCTCATCGTGGTCGCCACCACCCCCGCAGTCGCCACCCGCCTGGCCCAAGCCGCCACCAACTCCAAAATCACCATTGCCCTCACCCCAGACACCAGCTAACGGCCCGCCCGAGCCAGGCGCCGAAGCGACGACCGCCCTCGTTCCGTCGACACCTCACCGGGTGGCGTCGTCCGATACCGATCACTTATCGGACACAACCGGGCACGATGCGTGTCGGCCCCGGCGCGGACGCTCGCGCTGACCAAGCGGTGGCTCTACGTTGTCGGGGAAATATCACCCGTCCATGGAGGCACCACACATGCTCAAGGGCTTCAAGGAATTCGTCATGCGCGGCAACGTGGTCGACCTGGCGGTCGCCGTCGTCATCGGCGCGGCGTTCGGTCAGATCGTCACCGCCTTGGTGGAGAACCTGATCAACCCTCTGATCGCGGCCGCCTTCGGCGAGCCGGACATCAGCAACGTCCTGACGTTCACCCTCAACAGCGCGAAGTTCTCGATCGGCGCGATCCTGCAGGCGGCGATGAACTTCCTGTTCGTCGCGGCGGCCATCTACTTCTTCATCGTGTTGCCGCTGAACAAGCTCGCCGCCCGCCGCGCCCGCGGCCAGGAACCCGAGCCCGACCCCCTCACCACCGACCAGCAACTCCTCACCGAAATCCGCGACGCCCTCCGCGAACGCCGCTGACCCACACCCGCCATCCCATGCCGACGACGCTGTCCGGCGTACTCACGCCATCTGAGTCAGATCCGGCGTGCGGCATCTGGTGAGGGCTGGCTGGGGTAGCGCATCCAGCGGTAGGGGATGGGTTGGCCGGCGTTCCATTCGTTCATTTCTTGGTGGGAGACGTCCGTGAAGCCGACAGCCAGATAGGTCTTGATCCCGACGGCGTTGTCCGGCCGGACCCGGAGGAAGATGTCCGGGTGGCCAGCCGCGACCGCCGGCTCGAGTAGTGCGCGCACCAACGCAACGCCGATTCCCCGGCCGCGTTGTGACGGATCGACGATGATCCGGGCGAGTTCGACCTCGTCCTCCTCGTCGTCGAGCCACACCTCGCCGTACCCGACCGGGTCCTCGCCGTCGTAGTACAGATAGGCCTGGATGTCAGGATCGGCCTTCCGCCAGCTCCCGATCAGCTCCTCGGGAAACGGGAACTCCTCGCGCCCGCACAGCAACGCCACTTCCTGTGCCGTCGTGGCCCAGCCGGCAACCAAACGCCCGTACTCCTCTGTGAACCCCCGAAGCTCCACGGCAGCTCCCAAGGCCTCACTCGTGGTGCGGCGGAACCTCGCGGAGGATGCGTTCGTCGTCGTCGGCGGCGGGGTCGCTGTCGCCCCAGGTCCGCGGGTCGTCATCGCGGGTCTGTTCCGGGAAGAGCGGCTCGTCGTCTTCGTACGGGCTCGTCATGGCTCAAGGTTACCCAGTCGCCGCGGCTGCCCGGTGTCGAGTTCGCCGTGCACAACACCCGGCGGCAACTGCTGCCCGGTAGCCGCCTGAAGTAGCGGCGCGATGCCCGGTTCGCCTTGCCAGCGGCCGTTTCCGAGCACGCACCACGCGGTGAGCACGGACAGCGTCGGCGCGGCCAGACCGGCGAGCCGCAGCGGCTCCGCGTTCTGGAATCCGAAGGTGACCATCCAGTTCGCCGGATCGGGATAGAACTCCTGCACCGCGCTGTAGTAGAAGCTCAGCCAGCCGCGCTGCGGCAACATGCACAGGATCCGGTAGTTCGTCACCACGGTCGGCACTTCCTGCCGGTCGCGCCACATCAGCTGCATGTCCCGCTTGGCCGCGGCCTTCCGGCTCGCGTTGATCGCCGCGTTCGCCGCCATCATTCCGAGGACCATGCCCGGTTTGCCGATGAACAGCCCACTGCTGTGGGTGTACCGGCCGCTGCCGCCGTACAGGCGAGCGTAGTGCGCCGGGGTGTTGACGTACGCGACCTCACCCGGCTCGAGGACGAGCCCGTAGATGGTGAGGGGCTGTGGGGTGTTGCCGGCCAGCAGCCAGCGGGCCCAGTCGATGCCGAGTTGCCACTCGTCGCGTTCGCGCTGCGCCGTCGCTGCGTCGTTCTTCTTCCGGCCCACGGGAGGTCATCGTAATCCGGACCTGCCAGAGCGCGCGTGTTACAGGTGTGCCTCGGTTGCCGCACGTTCTTCCTGCATGACTGGAACGACGCGCCGCCGTGATGCTTCTGGCACGCGGGACGAGACGCCGGTCGACCATCATGGGTGACCTCGCCAACCCGGAAGGACCGAGTCGTGAGTGCATTACGGACACGGGGCCTGATCGGTGCGACGCTCGTCGTGGCTGTACTCGGAGTTGCCGCCGCCTGCGGTGATGAGAGCGCCACGTCCCCGCCCGCCGCCCAGCCCACGGATACCCCGACCAGCAGCACCACCCCTTCGCCGCCCACCCCCAGCGGCACACCGAGCATGGACTGCCCCGACACCATCGCGTCGGTGCGTACGGCAACCGACAAGGTTGTCTGGGGCAAGGGCGCGGCAACGTCGCTGTTCCAGCCCGTCAGCGTGACGATCTGCCAGTACGACGCCAAGGCGTCCGGGCAGGACTACGCGACAGTCCACACCAAACGCAACGCCAAGCAGGCAACGGATCTGTTCGCCCTGGCGAACACTCCGAAGCCGGTCGCGAAGAAGCCGGCGTTCTGCACCAAGGAGCTAGGCCCCACCTACGTACTGCGGTTCACCGACAACGACCGCGGGGTCCTCTCCTACACCGTGGAGGCATTCGGCTGCCGCCGTCTGGTGGCGACCTCCCTCGAAGGCCAGGGCAAGCCCGGTGAACTGCCGGCCCCCCGCCAGGTGACACCCGAGCTGATCAAGTCGCTCGGCCTGCGCTGACCCTGCGCTGGACGCGCCCCCCGAAGCCGTCCGGGCCGGGTCAACCCGCGCCTGCCTTGCGGGTCCCTCCCTGAGGTCGACCCGCAAGGCAGGTGGCGGCTCTTGCCACAAGCATTGGACGCTGCAGCATGTGCATGCGAAGTACGGCCTTACCTGTTGGTCTGAGACTCAACTGTGTGTGAATGGTTGCAGCACCCTGCACACCTCGATGCGTCTAATAGATGTGAGGTGTTCTACGCCCAGCCGGGGAGTGGCGAGTGGAGTTCGAGGAGTACGTGTCCGCACGCGGACAGGAACTGGTGCGGCTCGGTTTCACCGTCTCCGGCGACTACCAGCGAGCGGAAGACCTGGCCCAGATCGCGTTGATGCAGGCGTTCAAGTCGTGGCGGAAGGTGCGCAAGGCGGACGATCCGCACCACTACGTCCGGCGGATCCTGATCAACGCGTATCTGTCGATGACGCGGCGGAAGTCGTTCACCGAGGCACCGACGGCCGAGATCGACCCGCCGCACACGGTGCCCGATCCCGCCACCGACATCGTGAACTCCGACGACCTCTGGCGAGCACTCGCCGAGTTGTCGGCCAGGGAGAGGGTCGTGCTGGTCCTGCGCTACTACCAGGACCTCGACGACCAGACGATCGCCGACGTGCTCGGCATCAAACCGTCCTCCGTGCGGGCGACCGCCAGCAGGGCGCTCGCCACCTTGCGGCGGCGTCGTGTTCCTTCTGGGGCAGGCAGTCCCACCATGCGTGATGAGAGGTTGTCGTGAGCAACACCGATCTCGAGGATGACCTGCGCGGTGTCTTCGACCGCGCCGCGGCGACGGTGCCGCCGGCCACCGGCCTGACCGAGCGGGCGACCGCGGGTGCACGGAAGGCCCAGCGCCGTACCTGGATCATCTCAGGAGCCGCGGCCGTGGCGGTCGCCGGCATCGCCGTCACCGTGTTCAGCCTGGGCGGCGGCCCGAGCGCCTCGGAGCAGCCACCAGTCGCGGGCGCTCAGACTCCGGCCGCGTCGACATCGGTCCAGGCCCCGCTCTCGGCTTCGAACGTGTCCGGGACGTGGCAGCCGGTCCAGATGGTCGGCGTGAGTTCGCTGAAGGCTCCGCGGCCGGACGACCCGGTGCTCGTGCTGCGCGCCGACGGGACCTGGACCGGTTCGGACGGCTGCAACGGACTCCAGGGAACGTATTCGATCGGCCAGGACGGCGAGTTCACCGCAACGGCCGGCCCGCAGCGGTTGATGGGATGCGACAACGTGCCGCACACCGCCGTACTGAAGGATGCCGCCCGGGTCACTCTCGACGGCGACACCCTGATGTTCCTCGGCGGCGACGGACGTGAGCTTGCGAGGTACGCTCGCGCACGGTAATCGAACTTGTTCGCCGAGAGTGATCAACTCTTGACTGAGTGGAGTCCCTGACCGGAGGATGGACGCGGCCGTCCACCGATCTGGGGAGCTACGTGCGACTCTCAGTTACTGTCCCGCTGCTCACTTTCGGCTCGATGTCACTCATCGCGGTCGGTCTCACGGCCACCGCGACGCCTGGCGCTCCGGTCGCCTCGACCGCCGGTTCGGCGTGCTCGCACGGCCAGCCGAGCGCGAGTTCCGTCCAGTCGAAACGGCTGGCGCAACCGACGTCCGCGTCGGATCCGCGGCCGCTCGGCGAGGCCCTCGGCGACGGCATCGCCATCGCCGTACGGTCCCTCGAACCGCTGGACGCCACCGGCCGGCCGAAGTCCGGGCTGCCCTACGGCCTGAGCCAGGGTGTGATCGGCGTCGTCGGTTCGGCCTCGACCGGGTACAAGGTCGTGGTCGACAACTCGATGCTGGACTCGCGCCGCTACGAAGCTGCGATGGCTCGGCACGTCCCCGCGGCCGGCAAGCAGATGGTCGGCATCGAACGCAGTTGCCGCTCGGCCCGCGAGATCGCCGACGCCTGGAACGCGGTCGGCGCCCGCTCCTGGTCCGGCGACGCGACCCGTACGACGTTCGCCGCCGATCTCGACCCAGTCACCGAAGACATCATCATCGAGTACGACAAGGCGACGACATCGGCCGCGTCGCTGGAGGGGTTGCGCCGCCTGTCCGGCGTACGGCTCGTCGAGAGCTCGCTCACCCGCACGTCCCGCCTCAACGACACCCCGAAGGGTGGCCACTGGGGTGGCGCCCGGATCACGTCGGCTCTGAAGAACTGCACTGCGGGCTTCTCCGTCGTACGACGTTCCAACGGCCAGCGCGGGTCAGTGACCGCCGGACACTGTGGCGGCGTCGGGACCGTGTGGAAGTCGGGTAAGAACTACTACGGCACGACGACGGTCAGGAAGAACTACCCCGACTACGACCAGGCTCTTCTGACCGGCAGCACGTACGGCTCGAAGATCTGGACCGACGGCCCCGGCGACTCCGCCGACACCCGCACAGTCCGGGGCGGAGCCGACCCCGGCGTCGGCACGGTCGTCTGCCAGTCCGGCAGCTTCAGTACGTCGCTCTGCGGCATCACTGTCCGCTCGACGTCAGCGAAGTACTGCGACAACGACGGCTGCACCACCTACGTCATCCGCGCGACCCGCGGTGGTCAGATCGCCATCATCGGCGGCGACTCCGGCGGCCCCGTCTACACCCGCTCCGGCTCCAGCGCCGCCACCATCCGCGGCACCACCTTCGCCGGCTCCGGCTGCGCCTCCTCCCGCTGCACCACCCTCTACGCCGAGCGCTACGCCTCCATCACCGGCCACCTAGCCGTCACCGCCCTCACCGGCTAACAGCCAGACCTCCGACCGGCCGACTGGATGCCCGCACGCCTGACAATGGATGGCGACCGGTTCACGGCGGATACCCAAGAGGCTGACGATGAATCCCCGACCGGCCAACAATCGATGCCCGCCTCCCCCGCCCCCTCCGCTAAGCTGTCCCCGCGTGCGCCCCCGTAGCTCAGGGGATAGAGCGTCGGTTTCCTAAACCGTGCGTCGCAGGTTCGAATCCTGCCGGGGGCACCATGTGATGTCTCAGGACATCGGCGACAGGTGAACCCACGATTTGTGGGTTCACCTGTT
>NZ_BAAGPM010000028.1:0-780 GCF_054784135.1 Kribbella swartbergensis
CCGTTAGAAAGGTCACTCCTCTCCCCATTACAAATGTCACTCTCCCTGGGTGATCGTGCTGGGGAGATTGGATCTGATGACGGTGATCGGGATGAGCCGGCCGGAGATTGATCGGGTTCACATTCTGCGGGACGTCGTGGCGGAGCGAATTACGGTGCGCGAGGCCGCCCAGCTGCTGCGGATCACGCGACGCCAGGTGTTCCGATTGCTCAAGGCCTACCATGCCGGCGGTCCGGCGGCGTTAGTGTCGTCACGCCGTGGCAAGCCCAGCAACCGCTCCTATCCGGCGGCGCTGCGAAGCGAGGTGCTGGCGCTGATCACGGCCAACTATGCCGATTTCGGCCCAACCCTCGCCTGCGAGAAGCTCGCCGAGCGGCACGGCATCACTCTGGGTGTCGAGACGATCCGGCGCTGGATGGTCGCGGCGGGCTTGTGGCAGGAGCGCCGGCAGAAGCTCCAAAGGGTGCACCAGCCGCGCTACCGGCGCGACTGCGTCGGCGAACTCGTCCAGATCGATGGCTCCGAGCACTCCTGGTTTGAGGATCGCGGCCCGCCCTGCACGCTGCTGGTCGACATTGATGATGCCACCAGCCGGCTGATGCATCTGAAGTTCGTCGAGACCGAGTCGACCTTCGATTATTTCAGATCCACCCGGGAGTACCTGGAGGCTTACGGCAAGCCGGTGGCGTTCTACTCGGACAAGCATGCTGTCTTCCGCGTCAATGGCAAAGGAGCAGTGGGAGGTGACGGCATGACCCAGTTCGGGCGGGCGCTGCATCA
>NZ_BAAGPM010000029.1:0-732 GCF_054784135.1 Kribbella swartbergensis
CTCCGAGTCGATCTTCTGGGAGGTCGCCTCGGAGATGTTCTGCTGGCGTCCCATGGACATGCCTAAGAACACCTCGTCCTGGTTCTCGCCATAGGCCACCGTGCCAAGCTCGGGCGAAAAGCCCCACTTGGTCACCATCATGCGGGCCAGACGCGTCGCCTGCTCGATGTCCGACTGGGCGCCAGACGTGACCTTGTCACGCCCGAAGATCATCTCCTCGGCAATGCGCCCGCCCATCATGATCGCCAGGCGCGAGGTCATCTGCTCATAAGACATCGACAGCTTGTCCCGCTCCGGCAGCTGCATCACCATGCCCAGGGCCCGGCCGCGCGGGATGATCGTGGCCTTGTGCACCGGGTCGGTGGCCGGCACGTTGAGCGCCACCACCGCGTGGCCGGCCTCGTGATAGGCGGTCAGGCGCTTCTCGTCGTCGGTCATCACCAGGGTGCGCCGCTCGGCCCCCATCATCACCTTGTCCTTGGCGTCCTCGAACTCCTTCATGGTGACGATGCGCTTGCCGCGCCGGGCCGCGAGCAGGGCCGCCTCGTTGACCAGGTTCATCAGGTCGGCGCCCGAGAACCCGGGGGTGCCGCGGGCGATCACCTTCAGGTCCACGTCGGGCGCCAGCGGCACCTTGCGCACGTGCACCCGCAGGATCTTCTCGCGGCCCATGACGTCGGGGTTCGGCACCACGATCTGGCGGTCGAAGCGGCCCGGGCGCAGCAGCGCCGG
>NZ_BAAGPM010000030.1:0-608 GCF_054784135.1 Kribbella swartbergensis
GTATCAACTCGTCTTAGCACTCTAATGCGTCGAGTGCTAAACGTGCTGCTCGGCGCAGACGAGTGCCTCCAATTCCTATATCGAGGAGGCTCGCCTATGACATTCCGTCCGCTGCACGACCGCGTTGTCGTCCGCCGCATCGAAGCCGAAGAGAAGACGGCCGGCGGCATCATCATCCCGGACACCGCCAAGGAAAAGCCGCAAGAGGGCGAAATCGTCGCCGTCGGCCCCGGCGCCCGTGACGAGAGCGGCAAGGTTGTCGCCCTCGACGTGAAGGCCGGCGACCGCGTGCTGTTCGGCAAGTGGTCCGGCACCGAGGTGCGGATCGATGGCCAGGATCTCCTGATCATGAAGGAAGCCGACATCATGGGCGTGATCGAACAGTCCACCGCGGCTCAGAAGGCCGCCTGAACAGGCTTGGCCCGACCAGATACAAAATAACAGGAGGTTAGCTCATGGCTGCCAAAGACGTAAAATTCTCCACTGACGCTCGTGATCGCATGCTGCGCGGTGTCGACATCCTCGCGAACGCCGTGAAGGTCACGCTCGGTCCCAAGGGCCGCAATGTGGTGTTGGAGAAATCCTTCGGGGCTCCGCACATCACCAAG
>NZ_BAAGPM010000031.1:0-346 GCF_054784135.1 Kribbella swartbergensis
CGGCAGGATTTGCAACGGAATCGAAAAAGGGCCGCTGCAACCAGCGGCCCTCCCTTGAGGTTGCTCCTCACGATGGCTGAGCATGTGTGGGGCTAGCTCACCCATCCTGCATCAGCCCCTCTCAATCCTTAAGCCGCCTTCACGTCTTGGAGGAACGTGGCAACCTCCTGGCCGAGATCGTTGGAGTGGCGGGCGAGCTCCTGGGCTGCCCCGAGCACCTGGCTGGCAGCGGCTCCGGTCTCGCCGGCGCCCTGCTGAACGTCCCCGATGCTGCCGGTGACCGCTTCCGTGCCCCGCGCCGCCTCCTGGACGTTGCGGGCGATCTCGGCCGTGGCGGCGCCCTGCT
>NZ_BAAGPM010000031.1:447-968 GCF_054784135.1 Kribbella swartbergensis
CCCTGTTCTTCCATGGCGGCGGCGATCGAGGTCGAGATCTGGCTCATCTCGGTGATCGTGCGGGCAATCTCCTGGATCGCCGCCACCGTCTGTTGCGTCGCCTGCTGCACCGAACCGATCTGGTGGGAGATCTCCTCCGTGGCCTTGGCCGTCTGGGTGGCGAGATCCTTGACCTCGGAGGCCACCACGGCAAAGCCCTTGCCGGCCTCGCCCGCCCGCGCCGCCTCGATGGTGGCGTTGAGGGCCAAGAGGTTGGTCTGGCCCGCGATGGTGTTGATCAGCTGCACCACGTCGCCGATCTTCTCGGCGCTCGCGGCCAGCTCCTGCACCGTGGCGCTGGTGCGCTGGGTGCCGGCGACGGCCTTCTCGGCCACCTGGGAGGACTGCGCCACCTGGGAGGCGATCTCCCGGATCGAGATCGACAGCTCTTCCGTGGCGGCCGCCACCGTCTGCACGTTGGCGGAGGTCTGCTGGGCGGCGGACGAGACGGTGACCGATTGCTGGGTGGTCTGGTCGGCCAC
>NZ_BAAGPM010000032.1:0-395 GCF_054784135.1 Kribbella swartbergensis
GCTACCGAACCCCGCTGATGAGCGGTGGGTCGCTGTCGCCCGCCTTCAGCCTCCGGCGAAACAGATCTCGGCGGAAGAGCAGAAAGAGCGCCGGCGCTTCCATGAGATGCCCGCGGCGTCTCAGATCGCCATGGCCTGCCAAACGGACACCTTCCGCGAATACATCCGGCTTATGCACTGTGCCGGCCTCTCAGACGACGCAGCGGCCTGTGACGCATGGGTCAAGGACTTGCTTGAGGTCGACAGCAAACGGGATGTCACGCCCGGTTCAAAGCCCTTCCAGGAATGGACTGAGCTCTACGGGAATTACTCGACCTGGCTCAAGTACGAGAGGGCCGCTTAATGGCCCGGCAAGAGTTTCCAAAGTCCGTAAAGAGCAAGGCTGCCGAACGAGC
>NZ_BAAGPM010000032.1:509-756 GCF_054784135.1 Kribbella swartbergensis
AGTTTCCAAAGTCCGTAAAGAGCAAGGCTGCCGAGCAAACCAAAGGACATTGCGAGCAGTGCGAGAAGAAGCTCCGTGTAGGCGAATTCCACTATGATCACCGTGTTGCTGATGGGCTGGGTGGTACGCCAACGCTCGACAACTGCATGGTACTGTGCCTGCCTTGCCATAAGGACAAGACCCACCTGCATGACAATCCGATCATGCAGAAGGCCGATCGGCAACGTAAAGCCGTCGCGCAGGGTAT
>NZ_BAAGPM010000033.1:0-1628 GCF_054784135.1 Kribbella swartbergensis
CCGCCCGCTCGCGGTCGGAATAAAACGAAGATTCGCGCCAGGCACTAAGCTCGACTTTGGCCAATCAGGCGGCGTGACAGAGTGCGTAAACCAAGCACTGCTGAAGGGCCCGTGAGGGTTTCGGCGTTTTGTGCCGGTGCCGGGATGTAAACAAACCTGTCTCGCGCCAAATCTGCCGTCGCACGGTTGCGAGCGCATCCGCAAAAGTCGGATGAGACTTGCGGTACCAGCTGTCGATGAGCACAGCTGTTCGGGTGCGCCGGTCGAGTTGGGCAGCCAGCAGGGTCACGATGGAGAACAGCCCGAACAAGCAGGGTGTGGTGCGGGCCACGGCACGATCCGACCATTGCCGTTGCGTCTCCACACCCAGATGGGCGCGGGCCTCCTGGAATGTGACCTCGACTTGCCAGCGCAGAATGAACCAGCGGATGATCTGCAACGGAGCCTGCCTGGGATCGGTGCACAGCAAGGCCTGCGGCGAGAAGCGTCCAAGGGGATCGCGCAGCAGCACCCAGCGGATTGGTACCACCGGCATGCCGCCGTGGCGCCACACAGCCGTGGCCGAGCAGAACTCGACCAGCCGATCCCCTTCGCCATACCAGCCCGGCACCGTGACGCGTTGCCAGCGCGTACTTGTCCGCGTCAGCACATCAAAAAGGGTTGGCAGGCGAGCTCCTTTGGTGCGGGGACGGCCGCTTGTCCCTGGTCGACGCGGTGGGGCTGGTTCATAGAGGGCAGCGTCCAGCCGAAGTCGGGTGATGCAGATCACACCCTGACGGGACAGGGCTGCGAGCAACTCCAGGGCGGCAAAGCCCATGTCAGCCACCAGCACCAGCTCGCGCTCAGGCAGCCAACGCCGCACCTGCAGCACCAGCTGGCGGGCCCAGTCGGTCAGCTTCTTATGCCGCTGTCCCCGCTCACGGCAGTAGCGCTCCGAGGGCGCCAAGGCGGTGAGGAACGGCAAGGCCCAGGTACGGGCGGCCCACGGAATGGGCGCCAGGAGCATGAGGCTGAGCCAGCGCAGGCCTGATGCCTTGACGAAGTGAGCATCGGATGAGCGCACCGGATCGCGATAGATGCCCTTGGCTGTGATGCGCCGGCCGCGCCGACGCTCAATGGTGTCATCAAGGCCGAGGATGATCGGACCGGTTGGTGCAAAGGCGTGGATGAGCAAACAAAGCAGCAGACGGGCGGCCTCGCGTCCGCTCCAGCGAGCCCGGCTCAACACGCGATGGTAGTTGACGAAGTGAGCCTCGCGACTGAGGCCGGTGATGCGCAAGATGCTGGTCACAGTGCGCTTGCCGGGTGCCAGAATGGCCCCGACGAGCAGGACCTCGGCATGGCGCCAGGTTCGGTAGCGAAAGAGCGGGGCAAAGGCTAAAATGATCGCGGCGAAGCGGGTGGGCAGGTCTGGCATGGCCGTGTCTCTTGGCGGGGACACACCAACCTACCGCATCGTTCGCTTCGCCGCCTCTGCACTCCCAAACCACCTGCCAGAAATGGCCAAAGTCGAGCTAAGGAGGTAGAGCCGCTCCTCGCTCTCCCCGATCTCCCGTGCAGCCTTGGTGTGCATGTAAATACAATAGGAACAGCCATTGAGCTGGGAGGCGCGGATCTTCACCAGCTCG